>JBILBH010000007.1:0-63353 GCA_044353785.1 Terrimicrobiaceae bacterium
CTCTACAAGCAGCTGAAAAAAGCATTTCCACCGGGTCTGTGGTGGTTCTGCCCGTGAAGGGAGCGGTGAGCGAAGCGCAGTTTTTCTTCCTGCGACGGGCTTTGAAAAATGCGGAGTCTGTGGCGGCATCCGCTGTCGTTTTGGATATGGACACGCCAGGCGGAGATTTGAAGGCGACGGAGAAGATCGTGCAGATGTTCTCCAAGAGTCCGATTCCCGCTTACACGTATGTGAACGCGAATGCCGGATCGGCGGGCGCGCTGATCGCACTGGGCACGAAGAAGGTATTTATGGCCCCGGTCAGTGCCATCGGAGCCGCCGCGCCTGTTGCTGGAAGTGGTCAGGAAATTCCGGAAACCATGAATGCAAAGATCGTTTCCTACTATTCCGGATACTTTCGCAGCGTGGCTCAGAAAAATGGATACCACCCCGAGTTGGTGGATGGTTTTATGAACCTCGATAAAGAGGTGAAGATTGGCGGCGAGGTCATCAATCCCAAGGGCGCGTTGCTCACATTGAGCGCTCAGGAAGCCATTCGGGACATCGGTGGAAAGCCGCTGCTCGCCTCCGGCATCGAGCCGGATGTCGCCGCGCTTGTTAAGACTTGTGGGCTTTCGGTGGATCGCATGGTGCGCTTGGAACCCTCCGGATTCGAGAACCTCGCCCAATGGATCACCACGCTTGCCCCCCTCTTTCTTCTTGGCGGAATTATGGGAGCGTATCTCGAATTCAAAGCCCCTGGCTTCGGGGTTGCGGGGATTCTATCGGCGGTTTGTTTTTTGATTTTCTTCGGCGGGCATTACATCGCCGGTCTGACTGGATTGGAAATGGTGGCCCTTTTTGTCATGGGATTGCTCTGCATTTTGATAGAGGTCATTTTTTTCCCGGGAGTTTTCTTTTTAGCACTGGGGGGGGCGCTCATGGTGCTTGCGGCGTTGTTTTTTTCCATGGCGGATTTGTATCCGGCCCAGCCAATCAATTTTTCATTCGAGGGACTCCAAGTTCCGATGTGGAACCTCAGCATCGCCTTCGTCGCCAGCGCTGTCGCAATTGCGCTCTTGGCGCGGTTTCTTCCGAGTATTCCTGTTTTTCGGAGTCTGTTTCTCTCATCGAGTTCCCCTGCGGGGCCCTCTTTGGCGCCAGTCGTCACTGAACTTGGTGCCGCAGCCAAGGTTTCCATTGGAGAAATGGGCGTCGCGCTTTCCATTCTGCGCCCATCCGGTCGTGCCCAGATAAGCCAAGGGGTTTTTGATGTGATGACAAATGGCGAGTTCCTCGAGGCTGGAACAAAAATCCAAGTCCTCGCGGTGAATGGTCAGAACATCATTGTCGGGCGGCAGGTATCTTGATCCAAGCCAGTGCGGATCTCGCTGCAAGCGATCCCGTGGCAAAGCAGCCTTGCAAAAGATAGCCGCCAGTGGGGGCCTCCCAATCGATCATTTCTCCTGCCACAAAAAGCCCTGGAAGTTTTTTTAACATGAGGTTGGAGTCGATTTCGCTCCAGCACACCCCGCCCGCGCTGGAGATAGCTTCCGCAATCGGCCGGGGGCCTCTCAAGGTGATGAGGCAGTTCTTTGCCTCGCGTGCGACCGATTGCACATTCGTCCATTCCTTCCGTGCGAGAAGCGCATAGGCCGCATCGCTGAGCTTCCAACGCTGGCGGGCTTCCGTAGAGAAATTCCGCCGAACCGATTCCATCTTGGAGACAAGCTGTTCGTGGGAATGCGCAGGCTTGAGGTCAATGGCTATCGCGGGCGCAGACATCTCGCGGAGAGTCTTTCCAAGAGCGTAAAGCGGTCCGCCTTCCATGCCGTAGCGAGTGATCAGGAGTTCCCCCTGAACCTGCTTTTCGCCAGCTTGCAGGGTCACATTTTTCAGCGGCTTGCCCTCGGCGAGTGCAAGAAAATCCCGGCTCCACTCATGCTCCCAGCCGCAGTTGGCAGGCATGAGCGGTTGAATGGAGATGCCAAGGTTTTCGAGGACATGCGTCCACTGCCCGTCGGAGCCTGTCTGTGGCCAGGATGCGCCTCCGATCGCAAGGATCAAAGCATCCGCTTCCGCATTGGAGCCATTGGAAAATTCCATCCGGATCGTCGTCCCAGCCATCATGGAAACAAGGCTGTGCCTCATCGCAAAGTGAACGCCCAACGATCTGAGCCTCGACACCCAAGCTCGGAGCAGCTTGGCGGCTTTGAGATTTTTCAAATAAACTCTGCCGCTTCCTGCCTCGAAAGTCTCGGCTCCGATGTCTGTCGCCCATTCACGGAGATCAAAGGGCGTGAAGCCTGCCAGAATCCTGCTCCAGCGTTCATCACTCCCAGTGGATGTCGAGTAGCGGGTGGCAAAGACATCCAGGGATTCCGAGTGGGTGAGGTTCATGCCGCCTTTACCGGCCACTAGAAACTTCCGTCCAACGGAGGCCTTCGCGTCGAAGAGGATGACTTCGGCCCCAGCCTCTGCTGCGACTTCCGCTGCGCGCAAACCTGATGGCCCGCCGCCTATGATGGCGATGCGCTTCACTGGGAAGATGCCGGAGTCAGTGTTTTTCCGGCCAAGTTGAAAACGGTCATTTCCTCGGCGTCCTGCGCCCAGTCGAGGAATGTGGTCGTAATGAGTGTTTGCGCCCCTTGAGGTAGTGCTTGAAGGAGCCGGTTGCGCCGTGCTGTGTCGAGCTCGCCGAAGATGTCGTCCAACAGCAGCACGGGAGGCTCCGAGTGCATGGTTTCGATCTGGCGGGCTTGGGCGATTTTCAGCGCCAGTGCGATGGTTCGCTGCTGTCCTTCCGAGGCGAATGACGACGCCTTGAGCCCATTGAGTTGAAAATCCAAGTCGTCCCGGTGCGGTCCGCAAACAGTCTGGCGCAGGCGTTCATCTTCAAGGCGCGAAGCTGCGAGTGCCTCCGAAAACGGGAGCTGGCAGCCAGGCCGGTATTCGATTTTCAGGTCGTCTGAGGAGGAGCTGATTTCCGAGCACGCCGAGGTGGAGCGGGGTGATAGCGAGGCTGCGAGTCGGGCGCGTGCCGAGAGCAGAAATTCTCCCGCTTCCAGAAGCGGTGGGTCAAAAGCCGCAATCTCCCGACGGGGACGGGTATCCTTCAGTAGGGAATTTCGTGACCGCAGGGCGCGTTCATAGTCTCGCAGCGCTTTGCGGTATCCGGGCACGGATTGTGTCCCGAGAAAATCCAGATACCTCCGCCGTGCCGAGCTGGAGCCCTTCACAAGGTCCAGGTCGGCATTTGAAAACCAAGTGATGCGGGCTGTGGAAAGGTAGTCGGTCGATTTTGGCTGAAGTTTTGAATCGAGGAAAATCGTGCGTCCCTCGGGCGTGTGGCGGTATTGCAGGCGGGTGTCCGCAAAGAGCCCTTCGATCGAAAATGCATCCGCCCCGCTTTGGATGAGCTCGGCCGTTGTTGTGGTGCGGGGCGATTGCAGGCGGAGCAGGACGCACACGGCTTCGAGAATCGAAGTCTTGCCCTGGGCGTTTTGGCCGACGATGCAGGTGCGGTGAGAGGCTGGAAAAAAGTCCAGTGTTTCAAAGCAGCGGAAATGATGGAGCCGGACTTCCCTGATCACGCAAACTTCTCCATGCGGTCGCCCTCGCGCCCACGAGCGGCTTCGAGCGCCCAGTCCGGAAAATCGGGAGAGAGGGTGGCGGTGAAATGGACGCGCTTTCCCGTGGCGGGGTGCTTGAATGCCAGCTTCCAGGCATGCAGGTAATGGCGTTCCGCACTGCCCCTGCGGCCATATTGAGGGTCGCCTGTCACGGGATGCCCGAGGTGTTTCAAGTGAACACGAATCTGGTGCGTCCTACCCGTTCGCGGTCGGCATTCGATGAGCGATTTCCCGTCGCGGTTTGCAAGAACCCGATAGTGGGTGAGGGCATCCCGACCGCGATCGACGACCGCCATTTTCTGGCGGTGCACGGGATGGCGGCCGATGGCTGCGTCGATCTTGCCGTGCGGCATGCGGGGAACTCCGTCCGCAAGGGCCAAGTACGATTTCTCGACCTCGCGCGATGCGAATTGGGCCGAGAGGGAATTGTGCGCAGCCTCGGTTTTAGCCACCACAATGCAGCCCGATGTCTCCTTGTCCAAACGGTGGACGATGCCAGGCCGCCCCTCGCCACCGACGATTTCGAGTCCGCCGCAATGGTGGAGTAATCCATTTGCCAGCGTGCCCTCGCGGTTTCCTGCACCGGGATGCACCACCAGACCCGCCGGCTTGTTCAGAACAATCAGTGTCTCGTCCTCAAAAATGACATCGATCGGAATTTCCTGTGCAGCCAGGGGGGAGGGGGCGGTCTCTTGGGGAATTTCAAAAACAACCTCCTCTCCGGCCCGGAGCGGATACGAAGGCTTCGCCGCGACATTGTTCACGAGCGCGTGCCCGTCTCGAATGAAGGCCTGTAGCCTTGCACGGGAGAAATCCGGACACCCGGCTCCGAGGAATTTATCTAAACGCTGACCCGCCTGTTCCGGCGTAACGAGAAAGTGAAGTGGCATGCTTGGTGGCCTCAAAAAGTGCACCCGAGGCAACTCGAAGTCTGGCGGCATGGAACCTTCAACGCAAGGAGATCGGCAAAGCCAGGGAGTGTTTTTTAAAACTGGCGAGGCTCATTCCTTGCCATGATCTCCCGCAGCATGTGTTCGTATTGGTCCTGCTGAACCGCGTACTGCAATTCTTCCTGGGCTCCGTTGAAAACAAACAAGGCTATGAGCAGCAACATGGGATTTCCGAAAAATCCCAGCACCGCAAATCCGCACGCCAGCACCTGACCGGTCCTCGCAGCCACCCGCGTTGCGCCGAGATGGCTGAACTTCATCGCCAGGAGCGCCCGCAGCACGCGCCCGCCATCCATCGGGAAAGCAGGGATCATGTTGAAAACAATCAATCCGCAATTCACCAGCAGCAGGTTGTGAAGCATGACGCGTAGTGTGTTTTCCGGTCCCGACAGAATCCCTCCTGTCAGCATCAGGACGCCACCCAGCACCAAGGCAATGGCCACATTCACCGCCGGACCCGCCACGGCAATGACGAGTTCCATCGAGGGTTTATCTGGAATTCGCTCCATCCGAGCCACACCGCCTATCGGCAACAGCGTGATGTCCGGCGTGCGGATGCCATAGCGTCGGCCTGCCAGCGCATGGCCGAATTCATGCAGGAGAACGCAGAAAAACAGGGCCGCGATAAATGACACCTCGCCCACCGCTCCCGGCCACCCCGCATCCCTCCAGCCGGTGTATCCAAAAAAAGCCGGAAGAAGCAGGAAAGTGAGATGAATCCTAATGTCGATGCCTGAAATTTTGGCGATGCGATACGACCATTTCATAAAAATTGATTTTCCGATGCGTGAATTCCCATAATCTCCATGACTTGGCGTCCACGGGCGTCCATGCTTCACATTCACAATCCACTATTCCGAAAGAAAAGAAAATGTCCCTTTCCACTCCCAAAGTTCTCGTAGCCGATCCTGTGTCTCAAAGTGGTGTCGATGAACTTTCCTCCGGCGGCGCTCTCGAGGTTGTTGTCAAAACCGGTCTGCCCGAGGCTGATATCATCAAAATTATCCCCGATTTTTCCGCTCTCGTCGTCCGCAGCCAGACCAAAGTGACTGCTGCCGTCCTTGAAGCCGCCACAAATCTCAAAGTCGTTGGCCGGGCTGGTGTGGGTGTGGACAATGTCGATGTGGATGCCGCAACGCGTCGTGGTGTCATCGTCATGAACACTCCTGGAGGAAATACCATCTCCACCGCCGAGCATGCTTTTTCCCTCCTTGTCAGCATCGCCCGCAACATCCCGCAAGCCGATGCCAGCATGAAGGCCGGACGCTGGGACCGGAAAAAATACGAGGGCGTCGAACTGTACAATAAAACCCTCGGCATTCTCGGCATGGGCCGCATCGGCACAGAGCTGGCCCGCCGCGCCATGGCCTTCGGCATGCGCGTTCTCGCCTACGATCCCTATCTTTCCGTCAGCCGTGCCCGCAGCCTGCAGGTGGAGCTTGTCGAGGATATCGACTCCCTCCTCCCGCAAGCCGACTTCATCAGCATGCACATGCCGCTCACGGATGAAACCCGCCACATGCTCGACGCCCGCCGCCTCGCTCTTTGCAAAAAAGGCGTCCGCATCGTGAACTGCGCACGCGGCGGACTCGTCGCTGAAGACGCACTGTATGAGGCTCTCCAGTCCGGGCATGTTGGAGCAGCCGCACTCGATGTTTTCGAAGTCGAGCCGCCGCCCGCCGAGTTCCCGCTGCGTGAACTCTCGAATATCGTCTTCACTCCCCACCTTGGAGCCAGCACCGCCGAGGCGCAGGAAAATGTCGGTATCGAAATTGCCCAAGCAATCCGCGCCGCTTTGCTCGAAGGGGAAATTCGAAATGCTGTCAACATGCCGAGCATCGACGCGAAGACGGCTGCCGTCGTGAAACCCTACCTCACCCTCGGGGACAAAATGGGCCGCTTCGTTGCCCAGCTCGCTCCAAAGCGCAACGATCGCGTCGTCATCACCTACGGCGGCAAAGCCGTCGAAATGCCCACTGACGCGATCAGTCGCGCCATCCTCACCGGCTTCCTCAAACACGCCGGCGGCGAGGAGGTCAACAGCGTGAATGTCCGCAGCATGGCCTCGACCATCGGCCTCGATATCCAAGAAGTTCGCTCCAGCGAACAAACCGATTTCAACGAATGGCTCCATGTGGCCGTTTTCAGCGGCGACAGCAAAGTCTCGCTCGGTGGCACATTTTTCGGGGCAAAAAATGATCCACGCATCGTGCGGGTGAACGGCAATTCCGTCGAAGTCACGCCTTCAGGGGTTGTTCTCATGCTCGAAAACCGCGACCGTCCCGGTATCGTGGGTCATATTGGCACGCTCCTCGGCACCGAGAAAATCAACATCGCCAGCATGAGCCTCTCCCGCACCGAGCAGGGCGGACGAGCCCTCACGCTCTTGAACCTGGATAGCATGCCCGGACCGGATGTCATGACCAAGCTCTCGTCCGACGCCGACATCTACAGCGCCCGAGTCATCGCTCTTTAAGTCGCCAAAACGGGCGGGGCCGCCATGGAACAAACCGAGGCCATCCTCATCCGCAAGCAGGCTTGGAGCGATACGAGTCTCATTACGACATGGCTCACCAGTGGGCATGGCAAAGTCACCGCCATGGCCCGCGCGGCAAAGCGTCCCGCCAGTCCCTTCGCCGGACGCCTCGACCTTTTCCACAAAGCCGAGATCGGCTACGCCATGCCCAAACACGGATCCCTCCACACACTCCGCGAAGTCCGGTTGCTGGAGGTTTTCTCCGCGACCTCCGCCTCGAATCTCTTTCTCTGCGGCTACTTCGCCGAACTCATCGACCTTGTCACGCAGCCCGGAGAGCCATTTCCTGAAATATATGATCTCTTCTCACGCGCCACTTCCCATCTGAGCCGTTCCCCCGCCTCGATGCGCGCGCTGGAGTTTTTTGAAAGCGAACTCTGCCGCATGCTGGGCATCCACGATGGCACCGCTTGTAGCAAGGCGGCGATTGAAACCTATTGCGGACGCATCCCCTCATCGCGTATGGCTGCATTGCAATTGTTGAGCCCTCGCACCACACCGTGAAACGAATTCTTCAGCAAACTCTCCTCCTCGGACTCATTGCCGCATTTTGCCTGCCGCTCACCGCTTGCCTCGGGCCAAATATCAAGGGCTACAAAACCAAGCCCTACACCATTCGTGGCATCCGCTACCACCCCATGCAGCCCCGCGATGCCATCGGTCACAGCGAAACAGGCATTGCCTCGCACTATTCAGAGCATTTTCTCATCTTTCCGGGCAAAACGGCCACCGGAGAGAAACTCTGGCCATGGACCAAAGTCGCCGCCCACAAAACCCTGCCCATCCCCTGCGTCATCCGCGTCACCAACCTCAAGAATGGCCGATCGGTCAAAGTCCGCGTGAACGACCGCGGACCCTTCATCAGCGGACGCATGCTCGATGTCACCAAGCCCGTTGCCGACGACCTCGGATTCACCAAACAAGGCCTCACGAATGTAAAAATCCAAGTCCTCAGCGTCGGAGATGGATCCTATCGCATTCGCTAAAACACTTTACCAATCAAACCATGAACAAACCAAAAATCGCTCAAAAATCCCCCGCTCCCGTCACCGTTGTCGCAGGCAAAACCTACTACTGGTGCTCCTGCGGAGAGAGTAAATCCCAACCCTTCTGCGACGGATCCCATAAAGGCACCGACTTCGCCCCGGTTCCCTACACCGCCGAAAAAGACGGCACTGTCTACTTCTGCGGTTGCAAACAAAGCGCTAACGGCGTGCTTTGCGACGGTTCCCACAAATCTCTCGCCTAACCCCGCCCCGCCCACGCCGCTGCGCGGCTGAAAAATGGGTCCTGCGAGGACGATGACCCTCCCCGCAGGCCCGATGCGCGCTGCCGCGCGTTTCGGGACATGGGCTTCGTTTGTCAGGTGACTGCGGGCTCTTCTTCGAGGAGTTCAGGTTGGATGGTTTCGGCGGCTTCGGCGATGGCGGCGGCTTCTTCGCTGGCGAGGTTCTCGGATTTGCCGAGGGCCTTGGCGACACTTTGGCTGGCTTTGTTGGTGTCGTCGGTTTTGCCGCTGAATTTGACGCTGACGAGTTTACTGACTCCGTGTTCTTCCATGGTGACGCCGTAGAGGAGGTCGGCGCGGGAGATGGTGCGCTTGTTGTGGGTGATCGTGACGAACTGGCTCTGGCCGACGAAGCGGTCGAGGATTTTGATGAAGCGAGTGATATTTGATTCGTCGAGCGGGGCGTCCATTTCGTCGAGCACGCAGAATGGACTTGGCTTGACCATGTAGATGGCGAAGAGAAGCGAGACGGCGGTCATGGTGCGCTCGCCGCCGGAGAGGAGCGTGACGCTCTGAAGCTGCTTGCCAGGTGGCTTGGCGATGATCTCGATGCCGCTCTCCAGAGGGTCTGAATCGTCGGTGAGCAGAAGGTTGGCTCGTCCACCGCCGAACAACTCGGTGAACATGAATTGGAAGTTCTCGCGGATTTTTTCGAAGGTCTCAGCGAAGAGGGTCTTCGTGGTGTGGTTGATCTTGGAGATGACTTCGAGCAGTTCGGCCTTGGAGGTCACAAGGTCGGCGTTTTGTTTTTCGAGGAAAATGTAACGCTGCTCGAGTTCGTCGTATTCCTGGATTGCGTCCATATTCACCGGTCCCATCGAGTCGATCCTCTCGGTAAGCTCGGCGACGAGTTCCTCGATGCGGTCCCACGGGATGCCTTCGCCTTCGGCGGGAACGGCGATGGCAGGGCGCTCGGTCTCCTCGGGGGCTTCGGCAGCGGGTTGCTCGCCCTCCGGGGTCTCAGGTTTGCGTTGGCTGCGTTCGCGGAGGGAAACGATGAGGGCGTAGGTGTCTGGCTCGAAGGCTTCGAGGTCGAGTTGATAGCGTTGGGAGACATGGGTGCGGATGTTTTCCTTCCGCATTTCGGTCTGGGCCGCCTTCACCTCGATGCGGCTGCGCTGGTCTTGAAGATTGGCGAGTTGCTGACGGGCGGCGCGGAGGGCGGATTCGATGGCCTCGGCGCTTTCGCTCACCTCAGAACGCTGCGCGAGAAGGGCGCTCAAGCGGGCTTCTTCGGATTCCAATTCGCTGCGCCATTCGCCCATGGAGATTTCGAGGGATGCGTTTTCGGCGGCGAGAGAGTCGATGCGGCCTTCGTAGTTGGAAATATCCAGACGGCGGGCGTCGAGGAGTTCGTTCAGCTCGATGATGCGGGCGGCCATGGGGCCGCGCTGGCGGTGGAGGCCCTCCTGCTGCTGGCGCTCGGTGGCGACGCGGACGCGGATTTCATTCAGGGCATCGGAGGCGGAGCTTTCCTTCTCTCGGACAATTTGAATGCGTGTCTCGGATTCGCTGCGGGCGGCGCGGAGGGAGTCGATGGCGCAGGTCGCTTCGGCGATTCGGCCTTCGAGTTCGCTGAGTTGGGCGAGGCTGCCGCGCAGGCCCTCTTCGATGCTGGCAGCTTCGCGCTGGAACGAGGCGCGCTTGGCCTCGACATCTGCAAACTGACGCTCGGCGTGGCGGCGCTCGTTGTCAGTCGAGGCGGTTTCAATCTGGGCGGCCTGCATGGCTTCGCGGGCTTGCTTGAGGCGGTCCGTGGCCTGATCCATTGCTGCGGCCGCTTCGGCTCGCGCAGCGGCAAGGGATTCGATGCGTGCGGTGGCCTCGGAGAGCGTGGTCTCAAGCTCCGCGATGCGGATTTTGCGCTGAAGAGTGGACTGGCCCGCATTTTCTCCCGACTGCCCTCCGTGGATGATGCCACTGTGGCTGATGAAGCCTCCATCGAGAGTGGCATAGGCGAACGATGGATTTTCTGAACGCAGGCGGAATGCGGCTTCGAGGCTTTCCACGATGAGCACATCGCGGACAAGGTGGCGCGCCAGGTTCGAGCTGTCGTCTTCACCTTTTACGCAGTCACTTGCACGTCCAAATACGCCAAAGGGGAGGGGTTGTTCGGGAGCAGGAGAGGTTTCGGAGATCTGACTGAAAAGGCGGGACGCCTGTTCTTTCTTGGATGAAATCCACGAGGCGGGAATCACGGCTGCTCGGCCGAGTTTCTTTCCACTGAGTGTGGCCAAGGCAGCTTCGGCCACGCCGGGGTCTTTAAAAATGACGGCCTGCAATGCAGAGCCGAGTGCGGCTTCGATGGCGGGAATGAGGCGTTCCTCGACTTGGATATGCTGGGCGAGCGTTCCCTTGATGGCGCTTTGGAAAAAATCGGGATTGTCGAGGCCTTTGAGAACGGCCTGCGTGCCTTCATCCAATCCCTCGCCTTGCTCTTGGAGTTGACGCAAAACTTCCAGGCGGGACTCGAGTCCGGCGGCTTCCTTTCCAGCTGTGTTAAGAATGGCTTCGGTGGATTGGCGTTCCTGCTGGGCGTTCTCGTGGTCCGCCATGGCCGATGCGGTTTCAGCCTGCGCGTGCTCTAGAGCCAAATGGGCGGCATCGGAGCGGCGTTTCAGATCTTCCAGGTTTGCGGAAATCTCAGCAGCGGAGCGCGAGGCGGTTTCGATTTCATTTTGCAGCAAATGAAGACGCGTCTCGCCCGATTCCCGGCGACCTGTGGCTGCGGAAATTTCGCCCCGGAGCGAGTTCAGGCGTGCCTCGGCGTGTGAAAGTTCTGCGCCTTGGCTGGTGAGTTCGCGTTCGGCGGCGATGCGCTCCTCGCGCACGGAGCTGAGGCGGGCGGTGTGCTCATCCAGCGTCTCCTGGTGGGTGCGGAGGCTCTCGATCATTTGCTCCAGCAGGTTGTCTGTCTGCTCGATCTGCTCCTGTTGGGTGCGGATTTTTTCTTCGGCTTGGCTGATATCGAGCCGGTGGCGGTCGATGAGTGCGGCGGCTTCCGAGCTGCGTTCGTGGTTTGTGCCGATGCGGTTCTCAGCGGAGAAAATGCGGTTCCTCAGGGTCTGCATGCCGTCACGGATCGTTCCGGCTTCGGCTTCGAGTTCTTGCAGGCGCTGCCGGAAGCCCGAGAGTTCGGACTCCTGTTGGGCGATTTCCACCTCATGGATTTGGCGGGCCTCTTCGCCTTGGTTCAGCTGGTTTTTCAGCGTCTCCAGCTCGTCAGAAAGTTGGCGGTAGTTTTTATGCGAGATGTGGGTGTCGAAAATCCGGAGGTCGGAGATGATCGATTGGTAGCGGCGGGCCTTGGCGGCTTGGCGTTGCAGGGAGCCGATCTGGCGCTTGACCTCCTTGATGATGTCCTGGACGCGCACGAGGTTCGACTCGGTGTATTCCAGTTTGCGGAGGGCTTCTTTTTTCTGGGCCTTGAACTTGGTGATGCCGGCGGCCTCCTCGAAGATCGCGCGGCGATCTTCCGGGCGGTTGCTCAAAATCTGGTCGATCTTGCCTTGCTCCATGATCGAGTAGGCGCTGCGTCCCACGCCGGTATCCATGAAGAGTTGGTGGATGTCGCGCAGGCGGCACGCGGTTTTATTGATGAAATACTCGCTCTTGCCGTCCCGATAAACGCGGCGGGTTATGCGGACTTCATTCCACTCGGTGCCGAGCTCCTTTTCGCACTCCGCGAAGGTCATCGAGACTTCGGCCATACCGAGTGCTGGACGGCTGTCCGTGCCACTGAAAATGACATCCGACATCTCGCCGCCGCGCAGGGCTTTTGCCGACTGCTCGCCGAGCACCCAGCGAATGGCGTCGAGAACATTCGACTTGCCGCAACCATTCGGACCAACGACGGCTGTGACGCCCCGGTGGAAGTTGAGGACGGTTTTTGCGGCGAAGGATTTGAAGCCGATGATTTCCAGAGATTGCAGATACATGGGATACCGGTTAGAAGTACGATCAGCCTAAAAATGCTGCTTGGCTGCGCAAGGAAAAAATACCACATCCTGTGCGGTCGGCTCTGATTAACCACAATATATAGTTTTTCTATGAATGATCCCCGCGTTGCCGAGTTGCTGGAATTTGTCCGAATTCCCAGTGTTTCAGCCCAATCTGTCCACTCCGCCGATATGGAGCGGTGTGCAGACTGGCTTGTCGCGAAGCTTCAGCGGATCGGTTTGGAGGCTGGCAAGGAACCCACGCCGGGAAATCCCATCGTGCTGGGAAGAACGCCGCGCGATCCTTCGAAGAAAACCGTCCTCATTTATGGACACTACGATGTCCAGCCGCCCGAGCCGCTCGAGATCTGGACATCGCCGCCTTTTGATCCCGAGATTCGCGACGGCAAAATCTATGGACGCGGCGCCTCTGACAACAAGGGGCAAATCCTCGCGCACATTCTTGGAGTTGGCGAGGCGCTGGCGGAGGGGCCGCTGCCAGTGAATGTGATTTTTTTGATCGAGGGCGAGGAGGAGGTTGGGAGTGGCCATCTGGCCGACTTTTTGGAAAAACATCGCGCCGAATTAGCCTGCGACGCCATCGCCATCTCGGATACTGGCATGGCAGCCGCTGGCTACCCCACGCTGAGCTACGCCTTGCGCGGCATTGCGGCGATGGAGGTCAGGGTGTTCGGTCCCTCACATGACCTGCACTCCGGCATCTACGGCGGCGCGGTGGCGAATCCCGCGACAGCGGCAGCACGGCTCATTGCGAGCTTGCATGACTCGCAGGGCCGCGTGGCGATCGAAGGGTTTTATGATGATGTCCAGCCCATGCAGCCCTGGGAGCGAGAGGCCGCAGCCGAGTCACCTGTGAGCGACCACGCCATCGCCGAGCAGGCGGGCGTCAGCGAACTCTGGGGCGAGGCAGGCTATTCCTCGGTCGAACGCATCGGGGCTCGTCCCACGGCGGAAATCAACGGCATCGGCAGCGGCTACCAAGGCGAGGGGAGCAAAACCGTGCTTCCCGCCAAGGCTTTCTTCAAGGTCACATTCCGCCTCGTGGCGAATCAAACTCCCGAGACCGTGCTGGAACAGGCGCGGCGTCATTTCGAGAAGCACAAGCCGTCTGGCGTGAGGCTTGAGATCATCGATGGACACGGCGGCGAGCCGTTTTTTCTCGATCCTAAAGGTGTGCAGGGCGTTGCCGCATGTCGCGCTTTGGAAGCGGTCTTCGGCAAAAAACCAGCCCTTGCGCGCGAAGGCGGGTCGATTCCCATTCTCGCGGATTTTCAAAAAATCCTCGGCCATCCCGCACTCTTGCTGGCGCTGGCCTCGCCCGATTGCCGTGCTCATTCGCCGAACGAAAACTTCCCGGTGGAAAATTTTCTCACCGGCATCCGGCTCAACAAGGCGCTGCTACAGGAACTCGTTCTTTAGAAATTCCACATCTTGCCCTTGGCCGCGTCGCTGAAGACCTGCGGGCTGTGAAGGTAGGATTTCGGTGGGTTCGGGAGCGGTCCATCGTCGAGAACGGGCAGGGATTTGCCGATCGACTCATCCCACGGTTGGCTCTTGGCGATATTCAATGGCGCGCCCTTTGGAACGATTGCGAAGACTTCTTTGGCGGCGATGAGCGGCATACGCACGCAGCCGAGGGTCGCAGGTGAAGGCTTCATGAATCCCCAGTGGATGCCGTAGGCTGGCTTGAATTCCATCCAATAGGTCATGGGATATCCCGCATCCGGTTGGCTCACGCGACGGCGGTGGGCTTGCTTCGAGTAGATTTTGAAATCACCCTGCGGCGTTGGGCTTGCCGCTTTGCCGACTGTCACAGGTGTGGCGATGAGGACCTCGTTTCCTTCGACCACATAGAGACGCTGGGCGCCGGTGCTGATTTTTACCTTCACAGCAGCGGGATTCTTTGGAGTTTTGTTCGGCGGGTCGAACTTGAAGGCGTGCGAGTGGGAGGCAGTTTTGATTGTTTCGCATCCTGTGAGGCCGAGGATTGCAGTCGCCGCGACGGCGGTCAGTAAAAAGTGGAGAGTTGGTTTCGTCATGGAATTTCGACTTTATGAAACGCCAAAGCGTGCCGCCGTCAAGCTCACGCCTCCCTTTTTTGAAGCTCCAAGCGAGGACCTGCGCCCGGATGCCAAGGGTTGATGCGGAATTCCGAAGCCACAATTTTTTCTCTCCAAACCGAGCAGAGCTCGCTCACGGCTACGATGTGAAGGCCCATGTGAGCCGGTCCGAAGGGCGAAATATTTTTGACTCCCAGAGCAAAGAGCCTCGCAGCTGGATGGAGTCTTCGCCCATCGGTCGGGTGGTCTGGTCGGGCGTGTTGTTTTTTCAAATGGACAAAGGCGCCGGCGATTTGGATGAGGCCTTTAAAAAAAAGGTGGTTTTCGTCCCGGCATTCCAGCCAGAGGTGCTCGAGGACATCGTGTGCTTCGTAGTAGTCGCCCCGGTTGAAACACTCGAAATACCCGGCATAGCAGGGATGGAAAACGCCGCCGCGCGAGGCCTCAAGGGACTCGACAAAGTTTGTGATACGATCGTGCTTCGACATGGAATCAATGGCTGATGAACCCCAGCCCTGCAAGGGTGGCTGCGTCGAGTTTCCCGGTTTGGGAGTAACCATTCGCGATCTGCCAGTCTTTGATCGCATTTGTGAGCGTGGCGCTCGGGAGGCCGGTGTGCGGTCCGGCGTAGAAGCCCGATTCCGCCAACACGCGCTGGGCCTGGCGGATCGCCTCAACTTGGGCGGCGGAGTCCTTGCCCGAGAGCGGGCCACCATCGAAAAGCGCGTTGATTTTTGAGTATTCCGGAGCAGGGGGGGGAGCCTGTACGCCAAGCGCATCCAGCGTCTGTTGGTTGAGTGAGCCCGTGACCTTGAGCTTCTTTGCAAGCTGGAACCTTCGGATCGCCGCGCTGGTCATGCTACCTGGAGAGCCATCCACGCGGGATTTGTAGTATCCGAGCGTGGCGAGTTTCCCCTGCGCCTCGCGGATCACCTCATCCGCATGCAAAGAGCGCAGGCAAAGCATCAGTAGCAAAAAAACAATTTTCATACGAGCACGCGACATCAGCGCTATGGTTTCACCGAAATCAGCTAAAACATGAAGCAAGAAGATTGCTGAGGAACCTTGCGACAGTGCTTCAAGTCTTCATTCCTTTTAAAAAAACAAAAAAATTCCCTTCCCCCAGAACAACCTCCAGCGTCCCATAAAGGTCATCCGACTCGTAGCACCTCTGCAGACAAAGTTCGGTACGACATCCTTGAGTGATTAATACTTGACGCATACCAGGATACAAACTGAACCACGCTCGCATTAGTCCAGCTATTTTGTATAGATAATCTTGCGCCTCATCTTGCTTCCCGGTTTCAGCGGGGCACTTCTCAGGCTCTGGATTGCCTCCCTATCGAGGATCTGGGCTCCGTCACGCGCCATCCAGAAGCAAGCAGGTGCACTGGATTTCGATGGCACAAAAAGGAATGTGAAAACACATTCCAGCATCTTCCGTTCTGAATGGTGAACTCCCAAAGTTGCATCCTATGCCAATCATTTTCCTCAATTTCGGGAACGCTCGCCACCCGTTTGGCTTCCCCAGACTCGAAGTCGTGGCGTCGCATCAGAGCCCAACCCGCACCCGAGTGCGCAAGCTCATTTGTGAGGGGGTCGGAAAATGTAAAATTTCGTCCCGTAGTCGTCCCGTAGACTGGAGTAATCATGGATGCCACTTCAAAAGCCGTAGGATCAGGAGGGCCCGCATGGGTTCAATCATTGGCGGGAATGTGGCAGGCCCAGTTGGACACTGACAACGGGGCCGTGAGCGCGGACCGGGCTCCCTTGGCCGGGCCATTTGAGCACCGGATTTTCCTGCCAGCCACGACCGATCAGGCAGGTCTTGGGATGCCGGGTCCATCGACCCATTTGGTCTCCCTCACGCGCAAGCACGCTTTTCTGGGACAGGCTTGGTTCCGGCGTGTGTTCGAGGTGGGCTGCGCATGGATGGACCACCGGGTCGAGTTGGAGCTGGAGCGAGTGATCTGGAAAAGCCAAGTCTGGATCGATGGCCACTGGATTGGAAGCTGCGACTCTCTCAGCACCGCGCACGTTTTTGAGCTTGGCGTCCTGTCACCGGGCTCCCACGAGATTGTCATCTGCGTTGACAACCGGCCGCTTCACAATCTTGGACGCACCCATGCCTACATTGAGGAGACCCAGACGATTTGGAATGGCATCGCGGGCCGTATCGAGCTTCGTGCCACGCCGCGTGTCTGGATTCAAAGTATCCGTGTGGAACTCGATCCAGCAAAGGCCGGAGCGCATGTTTGCCTCGGCAATGTGAGCGGAAAAGCGGGAAGTGGCAGACTGATTGGAAAACTCACTGGGCTGGATTTATCCGCGGAAATCTCCGCTCCCGTTGCATGGCAGGCGGCAGGAACGACGGTTGGGTTGAAGTTTTGCAGTTCCAATCTGCCACTTTGGAGTGAGTTTGCCGCCAATCTGTGCCGCCTTGAACTCGTTTTGGAGACCGATTCGGGTTGGACCCATTCGAGAGAGGTGGTCTTTGGCTTCCGCCAGATCGCAGCCGTCGGTCCATCGCTGCAGCTGAACGGGGTGCCCCTCTTTCTTCGCGGCGAACACGACGGCGCCTCCTTTCCGCTCAGCGGCCATCCGCCCATGGACGTAGATCAATGGGAGCGTGTTTTCAGAATCCTGAAACAATGGGGGCTCAATCACCTCCGATTTCATTCTTATTGTCCTCCGGAAGCCTGTTTTGCCGCAGCCGACCGGGAGGGGATCTATCTTCAAGCGGAGCTTCCTCTTTGGGTGGGCGGTTTGGGAGCGCCCGGCGACGAATCACGAATGGATTGGTTAAGAGCGGAGGCGGCTCGGATTTTCGATGACTACGGAAACCATCCCTCTCTGGTTCTTTTCTCACTCGCGAACGAGCTCGAGGGGACTTATCTCTTCCAGCAGCAACTCGTGCGGGAATTCAAGGCAAGTGATTCCCGCCGCCTTTACACCACGTGTTCGAACCGCCTCTGGGTTGCCGATGCTCCGGAAAAATCTGGGCGGGCCGATAGGCCGCCGGAGACGGATGACTCAAATTTACGACGCTCTCACCAGCAGGTACGGATTTTCCAAAAAGCCCGCGCTGTCTGGAATCAGCCGGGAGACCTTGGCCGTCTATCGCTGGGCATCCGCCAATCCGGACAAGGTCGCCTGCATCTACATTGACAACGGAGTTTGCAATACCAAGAGCTGGCCAGCCGGTAAACGGGTTCCGGCAAGTGGCTCACAAGCCCAGGGAGACGCCAAACAGTGGCAACTCTTCTTGGAGCTTATGGATTCAAGTCAGATGCCGAGGGATTGGCTTACAACGGCAATCCGATCGACATCCTCGAACCGCTGGCACATGCCAAAGTGCCTCTGCTGCATGTGTGCGGGGACACCGACACGGCCGTTCCCTACGAGGAAAATTCAGCCATTCTCAAAAGCCGGTATGAGGCGATGGGAGGACCGGTTGAAGTCATTCTGAAAAAAAGGGGTGGGGCACGAAATCTGCGGGCTCGAGAACCCGACTCCGATTCTGAACTTCATCCAGCGGCATGCCGCCTCTCCGAAGTAAGCGTTCCTCAGCCTGTGGGAGGAAGGCAATCCCGGGCAACCGTCAGTTGGAGAAATTGCCGTGATCGCTGACACGCAGCCCCTCGCCATGGCGGGCTATGCTGTCCGCGCGGTAGTCGCGGGGTGCGACTCCCACGCAGGCATGAAAGGTTTTGGTAAAATGGAACGCATCCCGAAAACCCACTTCTTGCGAGATTTCTGCAACCGGCTTATCCGTGGAATCCAGCAAGGCGCAGGCGCGGGTCATTCGGTGGTGCATCAGGTAGCGCATCGGGCTCAAGCCGGTTTGTTTTTTGAACAACGCACAAAAATGGGGCACCGAGAGCCCTGACTTACGGGCGATCTCCGGCAGGGTGAGCGGCTCGGCAAGCCGTTTGCGAATCCACTCCATCGATTGGAGGATGCGCTGGCCGGTGAGCCGGGACTTGTGGCCATGGGCCTGCTTGGACTGGATCGCCAGCGCAAGGAGTCGCGACAAGTTCGCCGAGAGCAAAAGCAGGCCTGAGTCGGTGTATCCCTCTCGAAGGACCTCTTGCACTTGTTCAAAGGCGGTCTCGATGCGCTCGGACTCTCCGGGCAAAACCTCGCCGAAAAGTTCCCCGCCCAGGCGTGCCACATAATCCGCGCTCTTCCGCCCACTGAAATGGACCCACCGGATGTGCCAGGGCGACTCCTCGGAAGCGCCGTAGCGGTGAGGGCTGCCAGCGGGAATGAAAACCAGCCCACCTTGCCGCAGGGGAATTTTTCGCTTTCCAGAGATAGAAACCCAGCCGCTTCCCGCCAGGCAGAAAATCATAATAATAGCATCACAGCCCTCCGGCCGATTCACCCAGTGTCCGGTGCTGGTTGGAAAAAAACCGATGTCGGTAATAAAAAGATCACGAAGTAGCGCCGTAGAGCGACACTTTTTGAGGATTTCCAATGGCACTCGCGTGAGCTTCTGGTGGGGAAATCCCTCAAGTTTTCTTTTCATAAAATCCGACAGGTATTTCAGAATTTCCTCCATGGCCATCAAATTCAGTGTGGAGTTAGCATCTGGTATAAGTCATGGCCCTTGTTCGACTCTCCAACAAATTCCTATCCCTTGAGCTCCTCCCGTCCGTGGGAGGCAAAATCTCCAGCCTCGTCGATAAGTCGAGCGGGCAGGAGTGGCTTTGGACCAACCCTTGGCTTCCGATTCGCCATCCGGTCTATGGGGAAAGCTATGTAGGCAGCTTGGACTTCGGAGGCTGGGACGAGATTTTTCCGTCAGTCGATCCCTGCCGGATTCCCACGCCGGGTGGCGATGCCATGGTTGCCGACCACGGCGATCTGGTTCAAATGCCATGGCGGGTGGTTTCGAGCGGGGCAGGGCATGTGGAGATGGAGGTTGAGGGCCGGAGTCAGCCGTTTTTATTCCGGCGCCGCTTGGAGCTGGTTGGCGCGAGAATCCGCCTGCACTACACTCTCGAAAGCCTCGCCGATTTTGCGTTTCCCTGGTTGTGGTGCGCGCACCCGCTCGTGCCCTTGGAGGCCGATTTGTCATTGGTGGCCGGGGCTGATTTCCAAGTGCTCTACGCCTCCGGCGCGGCAGCTGGCTTGCAAGGCCGCAAGGTTGCTTGGAACGAACTCCCTCCGCGATCGGAGCGCTGGGCAGCCAAACTTTTTTCCGAAAAGGGAGCGGTGGCCCGCGTGCGGGTTTCCAAGGGAAACGGCGCGGCGCTCGGCTTGGAATGGAATCCCTCCGACATTCCCTACCTTGGCCTCTGGGTGAACAACGGCGGATGGTCGGGTTGCGACTCCGAGCCTTATTTCAACCTCGGCATCGAACCGGCGACCCTGCCCATCGACAACCTCGCCAACGAAAAATCTCCACCTCTTCTCCAGCCCCGTGAAACACGCCACTGGAACCTGGATGTCCTTCTCAACCCCTAAAAACCAATGAATCCCGTCACTGCCCGTCTCGAAAAACTCACCATCCCGACCTATGGCCTCGGCAAGCCGGAAAGAAACCCGGTTTTCTTTGAAAAGCGCGTGTATCAAGGCTCCAGCGGCAAGGTGTATCCCGTGCCCTTCATCGACAAGGTGTATCAAGACGAGGCACCGAAGCCGGTGGAATACGGGGCGGCGCGGCTCGAGAACGAATTCGTCCGGCTGGTGATGCTTCCGGAAATCGGTGGCCGGATTTTCTTGGGACAGGACAAGGCAAACTGTGACTACGATTTTTTCTATCGTCAGGATGTGATCAAGCCTGCGCTGGTTGGTCTGGCGGGACCGTGGATTTCCGGAGGTGTGGAGTTCAACTGGCCGCAGCACCACCGTCCC
Source organism: Terrimicrobiaceae bacterium (assembly GCA_044353785.1). GTDB lineage: Bacteria > Verrucomicrobiota > Verrucomicrobiia > Chthoniobacterales > Terrimicrobiaceae > UBA967. The sequence continues at coordinate 20,267 of JBILBH010000007.1, forward strand.
GGCACCTTCCTGCCTGCGGATGTCACCATTGAGGACGAGGGTGGTGGAGCCTATACCGTGTGGCAGTCCGAGCACGATCCGATGAACCGCCTCAAGGGCATGCATGGCATCCGGCTCCGCCCGGGGAGCGCACTCGTGGAGTTGCGTGGGCGCCTTTACAACCGCACCCCGTTCACCCAGACCTTCCTATGGTGGGCGAATGTGGCCGCGCGGGTTCACGACAACTACCAGAGTTTCTTCCCGGCAGATGTCCACTATGTCGCCGACCACGCCGTGCGCGCGATGTCATCATTCCCGATCGCGGAGAATCCCTACTACGGCGTGGATTACGCAGCCCGTCCGGGCGCGAACGATCTGGCTTGGTATAAAAACATCCCGGTTCCGACGAGTTACATGGTCTGCGAGACGCAGGAGGATTTCTTCGGAGGCTACGACCATGATGCACAGGGAGGCTTCCTTCATGTCGCCAACAAGCACATCAGTCCCGGCAAAAAGCAATGGACTTGGGGTAACCATGAATTTGGCTGGGCATGGGATCGCGAACTCACCGACAGCGGTGGCCCGTATGTCGAGTTGATGGCGGGGGTGTTCACCGACAACCAACCGGATTTCAGTTACCTCGCGCCTTACGAGACGAAGACCTTTTCGCAGTTTTGGTGGCCCTACCAGAAGCTTGGCCCGGTTCAGCAGGCCAACACGCTCGCAGCCGTTCGGTTTCTGGTGCGCGACGACCGTTCGATCGATCTCGGACTCGCCGTATCGCACCCGATGCAGGGGGTGCGCGTTGTCTTGAAAGATGGCGACCGCATGGTCTTGGAAGAAACCGTCAACGTCTCGCCAGATGCTCCATGGCAACGCGAGGGCTTGCGCTTCACAGGGGAATCCGAGACTTCGCTGTGCATGTGGGTTTTCAATTCCGCTGGAGAAGCGGTTATCGGCTATCGGCCCTCAGGCCCTGCCAACGTCCGGCGCACCCGCGAACTTGCCACGGAACCCCCGGCGCCCGGTGAGATCGCCTCGGCGGACGAGTTGTATTTCACCGGCGAGCATCTCGACCAATACCGACATCCCACGCGCGATCCCGAAATTTATTGGGAGGCCGGCTTGCGGCGCGATCCCAAGGACTCGCGTTGCAGCATCGCCCTCGGGCGCCTCAAACTCTTGCGGGGCGCATTCGACGAGGCGGCGCGGCATTTCGAAACGGCTATCTCGCGCCTGACATTCCGCCATCCGAATCCCGAAACCGGTGAGGCCCATTATTTCCTCGGGCTGGTCCGCCGCTTCCAGGGCAATAATCGGGCAGCTTATCCGCTCTTCGCCAAAGCCACGTGGAACTTCGCTTGGCGTGCGGCAGCATCATACGAACTAGCCTGCCTCGATCTCAAAAATGGAGATGCCCGAACAGCCCTGCGGAATGTGGAGGAATCTCTTGAAACCAACGCCACGAACAACAAAGCACAGGTGGTGAAAGCCATTTGCCTTCGTCGGCTCGGTCGCCCCGCCGAAGCCGTGCACACCCTCAATGCGTTGCTTGCGATCGATCGGCTTGACCACTGGGCGCTGGCCGAGTTGGCGCTTCATCAAACCCGTGCGGCTTGCCTCTCTCCGCTCAGCCGCAACGATGCGCAGACGGCTTTGGATGTTGTCTTTGATTATGCGGACTGCGGATGCTTTCCCGAGGCCGCTTCGATCCTTGAAAGCCATCATGCCAACGAGGTCGTGGCGGTGGCTGTTCCGAACCCTCTTGAGCGATCCGTCTCGACACACTATGCGCTGGCGTGGATTCAAGAACTTATCGGGGAAACGAAGAAATCCCGGGAATCGCTCCGCACCGCTCGGGATTTTGTGCCGGATTACTTTTTCCCCTCGCGGTTTCACGAAGCCGCCACCCTGCAATGGGCGCTCGCCCAGCCAGGCCCCGATCGCAACGCCGCCTACGGACTCGGGAATTTCCTCTACGATAAAAAACGCCATTCTGAAGCCATCGTCGCATGGGAAAAAGCCTGCGCCGCAGACGGGACATTTGCCACGGCCCACCGCAACCTTGGCATTGCCTCCTGGAACGCGCGCCGCGATGCGATTGCCGCCCGCGCCGGCTACGAAAAAGCCCTCGCCTGCGATCCCCTGGACTCGCGGTTGGTTTTGGAATTCGTCCAACTCCGAGAGAAGCTCTGCGACAGCGCGCATGACCGCCTAGCCTTTTTGGAAAGCCGCCTCGCGCTCGTGCTTGAACGCGACGATGCCACGGTGGAGCTGGCCACCCTTTACAATCAAACCGGTCAACCGCGGAAGGCGCTCGATCTTTTGACCGCCCGTAGCTTCCACCCCTGGGAGGGGGGCGAAGGCAGGGTGCTCCGCCAATATACCACCGCACGCCTCCTGCTCGGGCAAGCCGCGTTGACCACTGGCAGGGCTGAATGTGCCCTCGAGCATTTCAATCTCGCCATGACAACCCCCGACCGCCTGGGAGAAAAATACCATCCTCTTCAAGCCAAGGCAGATGTCACCTTCTGGCAAGGCAAGGCCCTCCAGATGCTCGGGCGCGAGCGGGAGGCGGTCGCAAAATTTGAAGCCGCTGCCGCTGAGGCGGGGGATTTTCAGGGCATGGAGGTGACTGCATTTTCCGAGTTGAGCGTTTTCAAGGCGCTCGCTCTGCGCGAACTCGGCCGTGAAACAGAGGCCCATTCGATCCTCGAAGCGATGTCAGCCCACGCTAGGGCGGAACTGGAGAATCCAGCCCGCATCGACTACTTCGCCACCTCGCTACCGAACCTCCTAGTCTTCGACGAGGACATTCAGAAGTCCAAAAAATCAGGGATGCGTCATCTTCTCAAACTGGCAAGTGACAACATGGCCGCTCATTGAGCGTTCGCAGCGACCAGCCACCCATTTCCTCGATGGTCAGCGCCTGGTTTTTGTTCTGATCGATGTTTTGGAACGGTGCCTCGCGCCGTGACTTGAACTCGTCCTCAGTAAGTTGTTCGTCGCCAATGACGTTTGTGGTAGGAAACTCCTCGGGATTTCCCCGCCATTCGGCGACCGAGACCATCGCGTCCGCATTTTCATCCATGGGCGGAAGGAATTCACCCAGAACTCCGCAAACTCGTCTTGGCTCTGCAAGTCGTCCCAGTCGGTGTTGAGTTTGTCGAAGGTGCTCACCTGCATCTGCCCGTCGGCATCAAAAAGGGCTTGTTCAGCATCTCCCTCCATGTTTTTTCCATGAAACGGAAGTGGGGAGTTTACGTCACGATCCAAACAAGCGTGGATGCTCAATAAATCAAGGTCATTTACTTTAGGCGCTAAAAAGGAATGTTTTGCCCAATCAAAGATAAAATGATCCTCGACCTGTTCAGGCGGGATCTGTATTGCCAGACAATCTGCGCTGATCGCGTCTCCCATGAAATTCACATACCATAAATCCATAAATTTCGGTTTGTTAGGAGTGCAATCAAAAGCAGGGGGGGTGGTTTCGGCGGCGATGATTGCTCCCTGTGCTGGTGGTTTTCTGCGGCCTTTTCTGGTGCGGCTCGTCAACTGCTCGAAATTTGAACTATGTGGCCTTGCTTTCAGGAATCCTGCCGCCTGGACCATCCAACTCCCCAACCGTGAGGATGCCACAATTGAAAAAATCACCATCCATATCGACAGCAGCCGCCGAATTACCTTTAGGCATTGCAAGATTTTCTCGGATGACGATCTGCCTGAAGGCAACACACCGCGAACCGTGCGATGACATTGCGGTGCACGACTGCGTTTTGGGAACGGAATGCGGAGCGCTGAAATTGGGAACAGAGTCCTACGGTGATACCCGCTGGGTTCGCGTTTGCGACTTCTGAGTCCTATATGCCGCCACTGGCGCCATCAAACTCCTCAGCAGCGATGGAGGCGTTTTTGAGGATATCGAAATTCGCAATATTGAGATCGAACGCAGCATCGGACCGATCTTCATTCGCCTTGGACATCGCGGGCGCACCTACGCACCGGGTGACTCCCCCAAGGGCCTTGGAGCCATCCGCAGAGTCCATCTCTCAGGCATCCGTAACAATGTGTTTGTGCCTCCCAAGGAAATCCTCATTCCGGCTACGGGTATCACGATGCCAGCCGACGCCTTCTCAGGTCTGCTTGTAACCGGGATTCCCAACCACTGCGTCGAAGATTTGAGTTTGGAAGACTGCGAAATCCAGTTCACGGGAGGCTTCTCAGCCAACCATGAAAAACTCTCGCCTCCAAACCAAGCGGACATTCATCCCGAGCTGGAGAGCGTTTCTCTAAAGGCCAATTAGCAGAAGGCTGACCGGGCTATTGGAGGCCGATCACAAAGAGTAAAACTTTTTCGCGTTGCCAGCGAAAATCGCGGATTGTTCGGATTCCGAGAGGTCCTTGAGAGCGGAGCGCACGGTGACAAGCCAGTTTTTGTAGGAGACTCCGGCGAGACACACTGGCCAGTCGGTTCCGTAGAGAAGTCGCTTTGGACCGAAGGCGTCCAAGGCGACTTCGAAATGCGGTGCCAGGGTCTCTGGCGTCCAGTTTTTTGGATCGGCTTCCGTGACCATTCCGGAGAGCTTGCAGGCGACATTCTCCCTTTGGCCGAGTTCGCGGAGCAATGTGCTCCATGGCTCGAGTAAACCTTGAGCGATCTTCGGCTTGGCGATGTGATCCACAATGAAAAATTGCTCTGGATGTCTGTCCACGAACTGGATTGCCTGCTCAAGCTGGTGCTCAAAAACTAAGATGTCGTAGGTAAGCCCGTATTCACGCAAGGTTCGGATGCCCGCTTCAAAAGCGGGACGGAGCAGGAATTCGGGGTCGCTCTCTCCTTGGACAACATGGCGGACACCTCGGAGTTTTTTGTTTCCGGCAAGGAGGTCTAATTCATCCTTCAAGCTGGGAGACGCCAATGGAACCCAGCCCACCACGCCATGAATGAAAGCGTGTTTTTCGGCGAGTTCGAGAAGCCAGCGCGTTTCCTCGAGCGACTGGCGGGCCTGCACAGAAATAACACCATCCACCCCGACGGTGCGTATTTCTTCTTCAAGATCGGAAGGCAAAAAGTCGCGCTGGATGTTTTTCCAGTCCTCGGGAATCCACCCGAACTCTTCGAGGTTGTATTTCCAGAAATGGTGGTGGGTATCGATGATCATTAATGGGCATTAAAGTTCGATGATGGCCTTGATGACGCCAGTTTCCGGCTTTGTCCAAGAAAGCAAATCCTCCACGGCTCGCTCGAACGGGGCGCGGTGGGTGATCCAAGGTTTCGTGTCGATACGTCCCATGGCGATGAGGTCAATGATCCTCGAAAAATCCTGCGGGCGGGCATTGCGGCTTCCCATGAGCGTCATTTCACGCTTGTGGAAAAGCGGGTCGTTAAAAGTGACATCCCCTTGGAAGAGGCCCACAAAAACCATGCGCCCACCAGGGGCAGGGTACTGGAAGGAGTCAGCCATGGATTTCGGATTTCCCGTGGCGTCGAAAATGGCCGTTGGCAGGTCGCCTTTAGTGATAACGAGAAGCGCGTCGATTGTATTTTGCTTTGTGGCGTCGATGGTAAACTCAACCCCCAGCACTTTCCGGCAGAAAGCCAGGCGAGCCTCGTTGACATCCAGAACAATGACCCTCGCACCGGCCTCCAGAGCAAATTGAGTGGTAGCCAGCCCAATCGGGCCGGCTCCGATCACAAGCGCAAACTCACCGCGCTCCAGCGAGGCGCGATCCACCGCATGGCAGCCGATCGCGAGAGGTTCAACCAAGGCGAGTTGATCGAAATCAAGCTTCTCCGAGTTATGAAGCTTGTCAGCTCGCACCACAAATTGTTCACGCATGCCGCCGTCGCCGTGCACTCCGAGTACCTTGATGTCGGCGCAGCAATTCGGCTTGCCCCGACGGCAGGCGATACATTTTCCGCAATTCAGGTAGGGCTCCACCGAGCACTTGTCGCCGGGTTTGATTCGTTCAACCCCCTCGCCCATTTCGAGAACCTCCACACCGAGTTCATGCCCGAGGATTCTGGGATAAGTAAAAAATGGCTGCCGCCCCGCGTAGGCGTGGATGTCTGTTCCGCAAACACCGATGCGGCGAACTCGCACGAGCGCCTCGCCGGGACCGGGAGGTTGAGGAAAAGGTAAGTTCGAGAGTTCCAGTTTGCCCGGTTCGATGAGGGTGATTGTCTTCATGCGGAGACCAGAACGATGTTGCTGTATTGAGTGGTATCGCCGGTGCGAACGATTCCAATAGCACCTGAGATGCGTTTTTTGAAAACGGCCTCATGCGGCTCGTGTTTGAGAGTGACGCCCTCGAAGGCCTTGCCGAACGCAGACACTGTCTCCGGGGTGTTGTTTTCCAAGAATTCCTGGGCCATATAGGCCTTGCCGAAAACGGCGTGGTCGCTAACGGCCGCAAGCACTTGCAGAACAGTGGGCACGCCATCAACCAGCGAGATGTCGATTGTTTCGATCATGGGCCAAAACGGGAAACCCCGGTCGGCAATGACAAGCATGTTGGTGTGGCGGACCCGGCTGAGCAGATGGTTCAGCGAGGGATTGAGTATTCCTTTTTTAAGCATTGGGGTTGTTCTCTGGGCGGCCGGACGGCCAGGTCATGTTGCGAACGGGTTCCAGAATTTTTTGGACTCCGGCGAGGATTTCCGTGTCGATGGGTTCCTCGATCTCGCGGATGTTTTGAAGAATCCTGTCGGGATTCGCCGTTCCAACGATATGGGTGGGAATGTCGGGGTTGGCCACCGAGAATTGCAAGGCCAGCTTGCCAAGACTCGTGCCGCGTTCCCGGCAGAAGGCGGCCGCCTCGGTGCATTTCTCTCGCAGCGGTTGAGTGGCAGGATGCCAAGAAGGAGGGCCTTCATCGCTCAGTAGGCGCATCGCCAGCGGGGCGGAGTTGAAAATAGCCACACCGCGCTCTTGGAGATACGGCAGAAAATCGGCGAGCGTCGTATCATTCAGGCAATAGTGACAATAGGATTGGATCTGATCCACCTCGGTGCGATCCATCACATATTTCTGAAGATGCAGGGGCAGGGACGAGATGCCCACATACCGGACTTTGCCGCTCTTCTGCACCTTCTTCAGAGCAGGAATCGTTTCGCCCACGATGTAATCCATGTTTCCAAATTCCATGTCATGGACCTGGATAAAATCGATATGATCCACGCCAATTCTTTGGAGGCTCTCGTCGATGCTGCGGGTCACTCGTTCAGGTGAGAAGTCGAAGTCTTTTTCATTGTATCCGTAGCGGGCAACCTTGGTCGCGAGAAGATACTTGTCCCGGGGAATGCCCTGAAGCGCCTTGCCAAGAACCGTCTCGGCTTTTGTGAGGCCATAGAATGGAGCCGTGTCGATCAAATTGATGCCGGCATCGAGCGCCACATGCACCGTGCGAATGGCGGTGGATTCCTCGACATCACGGAAGAGTCCCCCAAGGGATGACCCGCCGAAAGCAAGGATTGAGACATCAAGGCCGGTTTTTCCGAGTTTGCGGTATTTCATAGTTTGGAGTGCATGAAGCGAATAAAGGTGAGATCGGCGAATTTCAGAGGGTGAACATCGAAACCACAGATAAATGAAAATCTTCGAGGAACGATGCTTTTGGAATGGAGAAAATTGACCAGTTAATGGAAATTCTTGGCCTGTATGACTACGCCGTTGCTCGCTTCATTTTCAAATCAGGTCAGCCATTCCAAATACAGTTTTCCACGGCAACACTCGCGGGTCACCAGATCCTCGGCGGTAGAGTGCATCGGACGCGAGCGCTGCAATCCAGACTACATTCTCGAGCGCGGCGAATTCGGAGCACATGGCATAGAATTCGTCTCATCAGGTCGCGGTGAGATTCTCCTCAACCGGAAAAAATATACCCTCCGGCCGGGCACTCTCTTTTGTTATGGCCCAGGCACGCCGCACCGCATCACCACAGATTCCAACGATCCAATGACAAAGTACTTCGTGGATGCCTCGGGGACGGAAATCGGAAAAATGCTGCGCGGAACGAAAATCCAACCCGGCCGAGTTTTCTACACTCCCGAGCCGGATCAATTTCAAACACTCTTTGAATCCATGCTCTCTGAGGGGGCTAAAGGACTGCCCCAAACGCATGAAATTTGCCTAGCCTATTTTCGCATCCTAATCCTCAAAACCGAGGGCGCCTCATCTACCACAAGCCCCAGCATCAATCAGATGGCATCAAGCTTCCAAGCGTGCAAAAAAGCAATCGATGCCAACTTCACCACCCTAAAAGACTTGGCTGATATCGCGCGCCAAGTGCACCTGAGCCCAGCCTATGTGTGCCGCCTTTTTCGGAAATTCGGGCACCAAAGCCCGTTTCAGTATCTGATACTGAAAAAGCTCAACCACGCCGCAAGCCTCCTGCTCGCTGATGCGGCAAGCGTCAAAGCCGTAGCGTTCGAGGTGGGATACAGCGACCCTTACCATTTTTCAAAATCCTTCAGCCGATTCTTTGAAATATCGCCCGCAAAGTTTGCGGCGACGCATTCCCGCAAACCGCATTGATAAACAAGTTACCGGATTTGCAGATCCTGCGCGGCGTCCTCTATCCTGACGCCTCCCCAAGCAGAGAACTTGCGTGGATGCAGACTTTATTTGAGGCTCATAGCCTCAGCGGACTGTTAAAGACCAAGAGCTGCTGACAGCAACGGAGGGGCTTTTCCGAATTTGTTTTTATAGTCTTCCACGGTTGGCAGCAAACGCACTTTGACTTTCGCCTCGTGATTCAAAGCGATCGCAGAAAGCTCATGCTTCAGGAAGGGATTGCGAAAACGGTCGAGGGTTACACGGGCGAAGCCCTCGGGGTCGGTGACGCGATCGGCGAGCACCGGAACGATTTCATCCATTAACACGCGATGGAGCCATTGTCCCACCTCCTCATGTTCAAGACACTCACGGACGGTCTGGAGACCGAGGTTCATCGCGTAGGCGACAAGGGCACTGTGTGCCCCATTGAGGATGCGGACTTTCCTCAGGTAATAGGGTTGGATGTCTTCGGTAAGGATGACTGCTGGATGGGTAATGAAGGGGTGCTGGGATTGGACAGCCCAGAGCGCAAAGGGCTCAGCGCTGAGGAGCAGAGGGTCGCTTGTCTTGAGGATATGATCATCGGGTGCGCCTGGAACGATGCGATCAACGAGATTGTCGATCCACACGCAAGACGAGGAAATCCACTCGCGGGCAGCAGTTGAAACTTTCCAAAGTTCAGCCTGACACATGACGAGTTTGAGGAGTTTTTGGCTGTTGGCCTCGATGAGTTCGCAGGGAACGATTTTGAGGCCCGGAAGACCTGCCTCGAAACGAACTAAAAGCAAGTCGAGCAACTTCGCCGGGAAAGAATGCGGTGCAGCGTCGCAACGCTCTGTATCCTCCACATCAAGGGCAAACCCGGCCTCGGTGGTATTTGAAATGATAAACTCCAGCAGGGGACCGGTGGCAACATGACGAACTTCTGACCACTGAGTGCCGGCATAAAGAGCGCGGCTAATCGAAGACACCGTTTCTGTTTCATCAACAACCTTGCCTCCCAGAAAACCTTGGAGTGCGACATGGTAGCGCCCGCCGACACGGTTGAGAGCCTCGGCACGCGCCATACCCGTGGACTGCACGACAACAATACGGCCAAGAGCAGTGTCTGGGTTCCGATTAGCTTGGTCGATGATGAGATCAGCAAAAGCACGAAGAAAATTGCCGGCACCGAATTGAAGAATGCGCTCGTTCATTGGACTCGTGGATCAAACTCAGAGGGTGACGCCATCTTTCCAAATGGCGATTTCACGATGAGCGCGCGTTTCGTTGAGGGTGAACTCAGCACCGGAGGCGATGGCAAGAATGTGACTCCACAAATCATCCGTAAGCGTCTCGAAGGTGCCCGTCCCGTCGGCAATGGGACCCGCGTTGAAGTCGATCCATTGCGGTTTGCGAGTGGCCAGATCAGTGTTGCTAGAGATTTTCACAGTGGGCACGGGAAAACCCATCGGATTGCCGCGACCGGTGGTGAAGAGAAGCAAATGCGCTCCTGCCACCGTCATCGCAGTGCCTGAGACACCGTCATTTCCTGGCCCCTGCACGAGTGCTAATCCACCAAGGCCGGCCTTTGCACGCTCCCCATAGGCCAGAACCTGCTCGACTGGTGCCATCCCTCCCTTTTGCACGCAACCAAGCGACTTGTCCGCCAGAGTGGTAATGCCGCCGTCTTTATTTCCAGGGGACGGATTTTCGTCGATGGGCTCGTTATGCTTTTTGAAGTAGGCACGGAAATCGTTCACGAGATTAATCACCCTATTAAAGACGCTCTCGCTTGTTGCGCGTTCAAGAAGCATGCGTTCTGCACCAAACATCTCAGGAACCTCGGTGAGCAGTACAGTGCCGCCAGCAGCGGTATGCCGGTCGGCAATGCGGCCCACGAGCGGATTGGCAGTAATGCCGGAGAATCCATCGGAGCCACCGCACTTCATGCCTAGAATGAGTTCTGATGCCGGAATAGTTTGGCGCTTGAACTGTAGAGCATAGGCGGCGAGTTTGCGCACTGCCTCGACACCAGACTCGATTTCGTCGGAGACTTGTTGTGCATTGAACCAGTGGATGCGTTCCGAAGTCTGCGGCCCAAGGAATTCGATGAATTCCTTTATCTGGTTATTTTCACATCCAAGACCCAATACCAGAACAGCAGCGGCGTTGGGGTGACTGGCCAAGCCAGCTAGCACTTTTCTGGTGTAGCCCAAATCGTCTCCGAGCTGCGAACAGCCGAACGGATGGGGAAATGCGTGGATGCCGTCAATTCCAGATCCGGGCAAAGCAAGTTCAGCGTTGGCCAAGGCAGCGATTCTCTCTGAAGCAACATTCACGCAGCCGACGGTATTGACGATCCAGATTTCGTTGCGCGTGGCGACACGACCGTCAGGGCGGAGATAACCGAGAAAGGTATCGCATTCACGCGATGCGGAGACTTTGCGAGGATCGGCTGCTTTGGCGAAACTAAGCGAATCAAGTTTCTCGGGAAGATTTCCTCGGACATTGTGAACATGGACATGAACCCCAGCCGGAATATCAACCGAAGCAACTCCTATGGGATACCCATATTTAATAACGGCATCTCCGGCAGCGATGGCAGTTAGTGAAAGCTTATGTCCGGCTGGAATTCGTTCAGCAACTGTCACAGCGTGGAAAACGGAACCAGCCTCGGCATCACGCAAGGCGACCGAGACATTGTCGGACGGGTGAATGCGAAGAAAAGAAGGGGGCATGGCTGGATTCATAAATCACTCGAACATGAGGTTTTAAGTCTTATTATTGTTTTCATAATATGTTCAATGATATCTATTAAGTTTTTTTTGATGGGCCTAACAGGCAGCAGGCATTACCCGCTGCTCACCGATTCTGAATACTAAAACTCTCCACATTTTAGGCAAAAATAAGGTTCGGCTCACCAGCTGAGACTTATGGTTCGACCTATAAAACAGGAGAACACCCAAACCGAACTCCCCGGCTTTTTGCACACCAATCAACTGGGAGTTGGCTTGATGAGCGAAGCGAGCACAAAACCCAACGCTGTTTTTTTCAGTATTCACCCAGAGCTTAATCTAGAGCTAACAGCAAAGAGGAACCATACATTTGGCATGCACAAATTTGACTAAATGATGGAGATTCTTGGCCTGAATTGCTCCTCTTTCTACTCAGATATGGGGCCAGCGTGGTAGGTTGATCCGCGAGAAAGAATTTTGCATCGCCCAGAAGGCCGTAAGCCACGCCGAGACGGTGGAAGAGAACCAACCCCTCAGCAAGATCGAAAAGGTCAAAGTCGCTATCGACATGGGCCGCCGATGCATGGGGCTTCATAAAGTCGAAGCCAATCCGAACGCCGTGAACATCGCCGTGCTGGGCGACATCAGGATGTTTGAGAGCGAAGCAGCGGTTTACCGCAAGCAGCCCAACCCTGACGCTTAAACTTCCTCCCACTCATCGAATTCCTCCGGTGCCTTGAGGATGATCTGTTCTTGAATGTCCTCTTCGAATCGGTCTTCACGCCCAAGGCAGTTGACCGCGCGATGAACCCCTGAACTGGAAACCCGTGGAGGGCTTTTAGCAGTTTTTCGCGACGTCCTCCTTGCCAATTGGGCGCGCGGATGTCGCGGCGGAATCGTGAAGCAATGAATCACTGAAGCGATCGCCAAGCATCTCGGCGAATGGGATTCCGCAAACGAATATGATCTCGAGGATCGCAAGTATCTGCGGCAACTCCTCGTCCAACACGCATTCCTTTTGAACGCCATTGAGTCGGAGCCCGAGTGTCAGGAGCTTGTTGAGAAAGTGATGGCGTCGTTCATGTCTGCACAGCGGGCCGAGTTGAAGCCTGCCGATGACGAGCGCCTGCGCTGAAAGAACCACTACCAGAGGAGTGGCAACTAAATGGCAAACACGAAAATAAATGAAAATTATTTATTCAATGCAAGCCTCTTGGGGAGAGTGGTGCAGCCATGAGGAGTCGAACCTCAAACCTTCTGATCCGTAGTCAGATGCTCTATCCAATTGAGCTATGGCTGCAGGTAAAGCAGGGCGTTGAGTAAAGGCGAAGATTGGGCAGGTGTCAACCGGGATTTTAAAAAATTTTCCGGCGGTTGTTGTTTTATCTGGGTTCAGGCTTTGACTCGTTCGATTTCGGCTCCGAGTTCGTTGAGTTTTTCGTCGATGGATTCGTAGCCGCGGTCGATGTGGTAGACTCGGTTGACTTCGGTGATGCCGTCGGCTTGCAGGCCCGCAAGAACGAGGGCTGCTGAGGCTCGGAGGTCGCTGGCCATGACGGGGGCGCCGCTGAGTTGGGGGACGCCGGTGATGACGGCTGTGGCGCCTTGGAGGTCGATATTGGCTCCCATGCGTTTGAGTTCGGCGATGTGCATGAAGCGGTTTGGGAAGACATGTTCGCTCACGACGCTGATTCCGTCTGTGTTTGCGAGGAGCGCACACATCTGGGCCTGCATGTCGGTGGGGAAGCCGGGGTAGGGGACCGTGTCGAGTTTGAGGGGACGGCGCTTGGTGCCGGGTGCGATGGAAATTTTGCTGCCGTTGGATTCGATGTGAAAACCTGCCTCGCGCAGAGGAGAGATGACGGCTTGGAGGTGCTCGGGGTTCACGCGGTGGAGGGTGACATCATCTCCCGAGATGGCTCCGGCGACGAGAAAGGTGCCGGCTTCGATCCGGTCGGGGATGACTTCGTGTTCGGCTCCGTGGAGTTCCTTGACGCCTTCGATGGTGATGGTGCGTGTGCCGGCGCCTTCGATTTTTGCGCCCATGGCGATGAGGAAATTTGCGAGATCGACGACTTCGGGTTCCTCGGCGGCTCCGTCGATGACGGTAGTGCCGTCCGCCAGCACGGCGGCCATCATGACATTTCCTGTGCCGAGGACTGTGGAACCAAATGTGCTGCGGAGGGAAACGGTCGCACCGGTGAGCTTGGGAGCGAGAACCTTCACATTGCCGCCGCTGACTTTCACGGCTGCGCCGAGGGCCTCGAATCCACGCAGGTGGAGATCGATCGGCCGGTCGCCGATGACGCATCCGCCTGGGAGCGAGACGGTGGCCTCGTGCTCGCGGCCAAGCAGTGGGCCGAGGATGCAAACGGAGGCGCGCATTTTGCGGACGATGTCGTAGGGGGCTTGGGTGGTGATTTTTTCCGCGCGTATCTGGACGGTGCCGCTGGCGCGTTCGACTTCGCATCCGAGCTCGCTCAGGATGGTGAGCATGTAGTGGATGTCGCTCAGGTCGGGAACGCGCGAGATCGTGCAGGGTTCCTTGGTGAGGAGAGTGGCGGCGAGTATCGGGAGTGCGGAGTTTTTTGAACCGCTGATTTTGACGTTGCCGCGCAAACGGCGTCCGCCGTGAACCAAAATTTTATCCATGTCGTGCTAAAACGAATCGTTGAATGTCTTGATAATCGCGATGGGCCGCGATGTCCCGATAATTGTTGGCGGCGAGGAGTGCCATGACGCGTTCGGCTTGATCATGACCGATCTCGAGTGCGAGCAGTCCGCCGGGAGCGAGGCGGGATTTGGCTTCGGCGGTGAGCCGCTCGACAAGGGCCAGGCCGTCGGGGCCGCCATCCAGCGCAGTGAGGGGGTCTTTTTGGACCTCGCGGGAGAGGCTGGAAATATCGGGGGTCGGAATGTAGGGGAGGTTGGCGGCGATGACGGCGAAGGTGTCTGAAGTGGCTGCGAGGAGATCAGATGGGAAAAACGCGATGCGGTCGCTAAGTTGGTGGCGCGCGACGTTTTCTTGTGCAAGCGAGAGGGCGGCGGGAAAGAGGTCGCAGGCGGAGACTTTGGCGGCAGGCAGGGCGAGGGCGAGGCTGATGGCAATCACTCCGCTGCCGGTGCCGACATCCAGGAGGGATTCAGCGTTGGGTGAGCTTTTGAGGATGAGTTCCACGAGTTGCTCGGTTTCGGGGCGGGGGATGAGTCCCCGGGCGTCACAGGTGAATGTGTGGCCGCAGAACTCGGCTGTGCCGAGAAGGTGCTGGAGCGGGATGCCTTCGGAGCGGCGTTTTACCAAGTCGCGCAGGGGGGCGCGTTCTTTTTCGCCCAGCGGGCGCTCAAACTCAAGGTAGAGGTCGATGCGCTTTTTTTTGCCGAGGACATGAGCAAGGAGATACTCGGCATTCAACCGAGGGCTCTCCACGGCTTGTTTGTCGAGGTATAAGGTCGCCGCGTTGAGGACTTCAAGCGTGGTCATCAATGCTGCGGTGAAGAATGCACTACTCTGGATTCTTGGCCTCGAGAGCTTTGACGCGATTGTAGAGCTTACGGATGTTTTTCAGCAGCGCGTAGTTTTCTTTGTATTCGCGGATGGGTTGGGCCGGTGCGCCGAACATGATTGTTTTTGAGGGTACATTTTTGGCCAGACCGGACATGGCCCCAATCATGACTTGGTCGCCGATCTCGATGTGTCCACTGAGGCCGACCTTGCCGGCAAGCGTGACATAATTTCCGATGCGGGTGCTGCCGGAGATGCCGACCTGGGCGCAGAGGATGCAGTGCTCGCCAATGGTCACATTGTGGCCGATCTGAACGAGGTTATCGATTTTGGTGCCGCGTTGAATCCATGTGCGACCAAAGCGTGCGCGGTCGACTGCGGAGTTGGCGCCAATTTCCACATCGTCGTCGATTTGGACGGTACCGGTCTGTGGGATTTTCTGCTGTTTTCCATCGCGGAATTCATAGCCAAAGCCATCGGCTCCCAACACGACTCCGCAATGGAGAATGACCCGATTGCCGATAGTGCAACGCTCACGGATTGTGACATTTGGGTGAAGGTGGCAATTTTCACCCAATGTGCTTTGTTGTCCGATAAAACATCGAGCCTCAATGACGCTGCGGGCTCCAACCTTAGCTCCCGCCTCGATCACCACATGGGCTCCGATAGAACAAGCCTCGCCGATGACAGCAACCGGCGAAATGACCGCAGTCGGATGAATGCCTGCCTCCCGAACAATGGGTTGCGGGGTGAAAAGGGGAAGAATCTGTGCAAAGGCTGCCGCAGGATCCGGCACAAACAGGCCTTGGGCTGGAATCTCCTCGGTAAAGGACTCGGGAAGAAGAACAGCTGTCGCGCGAGTCTTCCTCAGCGCATTGATATATTTGGGGTTTCCGAAAAAGGAGATATCGCCAGGATTGGCGTCGGCCAAGGAGGCCACATTTGAGATTTCGACATCCCCTGCTTCCGGAGCGAGCCGGGCGTCTACACGCCCGGCGAGTTCACGGAGAGTCATTAGGGTTTCTTAGGTGCTGCTGCGGCCTTGCCAGCGTCTTTGTTCAGCGTGTCGATGATGTCTTTGCTGAAATCGAGGTTTGGTGCTGAGAAGAGGACGACGGGAACTTGGCCCATGCTCATGCCGGATTTGTCGAGGACGATGTCGTAGGCTGCGCTTTTAACCTTGTCGTTAACGATCTTCATGATGTCGTCAACGATGTCTTTGCGCATGCGGACGAATTGCTCCTGAAGTTGGCGCTCGCGGGTTCCACGGAACTCTGCGATCTCACGATCCAAGTTGCGGGCCTCGGCGACTTTTTCATCACGCGACTTGGCGGCTTTTTCCTTCGCGTCTTTGCTGAGTTCGGGCTTTTCGAGATCGGCGTTGATTTTGTTGATCTCTTCCATCGCCTTCTTCAGGGTTTCGAGGCGGTCATCGAGTTCTTTTTTCGCGGCGGCGCGGGATTCGTTGAGTTTCGATTCAGCATCCTTTGTGCGGTAGTATTGGGTGAAAACGGCATTCATATCGAGAATGCCGATTTTCATCTGGGCATTCGCGGACGGTGTGAACGCGAGCACCGCTGTGGTGAGGATGACTGCTGAGAGTAATGGTTTAAGCATTGTAGTGTGTATTTTGGTATTTGGGTTGAATGAAAGCCCGCCGGTAAATGGCACGGGAGTCGGGTTTGGTCAAGATCGCAGAAAGCCTACGACCTCGGTGTTAGAATTGGTATCCGATATTGAAGTTGAATTTTCCGGGAGGTCCGTTCCAGCTGTCATAGACAACCGGGATACCATAATCGACGCGGATCGGGCCGATTGGCAGGTCGAGTCGCAGACCAAAGCCCACGTCCACATTGGCGCCTGCACTTCCGAAATCGTAGGCATCCGAGTTTACGAAGCCGGCGTCGGTGAAGACTGCGCCACGCACGCGACTGATGATCGGGAAGGTGAGTTCGAGAGTCACATAGGCCAACGAGTTACCGCCGATCGGGTTGTCGTCCACATCCACAGGGCCGACTTCTCGGAAGTCGAAGCCTCGCATGTTGTTGGCGCCGCCGAGGTAGAGGCGGTCGAAAATCGGAACGCCGTTTCCGTAGCCGTCGTCTTCCTTGGACTCGCCGCCACCCCAGCCATCGACCACGGCCAGTTGGCCTTTGGTCATGAAAATCATGTCCCATGGGAGTGGGAAGTATTTCGAGCCTTCGAGTGAGATGCCGTAGTCTTGCACAGTCCCACCGAGGAAGCCGCCGGAGAGGAAGCCGGTGAGTTCGAGGAGTTCTCCCTTGCGGGTGAGGAAGAGACTGTCGCGGGTGTCCCAGACGAGCGAGGTGGTGATGGCGCTCTTGTAGTAGGTGCCTTCGGAGTCCTTGATGACGGGACCATATTTTCCATTGCTGCTGGTTCCTCCGAAGACGCCATTGGTGCCGTAATAGTCGTTGTAGAGATCGTCGCCCAGATCGTAGATCACGACGCGTTCGAAGCGGTATTCCGTGCGGGCTGAGAGTGCGCGCCAGACTTGCTGGCGTGTCTGCAGAGCGAAGCCTGCGTTTTCCTGAGCGTAAACATCCGAAAGGAAGTCCGCATTCCGGTAATAGGCTTCGGCACCGGCGGAGAGTTTGTATCCGAGGAACCAGGGTTCCGTGAGGGAAGCGACGAAATCCTGACGCAGGAGACCGTATTGGGCACGAATGCGGAAGCGCTGGCCGCCACCGGTGAAGTTTGGCCAGTTCAGGAGGTCGAAGTTGGACTGTTGAACTTCCGCGAAGCCGATCAAGCTGTCGATCGTGCTGAAGCCTGCGCCGAAGTTAAACGAACCGGTGCGTTTTTCTTCAACGATCACATTCAAATCTTTGCGGCCCGGAACAACGGTATCTGTCGGTTGGGTCTCCACGCGCGAGAAGTAATTGAGGTTTTCAAGGCGCTTTTTGCTCACATCGACGAGGGTTGTGTCGTAGACTTCGCCCGGTTTTACCGCCAATTCACGGCGGATCACGCGGTCTTGTGTTCTTGTATTCCCCTGAATATTCACCAGGTTGATGTAGGACTGAACTCCTTCTTCCAGACGGTAAGTGAGATTCACCGCACCAGGGCCTGCAGGCAGCACCTCGGGAGCGATCGTCATATCAACATAGCCACGGCTGCCGTAGAAATCGCGCATGGCCTTGATGTCACTGCTCATGCCTTTCGGGGTGAAAAGCTGGCCGGCATTCATTTTGAGCAGGCTGGAAACCTCGCCTGGTGGAACAATGTTCACACCATCGACGGCGATGTTGTTCACCCGGTATTGCGTGCCTTCTGTGATATTGACGACGAGTTCGACTCCGCCTTTTTCAAGGGGTTGCGTTTCAATTTGGGCGACATCCACATCGGCGAAGCCTCGGTTTTGATAGAGGGTGCGGATGGCGGCGCGATCATCCTCAACCTGCGATGGGGTGAGGCGTCCGCTCTTGTTGAAAAAGGTGAGAATATCCATCGGCTTGGTCATCATCACGGCCCGGAGGTCCTTGGAGAGAACCGAGTCGTTTCCTTTGAAAACGATCTTCTTAACAATGAGCTTGGGACCTTCGGTGATGGCAAAAATCACGCGAGCGCGGTTATTTCCGGGGATTTCCTCCACGCGATACTGCACATTCACATCCGAGTAATTCCGATCCTCATAGAGGCTCAGGATTTTTTGGCGGTCTTGCTCGATTTTTTCGTCGTTCACGACATCACCGGGTTTGACTCCGAGGTCGCGGCGCACGCGGTTGAGCGGGATGTCTTGGGCACCTTCGATGATGACTTCCTCCACGACCGGACGCCCTTGGAGGAGCACGGTGACTTTTACGCCATCGCCGAGAGGTTCGGCAAAGATGCGAACATTGGAAACGCCGCCGGTTTGGTAAAGTGCACGCACATCCTGTTCGGCGGTCCGCTCGCTGTAGGGCTTGCCGACTTTCGTGGCGAGGTTCGCCAAAACGCGATCTTTGGAAATACTCGGAGCGCCGACGGTTTCGACCGCGATGTCTTTAATAATCGGTCCGGAGGACTCTTCTGTGGGCTGTGCGTGAAGGGTTGAAGTGCCGGATGCGAGGGCGAGGGTGAGCAACAGGGCAATGAAGAGGTGTTTGGCGTTTCGGAGAATTCTCATGGTGTGGACGGTGGCGCGCACTACGGCGACGCAGACGCACGGAGATACTGAAGCCGTGTCGCGAGGTCAAGAAAAGGGTTCGCCTTTGCCCGATTGCGGGCTGCCTGTATCTGCCACGGGGTATCAGGGAAAATGCTACTCCGGGTCGGTGACAGGGGTTTCTGTAGCGAGTTGGGCAGCTGAGATCAGTTTTGGATGCAGGGAGTTTTTTGGAGGAGGCGGGGCTTCGCCATGCAGCCAGGCCTCAAGTTCCGGCAGGATGCTCTCGGGCGCCATGAACCGCTGCCAAGCCCTGTCCTCGCGCTCGGGGTCGATGGATTCGATGAATTCGTTGGCCAGACTGAAGCTTGGCGAATGTGCGTGGATAAACTCGCGGCACTCGTCGCTGTGTTTTTTCAAGCGCCCCTTGGTGCCGGTGCTGTATTTGCGTTGTTCCATGTTTTTGTTGTGAAGCGCCTCTGATTTTTAGTCGAACCATTTCGTTGCCCTGCGGGACTGGGTTCGCATAGTCTCCCGCGCCATGCCGAAAGACTCTTCGATCAAAAAAATCCTCCTCATTGGTTCCGGTCCCATTGTGATCGGCCAAGGTTGCGAATTCGACTACTCGGGCGTTCAAGCCTGCAAAGCGCTTGCCGAGGAAGGCTACGATGTTGTGCTCGTGAATTCGAATCCCGCGACGATCATGACTGATCCGGAGTTCGCCCAGCGCACCTACATCGAGCCGATCACACCGGAGGTTATTGAAAAAATCCTCGAGCGCGAAAAGCCTGATGCCGTCCTGCCGACACTCGGTGGCCAGACCGCCCTGAACGCCGCGATGGCCCTGGTCGAGAATGGCGCGCTCGAGCGACACAGCGCACGCCTGATCGGTGCAAATGCCGAAGCCATCAAGCGCGGAGAGGATCGTCTGATTTTCAAAAACATCATGCTCGAGATCGGTCTCGACTGCGCTCGCTCGGGAGTCGCCCACACGCTTGAAGAGGCGCGTGCTGTCGGAGCCGAGATAGGCACATTTCCTCTCATCATTCGCCCGGCGTTCACCCTTGGCGGAGCAGGCGGCGGCATCGCCTACAACCGCGAGGAGCTTGATGAAATCTGCCGTCGCGGCCTCGACCTCTCGCCTGTGAGCGAGGTTCTCGTGGAGGAATCCCTGCTCGGTTGGAAGGAATTCGAGATGGAGGTCATGCGCGACCGCGCCGATAATTGTGTGGTCATTTGCTCGATCGAGAACCTCGATCCCATGGGCGTGCACACCGGCGACTCGATCACGGTGGCGCCGATCCAGACGCTCACCGACAAGGAATACCAGGCCATGCGCGATGCCAGCTTTGCTGTCATCCGGGCGATTGGGGTTGAAACTGGTGGCTCGAACATCCAGTTCGCCATCAACCCCGCGAACGGCCGCATGGTTGTTATTGAAATGAATCCCCGCGTCTCGCGCAGTTCGGCATTGGCCTCGAAGGCGACGGGATTCCCGATTGCCAAAATCGCCGCCAAGCTTGCTGTCGGATACACGCTGGATGAGCTGAAGAACGACATAACTCGCGTCACGCCCGCCTGCTTCGAGCCGGCTATCGATTATGTCGTGACCAAGATTCCGCGTTTCACTTTTGAGAAATTCCCTGCCGCCGATCCGACTCTCACCACTCAGATGAAGAGTGTGGGCGAGGCCATGGCTATCGGACGCACATTCAAGGAGTCTTTCCAAAAGGCCCTGCGCTCTCTCGAAATCGGCCGCTTCGGCTACGGAGCGGATGGCAAGGACATCGAGCCCGACATCGACACGATCCGTCAAAAACTCCGCACTCCTCGTGCCGAGCGGGTTTTCTTCCTGCGCTACGCCTTCCTCGCCGGTCTCAGCGTGGAAGAGGTTCACGAGCTTTCTTCGATCGATCGTTGGTTCCTCGAGCACATCCGTCTCATCGTGGAGGAGGAGAAGCGTCTCGCCGCACTGCCTGCGCCGCTTGGAGCAGCCGACTTCCGCCGTGCCAAGCGCTTTGGTTTTTCCGACCGCCAACTCGCCCATCTTACGAAATCCACCGAGCTCGAGGTGCGCAAGGCGCGCAAGGCCGCCGGCATCGTGCCAACCTATCGCCTTGTCGACACCTGCGCCGCCGAGTTTGAAGCCTTCACGCCTTATTACTACTCGACCTATGGCGACGAGGACGAAACCCGTGCCAGCGATAAAAAGAAAGTGCTCATCCTTGGCGGCGGACCCAACCGCATCGGCCAAGGCATCGAGTTCGACTACTGCTGCGTTCACGCCGCTTTTGCCCTGAAGGAACTCGGCTGGGAAACAATCATGGTGAATTCAAATCCCGAGACTGTTTCGACGGATTACGACACCAGCGACAAACTCTACTTTGAGCCGCTCACTCTCGAGGATGTGCTTAATATCTACGAGCGTGAGAAAGCGGACGCCGTCATCGTGCAATTCGGCGGCCAGACCCCGCTGAACCTCGCCGCCGGCCTGGAAGCCAATGGCTGCAACATCATTGGCACCCAACCCCGCAGCATCGAGATGGCTGAGGACCGGAAACATTTCTCCGCAATGCTGGATAAACTCGGCCTGCGCCAGACCCAAGGCGGCACAGCCACTAACGAGCAGGAGGCGGTGGATGTCGCCGCCCGTATCGGATATCCCGTGCTCGTGCGCCCTTCGTTCGTCTTGGGAGGCCGCGCCATGGAGATCGTTCATGATGAAGCCGACCTCCGGCGCTACATCCGCACCGCCGTGGAAGCCAGTCCCGAGCGCCCTGTGCTGGTGGACCGCTTCCTCGAAGACGCCACCGAAGTCGATGTGGACTGCATCTCGGATTGTGAAATCTGCGTCATCGGCGGCGTGATGGAGCACATCGAGCAGGCTGGCATTCACTCCGGAGACAGCGCCTGCGTGATTCCCAGCTTTTCGCTTTCGCCACAGGTTCTCGAGACGATCAAAATCGCCACTAAAGCCATGGCAATCGAGTTGCAGGTGAGGGGACTCATGAATGTGCAATTCGCCGTGAAGGACGAGGTCGTTTATATTCTCGAAGTCAATCCCCGCGCCTCCCGCACGGCTCCGTTTGTGAGCAAGGCCACCGGCGTGCCGCTTGCCAAGCTCGCCGCCAAAGTCATGGCCGGAAAAACACTTCACGAACTTGGCTTCACCGAGGAGGTCATCCCCTCCTACTATTCCGTGAAGGAAGCCGTTTTCCCTTTCATCAAATTTCCCGGCATCGACATCATTCTTGGCCCGGAAATGCGTTCCACCGGCGAGGTGATGGGAATCGATCCTGATCTCGGCATCGCCTATGCCAAGAGCCAGATGTCCGCGCAGCCTGCCCTCCCGCTCAAGGGCGATGTGTTCATCAGCGTGAAGGACTCCGACAAACCCGCCGCTCTCGAAGTCGCCAAGGACCTCGTCGAGTTGGGGCTCAAAGTCCATGCATCTACTGGAACCGCCGCCTACTTTGTCAAAAACGGTCTCAAGGTCCCGGTCATGCTCAAAATCCGCGAAGGCCGGCCGAATGTCGTGGACTCGATAAAAAACGGACAGGTGAAGTTTATTTTGAATACTCCGAATGGCGCTGTGCCACGCGAGGATGAGGTTGCAATCCGCAGTGCCGCCACGGCTGCCCGCGTTCCGACCATGACCACGCTCCGCGCCGCCCGGGCCAGTGTTCAAGCCATACGCGCGATGCTCAAGCACGGCTACAGCGTGAAGAGCCTGCAGGAATACCACGCCTAAATTAACAATGGCTGCGGGATTCTGGAATGTGGCGCAGGCGTCCAGCCTGCGTTCTCAGGCCTTCTCGACGCTCTGGACCGAGCGGAGGGTCACATCGCCGATTTCGAGGTCGAGGGCTTTGGCAGCGGTCCGGAGGAAGCGCTCGGTGGCGTCGGTGAGGGCGACATCGAGTTTGCCGAGGCGCTCGGTGGGGGCGTTGAGCGTGTTTTTTTCAAGAAGGGCTTTGACGGCGAGGGCGCAGTTTTCGGCCGAGTCCACCAACGTCACGCCAGGTCCGGCGGTGCGGGCGATGGCTTCGCGCAGGAGCGGATAGTGGGTGCAGCCAAGGACGAGTGTGTCGATGCCGGCTGACAGGAGCGGGGCGAGGTAGCGGGTGAGCATGAGGTCGGTTACTTTGTCCTCGAACATGCCTTCTTCAATCAGCGGAACAAGCAGCGGACAGGCGACGCTGATGACCCGGATGTCTGCGTCGAGCGAGTTGATGGCGTGTTCGTAGGCGCCGCTGGCAATGGTGGCGCGGGTGCCGATGACTCCGACGGTTTTGTTTTTTGTCGAGGCGACTGCTGCAGCAGCTCCCGGAGCGACGACGCCTTGCACGGGAACTTTGAACATTTCCTTCATGCGGGGAACGGCCAGGGCGGATGCGGTATTGCAAGCTACGACGATGATCTTCGCGCGCTCGGCGAGGAGGAGTCCGCCGATCTCGATGCTGTAGCGCTCGACGGTTCGCCGGCTTTTTCCGCCGTAGGGAACGCGGGCCGTGTCGCCGAGGTAGAAAATATTTTCCGAAGGCAGGAGGTTCTGCAGCGCGGCGGCGACGGTGAGGCCGCCGATGCCTGAATCGAAGACTCCAATCGGGTCGGTGGATTTTTCAGTTAGCATCCGGTTTGGTTTCCTGCGCGGTGGATTCCTGGGTTTTAAGCGAATCGGCAGTGCGTTGGATAGCTTCGTTGAGCATAGGATGCATTCCAAGTGGGGAAATGTTCCGCCGCAATTCGGGGATGGAGGTTTTATCGGTGGCGGAGGCGACAGCAGATGGTGCTTGGTAGCTGGTCTCCCCCGAGACGGCGCTGCGGTAGCGACCCACTCCTTCGAGGATGGCCCGGGCGAAGGCGTCGCGGTAGGCGGGGGATGCGATGAGTTTGCCATCCACCGGGTGGTTCATGAATCCGCCTTCGAGGAGCACGCCCGGAATTCGAATGTCCCGGATCACGACGAAGCGTGCACGCTTGATGCCCCGGTCGGTGAGGCGCATGTGGCGGAGCATGGAGGAATGAAGGGCCGTGGCGAGGGCGATGTTCTCGGCATCCTGTCCATGGCCAGAGTGCAGCTTCAGATCGCTGTAGCTGAAATTTTCCTCATCCATCGAAGGCACACCACGCGGGGCGAGGGCGAAGGTCTCGATGCCGGAGGCACCACCGCCACCGCTTTTGTTGAAGTGGACGCTGACGAAGATGGCATTCGTAAACCGGTTGGCAAAAGCG
The DNA here is from genome assembly GCA_044353785.1 of Terrimicrobiaceae bacterium. GTDB lineage: Bacteria > Verrucomicrobiota > Verrucomicrobiia > Chthoniobacterales > Terrimicrobiaceae > UBA967. The sequence continues at coordinate 44,366 of JBILBH010000007.1, forward strand.
GCGCGGTCTTCAAGCGGGATGAAGACATCGCTCGAGCGGGTCAGGCGCACGGTGTAGCCGTTCTGCTCCAGCAGGCGCTTGGCGCGGAGCACGACATCGAGGGCGGCCTCTTTTTCAATGCCGCGCTGGCCTTTTGCTCCACTGTCGTGTCCCCCGTGGCCGGCGTCTAGGATCACGGTGCGGACGGCGTGCGCGTTTTTAATCAGCCCCGGCCGCATGACTGGCTCGATGATTTTTGTAACATCCATCGCCGAAATAAGAATGCGGCCGCCTTTCTGCTCCACAGGGAAGCAGAGGATGTATTTCACATTGTTGATGAAGATTTCGCGTGTCCCGGCTCGGCCGCGAATGGTTTTCGAGGCTCCGCTCAGGGTGAAGGCTGGGCCGTTCACCAACGGCTCACGCAGTCGGTAGAACTTGGAAACATTTTCGATCGGCACATGGCGACGGCCCTCGTGCATGATCACCTCCCAGGCGCGGGCGGGAATCTGCATGGCGAGAAGCAACAGGAGCAGGCCGAAGATTCGTTTCACGAGGCTTGGTGTGGGTGGCCCGGGATGCGCGGCGTTTTTCAGGTCCCGGCGCGCGGGCGCATGTGAGGAAAGAGAATCACATCCCGGATGCTCTCGACGCCGGTCAGCATCATGACCAGGCGGTCGATGCCGATCCCGATGCCTCCGGCGGGTGGCATGCCATATTCGAGAGTGGTGAGGAAATCCTCGTCGAGCTTCTGGGTTTCGCCGCCGCTTTGGTGCTCGAGACGCTGCCGCTGGATGTCGGGGTCGTTGAGCTCCGAGTAGCCGGGCGAGATTTCCTGACCATTGATGACGAGTTCGTAAACATCCACGACGGATGGATTCGTGGCGTTTTGCTTCGCGAGGGGGACGAGTTCCTTCGGGCAGCGGGTCACGAAGAGCGGATTCATGGTTTTTTCTTCCACGAGTTTTTCGAAGATATGCTGTGTCACCTCGAAGTCCTCCTTGCAGTGGGTGACATCGATCTGGTTCTCGATGCACCAGGCGCGGCGCTGCTCCGGCGTGCGTTCATACCAGTCCGGCACGATACCTTTGATGAGGTCTGCATAATCGGTGCGACGCCACGGGCGGGTGAGGTCGATTGTCCGGAGGACCTTGCCCTCGGCGTCCTTGTGCTCGATCTGGAGTGTGCCACAGACCGTCTGCGCGACATGGCAGACCATTTCCTCGACGAGTTCGGCCATTTTTTCGAAGTCGGCGCAGGCCCAGTAGGCTTCGAGCATGGTGAATTCCGGGTTGTGGCGGCGGGATATGCCTTCGTTGCGGAAGTTGCGGTTGAGTTCGAAAATTTTGGAAAAGCCGCCGACGAGGAGTCGCTTGAGGTAGAGTTCCGGCGCGATGCGCAGGTAGAGGTCCACGCCGAGCGCGTTGTGGTGGGTCTTGAAGGGCGCAGCTGCCGCACCGCCAGGAACCGCTTGCATCATTGGTGTTTCCACCTCGATGAATCCCCGATCCTCCAGGAAGCGGCGGATTTCGCGGACGATGGCGATGCGCTTTTGGAAGACCTCCATCGACTCCGGATTGGAGATGAGGTCAAGGTAGCGTTGGCGGTATTTGATTTCCGTATCCTGAACCCCATGCCACTTGTCGGGAAGGGGGCGCAGGGATTTGGAGAGGACAGTGAAGCTGGTCGCCTTGATGCTTGGTTCACCGGTTTTGGTAACAAAGGTTTCGCCTTCGACGCCTATGAAGTCGCCGATATCGAGGTGGTCGAAAACGGACATCGTCTCCGCGCCGACTTCTTTGGCATTCAGGTAAACTTGCATGCGGCCCGAGCTGTCTGAGAGATCGATAAAGTGGCTTTTGCCCATGTTGCGATGGGCCGTGATGCGTCCGGCGGTGCGAACTTTATGTCCCTCGGCAAATGCTGCGCGGATTTGCCCGGGAGTGCCGGTGGTCTCGTAGGCCTGGCCGAACGGATCGATGCCAGCGGCGCGGAGGGCTTCCAGTTTTTGCCTGCGAACGGCAAGGAGTTCATTTTGGGAATGTTCTTCCATAGCGATGAGTAACTGCGGTCTTGTCCAGTGGACTTAGACCGGAAAGATGAAATAGAGCGCGGCAGCGGTGGCTGCTATGCCGATGAGTGCCGCCGAGGCGACGATGAGAGGGCTGAAATCTTTGCCGTTTGTGTTGCGGGGAATCGGCGTGCAGCTTGTGAAATTCTGCGGTCTGACGCTCTTGGTGGAAGGCAGTTGCTCTTCGGCGGCGGCGGCTTCAGGTGCTACAGCGGAGTCGGCATTTTCGGAGATGAACAGGCAGGCGACCGATCCAAAGCGCACTTCGTCGCCATGCTTGAGGACGGCGCTTGCGGTTTTCGAGCCATTGACAAAAGTGCCGTTCGTGGAGTCGAGATCGCGGACATAGAAATTCGCATTCTCAAAGAGAATCTCCGCATGTTGACTGCTCACGGAGTCATCCGGAATGTGCATTTGGTTTTCGGCAATGCGACCGACGGATGTTTTTTCCTCCGGGAGGTCGTGGGTGGTCTCGGAGCCATTAGGGAAGAAAATCTGGAGCTTGGCCATGGCGGGATTATTAGGCGTTGGCTTTCGACGCGGCAACTTCTTTGGCGAACTCGGCAAAGAAGTAATCGGCATCATGCGGGCCGGGGCAGGCCTCGGGATGGTATTGCACGCTGAATGCGCGGTGTTTTAAGTGGCGCAGGCCGGCGACCGTGCCGTCGTTGAGGTTCACATGAGTCACTTCCACATCGGATGGCAGGGAGGCGGGATCGACCGCATAACCGTGGTTTTGCGAAGTAATGGCGATTTTTCCCGTTCGGAGGTCCTTGACTGGCTGGTTGCCTCCGCGATGGCCGAATTTGAGCTTGAAGGTGCTTGCACCGAGGGCGAGGGCGAGAATTTGGTGGCCGAGGCAGATGCCGAACAGCGGTTTTTTCCCGATCAGACCGCGAACGGTTTCGCGGGCGTAATCAAGCGCCTCGGGATCGCCGGGGCCATTTGATAGGAAAACGCCATCCGTTCCCAGCGCGAGAACCTCCTCGGCGGTGGCTGTGGCGGGAAGCACGGTGACATCGAATCCATTCTGCCGAAGTGAGCGGAGAATGTTTTTTTTGATTCCAAAATCCAGCGCGGCGAGTGTGTAGGTGGCCGGAGGCAGGTCGGAGAAGACATTCCCTCTTTCGTCCGCATCCACTGGTGTTTCAGAGCCTCGGCGGAGAATCCACTCACGGCTGAGGCGGTTTTCCTTGTCCCAAGGGTGTTTTTCGGTGGAGGTGACTTCTTTTACGAAATCCACACCTTCGTAAGAGGCGTTGCGGGCCATTTCCACAGCCTTGGCTGGATCAGTAGTCTCGGTGGTAATGCAGGCCCTCATGGAGCCGCGAGTGCGGAGGTGGCGGGTGAGGGCACGCGTGTCGATGCCCTGAATGCCAAGAATGCTGTGTTTTTTGAGATACGCACCAAGGTCGGAATCCGAGCGCCAATTGCTGACGACCGGGCTGAGTTCTTCGATCACGAAGCCGCTCACTTGAGGCTTGTCGCTCTCCACATCGATGCCATTCACGCCGTAGTTTCCGATCTCCGGATAAGTCATCGCCACGATCTGGCCGCGATAGGAGGGGTCAGTGAGGATTTCCTGATATCCGCTCATCGAGGTATTGAAGCAAACCTCGCCAGTGGTCGTGCCCTCCGCTCCGAAAGACTCGCCATGAAAAACCCGTCCGTCCTCTAGTGCCAACAATGCTATCATCCTGCTTTATCTACCACGCGGCGCACGGCGGCGTAACCTCAAAAAACACGGGCGAGATTCTTTTTCACCACATCCGCCGTTTTCTTGATGTCCGCTGCGGAATGGGCCGTGCACAGGAAGCCCGCCTCGAACTGCGATGGCGCAAAGTAAACACCATCCTCAAGGCAGCCGTGGAAGAATTTTCCAAAGCGCAAGCGGTCGCTGCCCATGGCCTCTTGGAGATTCCGCACCGGACCTTCGTGAAAATAGAGACAAAACATTGAGCCGATCCGCTGGAAGGTCAGGGGAAGACCCTGAATCGTCTCCCGCGTGGCCGCCTCGAAAGCCGCGCCTGTTTTTTCCAAGAGAGCCCAGCCGCCGATGCGTTCCATTTCGCGTAGTTGGGCAAGGCCCGCCGCCATCGCAATGGGATTTCCAGAGAGAGTTCCTGCTTGATAAACGGGGCCGTCGGGCGAGAGGCAGTCCATGATTTCCGCCCGGCCGCCAAAGGCTCCGACGGGCAGGCCGCCGCCGATGACTTTTCCCATGGCCGTGAGATCGGGTGTGATTTTATAGATTTCCTGCGCGCCACCCGGCGCGAGACGGAAGCCGGTCATGACCTCGTCGAAAATCAAAACTGTTCCTTCGCGTGTGCAGATTTCCCTGAGATCCTCGAGGAATCCTGGTTCTGGCAAATACAGGCCGGCATTGGCTGGGACTGGTTCGAGGATCACGGCTGCGATCTCGCCCGGGTTCGCCGAGAAGGCGGCGCGGATGGCTTCCGGCTCGTTAAATGGCAGAGTCACGGTGAGCTTTGCGAGCGCCTCCGGCACACCCGCGCTGTCGGGGTTGCCGTGGGTGAGCGCGCCGCTGCCGGCTTTCACGAGCAGGGAGTCCACATGCCCATGGTAGCAGCCCTCGAATTTGATGATCTTCGACCTGCCGGTGAATCCCCGGGCGAGTCGGATACAGCTCATCGTGGCCTCGGTGCCGCTGTTCACCATGCGCACTTTCTGCACAGATGGCACCATGCGGCAGATTGTCTCGGCCATTTCCACTTCCAATGGATTCGGTGTGCCAAAGCTCAATCCGCGCCCTGCCGTTTCACGCACCGCCTCAATGACTGGCTGGGCCGCATGGCCAAGGATCGCCGGTCCCCAGGTTCCCACGAAATCGATCAGCTCGCGGTCATCCGCCGTGGTCAGGCGGCAACCCAGTGCCGACTTCACAAAAAACGGCTCGCCCCCCACACCCCGGAAGGCTCTCACGGGGGAATTCACTCCGCCGGGGATGCGTTTTTTTGCGGCTTCGAAAAGTTGTCGGGATGTGGTCATGGAAAATCAGGTTTATGGGCAATGATGGTTGACAGCGTCGTGGTGAAATACAAGATCGATGGCATCGCATTTCCTTGGCGCTTCGACGCTCTGAGGGAGCATTTTTCAGGAAAAATATGGCCACCATTAAAATCGACCCGACTCTGCATCAGCAAAAGAAGCCCGACTGGATCAAGGTGCGCCTGCCCTCGAATCCGGTCTTCTTCTCTACAAAGGGGCTGATCTCGGATCTCCGCCTCCATACGGTTTGCGAAAGCGCCCAGTGCCCGAATCGCTGGGAGTGCTGGAGCGGAGGAACCGCCACTTTCATGATCGCTGGCGACCGCTGCACGCGGGCTTGCGGGTTTTGCGCCGTCGATACAGCGAAACCCTTCGCGCTCGAGGAGGACGAGCCGCAGCGTGTGGCCGAGGGAGTCAAACGCCTCGGGCTCAAACATGTCGTGATCACGGCCGTAGCGCGTGATGACCTTGCCGATGGCGGGGCCGACCATTTTGGAAAAACCATCGAAGCCATCCGGGCGCTCGATCCGAAGATCGTCATCGAAGTGCTCGTGCCGGATTTCAATGGCAAGGACGAACCACTCCAGCGTGTTCTTCAAGCCGCTCCCGATGTTTTCAATCACAACCTCGAAACCGTCGAGCGCCTCACCCCGTTGGTGCGGTCCCGGGCGAAATACCAACTCTCGCTGGATTTCCTCGCCCGCGCCCGTGAGCTGCGCCCCGAGTTGATGACCAAGAGTGGCATCATGCTCGGTCTTGGCGAGACGGAGCCGGAACTCTTTCAGGCGATGGACGACCTGCGCGAAGCCGGAGTGCGCGTTCTCACGCTTGGCCAGTATCTCCGCCCCACGCCGAACCACCTGCCCGTTGTGGCCTATATCACTCCCGAGATGTTCGACCACTACGGCGACATCGCTCGCAAGAAGGGCTTTGAATTTGTCGCCAGTGGTCCGCTCGTCCGCAGTTCCTACCACGCGGCGGACTTCAACCCGGTTCAGCGTTGACTTGGAAGATCATCGCCGCCGGTAGGCCCGCTTTGGATTTTGCCAAAATCGGCATCGAAGACTACCTCGGGCGCTTGCGTGCTTTTGCCAAAGTCGAGTGCCATTTTGTAAAAACTGGCCCCCGCTTGCATGAGCGGATGTTCGAGCTTTCCGATGGCTGTCACCGGGTGCTTCTCGATGAGCGTGGAAAAACATTCGCCAGCCGCGCCTTTTCCGCCGAAGTCCAAAAACTCCGCAACCGCTCGGTTTCGCGCCTGGCACTCCTTGTCGGGGCATCCGATGGATGGGGTGACGCCACGCGCTTGCGGTCCGATCTGCTCTGGTCACTCGGTCCGCAGACGCTCCAACACGAACTCGCCTTGCTCGTTGCCCTCGAGCAAATCTACCGCGCCGAAACGATCCTCGCCGGAACGCCCTATCACAGGGACTGACCACCCCACCGCCTCCCTGTCATCATCCATGCGCGACCAAAATTTGGACGATCGTCCAAATTTTTGGTCGATGCCGGGAATCGGGTTAGGGCATCACCCCATACGCAAATTCTCCGCAGCGACTAAAAACATGGTCGCAAAGGATGAACTCTTCTCAATTTACAACCAAGGCGGCGATCCTCGGCGACTACCCGCCAAGACAGTGCGGCATCGCCACATTCACCCGCGATCTGCGCGAGGCGCTTAACTCAAACCGCCCCGAGTGGGACTGTCCGGTGGTGACAGTCACAGACCCCGGCAACACTTATCAATACCCGCCGGAGGTGCGGTTTGAGATTCCGGAGCCGGATGCCGCCGGCTACGAGCGCGCGGCGGAATTTTTAAATCTCTCTCACGCCGATGTGCTCTGCGTGCAGCATGAATTCGGTATCTTCGGAGGTCCGGCTGGCGGGTATATCACGAATCTTCTGCGCCGCGCCCGCATGCCAGTCGTCACGACGCTCCACACCGTGCTCGCCGATCCCACAGGCGAGCAACGCAGAGCTTTTGCCGATCTCATCGATTGCTCCGGCAAGCTGGTCGTCATGACGAAACATGGAGCGGAAATGCTCCGCGACATCCATGGCGTTCCGAGCGACAAAATCACCGTCATTCCCCATGGGATACCGGACATTCCGTTCGCGGATCCGAATTTTTACAAGGACCACTTCGGCGTGGCCGGTCGTCCGGTGCTGCTCACCTTCGGTCTTCTCTCGCCCGGGAAGGGGATCGAGTATGCCCTGCGCGCTTTGCCGGAAATCGCCCAAGAGCATCCGGATGTCGTTTACATCATTTTAGGCGCCTCGCATCCCAATCAAGTCCGCCGCGATGGGGAAAACCACCGGCGCGGCCTCGAGCAGTTGGCTCGTGACCTCGGCGTGGAGCGGAATGTAATGTTTGTGAACCGGTATGTCGAAAACACGGAGCTCTGCGAGTTCATCGGCGCCGCAGACATCTACCTCACGCCCTACCTCAACGAGTCGCAAATCACCTCCGGCACGCTGGCGTATTGTTTCGGAGCGGGCAAGGCGGTGGTCTCGACACCCTACTGGCACGCGGCGGAGCTTCTCTCGGAGGATCGCGGGGTTCTTGTGCCCTTCCGCGATGCGAAAGCCATCGCCTGCGGTGTGCTGGATCTTTTCTCGAATGAAGCCCGCCGCCATGCGATGCGTAAACAGGCCTACCTCATGGGCCGGGGAATGGTTTGGTCCGAGGTGGCGGCGGAATATGCCAGAGTCTTCGAAGAGGCCCGCCAGGGGTTTCAGGCGCGCGGCAGGCGGCTTCCGCCAAGGGGGTCGGTTTATGGAAAGACCGAAACACTTCCGGCCTTTCGCTTCTCGCATCTGAATCGGATGACCGATTCCACCGGCATTTTTCAGCATGCCATTTTTACTATCCCTTGGTTCGAGCATGGGTATTGCACGGATGACAATGCGAGGGCGCTTTTACTCACGGTTTTACTTGAGGAACTTGGCTCATGTGATGAGTCCATCGCCCACATCCAATCAACGACGGCCGCGTTTCTTCACTTCGGGTATTCGAGTGTCGGCGGGCGTTTCAGGAATTTCATGGGTTTTGACCGGCGGTGGACTGAAGAGCGTGGGTCCGAGGACAGTCACGGGCGGGCCATCTGGGCGCTTGGCGCAGTCGTGGGGCGCACGCGCGTTGCGGGGCTTCGCGCATGGGCCGCCACGCTTTTCGAAAACGCGCTGCCTGCCGTGGAGGACTTCACTTCACCGCGTGCGTGGGCGTTTGCGATTCTCGGCCTGCATGAGTATTTCCGGTCCCTGCATGGAGACCTCCACGCCGACCGTCGCCGGGATGAGATGGCTGGCAAGCTGTTCGATCTTTTTCAGCGCAATGCCACCGCCGAATGGCCCTGGTGCGAGGATATCGCCGCCTACGACAATCCCCGGATCGCTCAAGCGCTGATCCTTGCGGGACGCTTCACCGGCAACGAGGAAATGAAAAATGCCGGACTCGCCGCGCTGCGCTGGCTCATGGATAAGCAAACAGGTCTCGACGGTTGCTTCCGCCCAATCGGCTCGAATGGTTTTTGGAAGCGGGGCGCGGATCCCGCCCTTCACGATCAGCAGCCCCTCGAGGCCGCAGCGGCCGTGAGCGCCTGCATCGAGGCGCTGAATGCCACCGGCGATCCAATGTGGGAAGCCTCCGCCAAGCGTGCGTTCGAGTGGTTCCTTGGAGCCAATGATCTCCGCCTTCCGCTCTACGATCCCTCGACGGGCGGCTGCTTCGATGGCCTGCATGACAACCGCGTGAATCAAAACCAGGGCGCCGAATCCACCCTCTCCTTCCTGCTTGCCCTCGCCGAGATGCATGCCCTGCGGAAAAACTCACCAGCTACCGAGACCAATGTCATATCTTGAATCCCGAATCCGGCGTCTTCCTTTGGTGATCGGTCCTGATCCCCGCCGCGTGCTTTTGCGGCCGTTCATTCCATCGCTCATCGTGAAGCCTCTGGCAGCGCAGGAAACGAACCCTCGCGTTCTCAGCCTCTTTTCTCGTGTCATGCATCTTGATGAAAATGCTGTTCAGACCAAGTTGGCGGAAGTCTTGGCCGAATTTCACGAACGGCATCAAAAAATCCGCGATATTTTCTCCGAGCGCTTCGAGCAGATCCGCTCTTTTTTGCCGACCGATCTTGAGTTAAGCGAGTCCCGCCGTCTCTTGCTGGGCTCCTATTTCACAAACGAATATTCTTTGGAGTCCACCGCGCTCTTCAATCCCGGCATGGTTGCAGCTCCCGACCAATCGGGGCTGAAATCCGGCGAGTTGCGATTTTTCCTCAGCCTCCGCGCCACAGGTGAGGGGCATATCTCATCCATCACCTTCCGCTCGGGCATCGTCGATATGGAAGGGCAAATTCGCCTCGATCCAGTCTCCCGCTATGTCTGCCAGCCGCGTCCGCAGCCTGCGGCCCGATACGACACGGCGACATTCCTGAGGAAGCTTCAGGAACTCGGTACGGAGTATGTTGATGCCCGCAGCGCCATGCAGGGCCTTCCCGAGACCTTTCTTATGCAGGATTTGCTCAACCATGTCCGCCGACTCCGGACAAGTGCCAACGAGCCATCGGTTCGTCAGGCTGGTGAGCGCGCTCTCATGCTCGCGAGGGCCAACTATACAGTGCGGTTCACTGATGGACTGGATATCTCGGAGAAAATCCTGTTCCCCTTTGCGCCCAGCGAGGTGAACGGCATCGAGGACGCGCGTTTTACGCGCTTTCAGGAGGCGGATGGTTCGATTTCCTACACAGCGACCTACACCGCCTATGATGGAAGTGTCGTGCTCCCTCAAATCCTTCAGACGCGGGATTTCCACGAGTTTTCCATCCGCACCCTCAACGGCCCTGCCATTCGTAACAAGGGGCTCGCGCTCTTTCCAAAAAAAATCAATGGCCACTACGCCATGCTCGGCCGTCAGGATGGGGAAAATATCCACCTCATGTTCTCCGACCACTTGCACTTCTGGTATGAATCCCAAGTTCTCCTTCGTCCAACGCAGGCGTGGGAATTTGTTCAGCTCGGAAATTGCGGGCCTCCGATTGAAACAAGCGCCGGTTGGCTTGTTATTACGCATGGCGTGGGCCCTATGCGGAAATACTGCCTTGGAGCTGTCCTGCTTGATCTCAACGATCCCTCGCGGATTCTCGGCCGGTTGCGTGAACCGATCCTGCGCCCTGCGCCCGACGAGCGCGAGGGCTATGTGCCGAATGTTCTCTACAGCTGCGGCGCGCTCCTGCACGGGGAGAACATCATTCTGCCCTATGCCGTTTCGGATACCTCGTCGCGCTTCGCCGTGGTTCCGCTGGCCGACTTGCTGAATGAGATGAAAACCTGAGTCGGTTAGATCTCCGGCGACTCTTTGGGATCGCCAAACAACCGGCGATAGCCTTCGGCCCAGATTGCATAGCCCAGCGGCATCGTGAAGAGGATTCCCACGCAACACGCGAAGACTCCTGAAATGGCCAGCAGCGTGTAGATAAGAACCAACCCCGCTACAGGGAACCACTGGCGGTGCACGGTAGAAATGGCGATGCGCATTGCCTCCTGCCAACCGATGCGGCGGTCCAGGATGAGTGGGAAAACAAAACCCAGCCCTACCGAAAGGTAGGCCATGGGAATGATGAAAAGCAGCGCCGCAACCACAGCAGGTAATTGAGAGCCGTATTTCTGCGTCAGGAAAAAACCGGGTGCCAGCGTGAAGAGAGCCACACTCACCATGATCGCTCCCCAAGCCACACCGGCCATCAGGATTTGCAGCCAGACACCGCTTGAGAATCCCGCAAAGAGATCCGCGAACTCGGCTTTCCCGCGCCCGTTTTTTATGAACATCCACAAAAACCCTCCCGAGAGAATCGTGGTGACTGTCGAGGACAGAATCGAAAAGAACACGCCCACGGTCACGGCGACGATTTTCAACATCTGTTCCTCGCTCCCGCCCGACTTCATGAACATCTGCAGCACGCTCTGGGCGAGCTCCGAGACGAACCACAGTGAGACATTCACCACGAGGAATACAAAAGTTCCAAGAATGAGGACGCCCATGTTTTTCTGGAAACTTTCCCATCCGCTGGAAAAGCATTCGGTGATCACAATGCGGTCGCCAGCATTTGTTGGCGAGGTCGCGGCCACTTCTGGGACAGGCTCCGCAGTCTCCTCCGGCGGGGGCAGGTCGGTGAAGGTCGAGAGAGGTTCCCAGCTCGTCATCGGCTCGCGCCAAGCCAGATCTGTTGGGAGGAATCGGCCGCTCTTGAGGCCATCAGCGACATCCTGGTCATTGAAATTTCCGATATTTTCGCGGTTGCGGTTGATGTGGATCATCGCCATGGCCACCTGCCTATCGATTCACCTCGACCTGTTCAAGTGTCGATCCCTCGCCGTGTTTCGAAAAAAAGATTGGTTTCTGCGAGAATAGGCGTTGACAGGCGTGCGGCGCGTCCCTTTAGTGCACGCATTCTTAAACACGCGATGTAGAACCCCTCCGCACGCGGCGTTTCACTGACACACTGTCGCAGGATTTCGTTGAACTTCCTTTCTCAAAGTTCACGGAACTTAACGAGCTCCCGACACACCATCACCTCGAGATTCCACGCCTGGGCAGGAATTAAGCGTCACAGGCCCTTTCTCACAAATCCAATCATGACAGAAGAACAGCAAAACCCGGATAACGGAGCGCAAGCCGCAGATTCCGCAGGCACCAAGGCAGCCCCGCGCCGCCGTCGCACCTCCACCCGCACTCCACGGATCGGCCGCGTCCGCAGGCAAAAAAAAGCATCGGATTCTCCCGAGTTGCCTCTAATAGAGAACACCCCCGCGCCCGTTGAGGCCGCGCCGGTCGAGGCGCCATCCGCTCAACCCCCGGTTGAAGCCGCCGTTCCTGTCGCACCTCAACCAGTCAAGCCAGCAGCTCCAGCGCCTCAGCCCGCACCCGTGGCCGAGAAACCACCACAACCCCCGCAGCCACCGGCTCCGATCGTCTATGCCGAGGGCATCGTCGAAGTCAGTGGCAAGGGCTTTGGCTTTCTCCGCGAGGCACGCCGCAACTTCACCCAGTCGAATAACGACATTTTTGTCACTCCCGAGATCGTCCGCAAATACGGCCTCCGCGACGGCATCTGGATCAAAGGCGAAATCCGCCGGGGAAATCGCGGCCCGCAGATGTATAAGCTCACCGAAATCGAAGGTGCAGACCCCGAGCAGTTCCAAAACCTGCCGGTTTTTGAGGAACTTAGCGTCATCAATCCCAATCAGCGAATCAAGCTGGAGACTGTTCCTGAGCGCTTCACGACACGCGTCATCGATCTCGTGGCACCTGTTGGCAAGGGTCAGCGCGGCCTCATTGTCGCACCACCCCGCACCGGAAAAACCACCCTTCTTCAACACATCGCCGATGCCGTGGTGAAAAATCATCCGGAGATGAAGCTTCTCATTCTCCTTGTGGACGAGCGCCCGGAAGAGGTCACTGAAATCCGCCGCACCGTTCCCACAGCCGAACTCATGGCCAGTTCGAACGACTCGGATATCAAAACCCACACACGCATCGCCCAGCTTTGCATCGACCGCGCCCGTCGCCTCGTCGAGATGGGCAAGGATGTCTTTGTTCTCATGGACTCGCTCACCCGCATCGGCCGCGCGTTCAACAACGCCCAAGGGGGTGGGGGACGCACGATGTCCGGCGGTGTGGATGCCCGTGCCCTCGAGATTCCGCGCAAACTTTTCGCGGCTGCCCGCAACACGGAGGAAGCTGGGTCGCTCACCATCATGGCGACCGCACTCATCGAGACGAACAGCCGCATGGACGAGCTGATCTTCCAAGAATTCAAAGGCACCGGCAACATGGAGATCGTTCTCGACCGCAAGATCAGCGACCAGCGCATCTATCCGGCAATCGATATTTTCCAGTCTGGCACGCGCCGCGAGGAGCTTCTCCTCCCCGAGGAGGACCTCCATAAGATCAGCCTCATCCGTCGTGGTCTTGCCGGCCAAAAGCCTATCGAGGCTATCGAGCGCCTTCTCTTTTTCATCCGGAAATATCCGACCAACGAGCAGTTGCTCAAAAACCTCCCGGGATAGGAAAAACAACACGACATGCCATTCTCAGCGCTTGGATTGACCAAGCATATTTTGCAAGGCGTCCAGGCGATGGGTTACGGCGATCCGACCCCCATCCAACTGCGCGCCATCCCACCGGCCTTGGAGGGCCGCGACCTCATCGCCTCGGCCCAAACCGGCACAGGTAAAACCGCCGCCTTCGCGCTGCCCACGCTCCAGAAGCTCGGCTCGCACGGTCGCCTTCGCTGCCTCGTCCTCGAGCCGACCCGCGAACTTGCCATGCAGGTGGAAACCGCCATGCGTGACTTCAGCCGTTTCACCGACCTCAAGGTCGGCTGCGTTTATGGTGGCGTCGGTTACGGAAACCAGCGAGCCGCGCTCAAGGAAGGTTTGGATATTCTCGTCGCCACACCAGGCCGTCTCGAGGACCACCTCCAACAAGGTACTGTGCGCCTCAACGACATCGAAGTCCTCATCCTTGACGAGGTCGACCGCATGCTCGATGTAGGTTTTCTGCCGCCCATGCGCCGCATCATTGCGAAGGTTCCCAAAAATCGGCAGACCCTCTTCTTCTCGGCTACCCTCCCGCCGGAAATCGCGGAGCTCGCCAACTTTGCCCTCCGCGATCCCGTGCGCATCGAGATCGGAGCAGCCCGCTCGGTGGCCTCCATTGTGAAGCATGGTGTTTACATGGTGGACCCGAGCCGCAAATTCGACCTCCTCCTCGCCCTGCTTACCGCAGTCGATTATCAGAGTGCGATCATCTTCAGCCGCACCAAGCACGGTGCCGACAAGATCGCCAAAAAACTCCGCGCCAACAATCACGCTGTCGCCGTCCTGCACGCAAACCGCTCGCAGAACCAACGCATCGAAGCGCTCAGCGGATTCAAATCCGGGAAATACGAAGTCATGGTCGCCACCGACATCGCCGCACGCGGCATCGACATCGCCGGCGTGAGTCATGTCATCAACTACGACATACCCCAACACCCGGAGGACTATGTCCATCGCATCGGCCGCACCGGTCGCGCCAACATGTCGGGGGATGCCTTCACACTCGTCGCACCCGACGAAGCGAAAAAACTCAGCGCCATCGAACGCTTTATCGGCCAGAAAATCGAACGCCTCACACTCGAGGGATTCCAAGTCCCGCCGAATGGCGAGAATGCGGAGCCCAAGCCACCCAAGCCCGAAGTCCGCATGGACGGCCGGAAATTCTTCCGCCGGGGCCGTGGTCCCCGCCGCTAAAAAGTTAAGTAAAAGAATCCTTGCACCCGCCACGCGAGGTGTTCGTTGGAATTCGTTTTGAGGGGAACAGAAGCCCGTTGCATCATTTGTTGCGACGGGTTTCAACTTTTTCAGCGATTTCCTCCTCGAGGGCTTCCTTTGTTGTTCGTAGCAAAAAATCCAATCCTGGATGACTAATTGTTGCCGACCACCCTCCCGTTGAGAAAATATTAAAAATCTTCTTGCATCCCAAATGTGTCACGCTAGTGTGTATGTATTAAATCGCGGGGTGGAGCAGCCCGGTAGCTCGTCAGGCTCATAACCTGAAGGTCAGAGGTTCAAATCCTCTCCCCGCAACCAATTTCTTATTAACGTCTTATAAGAAATCTTCCGTTCGAAAACTTCCTTCAAAGTCAGGCTCCGTGGCAAATCTTTGACAACCCTACTTATCCTCATGGTGTTGAGTAGTTTGGAGTAAGGTTGGCAAATTTGCGCCTTCCATGCACTCGCCTCAGTGATGGATATTTGGGAGTCCTGGCTGGCACATTTCCTCTATGCCAACAGCCGCACAGCCTCTCATTGACACGCTCTCCGGGGATATGCCCGATCTCCTCCGACCAATCAAAGTCCAAAAACGCTGCGCCAGTGCCGGTCCGATCCTTCAGGTTAAATAAGGTTCCGTCACGGTGCCGGTTTACCGCTGTGGGGACGGACGCTTGCCGCGATTCTTCATCGCGTATTACAGAAATGGCCAACGCGTGCGGCAGAGTTTTTCGACAATCGACGAAGCGAAGCGGGAAGCTCAGATAGCGCCACGACGATCAACGCCGGCACGCTGAGTATGGCCGCAATCACCAACGCCGGTGTTGCAGGCGCTCTCGGCAACTCGACCGCCGCCGCAGGCAACCTCGTCCTCGGCGGAGGCACACTGGAATACACCGGGTCCGCAAACGGAAGCACCAATCGCAACTTCACCCTCACCGCAGGCACTACCAACGGCATCAGTGTATCCGACTCTGCCGTCTCCTTAACCTTCTCTGGAAACGCCGCCACAACAACTGGCGGCCTCACCAAATCCGGCGCAGGCACGCTTATTCTTTCCGGCAACAACACCTACACCGGCGCCACCACGGTCAACTCCGGCACGCTTGAAATTGCCTCCGGCGGCCGGCTCGGTGGCGGCAGTTATTCCGGAAACATTTCCAACAGCGGCACATTCATCTACTCAGGCTCAAACGCTCAAACGCTCGCGGGCATCATCTCTGGCAGCGGAGCGCTCACAAAAAACAATAGCAGCACGCTCACCCTTTCCGGCAACAACACCTACACCGGCAATACCACAATCAACAGCGGCATACTGACCCTGGCAAACAGCAATCGCATCAACGACTCCAGCCCGCTCATCGTCAACGGTGGCCGATTAAAAATGGACCTATTCGATGAAACTGTATCAGGCGTTACTCTCGCCGGAGGCAACATTACCAGCATAACCGGCATACTCACCTCAACTAGCGATTATAACCTGCAAAACGGCTCAATCAGCGCCATCTTGGCCGGCTCTATCGGTTTAAACAAAACCACCGCCGGAAATGTCATCCTCACCGGCAATAACACCTATACCGGTGCCACCACGATCAGCGCAGGCAACCTCTCGGTTAATGCCCTTGCTGCTCTGGGCAGCACCTCTGGTATCACCCTGGGCAACACTGGCACCCTCATCTACACCGGCGCGGCAGGCAACTTAACCCGCGACATCTCCGTGACCGGCGACACAGGCAGCACGGGAACCATCCGCAATTCCGGCAGCGGCCTCCTGACCCTCTCCGGTTCTCTCACCAAAGACGGCACCACCCTCACGCTGGCGGGCGGCAGCAGTGGCATCACGGTCAGCGGCGCGATCGGTGGCTCTAACGCCAACTCAGACCTCATCATCGACGGCGGTAGCGTGACGCTCTCTTCGGCAAATAGCTATAACGGCCCAACCTCCATCATCAACGGAGCCACACTTACCGCCAGCGCCATCAACGCCCTGCCGACTGCCAATGGCCGCACGGCGATCTCGATCGATGCCACCGGCACTGGCAGTTCCACACTCGCCCTCGGAGCCAGCCAATCCATCGCCTCACTGAGCGGTGCCGCCAGTTCAAATGTGACCCTCGGCTCCAACACCCTCACAATTGGCACGACCTGCAGCACGACCACCTACGCCGGACGCATCACCGGCAGTGGGTCCCTTGTCAAAGAAGGAGCGAGCACGCAAGTCCTCACAGGCGACAACACCGGCTTCACCGGCTCCACCACCGTCAACAGCGGCACGCTGACCGCCGCCGCCGCTGGTGCCCTAGGCGACAGCACGGTTATAAATGTCAGCGGTGGTTCCTTCTTGGTCACGGCAGAGAACGCCGTCAACGACAACGCCGTCATCAATCTCAACGGCGGCCGTATGGCCGTGAGTGGAACATTCAATGAAACGGTCGGTGCGCTCACTCTCAGCGCCAACTCCACTCTCGACTTCGCCGGCTTCGTTGGCACGCTCCGATTCAGTGGCATAGGCTCCTGGGCGACCGGCGCCAAACTCGCCATCTGGAACTGGAGTGGAACCACTTATTGGGGAACACAAGTCAACAATTATGCAAACCCAAGCAATCTTGTCTTCTCCAACAACTCAACCCTCACCTCCAACCTCGCCAACATCAGTTTCTACAGCGACTCAGGCAACAGCTTCGTTGGCAGCGGATTCGAAGTCAGTGGTTTCTCCGGCGGCGGTAGCCAAATCATAGCCGTTCCCGAAACTGAAACCTACTTCTACGCCGTCGTTCTCCTCGCCGGCCTCGCCGTCCAATACATCCGCCGCAGAGCAAAATTAACATCCTTGCGATCAAATTCTTATGTCTGACCCAAGACTGAATCTCAAACGCTACGCCACCCCATATGCAGCAAGAAAGGCGCTTTGTAAGCGTTGCGCGGAGTCTTCACTTGATCCTTTTTCTTTGTGAAATCCACGAAGAAACATCGGGAAGCTACAGTGACCTTAGAATTGATCCTATCCCACTTTTTATGACCGCAAAATTCAAGTCTCTAGCATCAGCACAGTTCCCTCATATAGCTCGCCTTGAGGAAAAGGAAGACCTCATTCCCGAATGGCGCTAACTTAAGGCCGGTTTGGGATGTTTGGCCGGGGGGCGTTTCTGGGATTTCCGAGGCAAAGCGAAAATGAGTTTCTGCGTCAGGGCACGCATTTCGTCGATGATGGCATCCATCTTGCGCTGGTTGGAAATGGCCTGCTTCATGAGGTCGGCTTGTTCAGCGCTCAGACCACGACTGACCGTTTTCCCTGAAACTTTTCGCGTCCAGCGCCAGGCCGCCGGGGGTTGTGGCATCACGCTTCCCTGACTGATCAAAGTCAAGCTCTTGAGCTCATTGGCCAGTTCTTGGCAGCGGTCATTAACTTTCTTTATCTCTGCTTCGCTCATCGAATTATTTTTATTTTTATCTCATTTATTTCTTGACGTCAAGCATGCGTAGCTATACGCTTCGTGTTTCTCATGAAACACACCACTCCTTTTCTTCCAGCCTTCGGTCCATTGCTCTTCGGCCGCCGTCCCAAATCCGAACAAGCCAAAGCACTCGAAAAGCTCAAATCCACCAACACCTTGGGCGATCTCAAAGCCGTCTGCACGGATTCCATTCCCGACGAACTTTTGTCTCCCGCCGCCAAAGGTGACCTCAGCCGTCGGCGCCAATACAGCCTGCCTGTTCTCTTCTGGGCCTTTCTCGCGCAGATTCTTACGCCCAACACCTCCTGCCGGGAAATCGTCCGCCGCGTGCAAGCTTGGCGCGCCAGTGCCGATTCCGAGACCGACTCCTCCCACAAAACCGTCGCCTACTGCAAAGCCCGCGCAAAGATTCCCGAAAAAACTCTCGCCAAAATCTCCAAACACATCGCCGAGCGCTGCGAACGCAACACCCCCGAAGACGCCCTCTGGAAAGGACGCCATGTCAAGATCATCGACGGCACAACCATCTCCATGCCAGACACTCCCCTCAACCAAAAGGACTACCCCCAACCCTCCTCCCAAAAGCCCGGTTGCGGCTTCCCGCTCATGCGCCTCGTCGGCCTCTTCTCTCTCGCCAGCGGCACCCTGCTCGAATTCGCCACAGGCAACAACCACATTCACGAGACCATGCTCTTCCGTCGCTTGTGGGGATTTTTGGAGAAAAAAGACATCCTCCTCGCAGACAGGGGATTTTGCTCCTTCTACGCCCTCGCCCAACTCAAAAAACACGGCGTCGACAGCGTCATCCGCCTCAATCAGAGCCGCAACAGCGACATGACAAAAGGCAAGAAACTCGGCTCCAACGATCGCCTCCAAACCTGGACCAAGCCCGTCAAACCACCCACAGGCGTCAGCGAAGAGGAATTTGCCACCGTCCCAGAAACCCTCACCGTCCGCGTTGTGGAAATCCATTTTGCAGCCAAAGGCTTCCGCTCCACAAGCTGCCTCATCGTCACCACCCTCTTGGATACGGAAATTTATACCGTCGAGTCCCTAGGAGAACTCTACTTTCAACGCTGGACTGTCGAACTGCACTTCCGCGAACTTAAAACCTTCCTCGGCATGGAAATCCTGCGCTGCCGCTCACCCCACATGA
>JBILBH010000050.1:0-18540 GCA_044353785.1 Terrimicrobiaceae bacterium
TCTCGTCCATGAGCGACTCTAAAAGCGCGAAACGTTTTTGGATTGGAGCCAGCAAAGGCGGCAACGAGGCCATGCACGCCTTGTAGCATCGGGAAAAATAGAATCAAGTTATTTCTGGACGATGCCTAAGCAGGGTGTCGAGGCGCGGTTTATCGGTGGGGTGGATGGCTATGAGGCCCTTGCCCTCTTGTTGGTAGAGATGCTGCTTTTTGAGCATGCCGAATTTGAAGTCGGCTGTGTCCATTCTCGAGTTTTCGACAGAGACATCGAGTTCCGGCAGGTAGAAATCCGGCCGCACGGCGTGGCCGCTGAGCGGATCATTGCTTCTGCCAAGTTCCAATGCCCGTTGCGTGAGGCCGTGGTGCTGGTTGAGATTTATCCTGCTTTTCATGCTTCTCTGGAGTGGCCGTTTACGAGCACATGTGAGTCTGGCATGGCTTCGGATTCCGAAGCGCGTCATTCGGCAGCAGCGAAGTGGCGAAATGCGGAAATTTGGCTTAGTTTATGCTAAAAAGCGTCTCGTGTGCATCGGAAGCGGACATCGACAATAAATGAAGAGTGTGTTTCTTCAAGCATAAATTGGGTCTATTTTTGTAATGCTATCAAGCTTACTCGGTGGAGGGGAAGGTTTCCACGATTGCGTTGAGCCAATATGAGAACGCGCTTATCTCCCCGAGCCCAGAGGTTCAGGCCGCGCTGAGGCAAGCGCTGGCATTGCCGCCAGAGTATTTCGCGAAGGAGTTGGGCAAACACAACTTTATCGCCCTTTGCAAATTCGGGCCTGCGTTTTGCACCAGAACGGATCCAAGTCGCGCTATGTGGCTGAGAGGCATTTATGCCCGCCATGTGGAGTTGGTTGCAATTTAGAAATCCATGGGCGAGAAATATTTCCATATCTTCAACGCCATCATGGCCGCGCCCGAACACGGAGAGGATTCCGGCTCTATGGTGCCATCGGCTCTGTCGTTCGCTCCGTCAAAAAGTCCGGACTCAGCTGGGCTAAAAAGACCGAGTCCGGAACTGTTCTGGCAAAGCAGTCGAAGACTGCCAACCGACAAGCCCGGCAGGCAAAACCTGCCAAGGTGATCGCGGCGCCTTCTCATCCGCGCAACCTGAGGCGGTCGCATGTATGAACATGCGGCCGCTTCACTTTTTTCAAGCAAGCACCCTCCGCGTTGAACAGCAAATATTCTCAGGCTGAGAGGCGTCCCCCTCAATGCGTGTGTGAACAAATGCAGGCGTATTCGGCGTATTTACAATCCGGGCAGTTGGAGAGGTTGAGGGTGAATTTTTCGACCATCGCTTTGGCGTCCGGGGTGGTTTTGATTTGGATGACGACCGGGAAGTTGTTGCCATCGGGGACGCTCTGCTCGGAAAGAAAGGCGGTTTCGGTTTTGGCGAAGGTCATTTTCACGGGTGCGGAGCGTTCGCCGGTTGTTACGGCGATGACTTGCTGGGCGGGAGCGATGGCTTTGCCGTTGTCATCGACGAAGGTGATCTGAACTTTGCGATGCGCTGTGACGAGGAATTCCGCGTGCGGTTCGATGGTGGTCAGGATGCGCCCGCCGTTCGGGCCGGGCTCTTTCTTTTCATGACTATGGTTTTTACCCGCATGGAGTGTAAGCGAGGTGAGGATGGCGATGGTGAGTGGCAGGATGCGTGTGGTTTTCATGTTTGGGTGTGGGTGAGATTTTATTGTGAAGCAGCAGCTTGGCGCGTGATGGCACGCAGCGCGGCTGATTTGGCAAATTTGTAAA
This sequence comes from Terrimicrobiaceae bacterium, assembly GCA_044353785.1. Classification (GTDB taxonomy): domain Bacteria; phylum Verrucomicrobiota; class Verrucomicrobiia; order Chthoniobacterales; family Terrimicrobiaceae; genus UBA967. The sequence continues at coordinate 1,758 of JBILBH010000050.1, forward strand.
AAATCAAAGGCGTAATCAGGAAGTCCAGGAGTGTCGATGAAATGAGGCCGCCGACAATGACGACTGCGACCGGGTGCAGGATTTCCTTGCCTGGCTCATTCGCTGCGAGCACGAAGGGGATGAGTGCGATGCCGGCGGAGAGGGCTGTCATGAGGACTGGAACCATCCGCTCCAGTGTGCCTCGCTCGACCATTTGGCGGGTGAAACCTTCGCCCTCATGGCGCATGAGGTGCAGGTAGTGCGAGAGCATCATAATGCCATTTCGGGCGGCAATGCCTCCCACGGCGATGAATCCGACCAGTGTGGCGATGCTGATGTTGTCAATGAGCAGCCATGTAAGGACCAAGCCTCCGAGCAGGGCGAGCGGGATGTTGAGCAACACCTGGAGCGCCAGTGAGAGGCTTTGGAAGTATCCGTAGAGGAGAAAGACGACGACAAAGAAAACGCCGAGGCTGAGGATGGCTATCCGCCAAGTGGCGTCACGCTGGGCCTGGAATTCCCCCTCGTAGGTCACGAAATAGCCCTCGGGGAGCTGCACTTTTGCAGAAACCTCACGCTGGAGGTGATTCACAAGCGCGCCGACATCGCGCACGCTGGGCTTGATGGCGATCGTAAAGCGGCGCTGGCCATTTTCGCGGAAAATCACATTCGGCCCCTTGGCCTCACGCACATCTGCCACGGCACTGAGAGGAAAATAGCGGCCGCTGTCTGCTTGGATGGGAAGCTCGGCGATGCGTTCGGGCGAGTCTCTCCAGTCCAAGGGCAGGCGAAGCACAAGATTGATGGTGCGCTGCTCTTCCCGAAGTTCGGCGATTTCCTTGCCTCCGATGAGGGTGCTCAGGCGGTTGTTGAGGTCTCCAGGTGCGATCCCGTACCCTGCGCAGCGCTCGCGGTCGGGCTCGATGCGGAGCTGTGGGATCACCGATTGTTGGTCGAGCTTGGCATCTTCAAAGCCGGGAATCTTTTTTGCGATCGTCTGAATCTGGGTGCCAATGTCGCGCAGGGTGTCGAGATCGGGGCCGAAGACCTTGATGGCTACTGGTGCGGAGACGCCGCTCATCATGTGCCCGATGCGGTCGGCCAGCGGGCCTCCGACAACAGCAAAAACGCCGGGAACCGACTTCACCCGGGCTCGGATGTCGTCGAGAATTTCCTGGCGGGAGCGCGCCTTCTCCCCACTCCCAGGTGCGCGGAAGTCCACATCGAATTCGGCGGTCGAGACAGGCACCACATGGTCGCCGCGTTCCGCCCGCCCGAGGCGGCGCCCGACTTTTTGCACTTCAGGCACGGAGAGTATTTGCTCTTCGATGACATCTGAGATGCGGTTCATTTCATCAAGGGAAGTCCCGGGCGCAGATGTCGCTGCAATGAGGGCGGTCTCCTCTTTGAAGGAGGGGAGAAAGTCCTTACCCATTTTCGGGTAGAGGGAGAATGCCGCGAGCACGGCCATTCCAAGCCCGGCTAAAACCGGCCAGGGATGCTCAAACCCGATCCGCAGAGCGGTCGCCTGCAAACCTTGCTTCATGATTCGCACAATCCAGGCGTCCTGATGCGCGACGGCCGGCTTGGGATCGAGAAGGAATGAGCAAAGGACTGGAATCAAAGTGAGGGATACCAGAAAAGACGCCAGCATGCTGACGATGGTCGCCACGGCAATCGGGGTGAATAATTTCCCCTCAACACCTGTCAGTCCTAGCAAGGGAACGAAGACCAAAACGATAAGGAGTGTCGCGTAGAAGATGGAACTTCGCACTTCGCGCGAAGCGCGGGCGATGACTTGAATGCGAGGCGCCGGGTCGGGTCGAGCGGCGTTCTCTCGAAGGCGGCGAAAAACATTTTCCACATCCACGATGGCGTCATCCACCACCATTCCGATGGCCACGGCCAGTCCGCCGAGTGTCATGGAATTCACCGAAATCCCAAACCAATGGAAGGTCAGCAGTGTCATCCCGAAACTCATCGGAATGGCTGTGAGGGTGATAAATGTTGTTCGGAAATTCAGGAGGAACAAAACCAATACCAATGTCACCATGATAGCTGCCTCGACGATGGCTTTTTTGAGATTCCCAATCGCATTGTCGATGAAGTCTTTTTGCTGAAAAAGCACGATGGTCTCAACGCCCTTCGGAAGGCTGGGTTCGAGTTCGGCGAGGGCCGCTTTCACTTTGCCGGTGAGTGCTCGCGTGTCGAATCCCTGCGCCTTTGTCAGGGACATGATGACGCCGTAGGTGGGCGTTTTTTCGGGGGCTTGGCTGATCGTCGCATCACCGCGCATCGGCTCGATGTCCCAGACGACCTGCGCCACATCGGCAATGCGAACGGGGCGGTCGCCAACGCGTTTGATCGCCGTTTGTCCGATGGCGCTGAGATCAGTCGTCATGGCCAGATTGCGAATCATGATTTCCGTGGCACCGGTGCTCAGAAATCCGCCAGTGCTGGTGTTCGCCGCATGGGCGGCTGCACCCTCAAGTTCGGCAAGGGTGACCCCATAAGCCTGCATGCGGTAGGGATCGGGCTGAATTTCGACCTGGCGAATGCCGCCGCCCATGTTCAGCACTTCTGCGATGCCAGGGATGCTTTGGAGGCGGGGCTTGATGGTCCAATCCGCGATCGATCGCACTTCGCTGGGAGTCAGATGGCCTGGCTCGCCCTTGGGGATCGTTGATCTCACGCCAACGAGAAGGATTTCACCCATGAGGGATGCCGCAGGGGTCATGAACGGCTGAATCCCCTCGGGCAACTGCTCCCGGGCTACCTGCAGGCGCTCCTGCACAAGAAGGCGGTTTTTTTGGGTGTCGGAATTCCAATCAAACTCGGCATAGACGAGCGAAAGCGAGACATCGGAGTTCGAGCGCAACCGGGTCAAGCCGGCGACGCCCATAAGTGCCGTCTCAATTGGTTGCGTGACGCGGGTTTCGACTTCCTCGGGAGCCAGTCCCGGAGCCTCGGTGAGAATGACAACCGTCGGCTTGGTGAGGTCGGGCAGCACTTCCACAGGCAGGCGGAGTGCTGTGAAAATCCCAAGCAGCAGAACGAGCGCGGAAGCTCCAATCACGCCGCCGCGATGTGCGAGCGACCATTCGATGAGTCTATTCAGCATGGCGGACTTTCCCTCGGGAGGCGACGATGACCAGCAACACAAACAAGATCCCGCTCACGATCATCCAGAATGGGCTTTGTGCCTTGTCCTGAGTCGGCTCGGAAGGGGCTTGGCTTTGCTGGGGCAATTCCGACCCATCCTCCGCATGCTCGTGCCCATGTGCGGCGTCGAGGGCTTCTTTCAGTGACAGTGTTCCTCCTCCAGCGAAGGCAAGCGAGTAGCCGCCACGGGTCACAACCTCGTCGGCAGGCAAGAGACCCGAAACGATCTCCGCACTGCTCACATTCAGGCTTCCGACAACAACCGGAGTTTTGACAAAGGCATTCGGGATTTCAAAGTCCTTCACATAGACGAACCGGTTCGTGGCATCTCCCTGCAGCGCGGCTCGCGGAATTGAAAAAACGGCCTCTTTTTTTCCAACCACAATCGAAAACTCTGCACGCATTCCCGGGCGAAGGGCAAAATCGGGATTGCCCATATGGAAGGCGGCCTCGACGGTGTCGCTCGAGGAATCGGCGACGGCTCCAAGATGCTCCAACTCGGCATCGAAAGTCCTTTCCGGAAATGCTGAAACAGAAATCCGCGCGACTTGGCTTTGTTTCAATCTCCCAGCCAAATGCTGCGGCACCCGGGCGATCGCATAGACTTCCGAAAGATCTAAAACCTCGGCCAGGACCTTTTCCGGATCGATCGGTTCGCCAGGCGCGATGTGCGTTTCGCTGACCAGTCCCGAGATCGGGGAGGGGAGGGCAATCGTGGGCGGTGGGTTTCCCGGTTGCCGACTCTCCATGAGAATGGCTGTCTGCCCTTTCTCGATAGGGTGGTCTTTTTTAATAGGAACTTCGAGGGCGCGACCTGGAACCCGGCTGCTGATCGCAGCGCGCCGACCAGGATAAACCTCGATCTCACCCAGTGCAAAAATGGTCTCTTCAAAGGTCGATTCTTCCACGACTTGGGTTTCTATGTGCAGATTTTTGACCCCGTTTTCATCGAGGATGACAGTATTGGCTTGGCCTGATTTTGTGGAGGCGTGGAGGGCTGAAGAGGCGAGGAGAAAAAGGAGAAGAATCGTTTTCATGGATTGGTCTTGGATTCGCCAAGGGCTCCCAGCCATTCGCTGTAGGCGAGGAAATAGGCTTTGCGGGTTTCCAGGTCTGAGAGCTCGACTTCAGCGAGGCGGTCGCGCGCTCTAAAGACGGCCTGCAAATCCACCTCGCCACGCGCATAGGCAGCCTCGCAGTCGCGAAGATGCCCGTTCGCGGTGGAAAGCACTTTTTCCCCAAATTGGAAGGCAGAGCGGAATCGGAGGGACATGACACGATAGGTGGTAAGAACCTGGTTTTGCACAGTGAAGCGGAGCGAATCCAGCCTCGCGCTCAGGTGCTGGCGAACGGCCTCCTTCTCAGCAACTCGACCCGAGCCGTTTTGCCAAAGGGGCAAGGGGATCGTGAGTTTCAGCCCTGCGAGTGCTTCGGGGGCGATGCCTGTGGGGTCGTCTCGAAATCGTTCCCCCTCGACGAAGAGGCCCACTCCCACATCGTCCCAGCGTGTGGCTTTCGACAGCGAGATATTCGTTTCACCCGTCTGAACCGCCATCTCTGCGAGTTCGAGATCCGCCCGCGTTCCCGCAGGCTTGGGCGATGGCACCGACTTCGGAAGGCTGAGGTTCTGGTTGAGGATAAAAACGGCGTCCGCCGGGAGACCGAGCCACTCGTTCAATCGTGCGGCTGACTCCATTTCGATCACGCGGAGAGAATCTGCTTTGGCGTGGAGGTTGGAAGCGGACAGCATGGCTTCCTGCAAATCGAGTTTTGGGCGGAAACCCGTATCCACGCCCTCGGCCACGGATTTGGTGAAAGCCTCCGCTGACTCCGCCTGGCGACTGGAAATGGCAACCGCCTCTCGCGCTGCAGCGAGTTCATAGAGGGCCTTTCGAACGGCTAATGTGAGGAGCCATTCTTTTTCCCGCACTTCCAGTCTCGCCATCCGTATATCCAAATCCGAAAGCCGTCGCTCCAGACGAAGCCGCCCGGTGAGGGGAAACTTTTGCATGATTCCAGCGACCACACGCCCCTCGAGATCCTGTCCGCCCGCCACCTCGGTTTCCAATTCCGGGTTGGGCAGCTTGCCGGTTCCGCGCGCCCGGCCCTCCGCCTCCTGCACGAGAAACCTCGCCGCTGAGAGCTCCTTGTTTCCTTTCATCGCCAAAGCCACCGCCGAGTCGGCAGTCAGGGGGGGAGATTGCTCGGCTCGCAGGTGTGCCATTGCCAGAACAAGACAAAAAATGGCGATCGCGCACGGCAATTTGGAAGTCGGTGAAAAGGGCCTCACGCGAGATTCAACGAGAGCGGATCAGCAAATCCCTCACGCATTTTGATTTTTTCTTAGAAAATTTCGGAGCTTCTCGCGGGCGCGGTAGCATTTTGCTTCAACGGCCTTCGCGGAAATTCCTAATCGCCGACCGGTCTCTTCGTGCGACATGCCCTCCAACGCCGTCAGGACAAGCGGCTCGCGCAGATGAATGGGAAGATCGGCTATGGCGTCCTGCAGGAGTTCCGCAGCCTCATGCTGCAGGGCGCTGGAAGCGGATTCTGGCATATTCCAGGCGTCATTCAGCGGGATGTTTTGGCTCTTCTGCCTCTGCGCGCGGCTTCGAAAAAAATCCAGGCAGAGGTTGCGAGCGATCCGATACAGCCAGGCGACAAAGGGGGCTCGCGGCCGGTATTGCTGAATCTGGAAAAATGCGCGCACAAAGGTCTCCTGAGCCAGTTCCTCCGCATCGCGGTGGTTTCCCGTCATTCGCCAAATGAAACCCGTCACCTCCGCGTGATGCCGTTTCATAAGCAGATCGAGCGCCGCAGTTTCACCTGCCTGCAAGGCGGCGACATCCGGCCAATCCGGATCTTGGTTGATGGCGCCCGGCATGCGGAATTAGTCCCTGCGCGTATTTTCGGAGAGACCTTGGACAGTCAACTCGATGAGGCGCTCGTATTGTGCCGCATCCAGCACCTCCCTCAACTCGAAGATATGCTCCAAAGTCGCCTTCTGAAGTTGTCCCATGGCGCTGTGAATCTCCGCCACGGACTTCTCCACGCGGGGCGAGTAGGATTTGTCTTTAAGAATGCCCTCAGCCAGTTCGCGATTGGCCAATCGGATCACCTCGTCCAGGTGCCGCTTCATTTCCTCATAGCGCCTCTCGGAGGTCAGGCTGCGCCGTTCCTGCTCGGGAGTCATATGCAGTTTTTGATGAATCCACTCGTGGTAGTCCTCTGCCGGTTTTGCTGAATCCCGGCTCACAACCCGCAAGGTGAGGAATGAACTTGCTGCAGAGATCAGGGCTATCGCTGCCAGAGCAAATAAAAGGGGCAGAAGTCGGGGTCTCATTTTCTTAATGCCAAAAAATTGCTGGGTAGGCCCGAGGCGGAGTGCGAGAAAACCCCGAGATCGAGATTGCGCGCCGCAACGCGAGAACTCTTCCTATCCGGCGCGGCCCAAATCCCCAGAGCCACACCCACACAAGCCGCCACACAAGCCGCCGCCAAGCCAAGGCGCCCTGAATGAGAATCCAGTAAACTCCACCATCCGTTCGACAGCGGAGTGGAAAGAGATTCCACCGCCTGCCGATGGCGAATCTCCCGCCATACGCCGGAGCGAAAGCTGTCAAAGTCCGATCCATTCCAAACAGCCGTGGCCAACTTGGAGAGATCGCGTTCAAGAGGATCAATGGGCTTCATATACCTCTTCAACGTAACATCCACCTCGATCCCCTCAAATTTTCTTCATCTTACGACGGTCACTGCTTTCCGAAGTCTCAGGAATGTCTCTCTGGTTGTGCCGTCGATAGAAAGTTACGGCTCCCGTCTGCTTGGTGAGAGAGCGCATTCCAGTCGCCGGGATAAAAGTCCCAACACCTTTCCGGAATCTTCAGGCATTCCCTCAAAATCGGCGTGGTGAAGTTCTTCCAACACCCACTTCAGGTCATGCAGAAAAACAACGCCTCCCCACCCAGCTCTCCGGTGGACAGCGCCAACGCGTCGCCTTCGCCCGTGCGCTGGCCAACCGCCCCGAGGTGCTCCTCCTCGACGAACCCTTCGGGGCCCTCGACGCCAAGGTCCGAAAAGACCTCCGCCGCTGGCTGCGCGAATTTCACGACCTCACTCGCCTCACAACAATTTTCGTTACGCACGACCAGGACGAGGCCTTCGAAGTCGCCGACCGCGTCGTCCTCATCGATAAAGGCTCCATCCAACAAACCGGCACACCGGCAGAGGTCCGCAGCAACCCCTCCAATCCCTTCGTCGCCGACTTCCTCGGACTCGCCGAAACATCCGTTGCCAGATTCCCGATTTAGACCGCGCTCAAGAGCGGAGTTTTTGCTTGCTCGATAAGCGGGTGCTTTTTACAAAGAGTGTTGATGAAAGCTTTTCTCTGCTCCCTCTTGTTCATGGCCACTTGTGCGGCGGCTTTTGCCGATATTCAAGCTCCGCCGGCATCGGACTTCGGTCCCACACGAAAACTTGGGCGGGGACTTGGCAATATTGCCTTTGGAATCACAGAGATTCCCTACCAGTGGGCGGTTGTGAATGACATGGAAGGCAACGCCGCTGCGCTGAGCTATGGACTGGTGCGTGGTACCGGTCGCGTTCTCGCCCGGCTTGGCTATGGCATCTACGAGGTCGCGCTCTTCCCGTTCCCGACTCAAAAAGGCGGCTACACTCCTCCCTACCGCAGCGACATTCCTTGGATCAACTCCGGTTACTCGGAGTTTCCACCCGAACTGGGCTTCGAGACGCGCTACAACTATGTGCGTCAGGACCCGAGCCTCTGAGCGGTTCATCGGGATTGCCTTGACGCAGCTCCCCTCGAAATTGAAAAGGGGAGCCGTTTTTTATTCGCATGATTTCACTCACCGTCCCGGTCTACAACGAGCGAGAAGCTCTTGGGCCTCTTTTTGACAAGGTTCAGTCGGTCATGCGCCGCGATTTTCCTAACAATTGGGAGATCATTTTTGTCAACGACGGCAGCCATGATGCCAGCGCGGAGTTGCTCGATGAATTGGCTGAACAAAATTCCGAGGTCAAAGTCGTGCATTTCCGCCGCAACTTCGGCCAGACGGCTGCCATGATGGCAGGCTTCGACTTCGCAAGTGGCGACATCATTATCCCGCTCGACGGAGATGGTCAGAATGATCCAAAGGACATTCCACGCATCGTCGCAAAGCTGGACGAGGGCTTCGATGTTTGCTCCGGCTGGCGGAAGGACCGGCAGGACAATGCCCTCCAGCGCAACCTGCCGAGCATCCTCGCCAACAAATTGATTTCGACCGTTTCCGGCGTGAAGCTCCACGATTTCGGTTGCTCGCTCAAAGCCTACCGCGCCGAGGTGATCAAAGGTGTGCGCCTCTACGGCGAGATGCACCGTTTCCTGCCGATTTACGCGAAGTGGCACGGGGCCCGCATCACGGAGCTTCCCGTGGGCCACCATGCCCGCAAGACAGGCCACTCGAAATATGGCCTCGAGCGCGTGCTCAAAGTCATCATGGACCTCCTCACGGTGCGCTTCATGGATCGCTACATGCTCAAGCCGATGTATCTCTTCGGCTTTTGGGGATTTATGTTTTTTGTGGCCTCCTTCGTTTTCGGAGCTTGGGCGGTTTACATGCGGGTGCAGGGCTATTATTTCACGGGCACACCACTGCCGATGATGTCGGTTTTTTCGTTTATGACGGGGGTCATCTGCATGCTCATGGGCCTCCTTGCGGAAATGATCACTCGCACCTTTCACGAGTCTCAGAACAAATCCATCTACCTCGTGAGTAAAACCCGGAACTGCGAGCGGCAAACCGGTCAGGCCTGATGTGCGGCATAGCCGGATTTCTCGGCGCGGGCGGCAGCGCGGATTTGCAGCGCATGACGCGTCGGCTCACCCATCGAGGGCCTGACGCAGAGGGTTTTTTTGAAAAGCCGGATGCCGGGGTATTCCTCGGTCACCGCCGCCTTTCGATTATCGATCTGGCCTGTGGCGCACAGCCAATGGTGTCCGCTGACGGAGCCATCACGATCGTCTTCAATGGTGAGATCTACAATCACGCGGAACTTCGCAGCCAACTCCTCGCCAAGGGACATGTTTTCGCCACCGACCACTCGGATACCGAGGTCCTCCTGCACGGCTGGCGCGAGTGGGGTGAGGGGATGCTCGAACGGCTCAATGGCATGTGGGCGTTTGCCATCTACGATTCCCGCACACGGCGTCTCTTCCTGGCCCGCGACCGTTTCGGGAAAAAGCCCCTCTACTACTTCCATCGAAATGGCACCTTCGCCTTCGCCTCGGAGCTGACTGCGCTTTTGGAGCACCCGCTGGCGCCGCGCAACCAGTCGGAAATCGCCCGCGTCAAATTTCTCGCCCATGCGCTCATCCCGGCACCGCATTCCGCCATCGAAGGCATTTACAAACTCCCCGCCGCACACCGGCTCACGATCGAGGTCGAGCGTGGTTCACCAAAAATCCAACGCTACTGGCGCTATACGCTGGAGCCACAGAATCGCCATAAGAACGAAGCTGCGCTCGCGGAGGAATTGCTGGAAACTCTCGCCCGAGCGACTCGCCGGCGCCTCGTGGCGGATGTCCCGCTCGGCATTTTCCTGAGCGGTGGTCTCGACTCCTCGACGATTGCGGCTTTGGCGGCGCGGGATGTCCAAGACCGCACTCTACAGACCTTCACTATCGGCTTCAAGGAGCCGAGTTTTGACGAGTCCGCCTTTGCCGCTCAAGTCGCCGAGTTTTTAAAAACCGACCACCACACCGACACGCTCGGGCTCGATGCGGCGTTGGAGGTCATGCCGCGCATTTTCGACCTGCTCGATGAGCCTCAAGGCGACGGCTCGCTCCTGCCCACTTGGCTGCTCTGCCGTTTTGCGCGTCGTCATGTTACCGTGGCGCTGAGTGGCGACGGCGGCGATGAACTCTTTGCCGGCTACGATCCATTCCGCGCTCTGCGTCTGGCCGGGCTTTACTCGAACCTCGTTCCGCGCCCCCTGCACGCCGCGCTGCGCCTTCTCGCAGCCCGCCTGCCGGTTTCGCACGCCAATCTCAGCCTCGACTTCAAAATCAAACGCACACTGCGCGGCTTGGATCATCCCTCGCGTCTTTGGAACCCCGTTTGGCTCGGCGCTCTCGAGCCCTCCGAACTCGCCCGCCTCACCGACTCGCGCTTCAGCGTGGAGGAGATCTACAGCGAGGCGATCGAGGCTTGGGAGTCCTGCTCTGGAACGGATCCGGTGGACCGCACCCTCCAGTTCTACACCGAGATTTATCTGCAGGACGGCATCCTCTCCAAAGCCGACCGCGCGAGCATGATGAATTCCCTCGAGGTGCGGAGTCCGTTTCTCGATATCGAGGTCGCCGACTTCGCCCGGCGCCTGCCGCACCATGACAAGCTCCGGGGCAAGACCACGAAATATCTCCTCAAGCGTGCTGTCGAGGGTGTGCTCCCACACGACATCATTTACCGCAGCAAAAAAGGCTTCGGCACACCGGTCGGGAGTTGGCTCCGCAGCGGTCGCATCGCGCCCGAGGCGAATTCGCCCCTGCTGCGCGATAAGCTCTCCGCGCACCTCGCCGGGAAATCCGATGAACGCCTCTTCCTTTGGTGCGAATATGTTTGGCAACAGTGGCAGATGAGAAATCCTGAGCCATGAGTCCTGCTGACTTTCCTTGGCCAATCCTGTGAAACGCGTTCTCCACATCATTGATAGCCTCCACCTCGGCGGGGCGCAGGAGGTTGTTTTGAATCTGGCGACCTGTGGCAGTTCACGCTTCCGCCACGAAGTCGCCACCATGCACGGCCAAGGCATCTATTGGGACCGCCTCAGGCAGGCTGGCGTCAAAGTCCATTCGCTCTCCCCGCACAAGTTTCTTCCCTTCTATCTCGCCTCGATTCCCTGGCTTTTGTTGGCGGACAAGCCGGACATTCTCCACTGCCACCTCATTCCCTCAAATATCATCGCCAAACCCATCGGCGCTCTGCTGGGAGTTCCAGTGGTCATCAATCACGACCATACAAACGACACACGCCGCGCGGAAAGCCCCCTCCTGCTCACCCTCGATCGCTTCTCAAACCGCTTTGCCAACCACATCGTCGCTGTTTCGGCATCTTGCAGGGATTTTTTGATAACCCGCGAATCCATCCCCCAGCGGGATGTGACCCTTGTGCCGAATGCCATCGATCTCCGGCGTTTCAGTCCCGCAGAGGCGCAGCGCAACGAGGCCCGCGCTGCTCTCGGCCTGCGTGCATCCGCCCGCATCGTCGCCGGTGTGGGGCGGCTCAATCCCCAGAAGAACTTTGCACTTTTCCTCGACATCGCCGCCCAGCTCGCCGCGCGATTTTCCGATCTGCACTTCCTCCTGGCGGGCGATGGACCCGAGGAAAAGATGCTGCGCGAAAAGGCGGCCACCCTTGGCATCGCGGACCGGGTCACCTTCTCTGGCTATGTCGCCGACACCCGGCAGGTCTACCTCGCGGCGGATGTCCTGCTCATGCCCTCGCGCTATGAGGGCCTGCCGATGACGCTTCTTGAGGCCATGGCCATGGGCCTTCCCGTCGTGGCCTCCCAGCTTGATGGCATAGCCGAAGTCATCGGCGACGGCCATGAGGGCTTCCTGGCTCCCTCCGACGACGCGTCCCTCTTTGTTGAACGCACTGCGGCTTTATTGCAAGACGCCGAATTTTCCGCACGCATTGCAAAAAATGCCCGTGCCAAGATCGAAGCCAGCTTCTCCGTCGAGCGAATGACCTCCGCCGTGGAGGAAATCTACAATCGGTTCCTGCCATGAAAATCCTCATCCTCTGCTACGAATACCCCCCGGTGGGCGGGGGCGGGGGACGCGTGGCGGCATCCGTCGCCGAGGGGCTTGTGCAGAGCGGTCACGAGGTGCGTGTCGTCTCGGCTGGGCTTCGCCACCTGCCCAGCGAGGCGGTGGTTAATGGCGTCACCGTTCTTCGCCCGCAGTCGTTCCGCAAGCGCGAGGATACCTGCTCCGTTCCCGAAATGGCGCTCTATCTGCTCACGGCTTTCCTTCCCGCTTGGAAGCTTTGCCGCACTTGGAGGCCGGATGTCATTCACGCCCATTTTGTAGTTCCCACCGGCGCCCTGGCCTGCGCCTTGTGTGTGCTCACCGGCATCCCGTATGTTCTCACCGCTCACCTTGGCGATGTGCCCGGTGGTGTGCCCGAGCAGACGGACTCCCTCTTCCGGGTTCTTGGGCCGTTCATCCAACCGATCTGGAAAAAAGCCGCCGCCGTCACGGCTGTGAGCGGATTCGTCGCCGGACTCGCGGCAAAAAATTGCGGAGTCCCTGCCAAGGTGATTCTCAACGGGGTTCCCATGATTCCTCCGCCGACGATTCTCCAAGCGGGCAAGCCTCCATGCCTTTTAATGGTCGGTCGTTTGAGTATCCAAAAAAATCCTCTACTCGCGATTCAGGCTCTTCAGCTCGTTCAAGACCTGCCTTGGCGCTTCGAGGTCATTGGCGAAGGCCCGTTTTCGGAGTCGATGAGAGATCTCGTGCGCTCATGTGGTCTTGAGGATCGCATCACCTTTTCCGGCTGGCTTGTGGGGGATGAGGTTTCCAAACGCCTTAGCATGGCGGATGTTCTTCTTATGACATCCACTTCCGAGGGACTTCCCATGGCCGGGATCGAGGCGCTGCGGCACGGCCTGGCCATTGTGGGAAGCCGCATTGGCGGGTTGAGCGATGTGATCGATGATGGTGTGAACGGTCTTTTCTGCGATCTCACGCCGCAGTCTTTTGCCGAGAATCTCCGTTCACTTCTCGGTAATAGCGACGCGCTCGTTCGCATGCGCCAGGCATCACTCGCAAAAGCCCGCGACTTTAACCTGCCCGACCGTGTTCGGGATTACGAAGCCCTTCTTGGGGATGTGGCCTCGAAGAGGGGATGAAGCCGCCCCTGCGCAGTCTGGCTTTCTGCGTAGCCACGGCGGCATGCGTTCTTCTGGCGGCAATCGTCGTTGGCTATCCGGTCTGGTTTACCAAAGTGTGGCGCAGTCTCCTTGTCATCGAGTCGCCGATTCCGCAGGCGGATGCCATTCTGATTCTCGGCGGCGAGTCGCAGGCACGACCAGTTGCCGCTGCAATGCTTTACCGTCAGGGCGTGGCTTCGAAGGTTTTCATTATTGGCAGGGGCGACTACGAAACCAATCGCCGCGCCCTTTTGAGCGGCGGGGTGCCGGCGGATTGCATCACTATCGAAAAAGAATCGAAGTCCACTCTGGAAAATGCCGAATTCGCCAAGCCTCTGCTTGAAACCGCTGGTGTGCGGCGTGTCTTGTTGGTCACCTCCTCCTTCCACGCCCGCCGTGCGTTGGCGACCTTCCAGCAACGCATCCCCGGAGTCGAATTCGGCGTCACCACATCCCGCATCGGATGGTGGGACACCCCGCAAGGACGAGATCAAGAGGACGAGTGGGCCCGCATCGAAATGTGGAAAATCCCAGCGTATTGGATATTCCACGGCATCTCTCCATGGGTTAAAAACTCCCCGTCAGGCAACGACAGCTGATTCCATGCCATCCATCCTCTTCATCAATCGCGTCTATCCTCCCGCATCCGGTGCCACGGGGGAAATGCTGCGCGACATCGCCGAGGCGCTCGCCACGCGGGGGTGGGAGGTTTCCGTTCTAACCACAGGCGAAACCGGTGAGCCGAAAATGGTAGCCCGGCGTGGCGTTTGCATCCACCGCGCCGGTGCGGCGCTTTCCCGCCGCAGCGTGATTTTGCGTGCCGCGAGTTATTTGGTGATGATCCCCTGGTTGCTTGCCCGCGCCCTGCTTCTTCCACGCACAGACTTCGTGGTGACTATGACAGACCCCCCCATGCTTGCCGCCCTGGGGCCGATGGTCGGATTTTTCAAGCGCAACAAGGTCATTCACTGGGCGCAGGACCTCTATCCCGAGGTGGCCGAGGAACTGGGTGTGCTGCCGAAAGGAAAACCGCTTGGGGCCTTGCTGCGTTGGATTTCCAGTCAGTCGTTGCGTTGCTGCGATGCGGTCGTCTCCATCGGTCGCTGCATGACATCCCACCTCGTCCAGCGCGGCGTTTCCTATGCCCGCATTTTTAACATTCCGAACTGGGCGCCGCCGGTGACGCCGATCGACCACAAAAACAATCCCTTCCGCCGCGAACACCATCTCGAAGGAGACTTTGTGGTCGTCTACTCGGGAAATATGGGCCTGGCTCACGACTTCGACGCCGTGCTCAAGGCCGCCGAAATCCTCGAAGATCGGCATATTATTTTTCTTCTGATCGGTGACGGACCTCGACGCTCGGAGGTGCAGCGCGCCGCCGCCGCAAAGGGTCTCAGAAATGTCAGATTCCTGCCTTCCCAGCCTATCGCCAAACTCTCGCAAAGCCTCTCCGCCGGAGATGCCCATCTCGTCACCATGCGCCCAAACCTCTGCGGTCTTGTGGTTCCCAGTAAGGTTTACGGAGTCCTTGCCGCCGGGCGTCCCTGCCTTTTCATCGGCCCGCCGGACTCCGAGGCGGCGCGGTTCATTTCCGAACAGGATGCCGGTCTGGTCATCGACCCCGCGAAGCCAAGCGACCTCGCGGGCATTCTCCTTGATTGGGCTTCGGACCCTGTCGCTCATGCCTCAGCCTGCCGCCGCGCCCGAATCGCGGGCGCCTCCACCACGAGTGATAATGCCGCCGGAGATTTCGAGGAGATGCTGCGTTCCTTGCTTCGCTGAACGATGGACTCTGGCCTGCACGACTTCATCCACGCCCTGCCGAAGGCGGAAACCCACCTTCACATTGAAGGCGCGCTTCCCTGGTCGCTCCTCCAAGCCGCTAATCCGGGTAAATACCCGACGCCGCCCGCCTCATGGGCGTCGGATTTCCGCTTTTGCGATTTCGCCCATTTCGAGTCCGAGCTTCTCGGCTATGCCGGCGATTTTTTCACTTCGCCCGAGCGCTACCATGAGTGTGCATGTGCCGTCTTTGCCGACCGCCTCGCGCGCAACATCCGCTACACAGAGGTGAGCTTCGCCTCGGGGTGTCTCGACTTTATGAGTCTCGACGGCCGAGCGGTGTGCGGCGCCATTCGCGCCGCCGTGCCAGTGGGACTTGAGGTGAGAATTTTTCTCGGCATCCACCACGACGGCTATACCGAAAAAATGGCTCCCATACTCAAAGACGCCCTCGCTTGGCCGGAACTCGACGGCATCGACCTGCACGGCGTGGAACCCTCGCCGCTCGGCGACTGGGCTATCGGTTACTGGCAGCGGGCGAGGGATGCCGGAAAGTTCACTAAAGCCCACGCCGGCGAGTTCTGCGGGCCGGATTTTATTCGCCATGTCGTTGAGAAGCTCGGAGCGCAGCGCATCGAACACGGTGTTCGGGCCATCGAGGACCCCGCTTTGCTTGAGCTCCTGCGCGAACGCGCCATCGCCCTTGATGTGTGCCCGATCAGCAATGTGAAACTCGGCGTCGTGCCCTCTGCGGAGGAGCATCCCATCCGTCGCCTTCTCGATGCCGGCATGGTCTGCACGATCAGCACGGATGATCCGATTAGCTTCGGCAACACCCTTGAGGACGAATATTTCTTTTTGGCTGGGAAACTCTCCTTCACCAGAGAGGAACTCACCGCTGTGGCCCGCAATGGTTTCCGCGTCGCCTTGGCTTCGGAAGATTGGAAGAGTGCGGCGCTGGCGACCTCGTAAACCCAGAAATCAAAGTCAGCTTGATTGGTCTTAATCTTGGTTCGCACGGCAAACCTTCCCGGTTAGCGCACCTTTCCTCAGTTTCAGTTGGATGCACCGCGCGCCCGACCGGGAGTGCTTTTATCGAGCTCCGGCCGCATTGTTTCGACTTGGCCCGCGAGCGCGCGTGCTGGCACACCCGAGAGCGGTATGCACTCCCCGAGACGATGCGCGCATCGCTTGGAGCAGCCAGAAAGAGAGTCCAAAACCTTTCAGTCTTAGTTATCTTTTCCGCAACCCACGGACGGGGAGGGATTGGTGGAGAACTAATTATTGATGCTCCTGCTCTCTGTGCATTTTGACTCGTTCGTTCCCACTCGCTCACCCTTTGGGCCGACCTTTGGTTGATCGACCTCTCGCCTGCCCCGACGCTCCGTTATGGTAAAAAAATTTCAGGGGCATGATGTCCTCAGAGGCTTTGCTGATGCCGGTTCGCAGGGTGGTGCCCTATCTCTGATTACGCTCGTAGCGGTGCAATCGGATTCGCTGTTCGGCTACCGCTGCGTTTTTCAAGACCTCGAATGAGCCATCTGTGGAACATTCATTCACAACCATCACTTCGGCCACGCAAAATTGTGCGACCACCAGCCGCAGAACCCCCTCCACAGTGGCCCGCTCGCTGAAGACAGGCATGCTCACCGAGAAATTGGGAGTATCAGGCAAAGACGCGCTCACAGTCTTCCAGTGTAGGTGTGCCGCTAATCAAAAGAATAAACTAGGGGTCAGGGTGCATTTTCTTTCAATAGCAAAAATTATTAGGTTTTTATAAAAAAACGGCCTTTTATTCGTAAGGAATTACGCTGAGCGAATAAAATGAGTGAAAATGAACCCTGACCCCTAGTATCTCGTAACATTTATATTTTCGCATTGAAAATTTGACCTTGCTGGATTTTTCTCCGGCATGGCC
>JBILBH010000008.1:0-62337 GCA_044353785.1 Terrimicrobiaceae bacterium
GCCCGCTGGATTTTCAGTTTGGCCTTTCGAACGGCTGGGAATATTCTTCGCAGAACTCTTTGGGAGGCGGCACGGATCTTTATAATTCAAACAGTTTCTTCTCCGCTCCCACGGTAGGTATTCTTTATGAACGCGAGGTCGGTGTTTGGAATGTCTCGGCCCGCTATGGGGCTGGCTATCGCTATTATTACAACCCCGACTACACGGCCGCTGGAATCGGCAATCAGAGGAACCCGCTTTCAATGACGGGCGGAATCGATCTCGGCTACAATACAAGTAGGCTCTCCATAAATCTAAATGCCAGCGCATCATCGGGAACGGGCTATGACCCGGTTGCTGGAGCGAACAACTGGCAGACGACAACATCCGGCGGTTTATCGATTCGGTATATCATCAGCGATGAACTTAGCACAGGCGGTGCGATCTCCGGGATTTATTCGAACACCGCCGATGCGCAGGTTGCGCCCGGCGAGACGGCCCAACCGAACAGTAATAGCCTGAATGCTGGGGCAAGTTTCTTCACTGACTATATGGTAACCCCAAAAACCAACTTGCGCTTTGTATTGAGCGCTGGTCAGGATTTGCAGGATTTTGAGGGCGGCATTTCCGAGGGGCGCCGTTACCTCGATGCGATGATTGTGCTAACCTATCAAATCGCTCCAAAATTCTCAGTCGATGCCGGTGGCGGCGCAGGCTATGTGCTGGATCAAAATATTCCAGATCCTGAATACACCGGATGGCGGCCTGTTTACAACTTGGGAATCAACTACACTCCGACCGGGAAAACTTATTTTAAAGCCAAATTCGGAATGCAGGGTGCTGATGTGAAGCCGAATTTCAGTCTCATAGCTGGCTGGGATGCGCGGGAGAAGACTAGGCTTTCCTTTTCTGTTTATCAGAACCAAGGTTTTTCCAGCCTCTCGCCCGACCAGTATAACGTCACACGAGGCATTTTAGGCACGGTCGCGCAGCAGTTGATCAAAGGAATCAGCCTCTCTCTCTCGGCTGGTTACGAGCAATCGGAATATGTCAGCCTCACCAGCGAAAAGTTGGTCAATCCAGTGGAAGGGCCTGCCTCATATTGGCTGGCGAATGCCTCTCTCTATTGGCGTCTCCGCGAGTGGCTTGGCTGGCAAAATACCTTCCAGCTTTCCAGCGGCCAAGGAACCAGCGACCAGATGCAGGCGACATTCAATACCAGCTTGAATTTGACCTTCTGATTTTTGTCATTTAGCTTCTCACTCGAATGTTAGCATTTTTCTCCCTTCGGCCGCGTTCTTTGATTGTTTCCGCAGTGGCGGGATTAATGATGAGCCAGCTTGTGCCGGCTGCTCCACCAGTTCTTCCCGCACCTCAAACTCAATCCGATCCGACTCCAGCCACATCTGCTGCATTCCGGCAGGAATCTCCAGCAGCCGCTCCCCGAGGGGCTGTCTTCGATCGCGCGATGGGTGCGGACGCGCCTATCCCCTCTCTCATGGCTGGCGAGGGGGACTACATTTTGGCCGCTGGCGATACTTTGGATCTCATGGTGTATCGCGAACCCGATCTGGGAATGAGATCAAAGATCGCCAGGGACGGAAGGGTGCAGTTGCCGCTCTTAGGCGAAGTAAAAGTCGCTGGAATGAGCGTGCGGAATGCACAAGAGCATTTACGCAAACTCTATGATGCCGATTATCTCGTTGACCCGCAAATTTATCTAAACATTTCCTCGTATACTCAGCGAAAGATCACTGTGATCGGTCAAGTTTCTCGGCCCGGTAGTTACGAACTACAAGGCAACGAGTCGCTCGGCATTTTGGAGGCTATTGGCATGGCGGGAGGTTTCACGCGAATCGCTGATACTAAAAATGTCGTGGTGAAGCGCCGCACCGGTGAGAAGGTTGAGACCATCAAAGTCAACACCAAGCGCCTAGATTCGCCCCAGGGCGGGAGTTTTCAAATTTTGCCCGGCGACATTCTCACGGTCGGCGAGAGTTGGTATTAATCCCCTGCAGCACGAACTGGAAAATCATTTCGGATGAACAAGGAAATAGACACCAAAACACCACCCGCTCCCAGTCCTGCGCCGATTCAGGAAGCTATTGACTGGCGCGAATATTTTCATGCTGTTGTAGACCGGCTCTGGATCGTCATTCTCTGCGTTGTGTTGGGAGGCATTTATGCGGGAGTCAATCTCTCCAAAGTCGAGACAAAATACCGGGCTCGTGCGGTTCTCTTCATCGAGCAAGACAAGGCCCGCATTCTTGATTCAAAAATGGAGCAGGTGCGCGATGAGCAGATTCGCAGTATTGATATGATCAATACGGTGGTCGATCTGCTTCGCAGTTACCCGTTTGCGCAGCGTGTTTCCGCGCGCTTGAAGCTCGATCAGGATCCCCGCTTTCTCGCGGCTGCCGGAATTTCGGCCCGCGATGCATCGCCCGACAGGGTGGCGGCCGCATTGAGTTCGATGTCGGCGGCGGTTTATCGCACCAACACCCGCCTCATTGATTTGATGATCACCTCGGCGGATCCGAACCTTTCTGTGAAGCTCGCCAATGCTTACTGCGACGAGTATATCCGCTATGTTTTCGAGCGGCGTTCAGACGCCTCCAAATCCGCCACGCAGTTCCTTCTTGAGGAGGCAGACCGCCTCAGAAAAAAAATGCGTGTATCCGAGGAGGCCATGCAGAGTTTCCGCGAGCGGGAGCGCGCTGCTTCGATCGAAAACATGCTCAGTTCTGCTCAGGCCCAGGTATCCGAAATTTCGAATGTGCAGGCTGAAATTCAGAAGCGCATTCAGCAGATCGAAAGCGATCTGGCAGTCGTGAGGGCGAATAAAGGTGCGGTCGAGGAGTTGCTGTTCTTGCCAAGCGTGGCTGCCGAGCCGAAGGTTGCTCAATATTCAGAGTCCCTAAACGCCCGTCAGCGCGAGCTGGCCCTCCTCTCACAGCGCTACCGGGCCAAGCATCCAGCTTATATTTCCATAAAAACCCAGATCGACCTCACAAAGGCTGACCTGCGTCGCGTTCTCAATGATGCCGTCAACCTTCTTGAAACGGCTCGCAACCGACTCGAAGTCCAGTCGAATGAAACAAAAATCGCCCGCGAAAAAGCTGAGGGACGACTTCTCGAGGTCACCTCCAAATCCATCGAGTATAATGATATCAAACGTGAGCAGGAAACAGATCAGGCGCTTTACAACTCGGTTCTTTCGCGATTGAAGGAAGTGGACATTACCAAACAGCTCACGGAATCCCCTGTTCGTATTCACGAGCCAGCTGTGGGCGCGGCACCCATTCGGCCCAGCGCAACGAAGACTTGGATTCAGAGTCTCTTGGGTGGCCTCGCTGCCGGTATCGGCCTTGCGATCGCGCTCTTCATGTTGGATACGAGTATCAAGACGGTCGATCAGGTGGAGCAGTTCACCGGCGTGAATGTGATTGCTGCTATTCCCAAACTCAGCCTCTCGACCCGCGCGAGCGTTTTGGTGACCAACGAGGAACGCTCTGGAATCGTGGCGGAGTCGTTCCGATCGCTTCGAGCATCGCTCACGATGCACCGCCTGAACGAAAGCGCCCGCACCTTCCTTTTCACCAGCTCGATGCCAAGTGAAGGCAAGACTTTCTGCAGCTCGAACTATGCGGTTACTCTTGCCCAGCAGGGATTCAATACGCTCTTCATCGACGCCGATCTTCGCAAGCCGGGTGGATCGATTGTGTTCTACGGCGAGAATCGCAAGCCCGGCCTCTCTGAGTTGCTCATGCGTTCATGCACGATGAAAAACGCAGTTATGTCGTCTCACATCGATGGCCTCAGTGTTCTCACGGCCGGTGGCCGCGCTCCGAACCCCTCGGAGTTGCTGACCTACGAAAACCTTGAGCGGGTCATGAGCGAGGCTCTTTCGAAATACGATCGCATTGTTGTTGACTCGGCACCACTTCTTGCTGTGAGCGATACTTTGTTGGTCGCGCCACATGTTGACCTCTGCACGCTTGTGGTCCGCGCCTTCGGTACGCCGCGCAAGATGGTGTCCCGAGCTATCAAGTCC
The DNA here is from genome assembly GCA_044353785.1 of Terrimicrobiaceae bacterium. Classification (GTDB taxonomy): domain Bacteria; phylum Verrucomicrobiota; class Verrucomicrobiia; order Chthoniobacterales; family Terrimicrobiaceae; genus UBA967. Next base: position 4,034 of record JBILBH010000008.1, read on the forward strand.
CTTGAAGAAATAAAAACCCAGCCTGCAGGCTTGATCTTGAACTTCCTACCAAGCGGGCGCGGCGGCTACTACGCTTACTACTATTCGGGTAAATACTACGGTTCCTATGGCGCAAAGGGCGTTTACGGTGAGTAGAAATCTATGAACACCACTACGACTCAATCGCCTAGCAAGACTTGGTTGATCCTCGGAGGCGTCCTTTCCATTCTCGTTGGATTCTTTGCCGTCAGTGCTCCGGCATTGTTCTCATATGTCATCACAGCTTTTATCGGCGCGCTCTGCCTCGTGAGCGGCGTGATCGGATTCTTTCAAGCGCTCTTCGGAAAAGATGTGCCCCAGCGAATTCTTTCCGCCCTTTCCGCCGTGATTCGCTTGGCGGCGGGATCAGCGCTTTTCCTTTTTACGCAGTCCGGCATGGAGACGCTCACACTCATTCTCGGAGCAGTTTTCTTCGCTGAGGGAATGGTTTGCATCGTCACCTCTCTTCGGCTTCTCGCAAACTCCGCCTGGATTTGGCTTTTCTTGAATGGCGTGGTTGCTCTCGTGCTCGGCGGTATGATCTACACCCGCTGGCCGCTTGATTCCGAATGGGTCATCGGCGTTCTCTACGGTATCCAGTCGATCTTCAGTGGTGTCGCCATGCTCCTGCTCGGCTTTGCCATCGGGAAAAAATCCTGATCTCCACCTGGACACATGGCTGTATGCGCTTCCAACCGGCCGCGCGGCACATAAAAACCTGCGATTGATATTTTTTAGAAAACCGTAAAAGTCCTGCGTCAGGGTGAAAAAAACGACGCATTATATAGCACAGGGTTTCGAAAAAATTTCCAACGACCTCGATTTTCTCATGGGTTGCTTGGAGGAGGTTCTCAGGGAACTTGGAGAAAACGCAGTGGCCGACCGCCTGCCATGGGTGGGTTCCAAGGAGGCCGGCTGTGAGGGCTTTGAACAGGCCACCTCGATCGCGTTTCAGCTTCTCAATATGGTTGAGGAGAACACGGCCGCACGCACACGCCAGCTCCGTGAAATCGAATCCGGAGGTGAGTTTGAGCCCGGACTCTGGAGAAGTTGCCTCGCCGAGTTGTCCGCTTCGGGGATGTCGCCTTCAGACATTGCGGCACTTCTTCCAACGCTCTGCATCGAACCTGTTCTCACTGCGCACCCCACCGAAGCGAAACGCTCGGCCGTCCTCGAGCAGCACCGTGCTCTTTACCGTTTGCTGATATCTCGCGAGGGACAGTTGCTTTCGCCGAATCAGCAGCAGGCCCTGCGCGAGGAGTTCAAGGTCATTTTGGAACGCCTCTGGCGGACAGGTGAAATTCTGCTCGAAAAGCCGGATGTCGCCACGGAACGGCGAGGCGTCATTTATTATTTGCGTGAGGTTTTCCCTCCTGCCTTGGCGCGCCTCGATTACCGTCTCCGCGAAGCTTGGCGCGGCGCGGGCTTTGATCCCTCGCTGATTGCCGATCCCCTCGGAATGCCCAAAATCCGCTTCGGAACATGGGTCGGCGGCGACAGGGATGGGCATCCGCTCGTTACTGCGGCTGTCACCGAGACCACACTCCGCGACCTTCGTCTCAGCGCCTTGATTGTTCTGCACCGCGAGTTGGAGGATTTGGCGGCCAACCTTCCACTCTCAAGTAATTTTCAGGACTTCCCGGAAGGGCTCCAAAGTGCGCTCGACAAGTTCCGTCGAGAGACACCCGCACTCGCTCAAACATTGTCGCAGTCGTATTTCGACGAGCCCTGGCGTCAGTTTGTGCTCCACCTTCAAAATCGCCTGCCGGTTTCAACCGGCGAAATCGAAGACGCAAAAATTCTTGAAAGCGGCGTTCATTTTCAACATCCCTCCGAACTCGAAGCGCATCTCAAGCAACTCTCAGAAGTCCTCCACGCTGGTGGTGCCGGAAGACTCGCCGACTTCGCTGTGAATCCCGTGCGTCGCGCGCTCGACACTTTCGGTTTCCATTTGGCGAATCTTGATATTCGCCAAAACAGTCGTTTTCACGATCTGGCGATTGATGGACTCCTCCAAGCGGGAGGTGCGGAGGATCACAAGTTCTCCGAGTGGAGCGAGGATCGGCGCTTGGAATTTTTGGAGGAGGAGCTGCGCTCGCCGCGCCCGTTCCTGAGCGCGGGAACACCTGCCGGCCGTGAGGCGGATGATGTCCTTGCCTGCTACAATGTATTGCACAAACACATTGCCAAACACGGGCTCGATGGCATCGGATCCTTGATCGTCAGCATGACACGCCGTCTTTCCGACCTTCTCGCCGTTTATTTGCTGGCTCGAGAGGCTGGCTTGGCGCGGTGGACGGATGAGGGGCTTGTGTGCGACCTGCCGGTTGTCCCGCTTTTCGAGACTCTCGATGATTTGGAGCAAGGGCCCGGCATCGTTCGGCAATTCCTGAAACATCCGGTCACAGGGCGGAGCCTTGAGTTTCACTGCAAAAGCGTGAATGAAAAATCCCCCAAGCAGCGAGGTTTGCCCGTGCAGCAAGTCATGATCGGATACAGCGATAGCAACAAGGATTGTGGCATCTTCGCCAGCCAGTGGGCACTCCACCAATCCCAAAGCGCCTTGGCCCAGGTCGGGCGCGACGCAGGCGTCAAAATCCGTTTCTTTCACGGCCGGGGTGGCACAATCAGTCGCGGTGCGGGCCCGACCCACCGCTTTCTTTCCGCACTGCCGCAAGGCTCCGCGCGCGGGGATCTGCGAGTCACAGAGCAGGGCGAAACCATTTCCCAAAAATACGGCACGATTTCCTCGTCGGTTTACAACCTCGAGTTGCTCCAAGCGGGTGTCGCAGCCGTTTCCTTCAACGATCAGCCGGCCTCTATCGATGGGAAGTTCAGCGAAGCGTGTGAGTTTCTTTCCGTCGCCAGTCGGGATGTTTACACAGCGCTTATCAGTCATCCGAATTTCATGTCCTACTTCTCAGAGGCCACACCGATCGACGCCCTCGAGACGAGTCGTATCGGGTCGCGTCCCTCGCGGCGCACGGGTCAGAGAACACTTGCCGATCTCCGTGCGATTCCATGGGTCTTCAGCTGGAATCAAAGCCGCCATTATCTCCCCGGGTGGTTTGGTGTGGGATCCGCGCTGCAGCGCCTCCAAATTGAGCGTCCGAAGCTGTTTCAAAACCTCCGTACCAATCTCAAGACATCACCATTCCTTTATTATGTGCTGACGAATGTGGAAACGAACCTCGCTAGTGCTGATCGCGAGATCATGTCCATCTATGCGGGATTGGTCGCCGACACGCGGGTGCGGAAGGAGATTTTGAACATCATCCTCGCCGAATTTGATTCCACCCGCGAAATGATGTCCCTCGTCTTTGGCGGTGCTCTGGAAAAACGCCGTCCTCGCATGCTGAAAACTCTCGCTTTGCGCGACTCCGGTCTCCGTGCGCTTCATGTTCATCAGACGAAGCTTCTCGCCGACTGGCGCGTTGCGGAGCCTGCGGCAAAAAACCGTCTGCTTCCAGAAGTCCTTTTGAGCATCAATGCCATTGCCAGCGGCCTGCGCACCACCGGATAGCCTAAACTAAAAACTTCACCGTTTGTTTCCTCCTGTGTAGGGTTGCCAGTTCAATCCAAGACCTATGGGCAACATCTACAACAACATCGTCGAAACAGTCGGCCGCACGCCTCTTGTCAAGCTCAACCGCGTTACCGCCGGACTCCCCGCTACCATCGCTCTCAAGTGCGAATTTTTTAATCCGCTCGGCAGCGTGAAGGACCGCATCGGCATGGCCATGATCGAAGACGCCGAGCAGCGCGGCATCTTGAAGCCCGGAACGGTCATCATCGAGCCCACCAGCGGAAACACCGGCATCGCTCTCGCCTTTGTGGCCGCAGCAAAGGGGTATAAAATGATCCTCACGATGCCTGAGACGATGAGCCTCGAGCGCCGCACCCTCCTTGCCATGCTCGGTGCCAAGCTTGTCCTCACTCCGGGCTCCGAGGGAATGCGCGGCGCGATCGCAAAGGCCGAAGCACTCGTTCAAGAGACCCCGAATGCCTGGATGCCCCAGCAATTCAACAACCCGGCAAATCCAGCCATCCACATCAAAACAACGGCTGAGGAAATCTGGAGCGATACCGATGGCAAAGTGGACATTCTCGTTGCAGCAGTCGGAACGGGCGGCACAATCACTGGTTGCGTGGAAGCCCTCAAACCTCGCAAGGCCTCCCTTCAAGCGATCGCTGTGGAGCCGAAGGACTCGCCCGTGATTTCCCAAACTCTCGCCGGAGAGCCACTCAAACCCGGACCTCACAAAATCCAAGGCACTGGTGCCGGATTTGTTCCCAACAATCTCCACCTGAAAAACTCCGCAGGGGAATCCCAAATTATCGAGTGCATCCAAGTAACAAACGAAGAAGCCTTCGTAATGGCTCGCCGCCTTGCCAAAGAAGAAGGCATACTCGGAGGTATCAGCACAGGTGCGAATGTCCATGCGGCAATCCAAGTCGCTCAGCGTCCCGAAAACGCCGGCAAACTTATCGTGACAATCGGTTGCTCGACTGGCGAACGCTACCTGAGCACCGCCCTCGCCGACGAAGCCCGCGCGGAGGTGGGAGCCTAATGGAACCAGCACAACAACCCGTCCTGCAAGGTCCTACCCTTGAGGATTCCTCGCTGGAATGGGATCTCTTTTGGGAGAAAAACAAATCCCTCATTCTTGTCATCTTGGCTGCCATTGTGGTCGGAGGTCTGGGAGCGGCTGCATGGTTCGCCTACTCCTCCAGTCAAAACGCCGCCTCACAGGCACTTCTCGCCGAGGCGAAGGGAATCTCCGAACTGCAAGCCGTGGTGGATAAGTTTCCAAAAACCATGCCTGCAGCCGACGCGCTCATTCAGATCGCTGCGGCTGAACGAGAGGCCGGAAACATGGAAAAATCCACCACCGCATTCCGGGAATTCCTAAACCGCTTCCCCAAACATCCTCTGGCAGGCGGGGCGCTTCTCGGAGTCGCGATGAATCAAGATGCGGCGGGCGATGTCCAATCAGCCATCGCCACTTGCCAGCAGGTCGTTACTCAATTCCCGCAAAGCTACGCAGCTCCATTTGCCGCCTACACTGAAGCCGAGATCCTCCTTCGTGGATTCCAGATCGAAGAGGCCCGCCGTAGTTTCAACATGGTCGTGACTCAATTTCCGTCATCACCCGCCGCCCGCATGTCTGCCGGCCAACTCTCCCGCCTTGGCGGTGGAGGGGCTCCTCCAACTCCTCAACAGTAGGGCAGGCAGCCAAAATACGGGGGATGTCTTACGAAGACGGGCAGGCTTCGAGAGACACGGATTGTGTAGCTGAAATTTCCATCGGACCATGATTGCGATCACCATCGAAAAGCTCGTTAAAAAATTTGGTGACGCAGTGGCATTGAACGGCATCTCGCTCCGTATTGAACCGGGCGAGCTGTTTTTTCTTCTCGGCCCCAGCGGATGTGGAAAAACGACCCTTTTGCGCAACATCGCCGGTTTTTATATGCCGGAAGAGGGGCGCATTTTTTTCGGTGATGAGGATGTGACGAACCTCCCGCCGCATAAGCGTAACACGGGAATGATGTTTCAGAGTTACGCGCTCTGGCCACACATGACCGTCGCCAGAAATGTCGCCTTCGGTCTTGAAGAACGCCGTGTTCCACGGGCTGAAATACGCCAGCGGGTTGGTGCTGCGTTGGAATCCGTGCAAATGGGTCAATACGCGGAACGCAAAATCGCCCAGCTCTCCGGCGGGCAGCAGCAGCGGGTCGCCCTTGCCCGGGCCTTGGTAATACGTCCCCGCTGTGTTCTCCTCGATGAGCCCCTTTCGAACCTCGACGCCCGTCTTCGTTTGGAGATGCGCTCGGAGATCCGCCGCGTTTGCAAGGAGAACGGACTCACTGCCATCTATGTCACGCACGATCAGAAAGAGGCTCTCTCAATTTCCGACCGCATGGCTGTTCTCGAGGGGGGGTGCATCGCCCAGATCGGAACGCCCGAGCAGGTCTACCGCCGTCCCCGGACCCCTATCGTAGCGGACTTCATCGGCGAAACAAATTTCCTGAAAGGCAAGATCCAAGCCCTTGCTGGAGCGAAGGCAATGGTCGAAACAAGTCAGGGGCTTTTCGAAGGATTTCTCGGTGATCCCGATTGGAAGCCTTCTCCGGGTGATGAGGTTTCACTCAGCATCCGCCCGGAAAGTTGGTCGCTCCGTGCCGCGCCAGCAGCATTGAACGCTGTGAAAGGCCGGATCGGCGAGTCTGTTTACCTTGGCGAGGTGGCCCAATACCGACTCCAAGCCTCTGATCAGGATTTGAAAATCTTTGAGTTGAACCCGCACATCTCCGCGCGCGGACAGGGACAGGAATTTTATGCTGTCGCGAGCTCCGATGATGTCGTGGTGCTCAAACCCTGAGCCGGATATGAGCCCGCGTATTCTTCTGGTGCTTGCAGCCCTGGCCCTTGTGCTGGCAGTGCCTTTCCTGCTCAAACCCCGCCAGAATCTCCTTGCGGACGCCGATGAGACACTCGTTATCATTTCTCCCCACAACGAGGCCGTGCGCCATGAGTTCAGCGTTGCGTTCGCCAAACACTATGCACTCAAAACCGGACGATCCATCCGCATCGACTGGCGACTGCCGGGCGGAACAAGCGAGATCTCACGATTCCTTGCTGGCGAATACCTCGCGGCATTCGAATACGCGTGGACATCCCAAGGTAAAAAATGGACGCCGGATGTCGCCGCCGCTTTTGATAATTCAAAGGTCAAACTGCCGGATGATCCCGCCGCAGACACTCCGGAGCAGGCGGTGCGTCGATCTTTTCTGAACTCCAACACGGGCATTGGCATCGACCTCTTTTTCGGCGGTGGCTCTTACGATTTCGAGCAGCAGGCCAAAGCCGGACGCCTTGTCGCCAGCGATGTGATCAAAGCCCATCCGGCATGGTTTGCGGAGGCCTCGATCCCGCAGAGCGTTTCCGGCGAGCAATTCTACGATCCTCACGCCCTCTGGATTGGGGCGTGCCTTTCCTCGTTTGGCATCTGCTACAATACCGATTCTCTTCAGCGCCTCGGAGTTCATGACATGCCCTCATCGTGGAAAGATCTCACCAACCCGGTTTTTTACCGTCAGGTCGCGCTGGCCGACCCTACCAAAAGCGGTTCCGCCGCACGGGCCTTTGAAATGGTCATCCAGCAGCAAATGCAGGAAATCGTTCGGGCAACTGGTCGCGCCGATGAGGATGCTCTCGCCCTCGGATGGAAGCGAGGGTTGGAGATCATCCAGGCCGCCTCCGCAAATGCCCGTTACTTCACGGATTCCGCTTCGAAAATTCCACTCGATGTTTCGCTCGGCGATGCCGCAATTGGAATGTGCATCGATTTCTACGGGCGCTTCCAAAGCGAAGCGGTGAAAATCGGCGATGCGCCATCACGCCTTCAATACTTCACCCCGGCAGGCGGTTCTTCCGTTGGCGTTGACCCGATAGCTCTTCTGCGTGGCGGCCCGAACCGTGCCGCGGCGGAGGAGTTCATCACCTTCGTTCTCTCTCTCGAGGGACAAAAACTCTGGAACTTCAAAGTGGGCGCACCGGGCGGGCCAACGAAATACGCCCTCCGCCGCCTTCCTGTCCGCAAGGAACTTTACTCGGTGGAATACGCCGCACTCCGCTCCGATCCTGATGTGCAACCCTACGATGAGGCCAGACTTTTCAGTTACACTGCCGCTTGGACCGCCCCTGTGTTCCGCGTCATGGCCTTCATCATCCGAGTCACCTGCCTCGATCTGCACCACGAGCAATCCGAAGCTTGGAAGGCGCTCGTCCAAGCAGGATTTCCCCGCGAGGCCTTTAAAAAATTCACCGACCTCAGCGCCGTGAACTACAGAGCCTCAAAAACGACACTCAAAGAAGCCCTCACCTCCACAAACCGTCTTGAGGAAGTCCGCCTTGCCAAGGAACTCGCCGACCATTTCCGCCGCCAATACCAAGAGGCTGCCAAACTTGCGAAGGAGGGAAGATGAGCAGGTCATTTTCCAGACTTGTCTTCCTTGTCACCGCCGTTTTATTCGCCCTGTTTTTTCTCTGGCCGATCGCCGAGACCCTCTGTGGCGCGTTCATCGGGTCGGATGGAAAATTCACGATCGACTACATTGCCGAGGTTTTCCGCAATCCCCTCTATGTCGAGGGACTCTGGAATTCGCTGCAGATGGGAGTCTGGAGCACTCTGCTTGCTACCCTCATTGCGATTCCGCTCGCTTGGATGAGCGACCGTTTTCTTTTTCCGGGAAAATCCATCCTCGGCGCGCTGGTGCTTGTGCCGATGATCATGCCTTCTTTTGTGGGAGCCATTGGCATCAAACAAATTCTCGGCCAGCAAGGCGCTCTGAATGCCCTTCTCCTGGACATGGGACTGCTCCCCCCGTCCCATCCGATCGACTGGCTGGGCGAGGGGAGAATATGGGGGGTTATCATTCTTAATGCCCTGCACCTTTATCCGATCCTCTACCTGAATGTCCTCGCCGCCCTGGCGAATGTGGATCCTGCCATGGAGGAGGCTGCGGAGAATCTCGGGTGCACCGGCTTTCGGAAATTCCGCCGCATCACCCTGCCTCTCATCATGCCGGGCATTTTCGCCGGCGGGACGATTGTATTCATCTGGTCGTTCACCGAGTTGGGCGTGCCGCTCATGTTCGACTTCACCCGTGTCACCTCGGTGCAGATTTTTTATGGCATCAAAGACATTGGGGGAAATCCCTTCCCGTTTGCACTGGTTGTCGTGCTGCTCTGCGCGACCGTGCTTCTCTACGCCGCCAGCAAGCTTCTCTTCGGACGCGATTCCCATGCCATGATGGCCAAAGCGACGAGCCAAGGCGGTCCACGCCAGGCCGGACTGGCGCTAGGGCTCTTTTGCTCGGGAGTGTTCGGACTCGTGACTTTTCTCGCCGTCCTTCCGCATATCGGCGTCATTCTCGTAGCCTTCTCCTCGGATTGGTATCAGACGATCCTCCCGAGTGGGTGGACTCTTTCGCATTTCGAGGCGGCTCTGGGTCACAACCTGACGCTGCCCTCGATCCAGAACAGCCTCAAATATGCCGGTTTGGCGACTATCCTGGATCTCATCCTGGGTGTGGCCATCGCCTATGTCGTGGTGCGGACGCGCCTCGCGGGACGGCAGATTCTTGATGCCATGGCCATGCTGCCTCTTGCCGTCCCAGGATTGGTTCTCGCATTTGGATATCTTGCTATGACACAGGAAGGGAAGCTATTCGCCTTTCTGAATCCAACCATCGACCCGCTCATTATTTTGGTCATCGCCTACTCGGTCCGCCGCCTTCCGTATGTGGTCCGCTCGGCTGCGGCGGGATTTCAGCAAACCAGTGTCACCCTTGAGGAAGCCGCGCAAAATCTGGGATGTCCCCCGCTGCGGACTCTGCGGAGGATTACCATTCCACTCATCGCGGCGAACCTTCTTGCAGGCGGGCTGCTGGCTTTTTCCTTTGCCATGCTGGAGGTCAGTGACTCGCTTATCCTTGCGCAAAAGCAGCAGGATTTCCCGATCACCAAGGCGATCTACGAGCTTTATCAACTACTCGGCGAGGGACGCTTTGTTGCCAGCGCTCTCGGGGTCTGGGCGATGGGCTTTCTGGCTGTCACGATCATCGGAACCAGCCTCATTCTCGGAAAGAAACTCGGCGCGATTTTCCGCGCTTAATCCAAGTTTCTCACAACGGCGCGGAAACCTGCATAAAATGACCCAGAACCAGACCAGCTTTTTAGCTAAGTCCGCCCGCCTTCTATGTTGCCTTATTGGCGTTGATTCTTTCGCCATTCGCATTGCCGACTTGAAATATTGAATGGCTGGATCCCTTTCGCGATTGACGCTCCCACCAGCGCCCTCTTAAGTGTTCGATCCCCTGCTGGAACATCAATTCAACTCTACAAAAACATCATGGTAAAAATCGGTATCAACGGCTTCGGACGCATCGGGCGCATGGTTTTCCGTGCGGCGGTAAAAAATTTCAGCAAGGACATTCAAGTTGTCGGCATCAACGATCTTCTTGAACCCGAGTATCTCGCTTACATGCTCAAATACGACTCGGTTCACGGTCGCTTCGATGGCGAGGTTTCGGTCGAGGGCAACAACCTCATTGTTAATGGCAACAAAATCCGCCTCACGGCCGTCAAAGATCCATCCACTCTGAAATGGGACGAAGTTGGTGCCGACATCGTGGTGGAATCCACAGGCCTCTTCCTCGACAAAGCCAGTGCAGAAGCGCATCTCAAGGCCGGCGCGAAGAAAGTTATTATGTCCGCTCCTTCCAAGGACGAGACCCCGATGTTTGTTTACGGCGTGAACCACACCAGCTACGCAGGTGAGTCTATTATCTCGAACGCGAGCTGCACCACAAACTGCCTCGCCCCTCTCGCAAAAGTCATCAACGACACTTTCGGCATCAAGCGTGGTCTCATGACCACCGTTCACGCTGCCACGGCGACACAAAAAACCGTTGACGGCCCAAGCAGCAAAGACTGGCGCGGTGGACGCGGCATTCTCGAGAACATCATCCCATCCTCTACTGGCGCAGCCAAAGCCGTGGGCAAGGTCATCCCTGCTCTCAACAAAAAACTCACCGGAATGGCATTCCGCGTGCCAACTTCCGATGTCTCGGTCGTTGACCTCACGCTCGAACTCGATAAGCCAGCCTCCTACGAGGAAATCTGCGCCGCCATCAAAGCCGCCTCCGAAGGCCCGCTCAAAGGCATCCTCGGCTACACCGACCAGAAAGTCGTCAGCACGGACTTCCGTGGCGAAACCCAGACCTCGGTCTTCGACGCGGAAGCCGGCATCGCCCTCGACCCGACCTTCGTCAAACTCGTTTCCTGGTATGACAACGAGTGGGGCTACTCAAACAAAGTCCTCGAGATGGTCCGCGTCATAGCGAAGTAAAACCTGATAGAATCATTGACCACAGAGGACACAGAGAACACGGAGATAAAAACTCTGTGCCCATTGTGAACTCTGTGGTCATTGCATTTCAGCCAATCCCGTTCCTCCCTCTCTTTCGAATTTCCCATTACTATGAAAAAATCCATCACCGACATCTCGCTCTCAGGCAAACGCCTCCTCATGCGCGTGGACTTCAATGTTCCCCAAGACAAAAAAACCGGCGCCATCACGAACACCCAACGCATTTCTGCCGCGCTCCCCACGATCCAACACGCCCTTAATGAAGGCGCTTCTGTGGTTCTCATGAGCCACCTCGGTCGCCCGGATGGTAAAGTCGTCGAAAAATTTTCTCTCAAGCCCGTCGCCGAAAAACTCTCCGAACTCCTCGGCAAGCCTGTGAAGTTCCTCAACGACTGCGTTGGCGCCGAAGTCGAAGCTGCTTGCGCCTCGCTCCAGCCCGGTGAGGTCGTCCTCCTCGAAAATCTCCGCTTCCATATTGAAGAAGAAGGCAAAGTCAAAAACGAGGACGGCACCTCCACCAAAGCCGATCCAGAAAAAGTTGCCACCTTCCGCGCCAGCCTCACCGCACTTGGCGACATCTTCGTGAGCGACGCCTTCGGCACAGCCCATCGCGCGCACTCATCTGTCGTTGGAGTCGATCTCCCGAAAGTTGCCGGCTTCCTCATGCAGAAGGAACTCGACGCCTTCGCTGCCGTGCTCGAAAACCCCAAGCGCCCGCTCCTCGCCATCCTCGGAGGCGCCAAGATCGCCGACAAAATCCCGCTTATTCGCAACCTCATTGAAACCGCCGACGAAATCATTATCGGCGGCGGCATGGCCTACACCTTCAAGAAGGTTCTTGAAAACATGCCAATCGGAAACAGCCTCTTCGACCCCGAAGGTGCTAAGATCGTCGGCGAGTTGATGGAAAAAGCCAATGCCCGTGGCGTGCAAACCCATCTCCCTGTGGATTACATCACCGCCACCGCCTTCTCACCCGATGCGGAAACCGGCTACGCCGATGATAAATCCGGCATCCCTGACGGACTCGAAGGCCTCGATTGCGGACCGAAATCCCGCGAGATCTTCGCCGCCGCCATCGCCCGCGCGAAAACCATCATCTGGAACGGCCCCGCCGGCGTCTTCGAATTCGAGAAATTCGCCGAAGGCACAAAAGCCATGGCCGAAGCCGTCGCGCAATCCACCGCCAACGGAGCCATCACCATCGTCGGCGGAGGCGACACAGCCACAGCTGCCAAAAAATTCGGTGTCGCCGACAAAGTCACCCACTGCTCCACAGGCGGAGGCGCCTCCCTCGAACTCCTCGAAGGCAAAGCCCTCCCCGGCGTCACCGCGCTGGACGAGAAGTAAAAGCGCATCCGATTTCCATCGCCGATATCACAAGGCCCGAATTGTCCACTTTTTCAAACCTTTACAGTTAGATTGGAATTTTGTGTGACCAAATAGCGTTCTGCTGAAATATAATAGCCTCATTCGTCAATTCATCGCATCAGTTTGCATTTCTATGGTTACAATTAAGGAATTTACAGACCAGATTCAAGCCGAGATTCTCCGGTCGTTTCTAAGTGACAACCAGATAGAGGCAATTCTAACAGATGAGTTTGCCTCCGCTTGGAGTCCCGCACGGACATTGGTTCCAATTAGATTACAAGTTCCAGACGACCAGACCGAAGCGGCAGTCAACTTAATGAAGGAATTCGAGGATTCCCCGATCATTCCTGAACTCGATGATGTCTAATTCACTTAATCCAAGCAGAACCAGACAGTCGACCGAATGGCGGGAAGACGCTTACTTTGGACCACCACGCCTCCCCGCCCGCCATCCGGGCACTTTGGACGTTAGCAATCAATATATCCACCGCTCATGCTCAGTTTAGTTATCAGTCCGTTTCTCGTCATGCTTTTGCTCTGGCTTCTTGCAAGATATGAAGCAGAACTATCATATTATATCATATTTTTCGTTGTCACTGGCGTGAGCGTCGCAGCGTTTCTTGCTGGACTTGCTTCGCCTTGGCTTGCTGTCGGAGTATATTTGATCGGACTTCCCCTAGCGATTGCCAGATGGTGCTATGTATCGTTGCCAAAGGCTGCCTTGGTTACAGTTTTGTTTATAGCTATTCAGGTTGGATTCGAATCATAATGGGAGGTGCTACTCTCCCCCAAAACATGAAAAATGCTAACAAGACGATGAAGTAAATCGCAGTAAATGAGAGGCTTATGGAATTTCTCCTGCTAATTCCGCTTCGCGCGCAGGAGACACGCCAGAAGCAAGCGGGGATTCCTCATCGCGGACGTTCGCCCATACAAATGCCCATCCCTCTATCAGACCGGACGAGAAGACTGCCCGAGATTCTTATTCAAGAGCCTGAGAAATCAAGAGTTTCTCAGCGCTTGGTAGATGAAGCGGCAGAAGATACGCCCATGTGGCATGACTTTTCCCCCGAGGGCATGGAAAGAATTCGCTTTTCAATTTTGAGGCTGATTGCACAACACCCGAAAAATGAGAATATCGCCTTCAATCATGCCAGATACGACTGGAGAGATTTGTTTATGGCAGCAGGATTTGGAGAAGAATATAATAAGCATATTAACTTTTGCGGAAGATCTATACAGAATAATGGCGAACAGATCGATGCGCTTAACTCCCATGCCTTCGGCACTTCTGGCGCGTCGCCTGCGGAGCAGGCTTCGGTGCCAAAAGCAAGTCGGAGCAAGTGATCGGTGACTGCTAAGAAAAATGAAAAACAAAAGAGTATTCCTCCTTTTGGCTCTCGCTAGTCATTCTTCCTTGCTTGGGGCGACTCTGCTTCAAGATGATTTCAACATGAACGGGAACCTGAATGGCCAGTCCCCAGACGTCGGTTCGCCTTGGTCTGTTTCTGGAACCAATTTATCCGTTTCCGGCGGTGCACTTGAGTTGCCAAGTATTGATGGCGAAGCTTCGTCTTCTTTCGCGAGTCAATCGAATACCACACTTTATGCGGGTTTGTCATTCACGGTCACACAATCACCATCTATGGCGGGAAGCTTCTTCTTTTCGTTCCTTAGTGGTCCGATGACAATAGGACGCCTTTTCGTCACCTCGACAGGCAATTCCGGCACTTTTGATATCGGAATCGAGAATAATCTGGATAACCCTGTGGATTGGACGTCGTCGCTTAACGTGGGTCAGCAGTATAGGGCGGTGGTCGGCTTCACTGAAAACGGAGCGAATGACATTTCACGCCTTTGGATCAACCCCCTCACGATTTCATCAGTGTCAGTAGCGGAGAATGCAGAGACCATCACTGCTTCTGTTGGCGGAATACGTCTGTGCTCCAACGACCCGTTTCCTTCTGGATCAACCGGAACAGAACTCTTAGTGAGCGAAATTTATGTTGGCAACAGTTTCACGGACGCTGCGGCTGTTCCGGAACCATCTACATCGGTTCTCGTTATGGGGGGCGCGGTCGTAGTTTTGGCATTTTTCCGGCGAAAAAAACTAACAAAATAATGTATGTCAAGGATTTGGCCTGATCCTAAATCTCGCCTTATCTTTACGTTAGGCAAAGATATGAAGCGAATTCTCAATCGGTTACTGATAGTCTCTACCTTTTTAGTCACATTTGGCGTTGCGGCTCTGTGGGCAAGGTTCAATGGGGTACTTGCCGGAGATATGTGATACCAACGATCTTTCTTACGCAAAGCTATGTGGGATCAAGTCGACGTCCGGCATCGTTTGGAGCTGGGGTTCTGGTTGGGGTAGTGGTTATGTTTTCTACAGGCTTCACCTCAAAAGTTCAGAGATCAACCCAGCAGGGCATACTCCCCTGCCGCAAAGGGATCTATCCGATATGCCAAAGGCGCCGTGGTGGTGGGCTTGGTTACGAAACCACTTCATATGAAGTCTATTCCAAAAGCAGTGAGAGCATTCATGTTTATACCGAATGGGACTAGACACAACCTTATAGCAACAAGGCGATTGAGACAATTCCGGTAGCTGTCACGATTCGTGCTTTCGCACGCCTCGCGCCATCTGCCTCCGTGTCTCATCTTTGACGTTCGGCTTTAACATTCCTATGCGCTTCATCATTTTCCTGCTAATTGGATCAAGGGCAATCTGCGGATCAAGAATTACCAAGGGACGAGCCTCGACGTGGTGGAAACGCAGATTTGGATCGCTGTGACGACATATCTGTTGGTGCCCATCCTGCAGAAGATGTTGAAATTACTCAGAAGGCTCCACAGAACTCTGCAGATTTTGAGCGTTTATCCGTTCGAAAAATTGCTTTGCATGAACTTATGAACAATGAGTTCAAAAGACCCGATAAAGCCGATTTTAACGCGATGGAGTTGTTTGACTTATAACCGGAAACTAGTGGAAATTAGTATTGCTTTTAGCCGCTCCACATAAAGCCTGAAATAACTGGAAAAACTCACTGCTCAATTTTGTCAAATGGGCGCAATTTTTGAGATTGTTGAGAAACTTGGCTTAGGCTCTGGCGCGTCTTAGCGTGTGCAGGGTGACTTCGGGCGGGCAGTTCCAGCGCGCTGCCACGCCACAGCCGCCTGTGCCTCGGGAGGTGTAGCCCTGCAATGTGCCATGTCTCCAGGCACCGGCAATGAAGCGGCGCGGAACTTTGCAGGGCACCACCAAGTGCCGCCCGCCGGGCAGGCAAATCTGTCCTCCGTGTGTGTGCCCGCTCAACTGCAGTGCAAAACCCAGACCTGCCGCCTCGGCATAAGTCTCGGGACTGTGTGAGAGCAGCACCACAAAGGCATCCTCCGGAGCCTTCCCCCGCACCGCGGCGAGGTCGTGTGTCTGGAAGTAGTGTGGATCGTCCACTCCGGCGATCCACAGCGAATCTCCCTCGCGTTGGATTTCCACCATTTCGTTGAGAAGAATGGGAAGCCCCTCACGTTCGAGTTCCAGCACCATTTCCAGCGGATCGTGGTTTCCGAGTATTCCCCAGCAGTCGGGGCCAAGGGTTTTTCGCAAATGCGCCATCGCGCGCGTGGCGGCAGCATGGTCGCCATCCATGCCGTTCCGGTAATCACCGGTGAGAACAGCCGCATCGTGTGGTGTTCGTTTGACCAAATCGATGACCGCCGGCATGAGCTCCGGCTCCAAATCGCAGTGGAGGTCGGTCAATTGAAGCAGGCGAAACCCTTCGAAGGCGGGCGGTAGATTTGGAAAGAACCATTCTTTTTCCTCCAGGCGAACATCCAAAAAATTTGCCCGCATTCGCTTGCTCACGCCTGTGAAGTGGAGAACGCGCGAGAGCCACCAATCGAATGGCAGGATGCGCTCGATGCGGAAAACCCCGCGTCCCTGGTGCAAGAACTTCGTGAGTTTGTCATTTTGCCGCTTGAGCCTCTTCGCGTGAAGCTCATCGCCTAGGCGGCTTCTGAGTGCGGACACTCCCGGGGAGGAATGGATCAAGGCTTCTGAGTCGCGGGTGGCGTCGCGTAGCGCAGCGGCTTGAAGAGACCGGTCTCGTCTTCCTTAGTCCAATAAACTTCTGCCACGCGCTTCCAGTCTTTGGCGCTGTCTTCGGCATAAAGTATTCCATCCTTCAGGCGCGAGCGAACCTCCTTGCGGAGTTCCAGACTGGTGGCGCTCTCCGGCGAGTCGAGTTGAAGCGGACGCAGGCGAACCGTCACCTGATCGATCATCTGGGCATGGAGAAAAACATGGCCGCCTTCCGGAAGATTGGCGGAATTTTTGAGGCTGCGCAGTGTGAACACGGTCATCTTCCCCACGCGCGATGCCCAGGCTTCGAAATCATACTCCCGCCTGCCGTTTCCGCCTTTTGGAGCCAGCGAGACATGCACGCTGTAACGGTCGCCCGAAAGGGGAGCAACCACAGCGGTCGATGTGCCGCTCTTTTCCTTGAGTTCCCACTCGCCGAGGAGCCAGGTGTTCAAGTCCTCCGACGGGTTGGTCGTCAGTGGGTTCTCAAAGCGACATCCTGCCAGCATCAGCGGCAGGAGAAGCAGGGCGAGTTGTGCAAAAATCTTCATTCCAGCGCTATATCTGAGTTCCATCAGGAAGGACACTGTTTTTCGGAACAACCACGATTCCGTCGCGGATGTAATACCCGTCGCCGTCGAAGTTTTCCGACCCGCACTTGGAAGTGATCACCACTCCGGTGCCAATACGGGCATTTTTGTCGATGATAGCTCCCTCGATCGAGCAGTTCGCTCCCACTCCGATCGGCGGCACTCCAGCGGGTCGTTCGTCCTTGGGCGACTCGTAGAGGTCAGCCCCCATCATGACTGTGTTTTTCAGTGTTGTGCCGGAGCCGACGATACTGCGAATGCCCAGCACGCATCGTTCGAGCGTCGCTTGGCCCAGCACGCAGCCATCGGAAATCATGGCCCGCTTCAAATTGGCTCCCTCGATCACGCTGGCTGGCAGGCAGAGGGGTTGCGAGTAAACTGGCGCGCCTGCCACATAGAAACTGAATTTCGGATTACGGTCCGCCATCTCCAGGTTGGCGTCGAAGAACGAGCGGATGGTTCCGATGTCCTCCCAGTAGCCTTCAAAAATATGCGCTATCACTTTGCGATGCTCGATGGCTGCCGGAATGATGTTTTTTCCGAAGTCCACGAGATCGTTGTCGAGGCTCGAAATGAGGGCCTCGCGGTTGAAGACATAGATGCCCATCGAGGCTTGAAACAGCTCCTCGGTCGGTGAGTGGCCGATCTGGCCCAGTAGCTCGCTGGGGATTCGAAGCGAATCAATCACAGCCGGGTCCTTGGGTTTTTCCACAAAGCGCGTGATACGGCGCTCGCTGTCGGTCGCCATGATGCCAAATCCGGGCACCGCCTTGCGATCCACGGGGATTGTGCCGATCGTGAGATCTGCGCCTGAGTCAATGTGCTGGCGGATCATCTCGCGATAATCCATCCGGTAAAGTTGGTCTCCGCTCAGGATGATGAAATATTTGCAGCCGTGTTCGAGAAAGTATCGCAGGTTTTGCCTCACGGCATCGGCCGTGCCCTGATACCAACGCGCCCCCTCGGGGGTTTGCTGGGCGGCGAGAATCTCAACGAAGCTGGGAGTGAAGTTGTCGAATTTGTAGCTCTCGTTGATGTGGCTGTGGAGCGAAGCGCTGTTGAACTGCGTGAGGATGTAAATGCCACGCAGTCCCGAGTTCAGGCAGTTGCTGATTGGAATGTCCACCAACCGGTATTTTCCGCCGAGTGGGACAGCAGGTTTGGAGCGTTCTTTGGTGAGCGGGAAAAGTCGGGTGCCTGCACCCCCACCCATAATGATGGCGAGCGTGTCGGACTTGAATGATGAGGAGGGTTGGACGGTCATGATGCTTGGGAGCTTGCGCGAGAGGCAAACTGTTGTCACGTTGGTTTTATGTGCGGAATTGTTGCTTACATAGGATTCTCAAACGCTCTCCCTGTCCTTCTCGATGGCCTGCGCCGATTGGAATACCGGGGATACGATTCCGCTGGTGTGGCGTTGCTCCAGTCCGGGCGTATCGATGTCAGAAAAGCCGTTGGACGCATTGCCAATCTGGCTGAAGAGATCGAAAAAAATCCCGTTTCGGGTCAAATCGGCATCAGCCACACCCGCTGGGCGACTCATGGCGCGGTGACACGCGAAAACGCTCACCCCCACTCGGACCGCTCGGGGCGTCTTTACCTCGTTCACAATGGCGTCATTGAAAACTACCAGACACTCCGCGAGCAACTCGCCGAGCGGGGACATGAATTTCACTCCCAAACTGACACCGAGGTTCTGGCGCATCTCGTCGGCGAAGCATTTGACCAGTCCGCTACGCGCGACAAGGGAACGCTGGTCGAGGCCGTTCGCAGTGCTCTGCGTCAGGTCATCGGAACTTACGGTATCTCGGTCGTTCATGCGGATGTGCCGGGCGTCATCGTTGGCGCGCGGCGAGGAAGCCCTCTCGTGCTGGGCATAGGCAAGGGCGAGCATTTCTTGGCCAGTGATGTCAGCGCCATCGTCGCCCACACGCGTGATGTGGTTTATCTGAACGACTACGAAATCGTTGCTCTCCAGGCCGAGGGATTCGAGATTTCCACCGTTTCAGGCGGCGGCGCCGGCTTTCAGATAAGCCGGGTCGAGTTCGACGCCTCCTCGGTGGATAAGGGGAAATACCCGCACTTCATGCTTAAGGAAATCCATGAGCAACCGAATACCGTTCGTGATGCCATGCGCGGGCGACTTTCTCTCGAAGAGGCCACGGCGAAGCTCGGTGGGCTGAACATGACGAACTCCGAGTTGCGCGCCGTGGATCGCATCGTGCTCGCGGGTTGTGGAACGGCGTTCCATTCGGCAATGACGGGCGAATACATCATCGAGTCCCTTTCGCATATTCCCGTCGAGTGCGAGTTTGCCAGCGAGTTTCGTTACCGCAACATCCCGCTCCAGCGCGACACGCTGGCATTCGTCATCAGCCAAAGCGGTGAGACGGCCGATACTCTCGCCGCCCTGCGCGAGAGCCAGCGAAAAGGGCATCGCACACTGGGAATCTGCAACAATGTCGCCAGCACGATCGCCCGTGAAAGCGATGGCGGCGTCTACATGCACGCGGGACCTGAGATCGGCGTCGCTGCCACGAAATCGTTCACCTCGCAGCTGACGATTTTCACACTTCTGGGACTTCTTTTGGGCCGCATTCGGCATCTTTCGCACAGTGAGGGACGCGATATGATCGCTCAAATGGAAAAACTGCCCGATCTCGTGGCGCGCACGATCGAGTTGGAGACGCAGGTCGCCGCTATCGCCAAAAAATACGCCCAGGCGAACAACTTCCTCTTCATGGGACGCCAAGCGCACTATCCCATCGCCCTGGAAGGCGCGCTCAAGCTGAAAGAGATCAGCTACATCTCCGCCTCTGGCTACCCCAGTGCGGAGCTCAAGCATGGCGTTATTGCGCTGATCACAGAGGATACTCCTTCGTTGTTCATTGCGCCGCAGGATGCGGTTTTTGAAAAAAATATAAGCAATATCGAGGAGGTCAAAGCCCGCAAAGGTCCGGTCATCGCGATTGGGACAGAGGGCGACACCGCACTCAAAAAAATCTGCGATGAGGTGATCCTCATACCGGATGCCCCGCACTATCTGTCGCCGATTCTCAGCGTCATTCCGCTTCAACTCCTCGCCTACTACATCGCGGTGGAGCTTGGGTGCGATGTGGACAAGCCCCGCAATCTCGCCAAAAGCGTGACGGTTGAATGAAGCCGCTGGGCCCTATTTCTTAAGTTTCCGGCGCAGGAAGGTCGGGACATCCAAGTCCTCACCTTCCACGATCGTCGGTTCGACCTTTTCAAACCGTCCACGTGCTATGGGCTCAAGAGGAAGGTTTTCCTGCTTCACTTTCGGAGCCGTCGTTTTGGGTTCGGCGTGTGTTGAAGGAGGCGGGGTGGATGGAAGGGCTTCTTCCGGAAACAAGGCGGGCGGGGTCGCGCGCACTGGCTCCGCTGTCGGAATCGTCGCTGCTGCCTCCACTTTTGCAGCCGTGCCGCAGTGCCCGATGAGCGTGACAATGAGCGGTGCGGAATCATCACGCGCCACACTCACGCCAAGGTGAAGAAGGGATGAGGGAGCGGTGTTTTTCGAAATCTCCTGCATGATGGCGGCCACTTCCGCGAAAGTGAGCGAGCGTGGGCCTGAAAGGTGGACCAGCACCTTCTTGGCATCGTGGAGGAGTCGTCCCCTGTCGAGAAGAGGGCTTCGGAGCGCCTGTTCGAGAGCCTCGTGGGCGCGGTTTCCGCCATCCGCCTCTCCGCTGCCGAACAAAAACGCGCCGCCTCCGCTGCGGAGGACGCCAAGCAGGTCGGGCACAGCCACCGCCATCGGGCCAGGACAGGAAATGAGGCGTGTCAGCGATGCCACCGATTGGAAGAGAATATTGTCGCACGCAGCGAATGTCTCTTCCGCCTCGGTGCGCGGAGCGGTGATCTCTGCCATGCGATCGTTTTCAAAATGCACGATGGCGTCTGCATGGCGGGCGATGCCTTGCATGGCCTCCTGCGCTTGCTGGGATCGGCGGCGACCTTCGAACTGAAACGGAGTCGTCACCACTGCGATCACGAGCGACCCGTTGGCACGCGCCAATTCGGCGAGTTGAGGGGTCGTGGCGCTACCTGTTCCTCCACCGAGACCCGCGCAAAGAAAAACAACATCGGCTCCCTCGATCGACTGGCGGAGTTCGCTCATGGATTCACGGGCGGCCTCAAGTGCCATTTCGGGATCGCCTCCGGCTCCGAGGCCGTGGGTTGTCATCGGGCCAAGCGCCGTTTTTCGGGATGCCACTGAAGCGTTGAGCGATTGCTGGTCGGAGTTTAGCGCTACCGTTTCGAGAGGCAGGGACGCCCGGACGGCAATGCGGTCTGCAATATTCACACCGGCATTGCCAATGCCGAGGAGTCTGAGAACTGGTTCCTTGCCGGTGCCACGATCAAGCCAACGGGGATAGGTAATCATAGAAAAGTCAGAATCTGCCTCTGAAAAAGCCCTTAACGCGGTCCAAGATCGACTCGTCGGGCATCTCAGCGTGCACAGCCTGGGCATATTTCGCCGCGCCGATGCATGTTGAGAGTTGCGGGTTTTCAAAGGCTGACATAGGGCCCGACACCGATTGCGCATGGGCCAAATAAACCGGGGTTCCAGGAAAGACGGATTCCGCCGCCTCGCGGATTCCGCGAAGGAGGCTGCAGCCGCCTGTGAGAAGGATGCCTGCCCCGAGGAGATGCTCCGGAACGACCTCTTGAATGCGCTTGCGCAGAATGCCGAAGAGTTCCTGAAGCCGGGATTGGATGATCATGTTCAGCATGAGTCGGTCGATGTCCCGGCCGGAAAAGCCCGTATCGTTTTTGAGTGTGATTTTGTCGCTCGCAGAAATGTTATCAGTGATGGCCGAGCCTTCTTCGATTTTGAGTTTCTCAGCGCGGGCGATCGGGATGCGTAGGCCGATGCAGAGATCATTGGTGATGTGGTCACCACCGATCGCGATAACTCCGCTGTGGCAAACTGCCCCGTCTTTGTAAACGATGTAGTCGGTCACGCCGCCGCCAATGTCGATGAGCACGGCTCCGGCCTGTTTTTGTTGCTCGTCCAGAACGACCTGGGCGGACGCGACAGAGTTCACCACGATGTCCTCGACATCGATGTCAAATTCCCGGACGCAGCGGATCGCATTCTGAATGCGGTTCGTCACGCCGTGGATGATGTGAAAATCCGCATCCAGCTTGGTTCCCATCATGCCGTGAGGATCGATGACACCCTCCTGTCCATCGACATAGTAGCGCTGGATGACGGAGTGAATGATCACATCCTCCTTCGGAATGCCGACTTCCTTGGCTTTGAATTCGACGCTTTCGATTTCCTTGGCCGTGATGGTGGATTCCTCTGGCAGGGTCACGGAACTGCGGTTGTTGAAGCTCTTGATATGGCTGCCGGAAATAGCCAGCCAGACGCCCTTGATTTCGTGGTCGCTCCGGTCTTCGGCATCAGCCAGGGCGTCGTGCACGCACTGGGTGGCATTTTTGAAATCGACAATCTCGCCTTTTCGGACCCCGCGCGATGGACTTTCTCCCACGCCCAAAATTCTCATTTCCCCATCACGGTGGCACTCCGCCACGACAGCGCATACCTTGGTGGTTCCGATTTCCAGTCCAACGTGAATTTTTTCGCGAGCCATCAGTTTTTCTTGGGTTTGGATTTTTGAGGGATCGACTTCTGCTTGTTCGAAATGGGTTCCGGCGGTGCAGCCATGACAAATTTGACGGGGGTGTTTTTGGCCACCATGAGGTTCACGGATTCGATTTCGCGTCCGGTGTCGCGGCAGTGCTCGAGCAAGCGCTGGAGCTTCATCAACTGGGTGGGGAAGTCTCCGGAAGCAAATTTGACCCGCGCGTTTTGGTCGGTGAGGGCATCGATGCAGTAGCCCTTGCTGATATTCAGCGAGCGTATGACCAGCAAGGATTTCTCTTGGTCCCTGGCTTCGCGCAGAAGAGCCAGGGCATTCTTCAAATCATCTCCTTCAAGAAGGCTGCCTTCTTGGATTTTTTCCACCTTCACGCCGTAGATGATCGGGAGTTGATGGTATTCCTGTTGAAGAAGCCTCGGCTTCATGAGGAATCCGGAGTCGTCCACAAGCAGCATGGAGCTTGGATCGTAATCCACCGAGGAATCGGAGGACTTCGAAACCCAAGCAACAGAAGTCCGGCGGGTGAGCGCAATTTCAATGCGGCCGGGCATGATGCGTTCGATGGAAACATCCGCGACCATCGGGATGTTGCGAAGTTTGTGGTCGATGCCTGCAATATCGATGCGAAAGATGTTGTTGTCGGTTTGGATTCCGGTCTCTGCAAGCAGGTCCTCCTGCGTCATGACGCCGTCGAGTTCGAGTATGAGTTCGGAGAGGTTGTAGGCGGGATTGGAGAAAAAGAATTTATCCAGAGCCTTATTGAGCCCGAACCAAATCAGCCCGCAAGCCACGGTCACGATGAGTGTCAGCGCGCAGAGTTGTCCAATCAGGCGTTGGCGTTTCCTCTGCGCCGTGCGGGCGCGCATCTTCACATTCAGGTAGTGCACCCCGTTTGGCGTTCGTTTCTTGGTGGCGGAGGCGGATTTCATCACGGTTTCTTCTTCGCAAGCGATAGTCCGGCGATTTCCTCGCAGAGAGAGGGAAAGTCAAGTCCCGCCACGGCTGCCGCCTTGGGCAGAAGGCTCAATTCGGTCATGCCGGGGATTGTGTTGATTTCTAAAACACTCATCGAACCATCCGGTGCGAGAAGGATGTCCACACGGGAGTAAACCTCGAGTCCGAGAGCGGTGTGCGCCGCGCAAGCGGTGGACTGCACACTGGCCGCTTGAGCCTTTGTCAGAGGTGCCGGAACGAAGTATTCGGAAGCCCCGCTGGTGTATTTGTGGTCATAATCGTAGAAGCCATCGCGGGGAAGGATTTCGACAACCGGCAGCGCTTCTCCGCCAAGAATACCGACCGTCAGTTCCCTGCCTGAAAAGAAGCTTTCGATGAGCACTTCCTCGCCATATTGGAAGCAGTCCTCCAACGCTGCGGGAAGTGCCGCAACATCACGGATGATGTGCACGCCCACGCTGGAACCTTGGCGCGGAGCTTTCACGACATAAGGCAACGGAAGGCTCGGAGCTTGACCCTGGCGGATCTTTTCCCATTTCGAAGTTGGCACTCCCGCGCGGTCAAAGGCTTCTTTAGAATGGATTTTGTCGAAGGCCGTGCGACTACCTTCGATGCCCTCGCCTGTGTAGCGTATGCCTCTCTCATGGAGAATCGATTGCAGTTGGCCATCCTCACCGAATGTGCCGTGGATGATATTGAATGCGAGATCCACGGATTCGGGCAGGGGTGTTTCCGGTGTGGTGACATCGATTTCAACGACCTGAGCCCCAGCTGCGCGGAGGGCTTTAGCGACTGCGGCTCCGGAGCGGAGTGAAACATCACGCTCTTTGCCAGGGCCACCCTTGAGAAGGGCCACAGTTTTGTCTTTTAGAATTCCGAAATGCTGCTGTTTCATAAATCTACCCCCACAATTTGGACTTCGGTTTCAAGTTGGATGCCGCGTGCTCGTTCGGCGGCACTTTGAATTTCTTTAATCAAGGTCAGGACATCAGCTGATGTCGCCCCGCCGTCGTTGACGATGAAATTTCCGTGAATTTCGGAAACACGGGCTCCCCCGACGGAGAAGTTCTTGAGGCCGAGTTCATCGATCAGCTTGCCTGCCGGCATGGTCGTTGGGTTTTTGAAAATGCATCCCGCGCTGGCCGCGACGGGCTGGCTGGAACGGCGCTTGGCAACGGACTCCGCGATTGCGGCATCGATTTGAGCCCGTGTGCCGGGTTGGCCGGCGATCACTGCCGAGAGAGCGTAGTTTGTTCGCAGCATGGGAACACTGCGGTAGTGGATATCCATTTCCGCAGGAGTTCGTGTGAAAATGTTACCGTCTTGATCACAAAAGCGAACCCTCACGACCTGATCGAAAGTCTGGATGCCCATGGCGCCGGCATTCATTCGCAGGCCGCCGCCGAGGTTTCCCGGTATTCCTTCCATCCACTCAAAACCCGCAATATTCGCCGTGCGTGCCAAGGCGCTGAGCTGTTTGAATTTTACGCCCACACCGGCAGTGATCTCCGTTCCATTCACTTCATGCCGCTGGAAGTCTCCGCGCGCGAGGTATGCAACCACGCCGGGTATGCCGCCATCGCGCACAAGGAGGTTCGAGCCGCGACCCATGACCATGAGAGGGATGTTTTCGTCAAAGCAGTGCCTGACGAGGTCGGCGAATCCCTCCTCCCTCTCGGGTTCAACCCAGAACTGCGCTGGGCCGCCGATGCGCATCGTGGTGTGTTTGGAAAGCGGCTCGTAAAGTTTGATGCGTCCCGGGCCCATCACGCACTGGAGAGTGTCGCGCATTTTCAGATCTTGCGCCAGGCGTTGGCCCGCCTCGTGGATATTCCCAGCTCCGAGGCTGAGGATCAGGTCTCCATCCTCCGCCACGGACGCAGCGGCCTCGTGAATGTGGGGAATCTCTGGCACAAAGGTTGCCGATTTATGCCCGCCAGCGAGCATTGCATCGACAATCGTCTGGCCGGAAATGCCCGGAATCGGTTTCTCGCTCGCAGGGTAGATGTCCGAAACAAAAACATGGTCTGCCAATGCAAAGGCTTTGCCAAATTCGTCCTTCAGCGCCTGGGTGCGTGTGTAGCGGTGTGGTTGGAACATCGCAATCACCCGATCATGTCCGCCGGTGCGGGCGGTGGCGAGTGTGGCCGCGATTTCCGTGGGATGGTGCCCGTAATCGTCCACGATGGTTTGGCGTTCTGTTTCGTGAATGATCTCGAAGCGGCGCTTGGCGCCACGGAAGCTGGAGAGTGCGCTCACGATGGATTCGAAGCTCTGTCCGATTTCGCTGGCCAGAGCAATCGTGGCGAGGGCGTTCACCGCATTGTGGGCACCCGGGATGTTCAGCACGACTTCGCCAATCGCTTTTCCATCCTTGCTCACACTGAAGCGGGATTTGAAATTTTCGGCGCTCAGGTTCGTAATGCGGTAGCGCGCCTCGGCGCCGAGTCCATAGGAAATGGCATGGGGGTGTGATGCGCAGACGCGCCGTGCTCCATCGTCATCCGCACAGTAGAAAACCTTTCCGGATGTTTGGTTGATGAGGCGTTTGTAAACGGCATCGATGGCCGCGAGATCCTTATAAAAATCGAGATGCTCAGGCTCGATATTGAGCACGATGGCCTGCTCAGGGTGGTAGTTGATGAGTGTGCCGTCGCTCTCATCGCCCTCGGCGACAAACCACTCGCCTTCGGAGTCCCATCGTGCATTTGTTCCCAGTATTGGAATTTCCGCGCCCACATAGTGGCAAGGCTTGAAGCCTCCAGCGCGGAGGACATGGGCCGACATCGCGGAGGTGGTTGTTTTGCCGTGCATGCCGCAGACTACGATGCCTTTTTTCGAGTCCATGATCGCCGCCAGCGCATCGGCGCGGCGTGCGAGGGGCAGTCCCAGACGAATGGCCTCGTCGTATGCGGGGTTTCCGGCTTTGATCGCGGAGGAGTAAATCACGACATCAGTGCCGCGCACGCACTCCATGGAGTGGGGGCAATGGAATGTGAGGCCTTTTTTAATCAAGCGTTCGACCTCGATCGTATGCACTTTGTCGGATCCGCTCACTTTATGGCCCAGTCCTAGCAGCAGCGCGGCGATGCCGCTCATGCCGGAGCCTGCAACTCCGATGAGGTGGATGTGCTTCGGCGCTGGTGCAGTGAGAGACTGGCGCAGTTCGGCGGCTGTCATTTGATGCCCTCCCTCACGGCGCGTTCCATGACATCGGCAACATTGTTTGCCGCTGATTCCGGTGTAAGTTTTTTCGCTGCGGCGGACATTGTGGCGCGGCGCATTGGATCATTTAGAAGATTCGAAGTCGTGGCGGCGAAGACTTCTGGAACGATGTCCTTTTCCTCGGCCATCACGGCCGCCCCGGCTCCCACATAAATTTCACCGTTGGCCTTCTGGTGGTCATCCGTTGCATGGGGGTAGGGGATCAGGATGGCAGGCAGGCCGAATTGGGACAATTCGCTAAGGCTTGATGCTCCAGCTCGTGAAATAACGAGATCTGCCGCCGAATAGGCTTCCTCCATGCGGTGATGGAAAGGAGCGACATAGTGTGGGATTTCATCGCGCTGGTAGTTCGCGGCGGCCAGTCGGTCGTCATTTTTGCCCGTGAGGTGAATGATCTGGATGCCTGACTGAGCGAGGACTGGCGCGGTGCGGAAGAGAATCTGGTTGATGCCTGTCGCACCTTGGCTGCCGCCGGTCACGAGCAGCGTGGGGCGTGCGGGATCGAGGCCGAAAACCTTCATCGCTTCAATTCGATCCATCGGTCGGCCCAGATTTTTGCGCACCGGCGTGCCGGTGACAATGCAGTCCGCCCCGGGGAACCTTTGGCGGCAATCCTCGAAGCCAAGAAGAACGCGGGATGCAAACCGCGCGGCCAAGCGGTTTGCGCGGCCTGGAATCGCATTCGACTCGTGGATAAAGCAGGGCAGACCTGGCATCCGCGCGGCAAGAATCGGCGCGGTGGAGGTGAAGCCGCCCATGCCGAGAACCACGGATGGACGGTATTTTCGATAAATCGCCCGGCACTGGCGGTAGCTGTCCCAGCAACGGCGGAGGAATCCCACGAATGCGGGTGACAGAAGCATCGCCGGCATCCCGACCGAGGGGAGTTTTTCAGCCCGGAACTGCGGATGCGCTTTGAGTGCGACTGCATCGATTTCCTTTTCCGACACAAAAAGTAGAACCTCATGGCCGCGCTCGTGGAGTGATTGCGCGACCGCAAGACCGGGGAAGAGATGGCCGCCTGTCCCGCCGCAGGCAATGATGGCTCGGAATGGCTTTTGGTTGGTCATATGCGTGGCTCGAAGTGCGGACGCGTGAGTGCGGGCGCGAAATGGGAGACGAGTGGTCGCCCTTGGCGATGGATGTTCACAAGCAGGCCGATGAGAAACAGGCAGACGACCATGTTGGAGCCGCCGTAGCTGATGAATGGCAGCGGCATGCCTTTGTTCGGAAGAAGCGAGGTGGTCACTCCGATATTCACGCAGGCTTGTAGGGTGATCATAATCACGGCTCCGATTCCAAGGAGGCGTCCGACATTGTCTTTGGCATTCGAAGCAACCAGAGATCCGCAGAGGCAGAGGAGCAGGTAGGCGAGCACGGTCAGGAGCGTGGCATAGAGGCCCAGCTCCTCGCCGATCATCGGAAAAATGAAATCTGTGTGTGCGTAAGGCAGGTAGAGCATTTTTTGGCGTCCCTCGCCGAGTCCGAGACCATCCACGCCTCCAGATCCGAAGGCTATGAGTGCCTGCCATTGCTGGAGTCCTTCGCCGAGTCTATATTTCTCTGGATGTAGGAATGCCAGTAGGCGTCCTTGGCGTTCCGACACATTCATCGCCACGATAAAAATACCCCCGAGCCCGCAGCAGATAAGGGTTCCGAGCCAGCGCAGTGCAGCTCCAGCGATGAACAGAACGGCCACAGCGGTTCCTCCGATGAGTGCTGTGTTGCCCATATCCACTTCCAAGACAATAAGCCCCATCAGGATGCCGAGGATCCCCATGGGATAAGCGAGTCCGGTGGTGAATGCGGAGAAACTGATGTCCGTCCGGGAGAACCACCAGGCCAGAAAGAAAATCGCCGCAACCTTGGCGAGTTCGCTGGGCTGAACGACACCAAAGCCGACATTGATCCAGCGTGAGGATCCATTGATGCGAAGGCCGATCGGCGGTATGAAGCAGAGAAGAAGTAGGAGCGCGGCGGCAGCAAAAAAAGCCCACCAGTATTTAACCCAGAAATGGTAGTCCACGAAGGACGCCACTATCGCGACAACAAGTCCGACGCAAAGCCACATGCCTTGGCGTTTCACGAAGAAATAAATGTCTGATTTGCTTTCCTCCGCAAACGCACTTGTGCTGAAAAGCATCACCAACCCGAGGGCGATGAGACCTGCCACGGACAAGGTCAGGACATAGATGGCGTTTCTGTGCATTTGGTGGACTTGGTGACCGCTTGGAACTTTTCTGGAATTACGGAATGACCAATTTTTGACCGATCTTCAGCTTCTTTGGGTCGTCGATGTTATTCGCCTTCATCAAGGCCGCCTGGGTGATGTTGAATTTTTTGGCCAGTGAGTAAGGATTGTCTCCTTTGGCGACGACATAGCTGTTCTCTTCGGTGGTTTGTTGTTTTTCGAGTGGCTTGGCTTCCGCTTTTTCCTGCACGGCGGCAGGCTTCACAGGCGGGGCTTTCGCGACGACGGCCGGTGTCGGAGCGCCCTTGGTTGTCGATTCTGCGATGCGTGCCGGAGCGTTTGCAGCTTTGGTTGAGGAACCAACGACCAGCGTTTGTCCAACTTTCAGAATGGATGTGCTTGTGAGGTTGTTCGCCTTCTCGAGTGATTGGATGCTGGTGTTGAATTTCGAGGCGATGCGCTTCAGTGTGTCGCCGGCTACGATTGTGTAGGTAGTCTGTGTCTCCTGCGATTTTACGGCCTCCGTTTTTGTCACGGTCTCCGATTTCTTTTCAGTCACAGCAGCAGGTGCCGTGCCTTCAGGTGTTTCGGTTTTCGCGGCCGCAGGGCGTGCCGGTTTCTCTTTGAGCTGATTGAAGCCATAAATGCCAGCGACAGCGACCACATGGAGCACAAGGACAACAATAAAAGCCTGTGAGAGCTTCATGCTCGGCTCCGACTCGCTTTCGTATTCCTCGATCTCCTCACGGCTTGAAGCCGCTTTCGCGTGCATTGTTTTTCTTGGAACCAATCGCCGTGCGGGACGGCGCGGAGCGGTGGTGTTGTTTTTGAACATCATGGTTTATTGGATGGATTGTTTTTGAGTTTTTGAACGAGAGTTTTGAAACTGTTTCCACGCTCCCCATAGTTGCGGAACATGTCGTAGGACGAAGTGCCGGGGGAAAAGAGAACGACATTCCCGGCCTGTGCAAGTGAGTGGGCCTTGCTCACAGCCTCCTCCAAGGTGGCTGTCGTGTGGCACTGCGTGCCTTTCCAGGATGAGGCAATGCGGTCCTTCATCTCTCCAATGAGCACGGCGGCTCGGACCTTTTCGCGGACGAGGTCGGCATTGTCATCGAATTCCACGCCTTTGTCCTTTCCTCCGGCGATGAGGATGATTGGCCGATCCTGCGAGAGGATCGCCTTTTCCATGGCATCGAGGTTTGTCGCTTTCGAATCGTTGATCCAGCGCACTCCCTCGAGATCGCGCACGAATTCGCAGCGGTGAACGGGCGGGGTGTGGTCTGCTATCGCCTGCACAAGATCATCCAGATCGAGATTCAACCCGAGCCCTATCCCGAGTGCGGCCATGATGTTTTCGGCATTGTGAACGCCGGGCAGGAGTGTCTCGGATTGATCGAGCAGGCGCCTGCCTTGGAAGAAAATTTCACGGCCCCGGAGCGTGAAGTCTGCTTGCGGGTGCGTTGCGCTGAAAGTGATCTTCTTCGCCGGAAGCGGTGGGAGATCGGCTAATGCGTTCACCACGATCATGTCATCGGCCGTTTGGTTTTCGAAAATCCTGAGCTTTGCGGCGCGGTATTCCTCCACACCCGGGTAGCGGTCCAAGTGGTTCGGGCTGAGGTTCAGCCAGGCGGCCACTTTCGGACGGAAGGCGCGGATTGTTTCGAGTTGGAAGGAACTGACCTCCAGAATCATCACATCGAGTTCATGGCTCTTGCGGACGGCTCGTGCAAAGGGAAGGCCGATATTCCCGCTGGCCATGGTTCGGACTCCGCAGCCTGTGAGAATTTTTTCAGTCAGCTCGGTTGTGGTGGTCTTTCCGTTTGTGCCTGTGATCGCCACCACCGGGCAGGTGCATTCTTGAAAGGCGAGTTCCAGTTCTCCTATGAGCGGGATGTTTTTGTTAATCACATTCCGCACGAGTGGGACGGCGGGATCGATCCCCGGGCTGAGCACGGCGAGGTCGTAGATGGAGGAATCTTCATCTGCCGCGCTACCAAGGAGAATGCGGATGCCTTTGGCCTCGAGTTGAGCGGCTTTTTCGCGAATGGCCGGAGTGTCGGAGGATTCGCAAATGGTCACATTGGCGCCTTCTTCAAGCAACAAGGCGGCTGCAGCCTCGCCGCTATGGCCGAGACCGAGAACAACCGATTTTTTGCCGCTGTAGATCATTTTAACGCAGTTTCAATGTGGCGAGACCGAGGAGGGCGAAGAGCACCGAGAGAATCCAAAAACGGACAATGACGGTGTTTTCCTTCCATCCGCTGAGTTCGAAGTGGTGGTGAATGGGGGACATTTTGAAAATCCGGCGGCCAGTCGTTTTGAAGCTCGCGACCTGAAGAATCACGGACATCGCTTCCATGACAAAAACGCCGCCGACAATCACAAGCAGGAGTTCCTGTTTGCAGCAGATTGCAACGGCTCCGAGCATTCCCCCGATCGCCAATGAGCCGGTATCGCCCATGAAAACACGCGCCGGGTGGGCATTCCACCAGAGAAATCCGAGGCAGGCACCGAGCAGTGCGACACAGAGAACAGCCAACTCCCCGGCATAGGGGACGAAGGGGACCTGAAGGTAGGTTGCAGTTTTGATGTTGCCAGCCACATAGACCAGCACGGCGTAGGTCGCCGCCACGGTCGCTGTGCATCCGGTGGCAAGCCCGTCGAGCCCGTCGGTGAGGTTCACAGCGTTCGATGTGCCCACGATGACGAGAAGGTAGAAAATAAAAGTGAGAACCCCCATGCCGAGGAGGAGCGGTTCCTTCAAGAAAGGGATGAAGAGTTGTTGTGCAGTCGCTGACAGTTTTGGATTTGTGAGAAAAAAGAGGGTGAAAATGCCGGCCAGGAGGCATTGAAGCGTAAACTTGAGGCGGCTGCTGATGCCATCAGAGCTTTTCTTCGTGACCTTCAGCCAGTCGTCGTAAAAACCGATGCCACCAAGGAAAACCGCGCTGAACAGCACCAGCCAAACGAAGGGATTTTCGGGTTTTGCCCAGAGCAGGGTTGATATCACAATCGAACCAATCAGCAGGATGCCGCCCATCGTCGGTGTTCCTTTTTTCGATCCATGGAGTTCGTGGAGTTTGTGGACCTCTGCTGCGGTGCGGATCGGTTGGCCAAACTTCAGTGAGATAAGTTTGCGAATCACAAAATTTCCAAAAAGCACACTGATGAGAAACGCCGTGATGCCCGCACAGATGGCCCGGAATGTGATGTAGGAAAACACATTCAGTGCTTTGAGGAGGTCATTGCTGATGCCTTGATTGGCGGCCCAGTCGCTTAGTTCGGATAGGTAGTAGAGCATCAGTTTTGGAGTTTCTGAAAAAGGGTTTCCATTCGTGCGGAGCGACTGCCTTTGACGAGGACGAGATCCCCGGGGCGGGCGAGTTGATCGAGAATTCTGGCTGCGGCAGAGGTGTCCTCCACCTCATGGATGCGGCTGAATCCAAGTTCTCTTGCGGTTGCCGAGATGTGACGGGCTTCCGGGCCCACGGTCACCAAGACATCGGCATACTTCACGGCGGCGCAGCCGACGCGCGAATATCCCTCGGCAGCATAGTCGCCGAGTTCGCCCATTTTCCCGAGAACGGCAATGCGGCGTCCCATGCAGGGAGTGAAGCGCAGGGTGCTCAACGCGGCTTCCATCGAATCGGGGTTCGCGTTGTAGGTGTCATCGAAGAATGTGACTCCCTTGTGCATGCGTTTCTCCAGTCGGCCGCCAGCCAGTTCTGTGCGTGCAATTCCTTTGACAGCGGATTCCAGCGAGACGCCCAATTCCAGTCCGGCCGCAATCGCCATGAGCGCATTCTGGACCATGTGCAATCCTTGAACGGGGATGGATGTTCTGGCAGTGAGCGCTTGGCCTGTGGATTGGAGGACCACTGTGAATGTCGTTCCTGTGGAGGTGGGGGCAATCTCCGTGGCTGTGAGGTAGCCATTTTTCAGGCCTGTGCAGATGACCTTTCCGCGGCAGCGCGCGGCGATCGAGTCGGTTTTGTCGTCGTCCGCAGAGAGAATCACGCTTCCGGTGGCTGGGACGGCCTCTGCCAGCATGCCTTTTTCGAGCGCAATGGCATCTCGGGTCTTCATGTATTCGATGTGCGCTGTGCCGATATTCGTGATGATCGCGCAGTCCGGCTTGATGAGTGCTGCCAGCGGGGCGATCTCGCCCGGATGGTTCATGCCGACCTCCCAGACCGCCGCCTTGTCACTCGAATTCGCGGCGAGGATGGAAAGTGGAACGCCGATGTGGTTGTTGAGGTTGCCTTGGGTCTTGACCACTTTGAATTTGCTTCCGAGCACGGCGGCAGCGAATTCCTTGGTGCTGGTTTTACCGCTGCTACCTGTGATGCCCAGAACCTTGAGATCGAGCTTCGCGCGCCATGCTGCGGCCAGACTCGTAAGAGATGTGAGGCTGTTTTCGGCAAGCAGCACGGCAGCCGATCCGGAGAGTTTTTGAGCCTCCTCGGGCGAGTCCAGAAGCACGGCGGCGGCTCCCTTTTCAATCGCCTGCGAGGCGAAGGCATTGCCATCGAAATTCTCTCCGCGCAGGCCGATGTAGAGGTCTCCCGGGCGGATTGTTCGGGTGTCTTTGTTGATATTTGAAATCGTGACGCCGGGAGCGTCCCGCAGGAGCTTCGCCCCCGACATGGATGCGATTTCGAGGAGAGGAGTTTTGTCCATTTTTAAGACTCCACTCCTTTCTTCTCTGTGATCGCTCTGTCCGCGACGGCTACATCGTCGAAGGGGATTTTGGTGTCGGCGAATTCCTGGAATTTTTCGTGTCCCTTGCCTGCTATGAGGACGATCCCACCTGGACCCACGAGTTCAATGGCGCGGCGGATTGCCGCTTCGCGGTCGATGATCTTCTCATGGTCCCGGCCGCGCAGACCGGCCTGCATGTCTTTAAGAATATCCTCGGGATTTTCGGTGCGGGGGTTGTCCGATGTGATGATGACATGGTCCGAAAGTTCAGCTGCAGCTGCCGCCATGAGCGGGCGTTTGGCGCGATCCCGGTCTCCGCCGCATCCGCAAACAGTGATGAGGTGTGAAGGATTCAACTCGCGCAATGTGCGCAGGACATTTTTCAGCGCATCGTCGGTGTGCGCGTAATCCACAAAAACCTGGAAATTGCGCTTGGATGGAATGCGCTCGAGGCGCCCAGGGACTTGTGGAGCGGCAGCGAGTGCGTTGATTGCGGTCCGCATTTCCACGCCGCATGTCACGGTCGTTGCGAGAGCGGCAAGGGCGTTGTAAACATTGAATAAACCGATGAGTGGAAGCCTAACGAGGTAGCTTTTGCCTCTGGCCTCTAAAGTGAATGTCGTGCCGTTCATCTCTTGACGGACTGCAGACGCCCGGAATTCCGCATGCACGCTGCGGCCGAAGGTGAGGATTTTCAGCCGCTTTGAAAATTGATCGACCAGCCTCTGCCCGTAGCGGTCATCCAGGTTCACAATCGCCCGGCCCTTCTTGTTTTTCTGGCTTGCTAGAGCTTCGAAAAGCCCTGCTTTTGCCTCAAAGTAGGCATCCATCGACCCATGGTAGTCGAGGTGGTCCTGAGTCAGGTTGGTAAAGGCTGCGGCATCGAATTCGATGTTTCGCACGCGGTTCTGCACGATTGCATGGCTGGAAACTTCCATAGCCACGGCGCGGCCTCCCGTGTCCCGGATTTCGGAGAGGATTTTTTGGATATCAATCGACTCAGGCGTTGTATGTGGGGCGGGGTGCTCCTCATCCGCGACGATGTATTTGATTGTTCCAATCAGCCCACAGCGTTGTGCGGCGTGCTCGAAAATATGACGGACGAGGTAGGTCGTGGTCGTTTTCCCATTTGTACCTGTGACTCCCACGCACTTGAGTGCGCGGTCGGGATGCCCAAAAAACGTGGCGCCAATATCCGCCATGGCTGCCCGGGCATTTGGAACAACCACAATCGGGCATGGGCTGTCTGGAATTTCTTTCTCCGAAATCGCAGCCGTGGCCCCCCGCTCCGCGGCTTGTTTTACAAATGTGGCGCCGTCCGAGTTTTTTCCCGGCAGGGCGAAGAACAGCGAGCCAGGAACGGCCTGTCGGGAGTCGAAGCAAAGTGTCGTGATCTCGGGGTCGGCCAGACCCGGTGCGATTCCCGATAATTGAAGAAGATTTCTTAGGTGCATTGGGTCAGCGCTCCTCCATGGTTGATGTGCTGGCGATCGGAGCGGTTTGAAGGGGAATCGGCGGCATGGTCGGCGTGAGATCCAGATGCCGTGCCGCGCGCTCCGCGATGCGGGAAAAAATCGGTGCTGCCACCAAGCCACCGTAGTTCAGATTCGAAGCGATCTTCGCGTCGTCGACCATGACGAGGAGGACGAATTTAGGGTCCTCGGCTGGCATGTATCCCACAAAAGAAACAACATACTTTCCGGCGGCATACCCGCCGTGTGGGCTCACTTTTTGCGCGGTGCCTGTCTTGCCAGCGACTTGGAAGCCGTTGACCCTTGCATAGCCAGCAGTGCCTCCGGGTTCGGTGACTCCGATGAGCGCCTGGGATACGAGGTGGGCTGTTTTTTCTGGAACAACCTTCCTCATAACGATGGGTTCCTTTTTCATCACGACTTCACCATTTTCCTTCTCCACGGATTGGACGATGCGCGGAGCCATGAGGTCTCCTCCATTTGCGATCACGGCCATGCCCATCGTGATCTGCAAGGGGGTCACAGCAATTGCCTGTCCCATGGGCATGCGGGTGATTGTGAGCTTGTCCCAGCGGGTGGGGGGGTGCACGAGTCCGGGGATTTCTCCAGGTAGCTCGATTCCGAGGCGTTCACCGAATCCGAAGCGGCGGACATACTCGTAAAATTTGTCTCCGCCCATCATGAGGGCCATCTTGGCGGAACCGATGTTCGAGGATTTCACGAGGATCTCATGGACATCCATGTGGCCGTAGCCGTAGCCGTGGTCTTTCAGAATACGCCCTCCGTATGCGAAGCGTCCGTTCTCGCAGAAGATGGTTGTCTTTTCATCGATCTTGCCCTCATTAAGCGCACCTGCTGCCACGACGATTTTGAATGTCGATCCGGGTTCGACCATGTCGATGATGGCCCGGTTTTTCATTTGCTCCGGCTGGGCTTTGCCTGGCTCGTTCGGATTGAAGCAGGGCCGGCAGGCCATTGCGAGAACGGCTCCGGTTTTTGGATCCACAAGGACGGCGTTGGCGGTTTCAGGCTTCAGGTCTTTGTAGGCCGCGTCGAGTTCCTCCTCCAAGATGGACTGGAGGCCCATGTCGATGGTAAGGCGGACATTTTTGCCCTGCTCCGGTTCCTCTTCGATGCCACGATAAAGCACGATTTCACGACCGGTGCGGTCGCGCTCGATGTAGCGATATCCATCCTTTCCGGCGAGTTGGCCATCCATGGAGAGTTCGACGCCCTGCACGCCTTTGCCCTCGTGGTTGAGGAATCCGAGGATATGTCCGAGCACCTCGCCATTCGGGTAGGTGCGGACTGCATCCTGCTCGGAAAAAATACCTCGCAGTTTCTGTTTCTGCATCTCGTTCAAAAGGGCTACGGCGGATTCCTCGGGAACCTCGCGTTGAAGGACGATGTATTTTTTGCCGGTGGAAAACTTCTCAAGAACCTCCTTCTCGTCCAGGCCGAGGTGCTTTGAGACCAGCGCCGCAAGCGCTTCCGGCTTTTTCATCCGGGACGCATCGGCAAACATGGTGCGAACAGGAAGGTTCGCGGCAAGAATCTCGCCGTTGCGGTCAAGAATCATGCCGCGCTTGGCATGGATAAGCTGGCGGATGCTGTGCTTTTGAGCTGCAAGGCGCGAGTATTCTTCATGCTTCGTAACATGCAGATGAATCAATCGGGCCGAAAAGACGGTAAAAACACTGGCGGCGATGCCACAGGCTATTCCTATGCGTGTGTTCGCCGTAAACTTCATTGCCGGCCGACTTCGTTGAAGGCTGTGCGCAGGGTTCCAACCTCCGTGGCTTGCACGGGAGGAGTGAGACGAGCGATTTTGTCGCCCGTGATGTTCACGACGGCGATGTAGCCAGATTTCACGCTTGCCTGTAGCGCCGGGCGGGAGGTTAGTTCGGTCACCTTGGCGAGGAGGACATCATTTTCGGCACGCACTTGCTGGATTCGGCGCTCGGTCTGGCGGATTTGCTCTCCGATCGCGAATTGCTGGTTTTTGATATTCACGAAGCCAAGGCCCACGCCAAGTAAGGCGGCCACGATGGCCGAAACGCAGAGAATCTTCCCGATTTGGATAGGGTTGGAATGAGTGGGTGTCGTCAGTTCGGTGTTCATGGTTGGACTCCTATATTTTTTCGACAACACGCAGTTTCGCGCTGCGTGATCTTGGGTTTCGCTGCATTTCCCCTTCGCTTGGGGCGATGGGGTGGGTGGTAAGAAGCTTGAAAAGGCGGTAGGGATTCCGGCGTGGCTTGGGCCACTCGGGGCGGTCGATCCACTCGCGGCTGTGCTCGCGGAAGAAGACCTTCACGATGCGGTCCTCCAGAGAGTGGAATGTGATTATCGCCAGACGGGCGCCGGGCGCGAGACGGTCAGGCAGGGTGTGGAGCGCGTGGCGGAGCGCGTCCAGTTCATCATTCACATGAATACGCAGCGCCTGAAAAATCTTTGTCGCGGGGTGCTTCGCGCTACGGCGCGGGGAAACGCTCTCCACCGCTTTGACGAGGTCGAATGTTGTCTTGAAGGGGTGAGTGGCGCGAACCTCGACGATTTTCGCTGCGATGCGCCGGGCATTTTGCTCTTCGCCGTATTGTTGAAAAATCCGGGTGAGTTCTGCTGCTGGAAGCGTATTTACAACATCTGCGGCGGATTGTGCTGCACGAGGACTCATGCGCATGTCGAGGGGCCCTTCACGCATCAGCGAGAATCCGCGTTCGGCTTCATCGAGTTGATGTGAGGAGACTCCGATGTCGAGTAGCGCGCCGTTCAGGAGCCGCTCTTCTCCAATGCTGTCGAGTGCTTCGCAGGCATCGCGGAAATTCGATTCAACAAAGCGTGCGCGTGATTCAAAAGTTTTGAGCCGTTCGCGGCATTCAGCAAGAGCTTGGGGGTCTTGGTCGAGCCCGATAACCTCCGCTCCAGCTTGCAAAAGCAAAGCTGAGTGCCCACCACCACCCGCCGTCCCGTCCAAAAACAACATTTCAGGCGCAGGCTGCAAATAGGCTTTAACCTGTTTTGCCATCACCGGCACATGGTAGGTGCTGTCAGGCATATCAAGGCCGCCTGGAAAAACTCCCATATGAATGTCGGAATCGAGATCTCGCATAGGATTGGTTGCTGGGATTTTTCATTGGGCATCCACAGGATTGATCCTGGCTTCACCTTTATCCGAAAAGGGCCTCCAGGATTTATCTGTGGATTTTTAGTTTTGTTTCATCAGGTGTTTGTTGTTGGGAAATGGGAAAATTAGAGGCCGATATCGACGGCCACGCGTTTGTAGATTTCGTCGTTCGCTGCCGAGGCGGCAGAGTGACGATCTTTCGACCACAACTCGAATCGGCGTCCCGCGCCGATAAACACAATCTCGCCGGAAAGGTCGGCGGCAGCGGCATGTGAGTCGGGGATCAGTATGCGGCCTTGCTTATCGGTGGCGACTTTGTGCGCAGCGCTGAAAAATTGACGGATCGCTTGGCGTTTTTCCTGGGCCGTTGCGCTGGAATTCTGAATCCGCTGCTCGGTGGAGTGAAATTCCTCCTGCGGCATGACCATGAGGTATCCCTCCTGAGGGTGGGGGATTACGAAAAATTCCATCCCCTCGTTTTTGACCCATGCCGATGGCACCGCCGCGCGATTTTTGGCATCAATCGCGCGCTCGTATTTCCCCGAGTAAAAGGGCAGTGCTGTAGGCTCTTGCGGCATTTATGGGTTTTGGGATGTTTGGACAGAATTCGCCACTGCTCCCCACAATTACCCATTTTTACCCACTTATGCAACAGAAATTTTAGAAAATTTTGATCTCGTCCGTTGTTTTCCCGATTGACCAATGTGGCGGGCGGGCGAAAGATGTCCGTTATGCAGGGGAGCCTGAGAGGGCTGAGAGTTTCAGCGCGCCAAACCGTGCTGGAAGACCCTTTGAACCTGAGACGGATCACACCGGCGGAGGGAGCAGCGAATTATAAGTTTTTCGATGTGCTCTGGCCTCTTCCGCGGGAGCCGTTTCAGGGCAGATTAAATCCATAAAACGAAAAACCACCGACCATGATTGCACCCGCCGAGGCCTTTGAACCGAGCAGCAGCGACCCGCTTCCGAATTCCACCCGCGTTTATTTGGAGGGCGAAATCCACCCTCAAATTCGCGTGCCGATGCGCGAAATCTCGCTTTCCGACACCAAGCGGCTCGATGGTTCGCTGGAAAAAAATGCTCCGGTGCGTGTCTATGACGCGGCTGGTCCGTGGGGTGATGAAAATTTCGATGGCGATGTGAAAGAAGGCCTCCCTGCGTTGAGATCTGCATGGATTCAGGCCCGGCAGGATGTCGAGGAATACGAGGGGCGCGAGGTCAAGCCGCAGGACAACGGATATCTTTCGCGCAATCACGCCGAGTATGCCAGCACAGCGGAGCGCAATCGTTTGCTGGAGTTCCCTGGCCTGCGCCGCAAGCCGCTGCGCGCCTCGGCAGGGCATCCGGTTACCCAACTCTGGTATGCACGCCGAGGCGTCATCACCCCGGAAATGGAGTTCATCGCGATCCGTGAAAACATGGGCCGGGCGAAGATGGGTGACCTGGCCGAGGATATTCTGCGCAATCGTCTCGACAAGCAGCACGCCGGCTCCGCGCAGCGCGCGGAGAGTGAATTCACGCCCTCTGTTTTTCGCCGCTTCCCACAGCGCATTCCCGCCGAGATCACTCCCGAATTCGTGCGTGAGGAAGTTGCTGCAGGCCGCGCGATTATTCCTGCAAATATCAACCATCCCGAGCTAGAGCCAATGATTATCGGTCGGAATTTTTTGGTGAAAATCAATGCGAATATCGGCAACAGCGCCGTGGCTTCAAGCATCGAGGAGGAGGTCGAAAAAATGCGCTGGTCCACGAAATGGGGCGCCGACACCGTGATGGATCTTTCCACCGGAAAAAATATTCACGCCACGCGCGAATGGATTCTTCGCAATTCACCAGTCCCTATCGGCACAGTGCCTATTTATCAGGCTCTGGAGAAGGTTGGAGGCAAAGCGGAAGATCTCACTTGGGATATTTTCCGCGACACTTTGATCGAGCAGGCCGAGCAGGGCGTTGACTATTTCACGATCCACGCCGGTGTCCTCCTGCGCTTCGTGCCGCTCACCGCCTCGCGCATGACCGGCATCGTTTCCCGTGGCGGCAGTATCATGGCGAAATGGTGTCTCGCGCATCACAAGGAAAACTTCCTCTACACCCACTGGGACGACATCTGTGACATCATGGCCGCGTATGATGTGAGTTTCAGCATCGGCGATGGACTCCGTCCCGGCTCGATCGCTGACGCGAATGACAAGGCGCAATTCGGCGAGCTTCAAGTCCAGGGCGAGCTCACCCGCCGCGCATGGGCCAAGGGCGTTCAAGTCATGAACGAAGGCCCCGGCCATGTGCCGATGCACCTCATTGAGGAAAACATGGCCAAGCAGCTTGAGTGGTGCGGCGAGGCTCCATTTTACACGCTCGGGCCGTTGACGACGGATATTGCGCCCGGCTACGACCACATCACCAGCGGCATCGGAGCCGCCATGATCGGCTGGTATGGCTGCGCGATGCTCTGTTATGTGACGCCGAAGGAACACCTCGGCCTTCCGAACAAGAAGGATGTGAAAGATGGCGTCATTGCCTACAAAATCGCCGCGCATGCAGCCGACCTTGCCAAGGGGCATCCCGGTGCGCAATACCGCGACAACGCGCTCTCGAAAGCCCGCTTCGAGTTCCGCTGGGAGGATCAATTCAACCTCGGCCTCGACCCAGAAACCGCCCGCGAATTTCATGACGAAACGCTTCCGCAGGAAGGCGCGAAGAGCGCCCACTTCTGCTCGATGTGCGGCCCACATTTCTGCTCGATGAAGATCACGGAGGATGTCCGTAAATATGCAGCCGAGCAAGGTGTGACCGAGCAGGAAGCCCTGGAAAAAGGCATGGAGGAAAAGAGCCGCGAGTTTGTCGACAAAGGCGCCGAGGTTTACGCGAAGGTGTGAATCACCGGCCCGCAGTCTTGCTTCGCAGCCTGGGAGTTTAGAGGAACCCTCGCAATCTCCAATCGCCCAGAGGTTTTGTTTTCGCTTTCGGAGTTCCTCCTTGTCGGAGCCTCACGACAGGTGGGAGATTGCTGCATGGATTCATTTTTTCAAAAGCTCGGAGATACTGTTCTAACGCGGTGGAAACGGGAGAATTTCTCTCTGGAAAAATTTCCCGGCATTGCAGTGGACGAGTTGCAGAATCACCAGCCAGCCGGTCATGTCGATTTGGAGAAATTTCTCCGCGCCTTCCTGCTCGACGATTCACAGCCTTCGCAGACGGAGTCCGGTTTCGGCGAACCGGAGATCATTGTTTATGAGAACCCTCGTTTTTACATTCAGCTTTTGTTCTGGATGGACGGCACGACGGCGATTCATCAGCACGAATTCTCCGGTGCGTTTCACGTGATGTCGGGATCGAGCATCCATGCTCAATTCGCGTTTGAAAACGAGACGGCCATCACGCCGCATTTCCGCGTGGGTGATTTGCGCATGAGGGACATTTCCTTGCTCGAGACGGGGTGCACAGTGCCAATTGTTTCTGGCCGTTCCTGCATCCACTCCCTTTTTCATTTGGATACGCCATCGATCACAGTGGTTGTGCGCACGCAGCATGATCCGGGCACGGGGCCGCAATTCAACTATCTCCCCCCGCATATCGCTTATGATCCGGTTTTCAGCGATCCGCTCACGCTGAGGCGTCGCCAGGTGCTTGATGTGCTGGAGCAAATGCAGGACCCCGCCTATGTGGATTTGGTGCTGGAGATGATCCAGGAATTGGACTTCGAGCGCGGCTTCCACACGCTCCAAAACTGCATGGCACACCTTCGCGATTCGGGGGCGTGGGAGAGGGTGTATGCGGCTTTTCAAGAAAAACACGGTTCTCCCGCCCTCGGTATCGAAGCCACTTTGGACGAGTGCACTCGGCGGGATCGCATCAAAGCCATGCGGGCCCGCATTTCGGATCCCGAGCATCGCTTCTTTCTCGCGCTGCTTTTGAACGTCCGCACGCGGGGCGATCTTTACTCGCTCGTTGCCCGGCGCTTTCCGGGAGAATCGGTGGTTGATGTCATCATGCGCTGGAGTGAAGAACTTCTGGAGGAGACGGATTGCGGCGTCGCCATTTTGGATGCGGGTTTTCCCCAGGAGTTGGATGTCGATTTCGACGAGCAACCCACTGTCTTTCTAACCGTGCTGAGGAAAATTCTGGATGCCGATTTCAAAGTGCCGAGTGGGTTCCCGAAAGATGCGCTGGAGCCAATCAGGAGTGCTTTTGCCGAATCATGTTTGGGGCTTTTGGTCGGTTAAAATGATGCGTCGTTCTCACAAACATAGGCAGAGTCGGCTGCATTGCACAGAGCGTGCCTGCGTGACAAATCAAAAAAATTTCCAAAATCCCCTTGCCGGGAAGCGCGGTTTGCTATCTATCTCTTTGCACAAATGATGCCTCGTAAAGAGATCTGCCATTTTTCTGTTTTTGTTTCGTTTGCATGCAGCGCTTGATTTCTGTTTTTTCAACGCGCGGCCTGCGCTCGTTTTTCATCCACTCTGCGGCACGATGAATTTGATTCGTGCGCTGAATTCACACCCCTCACAGAGGAGCTTCTATTAATATCAAGGACATCCGTATCAATGAACGAATCCGCGCCCGCGAGGTGCGCGTGATTCTTGCCGCAACCAACGAGCAGCTCGGCGTCATGCGCCTGGACGAGGCCATCCGCCGCGCCCGCAGCTTCGGCCTGGATCTCGTCGAGATCGCTCCCAATGCCCAACCGCCTGTCTGCCGCATTGTGGACTTCGGAAAGTTCCGCTACGATCTGGCCAAGCAGGAAAAGGAAAAGAAGCACGCGGTCAGCAAGGTGAAGGAAATCAAGTTCCGGGTGAATATCGACGCCCACGACTACCTCACCAAAATCCGGCATGCGGAGGATTTTCTCGACAAGGGCAACAAAGTGAAGATCCAGCTTCAGTTCCGTGGTCGCGAAATGGCCCACCAGGGTCTCGGTCTATTGGTTGTTCAGCGTGTGCGCGACGATCTCGCGGGCATGGCTCATGTGGATATGGAGCCGAAGCTCGTTGGACGCGCCGTCGGCATGACGCTGAGTCCACTCCCCGCGAACAAGCGCCACCGCAAGTTTACCAAACACGGTGAAATCCTCGAGCCCGAGCCCGAAGAGGCTCCCCACGAGGATGACGACCACGAGGACGACACATCCGCAAAGGATGGAAACTGAGCGCCGGCTCCTGCTTTTCGACATCGACGGCACGCTGATCACATCTGGTGGGGCGGGTGAGGGGGCTTTGATGGATGCGATGAAGGAGCGTTTCGGCGTGGAAGAGGATTTGAAGGGAATTCTTCTGGCTGGTGCCACGGACGCTAAAATTGCGCGCGAGCTTTTGGCGAAGCACAGCATCGAGGCATGTGCTCAAAATGTGGCAGCTCTTTTGGATGAATATCTGCGGCGTCTGGCAGGCCGGATGTCCCGACATGATGGCAGGTTGTTGCCCGGCATCGTCCCTGTCCTTGAGGCTTTGGAAAACCGACCAGAAGCTGTCCTGGCTTTACTCACGGGAAATCTCACGCGCGGGGCGGAGATCAAGCTCACGCACTACGGGGTTTGGAAATTTTTTGAGTTCGGTGCCTTTGCGGATGATCACCATGACCGCAATGAGCTGGGGAAATTCGCCCGTGCCCGCGCGCATGAGCGGCACGGCATCGAGTTCCCGCCAGAGCGGGTTTATGTCATAGGCGATACCCCCCGGGATATCGAGTGTGGCCGTGCCATCGGAGCCAAGACTGTGGCGATAGCGACCGGGCATTACTCCATGCCTGAATTGGCGGAGCATGAGCCGGATTTTCTCTTCGAGGACTTTTCGGATACGCCGCGAGTGCTTGAATGCTTGCTCGGATAGCGGGCTCAGCGAGTTCCAGTTTGCCCGGCAGATTTTTTCGTCGCGTTTTCGAAAGGCAGGCGCAGGGGCACTTCCCCACGGCGTTTGGGTGTGAGGTGGGGTTTGTTGCCGAGTGCGTCTCGCTGATGAAGATACTCCGAGAGTGTGGCCGATATTTCGTGCGCTGTGCGTCTTGTGTCGAAGCTTACACCGCTGCGAATGCCATCCACCGCATTGAACAGCGAGGTCAGAGCCATGGGGCCGCTCACTGGCAGTGTGACAATTCCGCCGATGCCTTGGGAAATGTTCGATCCGCCTGTGGTTTCGAAGGCGAGAAATTTGTTTGGAACCGGCCCTGATAATTCCTGAACAACGACGATCGTTTCCATTTTTGTGCCTCCGGCACCCAGCCCCAGAGTGCTGCGGAGAAGGCGGCTGCCTTGGTTGATCCGCGCAAATCGGCCGGTGAGGAGCCAGTAGTTCCCGCGTGGCAGGCCGTCTTCCGGGGAAATGACGCGGGCCGGAGCGACATGGGTGCTGAGTTTTTTCACCAGATGCCGGTTAAGGCGGGCTTGAAGCTCCGTTCGGAAGGCTTCGAAGTCCTCGCCCGTTCTATCCACGCGCAGCCCGTCTTCGTTCAGGGCGAAGGGAAGAATCAGGATTTCCTCGGGGGCGACGCTTGGCGGGTTGGCGCT
This sequence comes from Terrimicrobiaceae bacterium, assembly GCA_044353785.1. GTDB lineage: Bacteria > Verrucomicrobiota > Verrucomicrobiia > Chthoniobacterales > Terrimicrobiaceae > UBA967. Next base: position 48,842 of record JBILBH010000008.1, read on the forward strand.
CGTTTGGCGGATGTTGTCCACGCTCACCGAGGCACATGATGCGAGGCAGACGGACAATCCTGCGAAAATCAGCCGGGCAGCCTGGCTGAGTGAAGTTTGTAAGCGGATGGGAATGGCGTCGAAATTCAACAGGCGGGAGAGGGAAGCAGATGGAGCCCCCCTCCTCAAGACTCAAAAGCGAGGGGTTGAACCGCAGGCGATCATCACGCATCGTGGCGCGCATGAAATTTTCAGCACTCGGTCAGAATCTCTCCGGCGGCAGCGGCATCGAGAGTCTCATGGATGATTTGGGCAAAGCACTCTCCGGGATCGGCCCGGCCCCGCTGATGCTGGGTGGAGGCAATCCCGCGCACATCCCGGAAATGGAAGCCGTGTGGAAAGCGCGCATGGAAGAAATCTTAGCCGACCCGGCCGTCCTTCGCCGCACACTGGCGATTTACGATCCTCCGCGTGGCAATGCCAGCGTGCTGGAATCCCTCGCGGGTTTGCTTCGCAAGGAATTCGGCTGGCCGGTGGGTCCGGAGAACATTGCGGTGACGCCTGGCGGGCAGACAGCGTTTTACTTTCTTTTCAATCTTTTCGGAGGCCGCCGTGCCGATGGAACGCCTGGTTGCATTCTCTTCCCGCTCATGCCGGAATACATCGGCTACGCAAACCAGGCGCTCGAGCCGGGAATGTTTGCCGGAGTCCAGCCGGGCATTTCGCGTACCAGCCCGCATCGCTTCAAATACCATGTGGATTTTAAAAATCTCGATCCGGGTGTCGATATTGCCGCCATGTGTGTCTCCAGGCCTACAAATCCGAGTGGGAACCTGATCTCGGATGCCGAGCTTCGGCACCTCGGCGATATCGCCGCGCAGCGAGAGATTCCCCTCATCATCGATAATGCCTACGGCTGGCCATTTCCTGGCATTGTTTTTGGAGAGGCCAAGCCGCTTTGGACTGGGCAAACCGTGCATGTGATGAGCCTTTCGAAATTCGGCCTGCCCGGCACGCGGACCGCTTTTGTTGTGGGTCCGCCCGAAGTGGCTGCCGCTGTTTCCTCCATGATGGCGGTGACCGGTCTCGCGAATGGAAATTTCGGCCAAGCGATCGCAGGTCCGCTCATTGCCAGTGGCGAAATCGTTCGCCTCAGCCGCGAGATCATTCGGCCCTTCTATCTTCGAAAACGCAATGCCGCCCTCGCGACGATCGCCGAATTTTTCCCGGCGGATGCCCCCTATGCGCTCCATGAAAGTGAAGGCGCCCTCTTCCTTTGGCTCTGGCTGGATGGAGCAAAAAAGACTTCGCGCGAGCTGTATGAAATCCTCAAGAAACGCGGAGTTCTCGTCGTGCCGGGGGATTATTTCTTTTTCGGCTTGCCGGACGAGGATTGGCGCCACCGCCGGGAGTGCCTTCGCATCTCATTCGCCATGAGCGATGCGGATGTGCGGGCCGGGCTCAAAATCATCGGCGAGGAAGTTGCCCAAGCCTTCTGAGTTTCAAAGAAAAAGGCGTTTCGCATGTGCTGCGGAACGCCCTTTTGTTGAGTTGATTAAGCGTTATCCTTGGTGGTCCGTGCCGGAGAGAATCCGCCAGTTGCCGCTTTCCAGTTTTTGGAACTGGCCAAGCTTTTTGCCTGTGGTGCTGAACCATACATGAACTTGTGCAACCGGTTTTTCGATCTTTTCAGCAAGTTCCTTCACCCCCGCGCCCACTTCACCTGCGGCTTGCAGGAGTTTGATGATCTGCTCTTGCATAAAGCCTTTGGGAGAGCGTGGCTTTTTGGGGCCCTTGGCGACACCGCGACGCTTTTTGATGGATTTCGCGCGGAGGATACGGGTTGCTGCAAGGACTTCTCCAGAGGCGAGTCCAGCGATTTCTTTTTCCACTTGGGCCACTTTGGCCAGCAGCGTTTCTTTTTTCTTGGTCAGAGAAAGAAGTGCCGTCAAAGTTTGTGTATTGATGTCTGATACCTTCATTAGAGTTCTTAAAAAACAAGGAACTCGAGTGTGCCGCAAGAAGAAAATATGCCAGTGGCAAATTTTAAAATAGAACCCAACATACTTGATTACGGGCGTTTTGATGTATGGCGGGCTAAGGGAAATCCTGATAGCAATCTTTTAAGTTCGGAGGAACTGGAGCGATTTCATGCGATTTCCAGTCAAAATGCACGGCAAACATTTCTTTTAAGTAGATGTGCAATTACCACGATAGTAAATTATTATACAAAAAACTGTAATTTTTCCACTGAAATTCATACGCATCCCGGAGGTAAACCCTTTTTAATTAATGTGCCGGACTTGCATTTCAGTTTAAGCCACACGGGAAGTGAAGTGGCGATCGTCTTTTCGCGCTCGCCGGTTGGATTTGATCTGGAAAAAACCGATCGGAAAACCGACTTCCTTCCTCTAGCCAAGCGATTTTTTACGGTTGCGGAATTGGCTGGGATAGTGGCTGCCGGCACGAATACCGGATCAAGTTTTTTGGAGCTTTGGACAGCTAAGGAAGCGATTTTAAAGTTGGAAGGAACAGGGATTTCTGGAGGGCTTGACCGCGCGCGAATTCTGAGCGAAACGGAAGGCAACTTGGATGGACGGCGTGTTTACTTGCACCGCGTCGATTGGCCGGGGGTGATTGGCAAACTGGCGTCATTTGAAAAGCCGGTTGCTGTCAGAATGAGGGAGTTAATTTTCCATTAATGCCTTACGCGCTGTCTCGAGGTTGACCCGAGCGTCCTGCAGGTCGGGGTTGATCTCGAGAGCCCTCTCAAAGCACTTCACAGCCTCTGCCGTTCGCTTTTCTTGAAAAAGGCTCACGCCGAGATTGCAAAGAAAAGTGGGATTCCCGGGAAATCTCCTCACCAGATCAGCATAGATTTCTGATGCCTCGGCGTATTGTTCATCCAGCCAAAGCGCGCGGGCGAGGTTGGCTTGAATGGCTATGATGGTCGGCGATAAGCGCCTGGCTTCGCGAAATTCCGCGATGGCTGCCTTTGTGTCTTTGGTCGCCAGCACGCCGGAGCCGAGGTTGTTGCGGGTTTCCGCGAGATCTGGGCGTAGCCTCACCGCCTCGCGGAAATGGGGCAGCGCGACATCGATTTTTCCTCGATTGAATTCCCGTGCGCCAAGTCGGTTGTGAGCTTGCCAGCAGTCCCAGTTGTGGCGGAGCGTGTAGGTCCACAGTTTATCCTCGTTTTCCCACACTGCGGCATAATTGTGGCTCAAAAGAGCAAGCCCTCCTGCGACAAGAATCCCGCTGCTGAAGAGGATTTGCTTCCCGGTATCGCTCGCCCTCGCAAACGCTTCACCACTTCCCGCCGCTGCCAACGCGATCACGCCAATCATCGGGATGTAGAGGAAATGATCCGCCACCCAGCCGACTCGCATGTAGGACATCGCCACGAACCCCAGCACCGGCAGGATGGTGATGATATAAAATCCGAACGCCATCAGCGCGTGGCGGCCCCAGGTTTTGCGCCGCATCCAGAAAAAAACGAACGCTCCAATGAGAAGCAGCCAGGGGAGAAACTGGTAGGCCTCCGGCGGGTTGGCCTTCCATTGCGGGTAGATCGGCAGAAGCGTGAGCGGCCAAAAAATCTTCGTCAAGTAAAACACCAGGGCCATCCCGGCTATGGCCAGCCGTGAGTCCAATCCGCCGATCGGAATTGGTTCATCACCGATGGCGCGATTCAATTGGAAGTGCAGAGTGATGAGCCCCAGCAACAGCGAAATGAGAAAAAACGGCGCGCTGCGCAGTATGTCGCGCCAAGCAATTCGGCCCCGCAGCCACCACGCGTGCAGGAGCATCACACACGGAAACATGACGACCGAGCTTTTGCTCAGCATCGCTGCAAGAAAAAGCCCCAGCGCGGCGAAGTAAAACCGGCGACCGGCTCCCTGCTCGAAGCGAACGACACACCAGGCCGCCGCCAGAAAAAACGGGAGCGAAAGCGTGTTTTTCAACTCCGAGATCCAAGCCACAGACTCCACACCGAGCGGATGCACGGCAAAGATCAGGCCTGCAAACCACGCTGCCCGGAGGCGCATTTGTCGCAAGAGTCCCCAAAGCAGGCAGGAGGCCAGCGCGTGGAGTGCGATCGACACGATGTGGTATCCCGTGGAATCCAGTCCAAAGAACCGCCACTGCAGCCAGAGACCGCTCATCGTCAGTGGCAGATAATCCGCCGTCGCGGGCGCGAACCACAACCTGCCAAGACCATCGGCGGCCTGCACATCCGCGTTGTTTGTCAGTAGGTAGTCGTCGTCCCAGAGCCATTCGCCATCGTAAACAGGCGAGTAAATCCAAAAGCAGGCCGCGAAAATGATAGCCACTTTCAGAAGCGACATCATCCACAGGGTCGTTGTTGCAGGCCGGGGCACCGGCAAGCAGTCCCAAAAACCGAGTGCCATGTCATGGAAAAACCTGATCTCCCGCAGCTCGGGAATCGCTTGCGAAACCCGCTTGGAGGCGGGATATTTTTTCCATGAATGAAAACCAAGGATCGGCGGGCAATGTGATCGCGGCTGTTTGCAGCTTCTTTTTTCCAGGCCTCGGGCAGTTGGTCCAAGGTCGTGTGCTGGCGGCCTTGCTCTTCTTTGTTGGTGCGGGTGTCGTATGGTTCATCAGCTTTGGCATGCTTGGCTGGATCATCCACATCTGGTCCTGCATCAACGCCGCTCTCTGGAAACCCGGGAGGATGTGATGACTCTGAAAAACTATCTGAACGGCGCATTCGCTCCAGCGTGGAACGGAAAGGTGCGTCCGCTTCACAACCCCGCCGACAACTCGCAACTCGGCGAGGCCGCCGACTCCTCGGTGGAGGATGTGGACAAAGCGGTGCGAGCCGCCCGCGAGGCCTTCGACAATGGTCCATGGCCGCACACTCCAGCTCCAGAGAGGGCCGGCCGCCTTTTCAAGCTCGCCGATCTCATCGAGTCGCGCGCCGTGGAGCTTGCCGAAATGGAAACGCGCAACTGCGGCAAGCCGCTCCGTGAGTCCCGCTTCGATGTCGCGGATGCCGCCGCCTGCTTCCGCTACTACGCCGGTCTCGCCACCAAACCGCAGGGGCAGACCTTTGAAGTCGGTGACCCGAACATCGTTTGCCAGACCGTGCGCGAGCCGATCGGAGTCTGTGGCCAGATCATTCCTTGGAACTACCCTCTTCTCATGGCTGCATGGAAGTTGGCACCCGGCCTGGCAGCGGGGAATTGCTGCATCCTCAAGCCCTCCGAGCTCACCCCACTCTCCGCCTCGTTGCTTTTCGAGCTCATTGACGAGGTGGGATTTCCGCCCGGCGTGGCGCAGCTTGTCTATGGGCTTGGCAGTCCCGTGGGCGCACGCCTCGCCGAGAGTCCGCTGGTGGATAAAATTGCTTTCACCGGAGGAGGTGACACCGGTCGCAAAATCCTCGCCGCCGCCGCCTCGAATTTCAAAAAGGTCTCACTCGAACTAGGCGGCAAGAGCCCGAACATCGTGTTTGCGGATTCCGATCTCGATCACGCTCTCGAGTATGCGCTCTTCGCCATTTTTGCGGGTCAAGGCGAGGTTTGCAGCGCCGGTTCCCGCCTGCTCCTCGAGCGCAGTCTCGCCGATTCTTTCCTGCCGAGACTCGCCGCCGCCGCCGAAAAAATCGCCGTCGGCCCTGGCATGGATGAGACCACCGAAATGGGCCCGCTCATCTCCCGCGCCCACCAGAAAAAAGTCCTCGAGCACATTCAGAGCGCCTGTTGCGAAGGCGCCCAGCTTCTCACCGGAGGTTCCGCCTACAATGACCAGCGCAGCGCCGGAAACTTTGTGCAGCCCACGATTTTTACCGCTGTGAAACCCACTATGCGCATCGTGCGGGAGGAAATTTTCGGGCCGGTCCTTGCCGTTCAGCTTTTCGACACCGAGGACGAAGCCGTTCGCATCGCAAACGATACCACCTACGGTCTCGCCGCCGGAGTCTTCACAAAAGACGGCGCCAAAGCCCAGCGCGTCGTCCGCCGCCTCCGCGCCGGCATCACTTGGATCAATACCTACCACCCCACCTTCAACGAAGCCCCCTGGGGCGGCTACAAACAAAGCGGTATGGGACGCGAACTCGGCACCTGCGGCTACGAGGCCTACACCGAGGTCAAACAGATCAATCAGTGCATCAACCCCCAACCGCTCGGCTGGTTCCGCTCGGCCCCCTGATTTCTGTGCCCGCTTTCCTCGCCGCTTTTTTCCTCGCTCTCCCGATCGCTGGCGCGTGGCAGTCCACAGTCTCACCGCTTGCTGCCCAGCCGTTCCCCGAGATTCGCCCATTCCAAGCCAAATACCGCCTCGGGTGGGCGGAGATCGAGGCCGCAAAAGCCAAAGCCACCATTTCCTACGATGGAGGCCAAGCCCTGTTCACAGGCTCCGGTGGCACGACCGGCCTCGCCCGCACCCTCTACCAGCTCGACGCCACGCTCCATGCCGCCGCCACCCGCGATGGCCTCCAAACGATCCACTCCCAGCAACTCGAAAAATACGCCACCCGCACCCTTTCCACACGCATCGAAGGCAAAAACGGCTCACTCACCAGTCTCCGCGAGTGGATTTCGCCGGGATCCCAGCCCGGCCGTTGGAAGCCAGTCAAAATCTCCCCCATCCGAGACCTCTTCGCCGCCTCCCTCTTCATCCGCAGCCAATCCCTCGCCAAAGGCGAAAAAGTCCGCACCCTCGTCTTCCCGGGCGGCTCCCCGTTTCTGGTCGATATCGAATCCCTCGGACCCGAGAAAATCCCAATCGCCGGATCACCCCGCGACGCCCTGCGCCTCGGCATCAAAATCCAAAGCGTGAACACCAAAAAAGCCAACGCCCTCGAGCCCCACCGCAAATTCCGCTCCGGCACCCTCTGGCTCAGCAACGACACCGACCGCATCCTCCTCCGCGCCGAAGTCCAAGTCTTCGTCGGCTACGTCTTCGCGGAATTAGCTTCGTTTCAGCGGGCTGATAGCCTCCCACATCTGCCATCATCGCCCTCCAATTCGCCCCGCCCGCGATAAAAATGCTTTGCTAAACGCGCCTTGAATCGCGCCGAGTAAGCGACACGCTTGCAATATGAAGCGAGTTATCTCTTGCAATAATTTCTGCCGTAAAACGCGATTGCGCGAAAATGTTGCATTGCGAAACAGTATTTGATGTGTATGATCCTGCGCCCCTCTCAGAAAAATCCAAATCACTATGCACGAGGGGAAAAATTTTTATCAAAAAAAGCGGCGTCAACTACCGCTGGGATGCTCCAGATTCTGCGATGCAGTCCACAATCAGGAGCGCATTCGGATTCTTGCGCCTCACCAAGTGGCGAGGTTTTTTCTGCCAATCTTACTTGTGATGGCTTTCGGCCTCTCAAAGGCTCACGCTCAACCCAGCGCGGGAGTAGCCAGCGTGGCGTTGAGTGCCCGCGGGCAGCAAACCGTGTTGCTGTCCTCAGATGGCTCGGTGTGGGGACTTGGGGTGAATGCAAATGGAAGCTTGGGCGATGGAACCACGCTTTTTCGCTCTGGGCTTGTGCGCATGCAATCCGTGTCGGGAAATCTTAGCGGGGCGGGGGATGTCGCATGTGGAACCAATCACACAGCGGTGCTCATGGGCAATGGCACGGTCTGGACAGTTGGCCTGAACTCCAGCGGGGAACTCGGCAATGGAAACACGACCAGCCAGCGCAAGGCCGTGCAGGTTTTGACGGCCAGCGGGCCGTTGACAGGCGTGACGGCGCTTGCAGCGGGGGCCGCTCACACCTTGGCGCTTGGCACCTCCGGAGAGGTGTGGGCCTGGGGCTCAAATGCCGTCGGCCAGTTGGGCAACAATTCGACTCTGAATTCGACCCGAGCCGTCAAGGTTCCAGGCTTGACTGGAATCGTCGCGATTGCGGCGGGAGACAGGTTTTCCTATGCCATCAAGAATGATGGCACCGCTTGGGCTTTCGGCGACAATGCAAACGGTCAGCTTGGAAACAACAGCACCACGGCATCCAGGATTCCCGTGCAGGTGCGGACGAGTGCCGGAAATTTGACGAGCATTAAGGCGGTCGCAGCCGGCTCTGGGCACGGTGTTTTTCTGACGGCGACGGGCAGCGTCTGGTCGGTCGGGCTCAATACCAGTGGCCAGTTGGGAAATAATTCCACGACCAATGGACTGCTCGCCGTGCCGTCGCGCGGCGCTACGGGCAACCTCTCGGGAATCGCCGAGGTGGCCTGCGGAGATGCTTTCACCCTTTTTCTTTCGACAAACGGGACCATCTCGGCCGTGGGGTCAAATACCAATGGCCAACTGGGAGACGGCACGCGAGTGAACCGCTTCCTCGCCGTGCCGGTAGCCGGTTTGAGTAGCGTCTCCTTCGTGTGTGCCGGGGCGGATAGAAGTTTTGCCGTGAAGACCGATGGCAGCGTCTTCGCTTGGGGTGGGGATCTCTACGGAGCCCAGGGACACGGCGAGCGGGGGCTCGAGTGGAGTTGGGCACCTTTGCCGCAGTGGTCGGCCTTCGCGCGTGCTTCAGCGGGATTTTGGCACACCCTCTGGCTGAGGGCCGATGGCAGCGTCTGGGCGGCAGGGGCAAATCTGTACGGTCAGCTTGGCAATGGCCTCACCGGCGATTCTCTCGTTCCGGTGCGAACGCAGTCCACGACCGGCAATCTCACAGCCATCCAGGATGTGGCAGCCGGCACCGCCCATTCCTTGGCTCTCGCGCAAAACGGTGCCGTGTGGGCATGGGGACTCAATTCCAGCGGGCGTCTCGGCGATGGAACCAGTACGACCCGGACCAAAGCGGTGCTGGCCCTCGATGCGGCGGGACCGATCTCCGGCACCAGTGCGGTGGCAGTCGGCGACGCCTTCAGCCTGGCCCTGCGACAGGGTGCGGTTTGGGCCTGGGGGGTAAACAACCGCAGCCAGCTCGGAGATGGCACGACCACCTCCCGAAGCAAGGCGGTCCCGGTCCTCACGGCATCGGGCGCATTGACTGGCATCACCGCCTTGGCGGCAGGCTCGAACCACGGCGTAGCGCTCAAAGGCGACGGCACGGTGTGGGTTTGGGGCGACAACTATCAAGGCCAGCTGGGCCTCGGAAACACGCTCACGCAGAACCGGGCGGTATCGATTCCAGGAGTCAATGATGCCTTGGCCATTGCCGCTGGTGCCGTGCAGACCTACATTCTGCGTTCGATAGGCGGCGGGACGGCCTGGGGCGCAGGGCTAAATAATGTCGGTCAGCTCGCAGACGGCACGACGACAGCGCGCTCCAGCTTGGTGCAGGTGCAGTCCACCACAGGAGCGCTCACCGGTTTGGCTTGGGTGAGAGCCGGTGCGCTGGCCCACCACGCAGCGGCTGGTCGCATGGATGGAACGAGCTGGATCTGGGGTCAGAATGATGCCGGCCAGCTTGCCACGGGAAATCTCACAATTGCTCTCAAAGCTCTGGCTCTGCCTCTCGGCATCCGCCCACAGGCTATTGGAGCCAGATTCACCCTCGCCCGGCGCGCCGGTTACGAGTGGGTTGCCAGCGGATCATTCTTCGATGGTCAGTGGGGCGATGGCCGCAAGGGTTATTCTGCCACGCCCACGCTGGTGAGGGGTATCACATTTGCCCAAACGCCTCCCGATGCCGATGGCGACGGAGTCCCGGATTGGCAGGAGATCGCGCGCGGCTCGAGTGCGACCATCTCCGACACGGATGGCGATGGGTTGAGCGATGCCTCTGACGCCCTGCCACTCGACTACTTCAACGGCTCCACCCCCGCTCTGTCCATTACCTCCGGCAACAACCAAACCGGCGTGCCCGGCAGCCGCCTCGCGCAGCCGCTGGTTGTCTCCGTCTCGCGCAATGGCACCGCGCTGGCCAATGCTCCTGTCGCCTTTAGCGTGACCTCCGGCGGTCTGGCGGCCGATGGCAATGGGACGGTTCTCCTCGGGCGGCTTCCTGTCCGCACCAATGCCTCCGGACAGGCCATCGCCTACTACACGCTGCCTTCCTCGGAAGGAACCTTTGCCATTTTGGTTCAAGCCGGCAACGCCACGGCCAGCGTGAGTGCCACGGCGACCTGGATCCCTGCCGTCCCCGTTCTTTCGATTTCCGGCGGCACCTTCACCACCCAGCGCCGTGTCGTGGCCACCAGCGCCACACCCGACGCCCGCATTCACTACACACTCGATGGCGCCGATCCGAACTCGTCGAGCCCGAGTATTGCCAGCGGGGAAACCATCCTCGTGGACCGCAGCGCCACTCTCAAAACCCGCGCCATGCGCACCTCCGGCCACACCAGCCCAGTCGTCTCGGGAGATTTCAAGATCACGGGCCAAGTCAGCGCAGGGGCTTTCCACATGGGCGCTCTCAAGGTCGATGGGTCTGTCTGGACTTGGGGTAACAACGAGAATGGTCAATTGGATTCGGCTGGTGGCGCCAAACAAGCGATTCCAGCTCTGCAGAGCGGCATTTCCACCGGCCGAGCTCTGTCATGCGGCGCCTTCCATACTCTGGTTTTGCTGGAGAACGGCACTGTCGTTTCCTTTGGCAGGAACCAGGAAGGTCAACTGGGGCATTCGGCAGCTTCGAAAGCCAGCGTATCGGGCTTGCTCGGCGTTCGTGCTATTGCTGCTGGCGGTTACCACAGCTTGGCTCTCAAAGAGGATGGAACCGTTTGGGCTTGGGGGGCGAATTGGTTTGGACAGCTGGGCGACGGGACCGCTCAGTCGCGGTCCCAGGCCGTGCAGGTGCTAAATGGCCAAGGTCAACCGCTCGGCGGCGTCGTGGCCGTTGCGGCCGGGGCCTATGCGTCTTATGCGCTTCTAGACAATGGCACTCTCTGGGCCTGGGGCGGAAATTGGAGTGGTCACCTCGGCGACGGGACGCAGGCGAATCGTGCGCTCCCCGTGCGGGTGGGCACACTGCAGAATGTCGTCGGTATGGCTGCGGGGTGGAACCACGCTGCTGCGGTCAAATCCGATGGCACGGTGTGGAGTTGGGGGGATTCGGGTTCAGGACAGATCGGCGGAGATTCGTTGTATTTTGGAGCAGTGACTTCGCCCGTTCAGGCGGCTGGGATTTCCACTGCACGCGCGGTGGCGGCCGGCTCGAGCCATACGCTTGCCCTTTTGTCGGATGGATCACTGCGGGCTTGGGGAAACAATTTTTCCGGCCAGCTAGGCTCAGGAGTTTCCTCGATCACCTCCAGCCGCTACATGCCGCAGGCGACTTTGTTCGCCAGTGGGGTGGCGAGTGTCTCTGCCGGCGGGTTCAATACGATCGTTCTTCGCGATGATGGCTCCCTGAGGACCTTTGGCTACAATGAATACGGGCAAATGGGCGCAGGAGATTTCCAAGCTAAGCCGCAGGCGCTGGCCTCGCAGCCCACGGGAGGCATTGCGGGTGTTTCCACTGGCAGATACCACTCGGCGATCCGGTTTGCAGATGGCCGCGCGGGATGGTTCGGTTTTTATGAAACGGGAAATTTCTACATCGGCGGCGACGACCCCGACGACCAGCGGCATGAGGCACGGGTATTCCCGAACCTCAGCGGTGTGGTGCAAGTGGTTTCCGGTGACAACCACTCGCTGGCGCTCAAGAACGACGGCACGGTTTGGGCTTGGGGCATCGGCGGTCAAGGCCAGCTTGGAACAGGCAGCACGGGCACGAGCATGGAGCCGCAGCGGATTCCTGAATTGTCCAATGTCGTATGGGTTTCGGCGGCCGCAAATTCATCTCTAGCGGTCAAGGCCGACGGCACGGTCTGGACTTGGGGAGTAAACGACTACGGGCAGTTGGGTGACGGAGGCTGGATTGATCGCTTGAAACCAGCCATCGTCGTCGGGCTCTCGAGCATCAAGCAAGCGGAGATCGGTTTCAAACATGGGGTTGCGGTTTCGGGAAGTGGCATCGTGTCTATCTGGGGTAACAACGAGTCGGCAAACCTCTCACTCGATGCCGAGCGGGGTATTTTGCCGCCTCGCGTCGTTCCCAATCTCGTTGCGGCCTTTGTTGCTGCAGGCGATGGTTTCACCGTCGCTCTGAAGGCGGATGGCACACTGAGCTCTTGGGGCACAAATGAATCAGGTCAACTTGGCCTTGGTGACACAAACCTCCGCAGCGCACCCACTGGAATTCCGAATGCAAGCGCTATCGTTCAGGTCGTTGCCAAGGGGACTTTTGCCATGGCCTTGAAGCAAGACGGTACGGCACTCGCCTGGGGGCAAAATGGCTTGGGTCAGCTTGGGGATGGGACTTTTGTGGACCGTCCTTCGCCGGTTTCAGTCGCAAATCTGGACTCCGTCAGCGAATTGGTTGTCGGCGCCCAGCAATCCTTCGCCGTGCTAAGGAACGGAACCTTGCGGTCGTGGGGGAATAACGGCAATCAACAACTCGGCCGATCCAACGCCAACATCCGCTACCCGGCCCAGCGCCTCGTTCCCGACGCGGCGGATGCCAACAACAACGCCGTACCCGACGCCTGGGAAATCGCGCAATTCGGCAATACCACCACTCCCCTGTGGGAGGACACCGACGGCGACGGCCTCAACCACATCGAGGAATACCACCTCGGCACGAATCCGAAAAACGCCAACACCGACGGCGACCTCTTCACCGACCTCGCCGATCCGCGCCCGCTCATTGCCGACGCCGATGCCTCGCCAACGGCCACACTCGTCGCTGGCAGCGACCAGCGCATCCTGCCCGGCACCACGGCCCCGCAACCACTGGAAATCCTCCTGACCCTCGGCGGCCAGCCCATGGCCAACATGCCCGTCATCGCCCGCATCACCAGCGGCACAGGCAAACTCGCCGCAACGGCCAATGCCACAGTCCTCTCGGACCACGCCCTCCTCGTGCGCACCGACGCCCAAGGCAAAGCCCGCGTCCATCTGCAGGCCCCCGCCACCGAGGGTACCGTAGCAGTGAGCTTCGACACTCTTCCGTCGCCCATCACCTTCCAGGCCACGGTGGAAATCCCCACTGTCACTCTGGCTGTTGCCCCCACTTCGGTCACCGAAGATGGCGCTGAAAACCTCGTTTACACATTCACGCGAGCAGGAGCCACCAGCATGCCGCTCGCTATCAACTTCGCAGTGGGAGGAAACGCCACTTTCGGCACCGACTATACGGCCACCGGGGCACTCAGCATCAATGCCACTACGGGATTAGTCGCCCTTGCGGCCAATGCCACCACCGCCACCGTGGACATCGATCCCACAGGCGACCCCGCCTTCGAGCCGAATGAAACCGTGGTCCTCACTCTCGCTGCCGGTGGTAACTACACCGTAGGCACGCCTGAGCCACTCACTGGCACCATTCTCAACGACGACACTCCACCGCCCGCCATCACGAGTGCGCTGAGCGCCAACGCCACGGTGGGCACGGCTTTCACTTACCAGATCGCGGCCAGCAATAATGCGACAAGCTACAGCGCGAGCGGGCTTCCCGCAGGTCTGACGCTCAACGCCACGAGCGGCCTGATCAGCGGCACCCCAACGGCGGCTGGAAACGCCACCATCACCCTCGGCGCGACCAACGCGGG
>JBILBH010000009.1:0-61683 GCA_044353785.1 Terrimicrobiaceae bacterium
TTTGCGTGAGTTCGGTGCGTTCCGATTGCGTGAGGGTGACTTTGTATCGATTGGCCATGCCGGAGAAAAATCCAGCAAGGTCAAATTTTCAATGCGAAAATATAAATGTTACGAGATACTAGGCTCATGGATGCTGCTGAAGTCAAGTGGTAACGGTTTGGCATTGCTGTGAGGGTTGAAATTAATTTTTTGCGGGAGAGCGGGTTGGAGTCAATCTTGATTACGCGAATGGCAGTTCAAAAAGTTGCGTTGGGGCTGGGGGAATAAGCGGTTTTTCAAATTTCCTGAGCCGTTACTGGGCGGTGGGCGCCAGTTCCCGCCGGATGCGTGAGCCTGCGAAATCGAGGATGATCACGGCTGCCAGGATGCAGGTGAGGACGGCGGCGAATTTGTTCCATTGGTAAAATTCCTGGTAGGTGTGCAGCCAGGAGCCAATGCCTCCGGCTCCGACATAGCCGATGATGGCAGCGGAGCGGATATTGTATTCCAGCATCCAGAGGACATGGCTCCAGACGATCGGCCGCGCATGTGGCCAGATGCCGTATTGGAAGGCCTGCAAACGGTCGGCACCTGTGGCTCGCAGGGCCTCGCTCACTCCGGGGTCCGCGCTTTCGAAGGCATCGCTGAAAAATTTCCCGAGGTAGCCGATCGAGTAGATCGAGAGGGCCAGAACGCCGGCGCCGGGATTCGCTCCCAGGACGGCCACGGTGAGGAGTGCCCAGACGAGCCCGGGAATGGCCCGGATGGCATTGAGTAAAAATCGCATTAACGCGACGACGGGCGTCGGCGCGGTGGTTTGGGAGGCGGCGGCAGCCACCGGTATCGACAGGAGTGCGGCAGCTGTTGTCGCCAGAACAGCCATTTGAAATGTCTCCCACAGCGAGGGCAGGATTTGGGGGAGGATGGAAAAATCCGGTGGCCAGAATCGCGAAAGAAAGCGCGTGAGATTTCCCGCGTAGTCGAGTGTGCGACCTGTGGGAGCGATGACTGGCAGGGAGAAGAGGACCGCCAGAAAAAGAAGCAAAAACGCCACGCGGGGCGCATCAAGCCGGGGCCTCAACAGGTGCCTCCCCCCGATAATTCCCAATCTCCCGTATTGAGACGCAGGGTGGCGTCTGCGAACTCCTCCGCGAGCGCGCGATCGTGTAGGGCGCAAAAGACGGTGCAGCCAGTTCGCGCGCACTCGGATTTCAGCAGACCGAGAACGCAGCGTGCGGTTGCTGGATCGAGGTTTGAAACGGGTTCGTCGGCCAGAAGGCACTCTGGCTCGGAAATGAGCGCGCGGGCCACGGCAACGCGTTGGCGCTCACCGCCCGAGAGTTGGGAAACCGGCTTCGAGGCGAGGGATTCCAGCCCCAGTTGAGCGAGAAGCCGGTTGGCTTGGGAACGGTCTGAACCTGGAAAGCCAAAAAGCGTTCTCCAGCCCGGGCGCGTTCCGAGCAGGCCGCAGAGCACATTCACCTCGGCGGTGGCATTCGGCGTCAGTCGCAGATGTTGAAAAACCAATCCCAAGCGTTCCTGAAACTGGCTTGGCGTGTGGGCGCAGCCTTTGCGGCAATGGTAGGTGATCGTGCCTCTGGATGGCTTCAGCAGTCCCGCGAGGCAGTTCAAGAGGCTGCTTTTGCCGACGCCCGAGTGGCCCTCGATCGAGACAAAGCTGCCTCGTCGCACGGAGAGGTTGAGCTTTTCCAGAACGGGACGACCTCCGCGCGAGACCGTGAGATCTTCGATATCGATTTGATTTGTGTCGTTTGGGGTCATTGGTTCTGTTGACCTTGCACAAAGTCCAGCGCGTTCACTACCGGCAAGAGGTGGGTATCCGCATCGCACTCCACCAAGCGGGAAGTGAATACGGCATCTCTCAAGCTCGGGTTTTTTTCGGAAAAATCCTGGACGGCTTTGAGAAGTTGCTGGCGGGCACCCGGCGAAAGGCGTTTCGAGATCGCCAGCACATGCGTGGGCACCGGGCCCTGCGAATCGACCACTTTGAGGCGTGCTTTTTGCTCCGGCGTGAGGTGTTTGTCTTTCTCAAACACATAATCGCTCACAGCCGCCGCCTCGGCCTCACCGGCCAAAACCCGTTCGATAGCGCTCATGTATCCCGTTCCATACCAAACATTCCCTTCTCCGAATAAATCCTCGGGTCTTGTCGAGATGAGACCAGCATTTTTCAAAGCCAGAAGTGGAATGAGGTATCCGGATGTGCTCGTGCGGCTGGCGAAGGCGATCGGCTTGCCCCGCAGATCGGCGATCGAGCTGTAGGGCTTGTCGGCAAGGGCAATCCAAAGGCTCTCGTAATGACGCTCGCCGTCGATTTCGCCCACCAGCAGCATATCTGCGGCATGGGTTTTGCGGGCGTTCACCATGTCTGTCGCGCTCAGGTAGCCGAGGTCGATGGACCCGTTCGACAGGCCCTCGACAATCACCGCCGAGGAGAGGGGAATAATCACTTTCACCGGACGCCCGAGGACTGCTCCGAGAGCTTCCGCGAGGGCCGAGCGTTCGGAAAACATTTTGTCCGGATCTTTGTCGGGCTTCAAGGCCACCACCACCTCGGGGGCCAAATCTTCTGAAAAGGCTGGCGAACCCACGGCAAATAGCACAAACGCCAAAGAGAGAAACATTTTGAAAAAAGGAGGCATGTGCATCCTTATTGAGATCGCATCTCAATCGCGTTTTGACAAGCTAATCGCGCGATCTTCGTTGCGATAGGGGAAAATTGGCAAAATCATTTTTTTGGAGTTTGCGAGGACGCCCGCGCTACATTTCAAAGTTCAAAAGTAAGCTGAATTTGGTACAAGGCGTTCCTAATGCCGTTTTATTCGCCTGCAAGTCGAAGCGCCTCGAGTAAGAGAGCGTCGGAGACTCGGAAACGGGCTTTCGCCAAGAGGGCCTTTATGACAGGTGCCATGGTTGGTAGAAGTCCATCGCGCTTGGCGCGAACAAGAATGCCCAAGACACCGATCGGGGTGAGACCAAGCTCAATAGCAATGAAGCGTCCATGCGCCTCATCAATAAGAACTCCGTCAGCGCAGATTTCCAGAGCGAGGGCGAGAGCCTGGGATTCACCAGGATCGAGATCCGCATCGCCTGCGATTAAAGTTGGGATGGTTTCTGGCGCTTGAACCCGAATCCAATTGGGTAGAGTCAGACCGGCGAAGCGTCCAGAGGAGGCTGCAAGACGGACAAACTCGGCATGAACGGCTGGAGGAACCACAACCTCATGAAAAATGGCATCGAGCAGATTCTCGTGTCCGACCAGCGCGAGATTGAGAATGACAGAGGTGTCTGCGACAACAATCACACGCCGAGTATGCGATCCATCGCGGCGAGATCGCTGTGCAGGTCACTGACAGAATAGCTCCGTGGAATGTCGCGATCTGCCAAGGCTCCCTGAAAGGTGACGAGATCGATTCCTGCCAAGTGCGAGCCGGCAACCGCAGAGATTCTTCCCCGCGCATACAGAGCGCAGGCGAGTTCAAGACGCAACTCGAACTCGTCCATCGGAGCTGTGCTCGGAATATCTGGCAGACTCAAAGTCATACAAGGAATATACACCCTTGGAGTGGTGAAGCAATGTCTCTAGGATGTCGGACTATCGGGCGGTTCTGAATTAACGCAGGGACGCTGGAGGGCAGTAAATCGCGAGGGGTTCGCGATTCCAGATGGCACCGCTTTGCTCGCGTTCTTCGGGGGGCGTGAAGGTGTAGTTATCGAGAATGGCGCGGACGAATTTGGGAGGTTGATCGGGGAAGGGATTTTTTTCGAGCAGGGACAGAACTTCGGGGGAACCTTCAAGCAGGCGGGCGAGGAAGGATTGAAACCACGGAGTCGTCTCCACGCTGCCGAGCGCGGCGAACCACATTTGCCAGTCGAGTCGCGGTTGGTATGGGGCGACAGCAGGCAGGGCGCGGTCAGGAGCGCCTGGCTTGTAGCGGAATTCATAGGTCTTCCACTCGTGGCCGTCGTTGCTGCCTTGGACGATGATTTCGCGGCGCTGCGTGGTCATGACGGCGAAGAGTCCGTAGCCGTTGACGGTTCGCAACGGTGCCAGGAGGGAATGGACTCTGGCAAGAGGTGCGAGAAAACTTGGAATCGCTTGGAACGCCGAGGCGAGGGGGATGAGGGAAATCAGAAGGATCGAAGCAAGAACCGGGATTCGCATCCATCGCGTCACACACACGGCGGGCGCGGGTTTTTTCTGAAGAAACGCCGGCCAGCAGCGGTCATCGAGGAGGAACAGGCACAAGGCGGTGGAGAGGAGGTTGAAGAAGGCGAAATTGCCTGTGAGGGCGATTCCAGCCTGCAGCGCGATGGTGGACCACGCCGCAAGCAGTCGGGGATTTCTCGGCAGGAAAAAAGCGAAGGGAAGGAGGAGTTCGACAACAAACATGAGCGCGCAACCGGCCACCAGAATTTCAGCTGGAAGGTGCTGCGCGAACCAAGCGGCCGGGTTTGGCAGGGGCTGGGTGAAAAAATGGAACTCCAGCGCTGTGAGGTTGCGCCAAGCCGGATCGCCGCTTGTGAGCTTCACCACCCCGGAACTGAACATGAGGCGGAATAAAAGCGCCACGGCCAGAAACCGCGCCAGGCGTGGAGGCTCGCACGAGGAGAAATTCGGGCGCAACCGCCATGGCGAGAGAAACACCGCGAGGAAACCGGCCTCGATCAACAGCGCGTCCCACTGGAAGCTGTAGAAATCCCGCCCGGCCACGCAAAGTGAGAGCATGATGGCCCAGAGCGTGAAAAAGCAGAGCGGTTGCCAGACGCCCAGCAGAGCAAGTAGTGAGGCGAAAACGCCTATGCCGACGAGTGTGTTTAAAATCTCCAGTCCGGGTGAGATCCAGGCGAGTGATGGCACTGCCCAATAAGCCTCCGCGCCGAGTTGGTCGCGGGCGGCTTCGAAAAATGGCGTGACTGGAAGGATCGCGTTCAAACCGGCGGCTTGATGCCAATACGAAACCAGCGCGATGAGAAAAATCAGCGCCAGCGCTCGTAGGAATACGGCGTTGGCGATCGCAAAGGTCGGACGCCGGGCGGATGAGCTGAAGAGGAGTTTTGTCAGCTTTGAAAAAACAACGCGGTTCGCAGCCACGAATCCGTAGGCGGACTCGAGCATCTGGGCAAAAAGTGGAATGCGGTTGTGAAGAAAAAGTCCCGCCCGCGCTGCGGTGCTGTGGGGAGCAGAGAGTTCCAATACCGCTGCGGCTCCCGACAAGCGGGAGCCATCCGGGCGAATCAACTGAACCGAGCGGTCGAATTCCGCCTGGGGGATGTCTGGAAAATCTGCTGCCGCCTCTGAGGAGGGACGGTAGTCCACAGAGTCCCCTGTCATTTCCCGCCAGCGTTCGATCCATAGCCGGCAGAAACCGCAGGCTCCGTCGAAGACGACCAGCGGACGTGTCATTTTCTCAAGAGCTTCGCCAGCGCGGCGGCGGGATTTTCCACCGTTTGCGCGGTGATGGTCAGCGCGCGCAGGCGGGTCGAGGGCAGGCGGAACTTGAGGTCGCGGAAGGTGCGTTCGAGCACGGTCATGAGGCCTCTGGCACCGGTTTCTTCGGTGCGGGCCAGCGCGGCAAGTTTGCGGAGCGCGCACGGTTCGAAGCGAAGCGTGATGCCGTAGGCGGCGAAGGAGCGTTTGTATTGGTGGATCAGGCTGCTTTCGCTTTTCTCCAAAACCTGAAAAAGGTCGTCTTCGTCAAGCGCATGGCAGGCGACGCGCACAGGGAGGCGCCCGATGAATTCCGGTTCGAGCCCAAAGCGAATGAAGTCGCTCGTGCCAGCCTGCGCCAGTGCCTTCGCAGGCGACATCGAGTTTTGACCGAGACGGGAACGGATGACTCCATCCAACCCAACAAAGGCTCCGCTTGCGATAAAGAGAATGTGGCGTGTCGAGATGGTGTCTGGCATTCCCGGCGTGTTGCCCCGGGCGGCACTCATGGCGGACTGGAGTTGGCCGGTCACATCATTCGGCGATAGCACCGGCACATCGCCGTCTTCCATGATTTTAAGGAGGTTTGTCTGAACGCCTCGCCCGGATACATCGCGTCCACCGCCCTCGGCTGATCCCGCGAGCTTGTCCACTTCATCGAGATAGATAATGCCATGCGAGGCGCGTTTCACATCGCCGCCAGCGCGGCGAATGAGGTCGCGGACGAGGTCGTCCACATCGCCACCGACATAGCCGGTTTCGCTGAACTTCGTGGCATCCGCTTTCACAAAGGGAACGCCGATGAGATCGGCTGCAGAGCGGATGAGGTGGGTTTTTCCAACGCCTGTGGGGCCGAGCAGAAGAACATTCTGCTTTTGATAAAAGGGAGCCTCCTGACCCTCCAGCGTGAGGCGCACATGCTGGAAGTGATCGCAAAGCGCGACGCCAAGGACTTTCTTGGCCTCGCTCTGGCCAATCACAAAGCGGTTCAGGTGCCGGGCGATATCTGCCGGTTTCAGGCTGAAGGAAAAATCCTGCGAGGGCGCCGGTTTGCGACGGACGGCGGCTTTCGAGAGGGATGGCTCGCTGACGCGGCGCAGTTTTTTAGGAATCCCTGCTGTGATAGGACCGAGTGTGTTTGGTTTCATGAAATATTCAGCTCTTTGTCGATGGCCACCAGTCGCTGGTAGAGTGGCATCAAGCCTTCGGGAATGATGCGGGTTCCGCCCACGACGGCGATGAAATTCGAGTCGCCCACCCAGCGGGGAACGATATGGATGTGCAGGTGGTCCTCCACTCCGGCTCCGGAGGCCTTGCCGAGATTCCAACCGACATTGAATCCTTGGGCCTTCACCGCGATCTCAAGCAACCTCTGCGCGTGCACACTTAAGCTCCAAAGATCCAGGATTTCGTCTTCGGTGACCTCCGACATTTTGACAACCTTCCGGCACGGAACGGCCATGAGGTGCCCGGCGGAGTAGGGGTATTTATTCATCAGCAGAAATGCGGTGGGCCGCCTCGCGATTACGAAGTGCGCGGCGTGATCAGTGGCTGCAGCCGCTTCGGAAAGGAAATCAAACCCGCTGCGGTGTTCGGCTTGGAAATATTCAACCCGCCACGGCGCCCAGAGTGACTCGAGGGTGTCCTTCGGAAAATGCTCGTTCATGCCACGAGAATGAACCCTCTGCGAAGGGGAGGGAAGGGATTTCAGCTTGCAAGCAGGTGTCTTGACGATCCCTCCGCGGAGTTGCACCCTCCGCGCATGCCACTTCAAATTCTCCAGCGTCCCCGACGCAACAGGCGCTCTGAAAACATTCGCCGGCTTGTCCGTGAGACAGTCTTGCGTTCGGAGGATTTGATCTGGCCGCTTTTCATTCATGAATCGATGGACGACCTCGCGATCGAGTCCATGCCCGGGGTTTCGCGGCTGGGAGAGGCCTCGCTGCTGCGCGCCTGCGAGCGTGCCCTGGAGCTGTGCATTCCCGCTGTGGCGATTTTTCCAAGCATCCATCCCTCGCTGAAAAATGCTGTTGGCTCACATGCCTTCGATGCTGCGAACCTCCTCTACCGCTCCGTTTCAGAGGTTAAAAAGAGGTTTCCCAACCTGGTTGTCATCACCGATGTGGCGCTTGATCCCTACACGGATCATGGCCACGACGGCCTGCTCTCGCCGGATGGTTCATCCGTTGAAAACGACAACACAGTCGAGGTGCTCTGCCGCTTGGCAGTAATGGAAGCGCAGGCGGGTGCCGATATTGTAGCTCCCTCGGACATGATGGATGGACGCATCGCCGCAGTGCGCCGAGCGTTGGATGCCGCCGGCTTCTCGCAGACCGGCATCATGTCCTACGCGGTCAAGTATGCCTCGGCTTATTACGGGCCCTTCCGCGAGGCCGTGGGCAGTAAGATCGGCAAGGATGCGATCAGCAAATCGACCTACCAGATGGATTCTGCCAACTCCCGGGAGGCTCTTCGCGAGGTTCGTTTCGATCTGGAAGAGGGAGCCGACATCGTCATGGTCAAACCCGCTGGCGCATATCTGGACATTATCCGCTCCGTTCGGGAAAGTTGCGACGCGCCGCTCGCTGCTTACCAAGTGAGCGGGGAATTTTCTCAAATCCATGCGGCGGCACGCCTCGGTTGGCTCGACTACCAGCGCACGCGGGATGAATCGCTTTTGGCCATCAAGCGTGCCGGTGCAGATATGATTCTCACTTACTTTGCAGCGGAGGTGGCCGCTGAATTGCGATGAACTTTCTCCGGGTCTATCGAACTCCCTTGATCATCCTTTTCGTAGGAGGGTTTTTGTCCGTCTTGGCTTTCAAGTGGGATCTCCCGATCCGGCAAGTTCTGGTCGAGGCGCAGGGGCCGAAATGGCAGAAAACCCCGGAGGCAAAAATCTACGGTCAGATTCGAGTCTGGGGCGACTGGCCTCCAATCATGGTCGCGGCGGCTATCAGCTTTCTGATCTTCAAAGCGCGTGGAAACCGGCGTTGGAGCCGCATTATTTTGGCGGCCATGATTGCTTCCACCCTCGCCGGAATGATTGCGAATGCCTCGCGCCTCACGACAGGGCGCCCCCGCCCTCGTGAGATTCCCAAGATTGAGCATGGTTTCTATGGCCCATACCACAATGGGCGGATTCTTGTTGGCGTGCCGGCCTACAACTCCTTCCCCTCCGGTCACACGGCCACGGCCTTTGGATTAGCCGCAGCGGTTGTTTTTGCATCCCCCGGCTGGGGTTTGCTGGTGCTCATCGGTGCGGTTGGCGTGGCTTGGTCGAGCATTGCGATCGGAGCGCACCATCCCTCGGATGTGGCGGTCTCGATCACTCTGGCTTTCCTGACCGGATGGTTTGTCGTGCGTTTTATGAAGCTTCGAATTCGTTCTGGGTCTTCACCCAAGCCAGAGCCTCCGCAGGCGTAGTCACCGTCCCCTCAAGTTGCATGGCTTCGACGGCCTCGAGGATTTTTTTGAAGAGCGGGCCGGGTTTGTAGCCGTTGGCAATAAGATCCCGGCCAGTGATCAGCGGCGGGGGTATGAGCGGGGCGTTGGAAAATTCGACCTGCTTGGCGCGCAGGAACTCGTGGTTGTCAAGCAGGCCGTGCGAGCCAAGGCAGTCCACGCGGTGAAGCTCCATTTCGTCTTCGATAGTGGGGCGCGCCAGAAACCTCTTGAGAGTGGCCACGCGCATGTTTTTCACATCCTTGAAGGACATGTGGTTTTTTACACCAACGACCGTTGCATCGGTCTCGGAATTTGAAAACCGGAGGCGCTCGAAGATGGTCGTGGTGATCTCCGCACTCACACTTTCATGCCCGTTGAAGCGAATGCGCCCGGTCTCATCGCGCCGAAATGTGCCGGGTTTCCCCGTGTCGTGCAGAAGGACGGAGAAGACGAGAGGAACGGAAACCTCGGGTGGCAGGAGCGAAAGCATGAGGCGGGTGTGGACAAACACATCGCCCTCGGGGTGGAAGTCGGGCGGTTGCTCACAGCCTTTCATTCGAGTCACCTCTGGCAGCAAAATTTCCAGCAGGCCGCTTGCATCGAGTAAATCAAAACCCCTGACGCGCGAGAGGTGGGTGAAAATTTTCACCAATTCGTCGCGGAGACGCTCCGCACTGACGGCGGTGATTTGTGGCGCCATGCGGCAAACGGCCTTCCATGTTTCCTCTTCGATTTGGAAACCGAGAGACGCGCCGAAGCGCACGCAGCGGATGAGTCGTAGCTTGTCTTCGCTAAAACGCTCTTCGGGATTTCCGATGCAGCGCAGGATGCCCTCCTTCAAATCTGCTTCTCCACCGACATAGTCGATGACCTGTTTTTCAATGGGATCGTAGAAAAGACCGTTGACCGTGAAGTCGCGCCGCTTGGCGTCGCCTTCTGCTGTGGTGAAGGAAACCGACTCGGGGTGGCGGCCGTCCTTGTAGGCACCGTCCGAGCGGAAGGTGGCCACTTGAAATTCGAAGTCAGCCTCCAGCACGACAATCACGCCAAACGCGGCGCCGACCGCCACGGTGCGGGGGAAAAGCTTTTGCACATCCTCTGGCCTGGCGCTGGTGGCAATATCGATGTCGTGCGCCTCCCGCCCGAGAAGCATGTCGCGCACGCATCCACCGGCGAAAAAGGCCTCGTGCCCGGCCGCTCTCAAGCGCTCGACCAGGCGCGTGGCAGTGGCTTCCATCGTGGATTACTTCAGAGCCGCCCAGACACGGTGGACATCATCATTATCCTCGAGGCCTTGTAGAAACTCGCCGACTTCGGTGCGTTGCTCATCGCTGAGGGTGGGGAACTGCTTGGCAATGTAGCCGAGTTCGCTGGTGACCACCGACCATCCGTGCTGTGAGAGCCATTTTGAAACGGTGCCAGTGGCTGTGCGTTCGGTCAAAAATTTCACGCCCTTGGTGTCGGCGGGAATGTCGTCATTCTCGCCTTCAGCGAGCGCGACAAAATCATTCGCTCCCGCTTCAATGGCTGCCTCCTCGGGATCGATCGATAAATCTGCGTGGTGGGCTTCCACGATGCCGACATGGTCGAAGAGAAACTTGTTGCTGCCTGCCGTGCCGAGTTGTCCTTTTTTGAAAAGAACGCGCATTTCGGGAGCCGTGCGGTTCACATTGTCGGTGAGAGCCTCCACGATCACCGGCACCTTGTGCGGGGCATAACCCTCGAAAACGAGGTTCTCCAAGGTGAGCTTTTCATCGCCGATGCCAGCGCCTTTCTTGATCGCGCGCTCGATGACATCGCGCGTCACGGAAGCTTTGCGCGCCTTCTCGACAGCCGCATAGAGCCGGGCGTTGCCCTCGATGTCCGGTCCGCCGAGCTTCGCGGCGACCATCATTTCCTTAACCAGTTTGCCAACGACTTGGCCTTTTTTCAGATTTGCGACTTCTCGCTTGGCGTGGAGCCATTGTCTTCCCATAGGGATTGAAAGGTAAATCCGGTGGGCAGGGTGCGGCAACTCCGATTTCGTATCGGGTTAATTGGAGTTTCAGATTGCACGTGGGTGAAAAAGAGAGTTTCGTATATACGTTCATTCCCTCTTTGAATGCCATGAATAGCACAGAACACATAGGCGATAATTCTTCTTCCATCGAGGCTTGCCCTCATTGTCAGACTCCTCTCGATTTGACAGGTTGGTCCGCTTTCACGGACGCCAATTGTCCGGCTTGCGGACACTTCTTTAAGGCTTGCACGACTTTCAACCAGTTCCAAATCACCTCCCTTCTGGGGGAGGGTGGCATGGGCTCAGCCTATCGCGCTCTTGATCTCAATCTCGGACGCGAAGTGGCCTTGAAAGTGCTGAAAATGCAGGCTAGCGACATCCAAGAGGAATCGAAAAAGTTGGCCAATGAGGCCCGCACGACTGCCCAGATCAACCATCCCAATGTCGTTCGGATTATTGATTTCGGAGAATGTCGCTCCCAATTTTACATCGCTATGGAGTTGGTTGCCGGTGGTTCACTCGATGACCTCATGCAGGAGCGGGGTGTGGTTCCTGAAATCACTGCGCTCGAAGCGGGAATTCAGGTTGCGCAGGGTCTCAAGGCGGCGATGGAGATCGGTCTCATCCACCGCGACATCAAGCCGGCGAATATTCTCTTTGCAGATCGTGGCACGGTGAAGATCGTGGACTTCGGATTGGCCGTGATTGCGAGTGATACCATGACATCTCCGACGGAAATCTGGGGGACACCGTATTATGTCGCACCAGAGAAGCTGGATGAGTTGCCGGAGGATTTTCGAAGCGACATATACAGCCTCGGAGGTACGCTTTTTCATGCCATGGCGGGGCGCCCGCCCTACGAGGCCGACAATTCATCCCTCGTCGCGCTGAAACAGCTCAAAAGCCGCCCGGTGAGCCTTCAGGCGTTCGCTCCTGATGTCTGCAATGAGACCGCCTATGTCATCAATCGCATGATGGCGAAAAATCCCGACAAAAGGTATCAATCATACGACGAATTGATCGAGCACTTGCGCTTTGCCTTGAGCAAGGCGAACGAAATGCTGAACAACCCTGCTGCTACTCGCACAATCGACTTGCGTAGCCTGGAAACCGAGGAAAAGGAAATGAAGTGGATTTCTCTTCTTTTTCCCTTGGCTGTGATTTTTGGGCTGCTTGTTTTTGCCTATTTGTATTTCTTCACCACCGTTTTCAAGGTTTTGGAATAGGCGGCAGGCGATCTGCGAATTCTGGCCTGTAGAACCACTCCGACCAATAAGCCCATCCCGCCTTGGTCATCTCAACAGGAGAATCGATCCAGCCGCCCTTGCCATCCGGCCGCCGGATCCGGTAGGCGTCCTTCCACATCACGCTGGTGCCTTCCGGAACATAGAGGAAGAGGTAGGGTTGGTCCTCATAGATCGTCCGCTGCAGATCGCCCGCCATGCGGATGATTTTCTCGCGGTTGTATTCCTGCCGGATGTCATCGAGTAGGCGGTCGGCTTTCTCGCTTTTATAGCCCACGACATTGAGTTGCTCGGGGTTGGTCTGTGAGGAGTGCCAGATCTGGAATTGGTCGTAGCCGTTGCCGAGCGACCATCCGAGCACCATGGCGTCGAAGTCGCCTTTGTTGATGTGGTTTTTTAAAAACACAGCCCACTCGTAGAGTTCCACCTTCACTTCAATACCCAGTTTCTTGAGGCCATCCTGAGTGAGTGTGGCGATGTCGCGGCGGACTTCATTTCCATTGTTCGTGATCAGGGTGAAGGAAAACCGTTCGCCATTTTTTTGAAGAATGCCATCTGGCCCGGGCTTCCATCCCGCCTCGGCAAGCAGCGCACGCGCCTTGTCCGGGTCATAAGCAAAAGGTTTGATATCCTGGTTGAAAAACCACATCTGCGGAGTGAAAAGTCCGGTGCTCTGGAGACCGTGGCCATAAAGGATGAAACGGACCATGGATGGCACATCGACCGCCTGCGCGAGCGCCCGGCGAACGAGAGGATCCTGAAAGAGCGGGCGTTTAAGATTCCAGCCGATGTAGGTGTAGCTGCTCGTCGGGCTTGTGAAGACTTGGAAGCGAGGATCATTCACAAAGGCGTTGACTGTCCAAGGCTCCGCGCCCCAGAAATCCACCTGCCGCGTCTCAAATGCGAGACGCAGGGTGAGTTGGTCGGGCATGAAGCGATAGACGATCCCATCCAACCAAGGCCCGGGGGCATCGAAGTAATCGGGGTTTCGCTCCACGCGGATGAATTCATTCGTCTTCCACTCGGCGAAACGAAAGGCGCCGGTTCCCACCGGTGTGCGATTAAAATTCTGCGCCCACCAGCTCGACGGCTTTCCTTCCAGCAAATGCGCGGGCAGGAGGGAAATCATCCAGCTCTCCAAAGCGGGAGAGTACGGCTTGCGGTAGGTTACGCGAAAGGTGTGCTCATCCGGCGTCTCGACTTGGAGGATCAAATCGAAGTCCGGCTTGCGCGGGGAAGCGGTGGCATCGTCCATGATCGCCCGGTAGGTGAAGGCGGCGTCGCGTGAGGTGAACGGTGTCCCGTCGTGCCAGCGAACATTTTTTCGCAGTTTGAAGACCACTTGTGGCTCAGCAAAAAAGGAAACCGGCTCGCCAATCTGCACAGTGCCGCCCCCGTTTGCTGAGAGCCATTTTTCGATATCGGTCTTGAGTCCTGGGTCAGCGCTGATTTCAAAGGCCGCGCCGCTTTCCACCCACACGCGGAGCAGGGATCCGTCTGGCAGGCCCTTGCTGAGGCGTTTTAGTCTGTCAGCTGCGTTGTCCTTCACCTCCACGCGCAGTGTGGCCAGTGGCGCCAAGGCATCCGGCGGCAGGAGGGAGACGATTTTTTTAGAGGATTCGAGGCCCGGTTCGCTGAAATGCAGAAGAAGCTCGCCCCCGTTTTGTTTCAGTGCATCGAGGGTCCATGCGCTCCACTCCGCACGCAGCGACTCGATCTGGCTTTTCGCCGCGCTGGCGGACTCTTCGTTTCGGAAAACCAGAGTCGTGGTCTGGTCGAGTGACCATGACTCGGCCAGGTCGCCGATGATTTCCAGGTCGGGACTATATTTCAGGAGGCCGTTAAAAAGAGATCCCGCCACTTGCGATGCGGCGCTGTCGGCCTGTTGGATTGGGTTGAGTGTCGATGGCTCCCCAAGAACGCCAAGGGACATCTCGTTTTTCTTGTCCGAGATCAGGCTCGCCGAATTCCAGAAGGACACGGCGATGAGCAGCAAAAGAAAAACAGGGAATCCGTAAATGAACCAGCGGGCGACTCGCATGTGAGAATGGAATGGCTGTCAATATGCCGCCGGCGGAGTTTTTCACAATATTCAATGCGGTCGTGCATTTCGGGGCTTTTACGCTGGAGTCCCCCTTTTAAACTGGGGCGGTGATCCGTTCGCCCGCCATGTCAATGTGCCGAGCCATTTCCCAAAGCCTGGCTTTTATGCTTCTGTGGGTATTTATGGCGGATTTCTTGCGTGCCGATGGCGGGCTTGTGCTGGCTGAAAAGCAGGTGGGCACCTATCGCGTGGTTCTGTTTGGGAATCCCTCGCCGCTGCGTGCCGGGCCAGTGGACTTGAGCCTGTTCCTTGAGCGGGCGGAAAAGAGCGGCCCTATCCTTGACGCCGTCGTCAGCTTCCGCCTCAACAAGCTCAGTCGTCCCACTCCTGAGTTGGCGTGGAGGGGAGCCGGTTGCGTGACGCCGGGGCAGGCTGTTAGCGCAAGTCAGGGGCATGCTGGGAATGGGCTTCTGTATTCCGCGATGCTTGGTATTCCCGAACCGGGCCTCTGGGAATTGGGCGTCTCCATTTCACGCGAGGGCAAGACGGAGATCGTGTCCTTCGAACTTACGGTTGATCGCCTCCTTCCCCCCATGCTCACATGGTGGCCTGTGGTCGCCATGTTGCCGATTGGAATCCTGCTTTACATCTGGCGTGGGCATCTCAAAAAAGGACGCGCTCCATGAGCAGTGTGACCGGATTGATCGAGCGGGTTACTTTTCACAACGAGGAAACGGGATTTTGTGTTGTGAGGGTGAAGGTCGATGGACGTCGCGACTTGGTCACTGTCGTAGGCCGCTCCTCAAGCATCAATGCGGGGGAATGGCTCACCGCCGAGGGAGCCTGGATTCAGGATCGCGACCATGGCACGCAGCTCAAGGCGGAGTTGCTTCAGACGAGCGCCCCCACATCGCGGGAGGGAATCGAAAAATACCTCGCCAGTGGGCTCATCAAAGGAATCGGACCTGTCTATGCCAAGAAGCTGGTCGAAAAATTCGGCGAGGCCGTGTTCGATATCATCGACCGCGAATCCGTGCGGCTTGAGCAGGTGAGGGGAATCGGCGCTGAAAGACGGCGCACGATCCGCACAGCTTGGGCCGAGCAGAAAATCGTGCGGGAGATCATGGTTTTCCTCCACTCAAATGGCGTGAGCACCAGCCGTGCTGTAAGGATATACAAGACCTACGGCGATGAGGCGGTCGAA
Source organism: Terrimicrobiaceae bacterium (assembly GCA_044353785.1). Taxonomy (GTDB): domain Bacteria; phylum Verrucomicrobiota; class Verrucomicrobiia; order Chthoniobacterales; family Terrimicrobiaceae; genus UBA967. Next base: position 15,370 of record JBILBH010000009.1, read on the forward strand.
AAAGTGCGTGCCAATCCCTATCTCCTCGCACGCGATATTTCGGGCATCGGCTTTAAGACCGCCGATGACATCGCCCGCAAGCTCGGCATTCCCGAAGACTCGATTCTGCGAGCCCGCGCGGGGCTCTCCCAAACGCTCTCGGAGGCCGGGGGCAACGGCCACTGTGCGCTGCCCAAGGATGTTCTCCTCAAAAATGCGGCAGAACTTTTGGCGATGGACTCACTCATCTTACAGCGTGCCTTGTCGGAGATGCTTGCCAAGTGCGACTTGGAGGAGGATGGCATAACGGGTGAGGATTTGATTTTTCTCCCGCCGATCCGGCGTGCCGAAGTCGAGGGCGCATCCCGCCTCGCCCGATTGGCGCGCGGCAAGGCGGAATATCCCGAGATCGATGCTGACAAGGCGATCGCTTGGTTGAAGGACAAAAAAGCCATCGATCTCGCTCCCAGCCAAGCTGAGGCCTTGCGCCGCGCTCTTTGCTCGCGCGTCTTGGTGATCACCGGCGGCCCGGGCGTTGGCAAAACGACATTGGTGAATTCCATCCTCACCCTGCTCCGCGCGAAACAGGTGAAGTGCCTTCTCTCCGCTCCAACTGGCCGTGCGGCGAAGCGCCTCTCCGAAAGCACAGGTCTCGAGGCCAAAACAATCCACCGTCTGCTCGAATACCAGAACTCCGGTTTTTCCCGGAATGCTTCGAATCCTCTCGACTGCGATCTCTTGGTGGCGGACGAAACATCCATGATGGATGTGCAGTTGATGTCCAAGCTCCTTCAGGCCCTACCGGCGCGCGCGCATCTAATTTTGGTGGGCGATGTGGATCAGTTGCCGAGCGTGGGACCCGGCGCCGTGTTGGGGGACATCATCCGCAGCGGCGCTGTGCCTGTGGTGCGTCTCACGGAAATTTTCCGTCAAGCTTCGAGCAGTCGCATCATCGTTAATGCCCACCGCATCAATAGCGGGGCCATGCCTGAGTCGGAAAAAGACTCCGACTTTTTCTTCATCGAGCGTGAAGAACCTGAGTCCATTCCCTCCACGATTCTCGAACTCGTTGCTGAGCGCATTCCGAAAAAATGGAAACTCGACCCGCGCAGCGATATTCAGGTGCTGTGCCCCATGAATAGAGGCTCACTCGGCACCACTCAGATGAACCGCATCCTGCAGGAACGCCTGAACCCCAAGCGGAGCGGCGATCCCTCGGTGGAGAAATTCGGCTGGGAATTTCGAGTCCGCGATAAGGTCATTCAGACCCGGAATAACTACGACAAGGAGGTGTTCAACGGGGACATCGGTGAAATCCTCAAGATCGATGACTCCGAGCGCGAAGTCCTCATCGGCTTCGATGGACGAGAGGTCGTTTATGATTTCAATGAACTCGACGAGGTCTCGCTGGCCTATGCCATCACGATCCACAAAAGCCAAGGCTCGGAGTTTCCCGTCGTCGTCATGCCGCTTGCGATGCAGCAATACCTTCTGCTCCAACGAAACCTGGTTTACACAGGAATCACTCGCGGTCGCCGTCTCGTCGTGCTCGTAGGCCAAAAAAAAGCTCTGCAAAACGCCGTGCGCAATGTGAGCGCCGTAAGACGCTACACGGCATTGGAAAAACGGCTCGCATAATCGGGGCACAGGCCTCCGTCTGCGTGGACACTGCCTTGGATTGCCGCTACCCGAAGGGCAAAAAAGAGGCTGCCCATTCCTGTGAAAGAACGGGCAGCCACTGTTGGGTTGATTGTTATCCGAGTGCCAGCTGGGCCGTGGAAATTTCGAGGATTTCGTTCGTAATACTGGCCTGGCGGGCTTTGTTGTATTCGAGGGTGAGATCCTTGACGAGGCTCTTGGCGTTGTCGGTGGCGCTCTTCATTGCGACCATGCGAGCGCTCTGCTCCGAGGCGCGGGTGCTCAGTTGGGTCTGGAAAACGATGTAGTGCAGGTAGGCTGGCAGGATCGCGTTGAGCACAGAGTTGGCATCCGGTTCGAAGGTGAAACCTGACTCCGGAGCTGGATATGCCTCGTAGGCGCTTTGAATGCCGGCTTCTTCCAGACTGGTGATCGGAAGAATGGGGAGGTCTGTCGGGATTTGCGACAGCGTATTGGCGAAGCGGGGATAGAGGATTGAGACCTTGTCCACCGTGCCGTCGAGGAATTTCTCGATGCAAAACTTCGAAATTTGTTTGCACTGGGTGCAATTTGGGCGCTCATGAAGCGGGAAGTCGGCAATCATGTTGCGCTTTGAGCGTGCCAGAAATTGCGTTCCTTTGCGACCGATACTTACGAACTGGGTCTTGGCGGGGTCGAAACTCATCGCTTCGCGCAAGATGTTTGTATTTAAAGCTCCGCAGAGGCCTTTGTCCGTGGACATGAGAATAACCAAGTGATTTTTTACTTCCCTTTCTTGCAAAAGGGGATGCGCGGAATTCTCTAAAGTCTCTTTCAGCGAAACGATCACTCTGTTCAGTTGATGGGCGTAATCGCGTCCGTTCAGTGCAGCTTGCTGGGCCTTGCGCATTTTGGATGCCGCTACCATCTGCATGGCCTTGGTAATCTGCGAGGTGTTTTTAACCGATTTGATCCGTCGGCGGATGTCGCGAAGGTTGGCCATGAGTTTTTACAGGGTGTTGAAGGACTTGAATTCCTCAAGGGCGGCCTTGAGTTCCTTCTCGACCTCTTCGTCGAACATGCGCTTTTTGCCAACTTTTTCAAAAAGAGAGGTTTTGCGTGTTTCAATGAAATCCACAAATTTGTTTTGCGTGGCTTTGACTTTATCAACGGCAACCGGGTCGAAGAGTCCCTTCTGCATGGCCCAGAGAACAATAGCCTGCATCTCGACAGAAATCGGATTGTATTGTGGCTGCTTGAACAACTCCACGATGCGGGCACCGCGCTCGAGCGTGGATTTTGTTTTGGCATCCAAATCGGAACCGAACTGCGCAAAGGCCGCAAGTTCACGGTATTGAGCAAGGTCACCTTTGATTTTACCAGCAACTTGTTTCATCGCTTTGATCTGAGCGGCAGATCCCACGCGGGACACCGAGAGACCGACCGAGATAGCCGGGCGGATGCCTTGGTAGAAGAGATCGGTTTCGAGATAAATCTGACCGTCAGTGATCGAGATCACATTCGTTGGGATGTAGGCCGATACGTCACCGGCCTGAGTCTCAATGATCGGCAGCGCAGTGAGGGATCCATTGCCAGCTTCTTCGGAAAGACGGGCCGAACGCTCAAGGAGACGGCTGTGGAGATAGAATACATCGCCGGGATAGGCTTCGCGGCCGGATGGGCGCTTGAGAAGGAGCGAAATCTGACGGTAGGCGTTCGCGTGCTTCGTGAGATCGTCGAATACGATGAGGGCGTCCATGCCGTTGTTCATGAACCACTCACCCATAGCCGCGCCAGAGAACGGGGCGATATAGAGATCGGCGGCCGGGTCGGATGCGGTGGCGGCGATGATGATAGTGTATTTCAACGCATCATTGGATTCCAATGTGCTGACAACGCGAGCGATATTCGCATTTTTCTGTCCGATTCCAACATATATGGAATAGAGTGGACGGAAATTCGGATCGCCGTTTTGTTCGGCGGCGCGGTTGATTTTGGCCTGATTGATGATTGTATCGATCGCGATAGTCGTCTTGCCGGTGGCGCGGTCGCCGATGATGAGTTCGCGCTGCCCGCGGCCGACGGGAATCATGGCGTCTACGCTCATGATGCCGGTCTGAACGGGTTGGCTGACCGAGCGGCGTTTAATGATGCCCGGGGCGATTTTTTCAACAGGGTAGGAGGTGTCGTGCGGGATCGGGCCCTTGCCGTCGATCGGGCGTCCAAGTGCGTCCACGACGCGGCCGAGGAGGCCTTTGCCCACAGGAACAGAGAGGAGTTTGCCGGTGGTTTTGACTTCCGCGCCTTCGCTGATCTTTGTGTAGTCGCCGAGCACGATGACGCCGACTTCCGTTTCCTCGAGGTTCAGGGCAATTCCTGTGACTCCATTGGTAAACTCAACCATTTCATTGAGTTTTACGGCGCTGAGGCCTTCCACGCGGGCGATGCCGTCGCCGATTTCGCGGACGGTTCCGACATTAGTTTGGCGGGCGGCGTTGCTTTTAACCGCGCTGATTTTTTCTTCGAGTTCGAGGACGATGTTGCTCATGTGAGTGTTCAGGATTGTTTAAGTGTTTCGAGACGAGATTGGATGCTGCCATCCCAGACATTGCTGCCGAGTTTCACACGAAGGCCTCCAATGAGGCTTGGTGCGTGGCAGAACTCTGTTGTGATTTTGCCGAATTTGCTGGCGAGGTTGGATGAAATTTCGGTGCGTTTTTCATTCGAGAGTTCTGTGGCGCTCTCAACAACCGCATGGTGGCGTGAGACCTCCAAACGGGTGAGGCGGGTTATGAATTTCAGCATCTGCACATAGTGGCGAGGCTTCCTCTCGACGATTTCCGTGGCGATTGTACGCAAGCGGTTTTCATCGAGACGGCCATCCACGATGGACAAGTCGAAAAGTTCCTTGGATTGGCGGCGTGCTTCCCGGCTGAGTTTCATAGCGAGTAGATCAGGCTGCGAGTTGTTTTGAGGTCTCGCTGGCGAGGCGCTCTTGGTCGGCTTCGGTGAGGACTTTGCCGACGACTTTGGCCGTGGTGTCCACGACGAGGTGAACCATTTCCGATTTGACCTCGGCTACCATACGAGCGCGCTCCAGAGACACGCTCTCGTTGGCTTTGACGATGATATTCTCTGCGTCTTTTACTGCCTGCTGGATGTGTTTTTGAGTCGAGGCTTCGCTCGATGCGCGGGCTTCGTCGATGATGCGCTGGGCGTCGCTGTTCGCTTTTCGGAGGATTTCCTGACAGCGGATTTCAGACTCGGCGAGTTGTCTTCTGATTTTCTCGGCGTTCGACTGTCCTTCTTCGATCGTGCGTCGGCGTTGTTCGAAAATGGCAATGATCGGTCCGAAGGCGAACTTCCTGAGGATCGCATACACAATCAAAAACAAAATGACTTGCGCAAGAAACTTAGGCCATGCGACACCGAACTGAGTGAGGAGCTGATCCATTAAAAAAGGGCTGGTTTTTGATTTTAAAAATTGTTTTCCGGAACCGCCCGGCTTGCGGGCGGTTCCGGGTGAAACACTAGCGGCCTTGGAAGGCGAGGATTAGAGCGTAAATCGCGATGGCCTCTGCGAGAGCCATTCCGATAATGCTCAGAGTCAGAACTTTTCCGGAAGCATTTGGGTTGCGTCCGACGGCTTCAACGGCTTTGGAGCCGATCATTCCGATGCCGATGGCTGCTGCCGAGCCAGCGATGGCGAGGGTGAAGCTGCCTGTGATTCCTCCGGCTGTAGCAGCCGCTTCTGCGATGAGTTGTGGTATCATTTTGTTGTTTCCTATTGGTTTCTTCTCCGCCGCCCGCAGTCTTTGCCACGGTCCCGGTGGAAAAAGTGTAAAAAATCAGTGCCCCTCCTCTTCGTCATGCGAAGTCGAAAGTTGGATGTAAACGGAGCAGAGGAGCATAAAAACTGTCGCTTGTAAGAGCCCAATCAAAATTTCCAAAAAATAAAACGGAATGGGAACTGTTACCGAGCTGATGTAGGCCATCCACTCCGGCAAGCCGAGACTCTTGCCAAGAGTGATCATGGTCGTCAGCAGGTTTTCGCCCGCAAAGACGTTTCCGAACAGTCGCAATGAAAGCGAAACGGGGCGAAAGGCCATGGACACAACTTCTATGAGTCCCACAAACAGAAAAATCGGTATCAAAGCAATAGCCATGAATCCAGTGAGACCTCCTTTGACGCCGAAGATGTGGCTGAGGAAACCTTTAAACCCTACTTCACCAATGGACCAGTAGAGCCAGAAAAACATGAACACGACTGCCATGGCCAAGGTCATGTTCATATCGGCAGTCGTCGGCCGCAGAAGAGGTGCTGTAACCTCGAAGCCATAGTTGCTTGATTGGCCCCAGCCTATGGAGCCAACTCCTGGTATAAGGGCGAACCAGTTTGAGACAATGATGAAGATGAATAATGTTGCCAGTAGGGAAAAAACCCGCGCCACCATATGCCCGCCCACGATGCTTTCGATGAGGTCATAGAGACCTTGAACTACGGCTTCGAAAAAATTCTGCGTTGGCCCTGGAATGACGGTCATATTTTTTGTGGCTCTGCGTGCGAACCAGATAATGAAGGTCGCTACGACGGCACTAACGAATATGGAATTCGATAGCCACTCAATGAATGGTTCCCCCTGCGATGAGGGGAAAATTGTCGGTGCGTCAAGTGTGATTGCGGCTGCTAAAATAGTGGAAAACGGCATGGTTCTTCGAACAAGTCGGCTTCGAATCCAGGACTGCGACCGTGGGACCGATTGCTCGGCAGTTTGCATTCCCGATTACGAAGAGCGGTTTTTGTATCAGACGCTCGCAACGAGGCAACCCAAAAGAGGCGACGGCGGTGATTTTTTTCAGTCAGGCAGGGCTGATCGACTGCGCGAGCACGCGGAATGCTTCTGCCGCACCTTGGAAGCGGGGGGGTAGGTTCGGTGCGAGGAAATCCGCAAGGGTCGAATGCGAGAGGCAGAGCCAACCCTTTTGCTCACCCCAGGTTTCGAGGTCGGAAAAATTCACATCTGCTGTGAGATCGCATCGACCGGGCGCTTGGTAGATGTCTGTGCCGGTGAGGACTTGATGGGCTGCATACCCGCGCAGGCTGCCTGCCCGTCGCCTGTGATAGAGCGCCGACATGGTGTCTCCATAGTCGATTGTGAGCATGGCGCCGGATTTCCATTTCGATGCCCAGTCTTGAAGCCAGTGGCGGTAGGATTCATGCACCTCCACGCGCTGTCCATCAGCGAAAGATTGCTGGAAAATCGTGGACTCAGGGATTGTGCAGGGTCTCAGGATTTCCTGGCATCTCCCGCCCTGGATGAGCACATGGAGCTCTTGCCAATCCGTGTCGGTGAGCTCGAAAACACGGCACGGGAAGGCGTCCACAAGCTCATTGGAAAAAATATGGGCGCGCCCGCCGAGTTGATCCAGAGCGGCCGGAAGGCTCTCATGCCATGTGACACGCCGGCCGCGCAGGAGTTTTTTCTGTGCCTCGCGAAGCGGTGTGGAGACTTCGACAATGTGGTAGCGAAGGCGGAGCCGTTTCCACCAACCAAGGGAGGCGAGGATGTCGCGGGCGAGTTGGCCGCTGCCGGCGCCGATTTCAATGACGTCGCAGGCGCTGTCTTTTTCAATCCAATTGGCTATGCCCGCTGCCAGCGAGCGGTCGAGCGTGGCCATGGTCGAGAAGTCTCCGCGCCGTCCCACGGTGTGGATGCGTGCGGAGTAGTAGCCGAACGCGGGATGGTAGAGCGCCTCGCGCATGAAGCGATCGAAGGGGATTGATCCGCCCAGCTCGTTCTGGAGGTCGTGCAGGAAGGCTCCCGCCGTGCTCACGGTGTCGTGAGTTTCTCCTCCTCGTTGGCGAGGTTCTGCCATCTCATTTTGAAATCAGGATCGTAACGCTGGTCTTGCAGGTCGAGCATGATCTCTCGTTGGCGGATGATTATTTCAATGCGCGGCTGGATTTCCTGCCAGACCTCGCGCAGGAGACGGAGCGCGCCGGGTTCGCGGTCCCAGAGCACGGCGTAGCTCTGGATGAAATCGGCGGCATAGGTGGGCTCGGCGCGGTCGTTGGCGAACCACAGGTTTTTCGGCGGCTCCGGAGTTTCGAGGAGCATTGGGGCGATGTAGATGTTGCGCAGCATGGCCTCGATGTATTTCTCGCGCGCCTCGCTCTCGCGGCTCTCCAGCGAGCAACTGAGCGCCCATCCGAAAATGAAAGATGGTTCCTTGAAGTCGGACGGATAGTCCTGCTCGTAGCGCCCAAAAAATTTCGACGCCTTGTCGGGGGCTTCCGCCAGCAGGTGGAGCATGGGGATAAAAAAACGGGTGCCTTGGTTGTCGGCGGGATTGCAGGCTAGGAGATCCTCGAGCCCGGCGCTGGCCTCGGTGAAATGGCCGAGATGCCAGTTCGTCATGGCTCGGCCATAGATGGCGCGCAAATAGGGACGGGTCGCGTGGTCTTTCCACCAGATCGTCTTCGGATGGTTTCGGAGGTCCGCATCGCGTCGGATGATCTCGTCGTAGGCGTCGCCACAAGCTTTCCAGTTCCCGGAGCTGAATTCGACATCCGCCAACTCGATGCGCGCTGGGGAGCAATCGGGATCCCTCTCCAAGGCGAGGCGCAGGAGGGATTGTTTTTTTGATTGGGAACGCAGGCGCAAGGCGGTGCGGACGAGCCCTGCCGCGACATCGCGCGGAGCGGGCATGGCTTGTTCCGGGCGGCCGTTTCGCAGCACGAGCAGGCTGGTGACGGCTTGAAGTTCTTCCGACATGGCCTTCGTCGCAGGCGTGAAGCGGATGTTGATTTTCGACTCCGCCGAAAAGGCTCTCCAGTCTTCCTCCTCCCAATCCGGATTCTGCGGAATCAAGAGTTGGTCAGGTGGCGGAGTTTTATCCAGAATGCGATAAAGAAGATTTTCAATGCGCGCTTGGTCGAGTTCCTCCATCAGCTCAGGCGGTGCGATGGGTGCTCCGGTGCGGTCGCAGATCACAACAAGCGTGGGTAAAAACCAGTCCGCCCCGCTTGGCACGGGCTCTTCGAGGTCCAACCAGTGCAAATGCCAAGTGTTGCGCGGTGTTTTGAGGGCCTGAATCATAGGCTCCAATCCACCTCGAGGCAGTTCTTGCGGCCAAAGCGGTCGTTAAAAAAGATTTTTTTGTTTTCGGCCCCGTATTCGTGGACGAGGCGGGTCACCTTCACATCGAAGCAGCAATATTTGGCAATCTCCAGGACCTTGCCCTCGCGCCACCATCGGATCGCGTCGAGTCCATCGGCTGTCTTGCCCACTCCCAGCGTGGCTTGGGCGATGTCTTCGAGCTTGAGACGGTGGCCGACGATGCGTTCGACTTCTTGCAGGAGGTCGAGGGAAACAAGGTTCTCCCGCAGATCGAGGATCGTGTAGGCCATGAGCACATCGTAGTCGAAGCGCACATGGTTGAATCCCACAACGAGGTCTGCCCTCTGCAGGCGCTTCACCAAATATTCGGCGCGGTCCTCGCCGAAAATCTCGTAGCAATTGTCCCGCGAGCTGTAGGTCACGCCGAGGGACATCCCCATTTCATGTTTTTTGTCCCAGCCCCCGACATCGTTCGCCGTCCGCTGGGTCTCAAGGTCGAAATAAACAATATCCATGCAATGGTTCAGGCCTTGGGTCTGCTTGGAAAATCCAGCTCCGATGGTGGCAACTCAGCGCTGCAGCTTGCTACCGAGCAGGCTGACGATCTGACGCGTTTTTTCGTCCTCCTCCATGCGTTGCTTGATCAGCTTGCAGGCATGGATGACGGTGCCGTGATCCCGACCGCCGAAGGCGTCACCGATATCGGTGAGTGGCATGCCGGTGTGCTGGCGGCTCAGATACATGGCAAATTGGCGGGCCAGGGCGATATTGGCAGGGCGGCGTTTGCTGCTCATGTCCGCGATGCGAACATCGAAATGCTCGGCCACGCAGCGTTGAATTTGGTCGATTGTGACCGCTTTCTTGGCCTGCTCTTGGAAAATGTCGCGCAGAAGGTTTTCAATCACATCGCGTGTTATATCTTTATCGCTCAAAGATTTGTAGGAAGCTACGCGCATGAGGGCTCCTTCAAGCCGCCGCACGTTGTTGCGAATTTTGTCGGCCAGAAATTCCATGATCCATGGCTCGAGGGTGAGATTCAGGCTCGCGGCCTTGCTACGAAGAATCGCGATTCGCGTCTCGGTGTCGGGCGGCTGGATTTCCGCCGTCATGCCCCACTCGAAGCGGGAAACCAAGCGCTGCTCGAGTTTCTCGATCTCACTGGCCGGGCGGTCACTCGAGAGGACGATTTGTTTGTGGGCGTCGTGAAGCGCGTTGAAGGTGTGAAAAAATTCCTCCTGACTGCGTTCCTTGCCTGCAAAAAATTGAATGTCGTCGATCAGGAGGACATCCGCTTGACGGTATTTTTTGCGGAATTTCACCAGCGTCCCGTGCTGAATTGCGTCGATAAACTCGTTCGTGAACTGCTCGCTCGACAAATAAACGATTTTCGCCGCCTTGCCCTTCGCGAGCACATGGTGGCCGATAGCGTGCAGGAGGTGGGTTTTTCCTAGTCCGCTCACACCGTAAACGAAGAGCGGGTTGTAGGTAATGGCCGGCGAATTTGCCACAGCGAGAGCCGCCGAGTGGGCAAATTCATTGTTCGTGCCTACGACAAAAGAATCGAACCGGTTGCGGGGGTTCAGGCCTTGCAACTGAGCCCCAGCGGCCTTTTCTTTGGCGGGTTTTGTCGCAGCAGGTATTGGACGCGCGGGCATCTCAGCCTCTCCCGCACTCTGGAGTTCGATGGATGTCATTCCGGGCACTTCCTCCAGCACCGCTTCTTTCACAATCGGCAAATAGTTGCTCTCGATGAAAAATTGGTGGATTGGATTCGGCACGGTGAGCGTCAGGACATTGTTCGCCATCGAGGCGATCTGAATCCCTGAAAACCAGCGCTCAAACCCATCGGCGCTGACGCGCTCCCTGATTCGCTTTGAAATCCGTGTCCAGAGGGTGGAATCTAATGTCATCATCTGTGTCTTATTCGCCAAGGGGAATGTTGGCAGTAACTGGGCTGAAGGTTGGAAAAAGTCCGGTCAAACGATCCGACCATGCGTTCCCGGAAGTGAAGCGTGATCGAGTTTCTGAATATTTAAATTCTGGGTAAAAGCAACTTGCAACATTATGCCTTTTTCTGGCTGTGGAGCTCCCGGGTGCTCGCGTTTCAGCGGACTCAAGGCCGCTTTCAAGGACTTCCAAAGATGAGGTCAAGTTATTCACAAGTTATACACAGACTGGCAGTTGTTGTCCTCGCCAGCGGCAGGAGAATAAAAATCCCACCCACCCCCCTCAAGAAAAAAGTCGCCTTTCATGCCAGAAAAAAGTTTCATCTGTCACAAATAAAATCTTGACCCACCCGCACACGCTGAGTTCATGAGCCTCTTCGAGCAAACGGGTAGGGGAGTGCTCGGGGTGGGACTCGAACCCACATTCCTTGCGGAACCAGATCCTAAGTCTGGCGCGTCTGCCAATTTCGCCACCCGAGCGGTGCGAAGAGCCTGAAGCATCGACGCCCAGGTCCCCGTGATCAAGCCGAAAATCCCCTCGACACGGGCTTCGCTGGCAAATACGAGTCATCGGCAATGGACACACATGGCGAAATCACACTCAGCCGCGATTGCGACGCGGTGCAAATTCCAAGCGGTCATCCCATCGTTCTGCCTGCGGGCATGGAGGTGGTTATCACCCAGTCTTTGGGCGGCACATTCACTGTGGCGACCCCTGGCGGGCTGGCTCGCATTGATCTGAAAGATGCCGACGCACTCGGATTGGATCCCTCCAAGGGGATCGAAAAAGTCAAGGTGGTGGGCAGTAAACAGGAGGCGGTTTGGAATCAGTTGAAATTAGTTTTCGACCCCGAAATTCCCGTCAATGTCGTGGACCTTGGCCTCATCTATGATTGTGAAGTCCAGACTCAAGAAACCGGCACGACTTCTGTGCTTGTGAAAATGACCCTCACGGCTCCGGGTTGCGGTATGGGCCCGACGATCGCGGCCGATGCCCGTAGCAAAATCCTCGCCCTCGAAGGAATCGACGAGGCTGATGTCGAGCTCGTCTGGGATCCCGCATGGAACCAGTCCATGATTAGTGAGGCTGGCAAAATGAAGCTCGGAATCCTTTAACCGGCTACTCTGGCGGGCTGGGGTTACTGCACATTGGCCTCGCCAAAATATCCGGCGAGGATGGCGTTGGTTTCTTGGGATTCCTGCATCTTCGCGAGTTGACGATTCAGCGGCATTCGCAATGGACTGCCGATCGGCATGGCGAAGCCGTAATTCTCAACCTGAAAAATCCGGCCCACCACGCGCACGGGAAGCCTCGGATTGTTGAAATCGAACGATTGCAGCACGGCTGCATCCGCCACAACGGCATCCGTCCGTTTCGCGAGCAACTCGTTCACTGCAGATTGGATATCCGTTGCGGGAATTTCATCGATACCTTGCCTCTTGATAAAATCCTCTGCCGGAGAATCGGCTATGACAGAGACAGTTTTGTTTTGCAGGTCCCGCAGGTTCTCGATCGAGTTGGATAATTTTTCCACCGTCATGGCACTGGTGATACTCGATGTGACATAGGCGACTGAAATAATTCCCAGCAAGACCCAGAGCAACAACACCATTCTCCCTAAAACGCCTGGAAACCCTTTGTAAACCGATTTCCCTGTCAGTGCGAGTGTCATCACATAGTATAAAGCCTCCGCGATACCCTTCTTGCGCCCCTTGGGAAAATCCGGATTATGTTTTCTTTCAAAGAAATAAACAGCTGTTGAGAGGATAATGATGCCGACCAGGATAACCCAGAAAATTTCCAATTTCACAAGGTCTTGGATGTCGCTGAGGAATCGAGAGCGAATGGTTTTCTGACTGTCAGCAGTGAGAATTTGAAGTCCGGAGTGGAAAAAGGGTTGGGAAAACTCAACGCGTGCCAGGTTGTTCATCGTGATCGGCGCATCTCCCACAAGAATATCGATCGATCCCTCCGTAATGGCTTGGAGACCCTTTTCGATTGTTTCGAAACGCGTGTAGTTGAAGTCCCAGCTATTTTCCGCAGCGATCTTTTCCCAGATATCCAACGCCGCGCCGCTTGGAATGCTTCCCGTGTTGATAAACGGAGCTTGCCCGGCGATTCCGACTCGCAAAATTTGTTGGGCAGGTAAAAGGGAGGTCGTGGAGAGAAGAAGTGCCAGCGAGGCAAAGAGAGTTTTAAGCGTCACCATTTTCGAATCTTGGAAATCCAAAAAATCGCAACTCCGGACGCCACAGCCAGGAAATTGATGACATAAAATGGCCACATGGCCTCGTCCATCGGCAGGGGCAGCTTCACATTCATCGAGAAAATACCGATAACCAAATTGGCTAGCATAATGGCTATCGTCCAGATGGTGAATTGTTTAATTAGAATGTTAAGATTGTGGCTCACGATGGAGGCGCGGGCGTCCATGAGACCGGCGATAACCTCCGAGTAAATCTCCGAGCGGCGTAGACACTGCTGGTTCTCGATGATGATGTCCTCAAGAATGCGCGTCTGCTCGTGGTCGAGGCCAAGGCGGCTGGAGGATTTCATCTTGTCGAAGAGCGCGGCGTTCGAATGGATCGCGTTCAAGATATAAACGAGGCTTTTTTCCAGCGCGAACATGTTGAGTAAATATCGCGTCTCCATCGAGCTGATGATGCGCCGCTCGAGCGAGTCGGAGAGCATGTTGATGGCCTTCAGGTGGCCCTCAAAATGGCTGATGCTTTGGTAGAGCAGGCGGAGAATCACGTCCTGCACGGAGAAAATCCGAAGCGGGGCGCGCCCCTCGAAGAGAGGGGCATCGTCGGGCATGACCACCACGATGCGGTCCTCATAAAGGAAAACACCGGTCGAGGTGAGCTTGAGCAAAAAATTGTCGTCAGCAGAGAAGCTCTTCGGGCGCTTGAAGATAATCGCCGCGTGGTCGGTTTCAAATTCCAGACGCGAGAGCTCATCAGGGTCGAGCGACGAGTGGAGCGTATGGTAATCGATGTTGTAGAACTCCAGCAGATCGGCCTCGTCTTCGATAGTTGGGCTGTTGAAGACAATGATCTGCGCATCCTGGGGGTCACAGCGCACGACAGTGCCGGCATCCTCCGCGACGCGGTAGTAACTCCGCATGCCGCCCGCCTTCGCGATGGGCATATCCGGAGCGTCGGCGACATCAACCGCTTCAATGGATGCTGGACTCGACATGCCTGCACTCTCGGTTAAGTCCATGCCCCGCGTCCATGCGTTTTTTGCTCAATTCTACTCAGCGTCAAACACGCCTTTGCCATGTCCAAGCAGCCGGTTATTGTTTCCTCCATGAGCAGGATTCGCTTTCGTATTGTTCCCCCGGTCGACCGTTCCTCCGAGGGCGTTTTCATTTCCGGCAGCAGTGAGTCGCTGGGGTGCTGGGATCCTGCCCGTGCATTCCGACTGAATTGGCAGCCGCCTTTCCACACCGGGGAAATCGAGGCTCCTACAGGCTCCCGCTTCGAATATAAAATCACACGCGGATCCTGGGAACGCGAGGCGGTGGATGCCCATGGCAATGTCCCCGCCAACCTCTCGCATGAGGTCTGGCTCGACTCCACCCTTCAGCACACCGTAGCGGATTGGAAAGACCGGTTCAGCGGCAGGCTTACCCGCGATGTCATGTCCTCACGGCTTCTGGCACAGGATCGCGAGCTCCTCATCTGGCTCCCCCCTGCCTACTCGCGTGAATCCGAACACCGGTTTCCACTCGTTATTTTGCACGACGGAGACGCCATTTTCGATCCAGCGCTCAGCCAGCCCTCGGGCATCGATCTGGCTGCCGACGAGTGGGCCTCAATGCTCGCCCGTCGCGGAATGATGCCGGAATCCATCGTCGTGGGCGTGCGGCATCCGGAGGGGTTCTCGCCCGAGGATATCACATGGCGCGATTACGAACTCTCTCCAGAGCTCGGCGGCGAGGGCTACTCGCGCTTCGTCGCCCAAGAGTTGCTCGCCCATATGGATCAACACTACCGCACCATCGCTTCACCCGCCTCCCGAATCCTCGGCGGGGTCGGTCTTGGCGCGCTCAACGCCTTCCATACCGCGCTGAGGTATCCGGGTATTTTCGGAGGCATCGCCTGCCTCTCCACCTCATTCGAAGATGTCTCTCAATCCCTCCCATCCAATTGCGCCGCCCTTCGCCTGCTCGAAGAAACGCCGGTATTCGACACAAAACTTCGCATGCACTTCGACTATGGCGACCAAGACATCGACGAATGCTACGAAGGCTATCACCAAACCCTCGCCTCCCTCCTCCTCTCCAAAGGGCTGGTCGAAGGCCGCGAATTCCAAATCCAATGCATCCCCGGGGCTGGTCACACCCCCATTTCCTGGCGTGCCCGCCTCGGTAACGCCCTAAACTTCGCCTCCAGATCGTAAAAAAATCGTTGCGCCTTCTCGCGAAGCAAAAAATTGGATCTTCAGTTTGCGGGCAGGTTTTTTAGGATTTCGAGGAAGACTGGGCTGAAGTCGGTTGGGGATTTTGCGGCCCAAGCGTGGATTTTTCCCAATCGGAAGAAGGCCCCGGTTTCGACTTCCATCGGAGCCGGTTCAAATGGGCCTTCGTGCCGACCTTGGTAGGCTTGGATGAATTCCCAGCCGTTGGATTCGTTTGGGGTGAAGCGGGTGAGGGGAGTGAGCGGCGGGGCCTCGATGCCGAGTTCCTCCTGCAGTTCGCGGCGGGCAGCGGTGAGGTAGTCTTCTCCGGAATCAACATGTCCTGCAGCCGAGGAGTCCCAGAGTCCGGGGTTGCGGTCTTTCCAGATCGAGCGTTTCTGGAGGTAAAGCTCTCCAGAGGCGTTGAAAAGCAGCATGTGGACGGCGCGGTGCAGCAAGTTATTCACATGAATGATATCGCGTAACTCGGATCGCAGCACTTGGTCTTGCTCATCTACGACATCAAAGCGCTCTGCACCGTGCTGAGCTGTGGCGGGTGCTGCGGTGAAGGCGAGGGACTCCCATTGGGCGGGGCTGAGTTGCTCTGCGCGAACGGTGGGCGGCATGCCGAGTGCGCCGGTGATTTTTTCCCAGTCGTTTTTGAACTCGGGAAGCAGGTTGCGGAGTTGCTTGCGGCGCTCGGAAAATCCACGTCTCACAAGCGATTCAAAGATCGAATCATCAACGGCGCGGACCCTCGCTCTCGGTTTGCGTCGGAGCGTGATGACGGCGGAGTCCACCTTCGGTCGTGGAAAGAAAACGGAGGCCGGGAGTTTGCGTTCGAGCCGGATGTCCCAGCGGCGCCCTGTGCAGAGGGTCATGGCGCCGTAATCACTCGTGTCATGCGCGGCGCCGAGTCGTTGCGCCAACTCGAGCTGAAGCGTGAGAACGAGTGCTGATGCGGGTGAGAGGGCGGATGCGTATTTCGCAATGAGGGGTGTGGAAATGTAGTAGGGCAGGTTGCCGATGATCTTCACCGGGCCGTGACCCCAGAGTTCGCGAAGGTCGAATTCCAACGCATCGGCGTGGAACACGCGATTTGTTCCATGCTCGAATTTTGTCTTGAGATGCGAGATGAGGCGGCTGTCTTTTTCGATGAGTGTGAGGCGTGTTTCGGGAGTCACGAGAAACTCGGTGAGCGCTCCTAGTCCGGGACCGATTTCTACGATGTGATCGCCGGGTTGAATGTCGAGCAAGGTGACGGTCGAACGGGCCAGATTTTGGTCGTGGAGAAAGTTCTGACCAAGGCTGCGGGTGGGGTGGGTTTCCAATTCCGCAAGCAATCGCTGGATGTCGCTCAATGTCATGGCGCCTTGATAGCCTTATTCCTGTTCATTCACAAAGAGGATGTGAACAACCCAGTGGGAAGGGTGTGTGTTTTTCCCAAGTTATTCACAGTTTTTCCCGCTTGAGCAAATGCCCCTGCGGGTGTGATGTATGCGGCACTAGGCGGTCTAACCGCATTTCATGGCCAGCGGACAAAAAAACACATCCTACCCTCCCCTTCGCTCGGCGCTGGTGCAGGTTTTGCTTGTTCTCGGAGCGATGGCGGCCGTTTTTCTGGCGGGGAGTGCCAGGCAGGGAGCGACGGGGATTTTTTTCGTGTGTTCGGGATTGGCGATGATCGTCTTTGCGCCGAACCGTATTGTTCCTCTGCGGTATTGGGTGCTTTGTGCGGGAATCCTTGCTGCGTCGGCTATGAGCCTCTTGCCGCAGTCTTGGTTTCCAACGCCGGAGTGGCGGATCGGCTTGTTGCAGTATCATGCCTTTCCATCCTTGCCATGGATCACTTTGGCTCCGCGTGAGACAATTTATTGGATGGCGCTTCTGGCCGGGGCTTTGCTCACGGGCTTGTTCTCGCTCGGCCACCCCGTCCGGTCCTGCGTGAAAGTGTATGTCGCTCTCTTGGGCTTGCTGGCCTGCGCGGGATATGCCGCTCTTGCCATTTACGCGAAGACGACCGGTTGGGAGTATCCGTTTTTCGACAAGCTTGGATGGTCACCGCCGGAATTTGGCTTTTTTCCCAATCGAAACCACACTGCGGCATTGCTCGTGACGGGAAGTGTGCTGGCACTGGGGATCATTCGCGAGGCCTGGTCGAGCCGCCGTCCAGCCGTCTTTCTGCTGGCGGTGGGTTCACTGGGGCTCTGCGTTTATTCGCTTCTATTCCACTCCATGTCGCGCGGCGGGGTTATTTTTTTGGTGATCGGTGTTCTGTTGTGGTTGGTGGCTCTTGGCAGGACCCACCGTTCGCTTCCGCTCTTGGTATCCTCGCTGGCCATCGCTGGCACATTGGCATGGGTTTTTCTGATATCCGAGGGCCAGGCGCGCAATCGCATTTTGGAATTTCTGGGCCTGGAGGAGGGTGCAAAAGCGGGGCTCTTTGCGGGTGATCTGCGCTCCAAAATCTTTCTGGATACCCTGCATATCATTCGGGACTACCCGCTGACAGGAACCGGGCTTGGGACATTTGGCTATGTGTTTCCTTTTTACATGCAGGCAAGCATCGACGAGGCGATGCCCATTCATCCTGAGAGCGACTGGCTCATGTTGGCTGCCGAGGCGGGGATTCCCGCGCTTGCATGCGCCCTGGCACTGCTGGCGTTGCTGGTTTCGGATGTTTTTCGCCTTCGAGAGACTGGTTCCTGGCCGTTACGCTGGGGTGTGGTGGCTGCTGCGCTGGCGGCGATGTTGCATGGTTTTGTGGATGTCCCCATTCATCGCATTGAGTTGGGATGGTGGGTGCTGGTGCTGTCGGGTTTGGCATTCGGAAATCCCTCGCCGACGCAGACTGAGAAAAGCAGTGCATGGCTTTCGCAGCGTTTGATTTTTGGAATCGGCGGCGCGGTCCTTCTTGCTGTTGGGGCGATGCTGATCCGCTCCCAGTGGTTCCATGAACATCCTTTTCCGCCCTACCGGGGCAAAATTGTCGTGGAGCAAATTCGAAAATTGAATGCGGAGAGACGCCCTCAAGAGGCGGCGACTCTCGGGCATTCCGAGCTTGGCCTCAGCCCGATGGAGCGCGCTCTCTACAGAGAACTTGGCTACAGCGAAATCACAGGCAATGGCGCCCCTCTTGTCGTCGATGCCGCTTTTGCTGCCGAGCGGGCATTGCATCCTGTCAGTGCCAAGATTCCCTACGACCAAGGAATTTTGTGGATTCCCAGCGACCTCACCCGCACCGCTTCTCTTTGGGGTGAGGCCTTGAAGAAACACGCCCTCATCGAACAGGGCGGGGGATATGCCAACGTTGTTGAATACTACCGCACCCTCCTTTCCCAAGCGCGGGCGCATCCGCCGCTTTTTCAGGCACTCGGCCAGTATGCGACTCTTTCGCCGGACTTGCAGATCGTTTGGATGGCAAGTTCACCAAATGCCCGCATGGAGGATGCCACCAAAGATTCCGCATTTTTAAAAATGCTTACGCCGGAGCAGCGCAGGGAATTTTTGATTTCCTGGTTCAATCGCGGTGCGAAGTCCGAGTTGGAGGAGTTTCTCTGCGCGAATCCGGATTGGGAGGACGCCGCTTGGCCTGTTCGCGTGCGTCGTATGGTTGCTCAGAAGGATTACGCCGCTGCCATCGCCGCCGTGGGTGCTCGCTACAAGATCGATCTTTCGCTGCCTGTTCTCTCTTCGGAGGCCCTTCAATCGGACGAGCCCCCGCTCGATCTCGCTGCCCGTGCCGCTTTTTTCGTCGCCAAGGGGAACTCTGTGACCGCGCGCCGGGAGGTCGCGGAATCAGCTCAGTCAAAACAACCGGATGGTCTGAGGTTGCAATGCATCCTCGCTCTCCAAGCGGGGGATGCCGCTGCGGCGTGGTCTGCGATGGATGCCTATCTGCGTGAGACGAAGCGGGGAAACTTTCCTTAAAACAGAGGAAAAATTCAAACGACGGGAGTCTCTGGTTCGTCGGCTCCGTCCTCTTCGATTTCCTTGCGGATGGCTTTTGAGATGAATGGACGCACGAAGCCGTAAATGAGGAATGAGACAAAGAGAACGGCCGGCATCCACTGGTAATTCATCGCAGTAAATGCCAGTAGGAAAATAAGCCCCAGAAACGCCGGAATCGAACGCTGGGTGCGCCAGTTCACGCTTTTAAAGCTCGGATACTTCACATGGCTGAACATCATGAAGGAGAGAAAAATCAACAAGGGTGGCAGTGCGTTTTTCCATGGCCCGATGGTGCGGTCATCCGATTGAAGCCAGAGCATGAAAAGAGTGAGGGATGCGATGAGACCCGCAGCGGCAGGTATCGGAAAGCCCTGGAAATCCTTGTCGGGTTTGTCCGCATTTGCTGCGGCGATACAATTGAAGCGCGCCAAGCGCAGCGTGCCGCAGAGCAGGAAGAAAAAAGCGATGAGCCATCCGGTCCGCTGAAAATCACGCAGCACGATCTGGTAAACGAGCAGTGCCGGAGCGATGCCGAAAGAAATCGTATCGGCGAGGGAATCAAACTCGCGGCCGAACGGGCTTTCATGCCCGCCCAGTCGTGCCAAGCGTCCATCGAGCAGGTCGAAGACACAGGCTCCTAGGATGAATGCAATCGCTTCATGGTAGAGCGTTCCCGCCGAGTGGCCGTTGGCGACCAGAGTGGCCGCCTCGATGATGCGCAATGTCGCCGCAAATCCGCAAAACAGGTTCCCCGCCGTCATGAGATTCGGCAGGAGGTAGATTTTAGGCTCGTTCGGAGATGGCATGGGAGGGCTTCAGCTTTGTGGGTGAAGTCTTGCAACCGGCGTTTCTCCCCCGCGCACACGATCGCCTATCTTCACCAACACCTCGGCGTTCATTGGCAGGAAAATCTCGGTTCGCGACCCGAAGCGAATCATGCCGAATCTCTCGCCGCGTTGCAGCTTGTCGCCGACCACCGCCCACGGGCAGATACGCCTTGCGATGGCACCAGTGATTTGCTTGACCATGACCTTGCCCGCTGGGCCTGAAATAACCCACGAGCGGCTCTGGTTGAGAATCGAAGACTGGGGATCGCGCGCATCCAGAAATCCGCCGGGCTTCGGCTCCGAGTGTGTGATTTCGCCGACGATGGGGGTTCGATTCACATGCACATCAAATACCGAAAGAAAAATGCCGATGCGGCGCACTTTGGCTTTCAGGAATTCGCCCTCGTTCACTTCGTCAATCGTTGTGACAACCCCATCCGCCGCAGACACGGCCGTGTTCTCATCCCCCGCCGGTAGACGCTCCGGGTCGCGGAAAAAATACAATGTGAACAAAAGCAGTCCCGCAAAAAGAATCGACAACACAGGCAACAGGGCCAGCGAAATCAGCCATCCAGCAGCCAGTGCCCCCAGAATCCATGTGGCTTCGGAAAGTGCGCGGTTTTTCATCGGGGCAGGCTAACAACCGGCACGCATTTGCCAAGCCCTGCCTCGTTTTCTGAGAGATCGCGAGAGGCGGATGCGCTCATGAAGTTCCCTGATTCAGAGTTTTCATTTTTTGCAAATTCGCCTCTTAAAAACTTGCAATGCTCATATCTTATCATATTCTTCGCATCCTTTATGGCAAAAACAGCATGGCTCGAGCGCAACAAGCGCAAACAGAAAACAGTTGAAAAATATGCGGCTCTCCGCGCGGAATTGAAGGCAAAAAAAGACTACGCCTCCCTCACTCAGCTTCCTCGCGACGCAAGCCCAACACGGCTAGTCAACCGCTGCCGCATCTCCGGACGCCGCCGCGCGTTCCTCCGCCGGTTTCAGATTTCTCGTATCACTTTCCGCGAACTCGCTTCCTCCGGTCTCATCCCCGGCGTGACGAAATCGAGTTGGTAATTTTTTAGTCCGCCCGCTGCCACTTCTGGCAGCGGGGGCGGACAACCTGCTCCGGATTCATGTCCCCACTCTGGAAGAGAAACCCGTTTGTAGGTTTCGGGATCGGAATGGGGCTCCTCGGGGCGCTGGCAATCGCCTTGAAGCATCGTCAGCGCACGTCGCGTGGTGTCATACCGGATGAAATCTCCCCAGCGATCTTTGCGACGCGGTCCGTATCTACTTCTCAGGGCGAACTCGTCTACCATGTCAGCGGATCTGGTGAGCCGCTCGTTTTCCTTCATGGTTTTTTTCTGGGAGCGTCCTCCTACGAATGGTCAAAAGTTTACTCCAGAGCGGCCATCAACCATGAAGTCATAGCTCCGGACCTCATCGGTTTTGGAGAATCCGAACGCCCCTCCAAGCCTCTGGATGCCGCCGATCATGTGGAATATCTCGCCGAGTTTCTTCGGGAGGTCGTTCCACAAAGGCCTGTCGTGCTAATTGCAAGCGGCGTGAGTGCGAATCTTTCGCTCCTTCTCGCCTCCCGCCATCCAGAATTGGTTTCCAGAATGGTCCTTTTTCTTCCTACCGACCTCCGTGATTCAAAAAAATGCCGCACGATGGGACTCGTCCGCAAAAGCCGCGTCCCCGGTGTGAGTCATCTCATCTACCGTCGCCATATCGCCCAACCGCCTTTCATACGCTCGTGGTTGGAATCCTACGGATTTGAGAATCCTTATAAAATAACCGCCGAAACTCTCAGCGTTCTCGTCAACTGCGCACAGCAATATGGCGCTGAACATGCTATCTTTCATTTCTTCAAAAAACGCCAAGGCTTTGATGTCTCCAAGCACCTCTCAGGTGTTCTCGCCCCGGTGCATATCTTATGGCCAGCAAAGGCTGCAGGATTCCATCCCAGTGATGCTGTGAACCTCTGCCGCCACCTTCCACGCGCAAGCATGGAGATTTTGTCCGAGGCGGCGGCATTTGCTCCCATGGAGTCGCCGGATGATATCACCGCAGCTGTCTCGCGCTGGATCGACGGCGACCTCACGGCTCTTCAAATTTCTTGATGTTCTCCCATGTCCGAAGCATTCCCAAACAAAACCACTCAGCGCATCATGCTCATCCGCCATGGCGAAACGGAATGGAGCCTCACGGGTCGCCATACATCGGTCACCGATCTTCCTCTCACGCCCGAAGGCGAGCATCGCGCCGCAGCCCTTGCACCATTTCTGAAAAACTGGAACTTCGGACTCGTTCTATGCAGTCCCCGCATTCGCGCTCGTCGGACTTGCGATCTTGCCGGCTGGGCTGGGGGAGCCGTGCTGACCGACGACCTCTGTGAGTGGAATTACGGAAAATACGAAGGCCTCACCACAGCGGAAATTCGCCAATCCGTGCCAGGGTGGACTGTTTTCACCCAACCTTGCCCCAACGGAGAAACCGCTCAGGATGTCGCTGCGCGCGTAGACCGCGTCATCTCGCAAGTCCGTGAATTCGGCGGCGACACGCTTCTCGTCGCCCACGCCCATTGCCTCCGCGTGCTCACCGC
The DNA here is from genome assembly GCA_044353785.1 of Terrimicrobiaceae bacterium. Classification (GTDB taxonomy): domain Bacteria; phylum Verrucomicrobiota; class Verrucomicrobiia; order Chthoniobacterales; family Terrimicrobiaceae; genus UBA967. The sequence continues at coordinate 37,818 of JBILBH010000009.1, forward strand.
CCGTTGGCTCGGGTTGAATCCCGAGTCCGCCCGCTTCTTCAATCTGGAAACCGGTCGATGGAGTCTCCTCGGCTACGAACATGAAACCCCGGTGCTCAAAGTCTGGAGCGCCCCGCCAGCCTAAGACTAGCCGATTTGGAGAGTTGAAGGATTTCTTTGTGGCTAAAAAAAGACCTCATCTGGAGACGCTCGTTTCCGTTTCGGTTTTTGTCATTCTTTGCGGTTTTTGGACCTTCCTTTCCCAGCTTTCCTTGACTCCTTTCACCGAGCGTAAAAGTTTCCTCGGTCCGGATGGATTTCTTGCCCCGTTTGAGAATCAGGCGATTGATGCTCGGATCAGCCTGCGTGGTTCTATGGATGCGCCGGTTAAGATTTGCTATGTCGATGTAGACACGGAGTCGATCAGTCAGCTCGGAAACTTTCCGTGGAATCGCGAGTATTTTGCCACCACGCTCAACGCGCTATTCCAGCACGGGGGAATAAAGGCTGCGGGCGTGGACTTTGTTTTCTCCATGGCGGGAATCCCGGCGCTCGGGCGCGAGGAGGCGGAGGCGGAGGCGGGAAACAAGGCGCTCGGGAAATCCATTCACAAAAATAAAAATGTCGTCGCAGCCGCCACCTTCGGCACGAAGCGCGTTTTCCCCTTCGTTTTTCAAAAAAGGCAGATCAACCCGGAGGATGAGGCGCCGGAACTGCCTGCATTTCCAATCGTGGGGCCGACTTGGGGACATGTGGGGCTGATCGACACGGTCGGGAATGATGTTCGGTATGTTCCGTTTTTTGCAAAAACCTCGAGCCACACCTACCTGCCAATGTCGCTGCACTTGGCTTTGATCTATTGGGGGCTTCCTGCCTCGGCGGTGTCCATTGAGCAGGAGAAACTGGTTATTAAAAAAGATGACGGCATCACGGTGGTGAGCATTCCTCTTCGCATGGGGCAGCTCGCGGAGCCGAATTGGTTTGGCGCATGGATGGAGAAGGATCACCACGCGAGCCTCGTGCATGTGATGGCTTTTGCTCAGGCGCTTCATGATGGCACCGAGGAGGAGAAACAAATGGCGCGCGATTTTTTTGCGCCTTTCAAAGATAGTGTGGTCCTCATCGGGCCGGTGGATCCTCTGCTCAAGGATATCAGCCCCATGCCGCTCAATGGATCCCATGCCGTTCCCCGTGTCTCTCTGCACGGAAACCTTCTGAAAACCATCCTCTCAGGACGATTCATTGAGCGTCCACCGGTCTGGGTGAATTGTGCTTTGATCTTCCTTTTGGGTTTTATGTCGGCGTCATTCAGCATCGTGCCTTCCCGTTTCAATGCTCTTGCGAGGATTTGCGGTGCGCTGGTCGTGGTTGGATACATCGGCGCTGCTTTTTTATTTTTTGAGACGCATGATCTCATTATTCCCCTCGTCGCTCCGCTCGGCGCTGCCGTCTCCTGCATCTTCTCCGGGGCGTTGATCCATCTCTCGAACGAGCGTAGGCAAAAGCGTCGCATCACAAACATGTTTGGAACTTACCTCTCGCCATCCCTGGTTGAGAAGATGGTGGAGAGCGGAGAGGAGCCCAAACTTGGTGGTATCGACGCCGAGATCACTGCCTTTTTTTCGGATATCCAGGGTTTCTCCGCATTCTCCGAGTTGCTCAGTCCTCAACAACTCGTAGCGCTCATGAATGAATACCTAAGCGCGATGACCAATATTCTCATGGATGAGGGGTGTTATGTGGACAAATACATCGGTGACGCGATCGTTGGCATTTTTAACTCTCCCGTGGAGATCGAACAACCCGCCCTCAAAGCCTGCGTGGTGACTCAGCTACTCCATAAGCGACTCGCGGAATTGCGCGCGAAATGGGCGGGGGAAAGCGATAAGTGGCCTTCTTTTGTTTCCAAAATGCGTATGCGCATCGGCTTGAACTCCGGCCATGCTACCGTGGGCAACATGGGGTCTGAAAAAAGATTCAACTACACCATGATGGGCGACATGGTGAATCTGGCCGCCCGCTGTGAGAGCGGTGCAAAGAGCTACGGGGTCTACACCATGGTTACTGGCGAGACGATGCGCTCTGCCGAGGCTGGAGGTGATGACTGTGTCTTTCGATTTCTTGATAAAATCATCGTCAAGGGTCGTCGCGAACCGGTCGAGATGTATGAGGTCATCTGCTTGCGCAAGGATCTCGATGCAGAGACGCAGCAATGCATCGAATTGTATGCGGAGGGTTTCGAACACTACCGCAACCAGCGTTGGACTCCAGCACTCGATTGCTTCGAAAAATCTGCCGCGCTCGAACCCAACCGTCCGGAGTGCAACCCCGAATCGCCAAACACGCCCTCGCTTGTGATGATCGATCGCACTCGCTACCTCATGGCCAACTCACCTGGAGCGGATTGGAACGGGGTCTATGTCATGAAGACCAAGTGATAGTTCCGACCGCATCCTTGAAGGCGGCTTGCAAACGCTCGAAGCGGATTTCCACTAACCTGGATTGCGAACTGGGTCCTTTGCGGTCTAGTCTGTCGACTGAATGGATATTCGATTCACAAAAATGAACGGCGCGGGAAACGACTTCGTTGTCCTCGACAATCGCACACGAAGTCTCTCACTCGACGGCGCTGCCATAGCCCGTCTGTGTGACCGGCATCGAGGAATTGGCGCTGATGGATTGCTGGCCGTCGAACCGGCCGAAGGGGCTGCGGATTTTCGCATGCGCTACTATAATAGTGACGGTGGCGAGGCCGAGATGTGTGGGAATGGGGCTCGTTGTTTTGCAAGGTTCGCCGCGCGTCTCATGCTGGGGAAACCACTTTCCTTGAATTTTGAAACGCAAGCCGGACTTATCACTGCCGCGCTGGAGGGAGAGTTGGTCTCCCTTGAGATGGGGATCCCTCAGGATTATCGCGGCGGGCAGTCTCTGACATTGGGCGATTTCAAGCATCAGGTTCATTTTCTCAACACCGGTGTCCCACACGCAGTGGTCTTTGTTCCTGATGTCGAAAAAATCGATGTCATGGCCCTTGGTTCAGCTCTTCGGAGGCACGAAGCATTCAGCCCTAAGGGCACAAATGCGAATTTCGCCCAGGTTCTCGCGCCAGACAGCCTTGTTCTTCGTACCTATGAGCGCGGCGTCGAAGGCGAGACACTCGCCTGTGGCACGGGCGTATGCGCCACCGCGCTTTTGCATTCAGTGGAATCCGGAGCGGCCTCGCCAATCCATGTCCGAGTTCGCGGTGGGGACACCTTGCGTGTCGATTTTCAAAAAAATCCCGATGGCAGCTTTGCATCGGCGCTGCTCACCGGTCCGGCGGATTTTGTTTTCGAGGGCACTATTTCCCTGTAACGATTCACGCTATGACATTCGCAGGAGCACACACAGCGCTCGTTACACCATTCCGTAACGGCCAATTCGACACCCATGCCTTCAGGCAACTCATCGAAGAACAAATTGCTGGCGGCATTTCGGGCATCATTCCCGTGGGAACAACAGGAGAGTCGCCTACACTCGACCACGATGAACACCTTGAAGTCATCGAGATCGCAATTCAGACAGCGAACAAACGGTGTCTCGTCATTGCCGGCACCGGCTCCAATTCAACCAGCGAAGCCATCTCCTTGACCCAGGCAGCCGAAAAAGCGGGTGCTGATGCCGCACTGCTTGTCGCTCCCTACTACAACAAACCTAGCCAGGAGGGACTTTACCGCCATTTTCAAGCCATCGCCGAGGTAGTGAAGATTCCAATCGTTCTCTACAGCATTCCTGGTCGGTGCGGCATCGAGATTGGAGTCGAGACCACGGTGCGACTCGCCAAGGATTTCAAAAACATCGTTGCGATCAAGGAGGCAGGGGGCTCCGTGGAGCGTGTCAATCAACTGCGCAATGCGCTGCCTGCGGGGTTTGAAGTACTCTCGGGTGATGACTCGCTCACGCTGCCCTTCCTGTCAGTAGGCGCTGTTGGTGTCATCAGCGTTGCCTCGAACATCATTCCAGCGGAAGTCTCGCGCATGGTTCGCCACTATCTTGCAGGGGAATCCTCCAAGGCCTTGGAGATTCATCAAAAGTATTATCCCCTCTTCAAAGATCTCTTCATCGAGCCGAACCCCGTCCCGGCCAAGTTTGTGCTCGCTCGCCTTGGCAAGATGACATCCGAAGTGCGCCTCCCGCTGTGCGAGATGACTTCTACCAGCACTCAGCGCCTCACAGAAACTCTTTCCCGAATTGGTCTATGAATCCCACGCGCGTCATCATCAATGGATCCCGCGGACGAATGGGACAGGCTCTCGTCGAGTGTGCCAAGACCGATCCGCTCTTCACTCTGGCTGGCGGCACCGATCTTGGTGACGACCTGCCAGCGGCACTTTCCTCATGCGATGCGCTCATTGATTTCACGCACGCTACCTCCACTGTGGCGATCGCGGAAGCCTGCGCTGCCGCAGGGAAAATTCTCGTCATTGGGACCACCGGTCACCATGACGACGCCCGCCGCCGCATCACCGAGCTGTCGAAAACCATTCCGATCGTTTTCGCGCCAAACTTCAGCGTCGGCGTGAACACGCTCTTCTGGCTGACGCGCAAGGCTGCCGAAATCCTCGGGCCTGACTTCGATCTCGAAGTGGTGGAAATGCACCACCGCCTCAAAAAAGATTCGCCGAGCGGCACCGCCCGGCGATTGGCGGAGATCCTCGCGGATGTGCGTCAGTTGGATTACAGCAAGGATGTCATGCACGGTCGCGAGGGCATGGTCGGTGAGCGGACGAATGTGGAAATCGGCATGCACGCCATTCGTGGCGGGGATGTCGTGGGTGATCACACGGTCATCTTTGCCCATGTCGGCGAACGCGTGGAACTCACGCACAAGGCCTCCAGTCGCGACACATTCGCCAAGGGCGCGCTCCGCGCTGCCTTCTGGGCTCAAAGTCAAAAGCCCGGCCTTTACGACATGCAGGATGTCCTCGGCTTGAAATGAGGGTTGGCATTGCGCTTGGATCGAATCTTGACGAGCGCCTTCGCCTCCTTCGATCTGCCCGCCTCCATTTGCAAGGCCTCCATGAGGATCGTGGGCCGTTCCTGTGCTCCCGTATCTATGAGACTGAACCGGTGGATTGCCCGCCCGGTTCGCCTCTGTTTTTCAATGCCGCCATCGAGATCGCCTGCACCCTCCCTCCACTCGACCTGCTCACCTCCTTGCAGCGCATCGAGCAGACCTTGGGTCGACCAAAGGATCATGCCTTCCATGCCCCGCGAACGATCGACCTTGATATCCTCTACTACGACCACCTTCATTTCTCCCTGCCCGAACTGACTCTTCCGCACCCTCGGATTTCCGAGCGTGCCTTTGTTCTCTGCCCGCTTGTGGACATCTGCCCCGAGCGCATCCTGCCCGGTTGGGAAAAATCCATCGCCGATCGTTTGGCTGAGTTTTTGCCAATGGACTTACCCAAGGCCGTGGCCTGTTTTTAAAAATCTTCATGCCGTGTATAGTTATTATAAAACTGTGAAACCTGCACCGACATCACTCCGCGTCGCCAAGGCTGCAGGTCGCCGGCTTGCCACGCTTACGGCTTACGATTATCCGACTGCTCGTTTGCTTGATGAGTGTGGGCTTGATTTGTTGCTGGTCGGCGATTCCTTGGGAATGGTCGTTCTTGGGCATCCAGATACCACGCATGTTACAATGGAGGACATGATCCACCACACCCGCGCTGTAGCGCGAGGAGCCACCCAAACACTCGTAGCTGCCGACCTGCCCGCAGGCAGTTGCAGCACGCCGGACCTTGCTGTTGAAAACTCTCGCAAACTCCGCGAAGCCGGTGCAGATCTGGTGAAAATCGAGGGCGGGAGTGAGTGCCTGCCTGCCATTAAAGCCATCCTTGCGGATGGTATTCCGCTCATCGGTCATCTCGGTATGCTTCCGCAGCGCGTCTTGGAGGAAGGTGGCTACCATATCAAGGGCAAATCCAGCGCTGAAGCCGAGCGTCTCCTTTCCGACGCTCTCGCCATAGACGCTGCAGGAGCCAGTGCCATCGTTCTGGAACTCGTCCATGCTCCATTGGCTGCAGAGATTTCAAAAAAGACATCGTGTCCTACCATCGGCATTGGAAGCGGGAAGGAATGCGACGGCGGCATCATTGTCCTCCATGATCTCATTGGACTCTTTCCTTGGTTTCGGCCGAAATTCGCGAAGCCGCGAGCCGATGTTGCCACCGCGATTCAGGAGGCCGTGCGTGAATATTCGCGGGAGATCCAAAATCCAGCGGATTGATTCCTCTCAGGATTTAATGGCGAGTGGAGTGTGGAGATCGAAGTGAATCTCGTATTGCCCATATGGTGAAATCACTCGGCGGCGAATGGGAACGCCGAGCACCTGACGGAACAGGGACTCCTCGAGAGCATCCGCCTCGGGGAATGCCTTGTGCAGTGCGGTTGAGGGATTATGGCGTTCAATGATTCGGACGCCCGGAATCAGTTCCACCATGCGTCCCTCCTCATCACGCGCCTTGGCTAGAAGGTCCATTTTCTTCGCGACAGGTGTCTGTGCGGGAACTTGGCTCCGGTATTTCTCCGTGCATTCCTGGAAATAAAGCAGCAGCAGTTTGGCCGCGCTGTTGGAACCAAACAGATTCTTGGCATTGCGCAGAATCGAGATGGCCGCTGTGTTGTCGGTTTCCTCAAACCATGACTGCCCCTTCGATGTGAGGCTGTAGACAAGCAGGGGGCGCCCGGCGCCGCGATGGTTGTTGCGACTGGAGAGAAGACCTCTTTTTTCGAGAGCTAGGCAGTGTTGCTTCGCGCCCATGTAGCTGAGCTCGAGCTTTGCTGCGAGTTCCCGCACGGGGAGTGGACCCGATTGTTTCAGTTCACGCAGAACCTCGTCTTGGCGGCTGGTGGGGTGTGGTGCGCTGGCGGGCGGCATGATGTGAGAAAGTTGTGCGGCTGGCCCCGGGAAGTGGTCAGCTTCCGGGCAGGAGGGCGCGTTCCTCTGGGCGGAGTTGGCTTTTGTTAATCGTTCTCACGATTTCGTCGGCTTCTTTTTGTTTGCCGACACCATAAAGCACGGCCGCGCGGACGCTTCTCCAGGCAGCGGGTGCTGAAAGCCAAGCAATGTTCTTGCCCTCGTAGAGCGCGTCAGCGCCGCTAGGGTTGCCGGTTTTCAGCATTCCCAGCGCGGCGATGCTTATGGATGCCAGGGATTGAGGTGAGTTTTCATAAAACTCTTTCGCAATCGCGGCCGTGGTTGCCGGTTTTTCGTTTGTGAGCAGCTTGAGGTAGGTTTGGTCGCTCCGCGCCTCGCTCAGCATAGGGAATGATTCGGTGAATTCCTTGTAAAGCGGAAGGAGTTCAGCTGCCGAGGTGTTCTGCGGCCAACAGCGGATCAAACCGAGATATCCCTCCAGTGCGGTTTCCTTACGATGGGAGAGGGTTGTATACGCTTTGACAGCCTGCTCGCGCTCGCCTATTCGGAGTGCATAAGCGGCTATGAAGGAGACGACCTCGGGTTTTTCGTAGACGAGACCGAGTTGCATTTCACGCCAGCTTTCGTCAGCACTCTCGCGGTCACCGGATTTTTCCGCAGCCCTAGCCAGGAAAAGGAGGCGGATGCTGTCCGAGAGGCCGATTATCGTATCGGCGTCGAGCATGGTGAAAATATCATTCCAGCGCTCGAGGCCGGCAAGGGCATCGAGATAGAGGAGTAGCCAGTCAGGATTTGAAGCGGCGCGCTCCCGACCGATAAAATCGGCGGATTCCTTGTAGTATAATTTGCGATTGAGCCAGCGGGCGAAGGCGAGGGCTTCGTCCGGCGGCCTGGACGCTCGCTCTGACATGGTCTGGGCGAGAAGCGCCGGCTTGCTGGAGGGATTTTCCATCAACCGCAAATCGAGTGCCAGCAGGGCGTCGTCAGGCGTGTGCATCGGGTGCGCCAGGAGCTTGTCAGCTACCTCATCGGCTCTCAGGAATTCGGTTGCGCGTTTTGCGAGAGTCTGGGCTGCCAGCAGGCGAAGCGCGGCGATGCCTGTAGCAGAATTTTTATCGATAAGCTGAAGCAGAATCTGACGACTTGCCGGAACATCCGTCTGGAGCGTCATCTCGGCAGTTGCCAGCAGAACTTTCTCCATGTCACCCTGTTCAAGCGTCGGGAGTTCTCGTTTTGCCAGGTCGAGAGCTTCTTTGAAGTTCCCCTCTTTCTCTAAAAGGCGCATCTGAATGATGATTTTCCGAGCCGAGCGGTCATCTTGCAGTTGGTTCAGCGCAGCTTTAGGAATGACGGTATTATCGGACCTGAGCGCCTGTTCGGCTAGTGTGAGAAGTTCTTGGGGATTGGCCTGCTTATCCACCATGAGGGATGTGAGGGAATTGAGCGCGTTGGGGTCACCGAACGAGGCGTTGAAGAGTCGGACTTTTCGGAAAACGGCCTCCTCATTGGGCACCATGAGAATCGCTCGTCGCATGAGGTTTATGGATTTGGGAATGTTGCCCTCGTTGGCCGCCAGCTCCGACTGTGCTAAAAATTTCATCGCCCGCCAGACTTTGAGGCGATGATAAGCTGGGGGGATGGCTACCCAAAGGATCAGGCCAGAAATGAGCAGAGCCAAGAAGGCCAACACTCGGATGTCTACAATCAAATCCCGCAGAAAGTGTCGATGAGAACGGTTTTGAAGGCGATCAACCTCATAGTCCGGCAGTTCCCCGGAAACTGGCCCGCCAGGGGCCGGAGGGGAGTTGAGTGACACAGAGTCTTCTTCCCGGGTTTGTTTCTTTTTGCGAAGAGGCGCTTTGGCATTCTTCGAAAAAGCGCGCGTCTTGCTTGTTTTTACCCTCGAGTCGATCATTTGTTTTCTGGACGATTGACCTCCATGGTGCGCGCCAAGAAGTCGGCAAGTGTGTTTGCTGCAGCAGCCACATCCGTCGTATTCCAGGCAGCGGCTTCTAAAAGTGTTTGTCCGCGATTTCGGATTCCCTTTGTCACAACCTTCCAGCGTCCTTTCAGTGTATACTCGTTTGCACTGAGCTTTTCATGACCTTCAGAACTATTATCTGCGGAATCGCCGCCTGCAATGATGGAGTGAAAAACAAGAACTGGTCTTCCTGCATCACGAAATAAAAAAACGCGAAAGTGAAAGATCTCCTTGCCCGCTTGGATCGTGAGGGAGGGAAGTTGCTTTTCAAGAACCATGCCGATGCTGGCAAGACAGGTTCGGGGGTCATGGATGTTTAAGGCTTGAATGGCCGTGCGCCCAGCGGGCCAGCGAAGATAAAACAACTGCCACGCACGCCCCCCTGAATCGGCAAACCGCTCGGAGAATCCCTCTGGGAAAAAAAGAATACGGCGGGTGCGCTCGGAGATCGGAATCGGCTTCGTTCCTGGACTGCCGGATTTGATTGTCCAGTGACTTTCGGATTTTATTCCTGCCTCATGGGCGCGATACCAGAGTTCGGTGCCAGCGAGGGATGTCACAGTGAGAAGAAATGTGAACACACAGACTCCAACGAGGAGCTTGGAAATGGGTAGTGGTGCATCCGTGTCTATTGGGTCACTGGAGGCATGGTTTCGCTTGTTGCGGAATGTATTGTAAAAATAAGCCATCACCCAGAGTGTGCCGAGCGTCGAAGCCAGAATGGCATAGCCTGCGATGTCGTGCCATTTCTCGACGGCCGCGACTCCCTCGCTGGAGGCAATGATCGAAAGAGTCGTGGCTCGCAGGAAATTTCCAAATACGGCAACCAGAATGGAAGCCGAGACCAGGACGGCGCGGAAAAAAACGCCGAAGCGAAAAATTTCGCCAAGGAAGAGTGACGCCATGATGCCGCTCTGAAGGGAACGGACTCCGCTACATGCCTCCTCCACGCCCAGAGTGCCTGTGGGAAGGCTGATAAGATGCCCTCGTCTCACGGCTTCATATCCTGTCCAGTGGAGAACTTCCAGAGCCGCCATGGCATTTTTCTCCATGAAGAAGCTCATGATTGCCTCCTCAGCGTTGCGAGGCCATGGGATGGCGATCAGAAAAAAAGCAACTGGAAACAGAAAATGTCGCACCCAAGCGAATCCTCCGAGTGAGCAAATCAGGAGGAGAGTCAGCAGCAAGGCGCAGAGCGCTCCAAGAATGCCGGGTATCCTCCACTCCGGGTTCGCCTCGTAGAAGGGCTGCACGGCCAAGAGGAAAGTAAGCGCTGGAAGGGCAGCGAGACCGAGCAGGCGAGGATTCACTGACTCCCCGGCCGAAGGTCGGTCCCGCCAGCGCTGAAGAAAGAGCGCCACACACAGGATGGGGACCAAAAATCCATAGCTGTATTGCGGATCGATTTCCCATTCGGTCCAGAGCATTCGGATCGACAGCCACCAGACCGATGCCAGCGCGATCACTGTGACCCAGATTGGGCGGGTCAGTGCAAAGCGGGCAGGGGGGGCATTTTCCAAGGCCATTGGCACCCTGTTTTACCGGCCTTTGCCGAAAATCATGACATGGAGCGTCTTGAGGATCACGGTGGCATCAAGCACGAGTGAGAAGTGGCGGATGTAATACAGGTCATACATGAGCTTTTCGAGTGTGTCGTTGACGCTGGCTCCGTAGGAATAGTTCACCTGTGCCCAGCCCGTAATACCTGGCCGGACGAGATGGCGGAAGTGGTAGTAGGGAATGATGGCTTCGTATTGTTCGACGCACTTGATCCACTCGGCGCGCGGCCCAATGAGGCTCATCTCACCATGCAGCACATTCCAGAGCTGGGGGAGTTCATCAAGGCGTGAGATGCGCAGCCAGTGCCCGAGTCGGGTCACGCGAGGATCATCCTGCACGGTGTAGAGACCTTTGAATTCACTGCCGACCTCCATGGTGCGAAATTTGTAAAGGGTGAAGAGATCGCCATGTTGACCTACCCGAGTTTGGCTGAAGATCACCGGTCCGCGGCCCTCCCATTTTATCAACAAAGCAACTAGTGCCATGACGGGCGACATGAAAAGAAGTGTGAGGGACGCCAAGATAATATCAAAGATACGCTTCAGTGAGGCAAACGCGGAGTGCTGCACAAGCTGAAAACCCGAGTCAAGAGGCCAGGTGCGGCTGAGCAAGTCAGGTGGCATTTTTTGCCAGTAGGCCTCGAAAAACGAGTGCATGGTGTAAACGGGCAATTCCTGAAAATGCACCGCAACGAGTGATGTCAGGATGTTGTTGTCCAGATGGTCTGGCGGAGCTGCGATGACGATGGCCTCGTGCTCGGTATCGGGATTTTCTTCAAGATTTTTTAGGACATCAGCGGCAAGGGCGGAATAAACTGGGCTTCCGGGACCAGCGACATTGGCTCCCACCACGGCATCGCCTGCAGCAAAAAAGTGGAGGTTCTGTTTCTGGCCATTGATCGTGTAGTTTTTGTAGAAACGCTCGCCGGAATCAGTGTCGCTAATGACAAGTAGTCGTCGGTTTCTGCAAAGCAAGCGGGAGGAATAGAGGAGTCGGCGCTGGAAAAGCGAAACGGCACTGAATGCCAGAAAGGTAAAACCGAAAATGGAACGACTCGAAGCAACTACCCCTCCGAAGGAGGCGACCAGATAGACTGCGAATGCGGAGATCAAAAATGCCGTCAGGCAGGCGATGAGGTGTTCGCTTGAGTAGCCTACCGATTTCATTTCCGAGCGGGGGTTGTAGGCCCCGATCAGGCTGAGCGAGAGAATGGAAATGGCCGTGGGCAAGATCACCTCTGCCCAACCGTATCGGTTGAAATTTCCAGAAAACTCCGATAGCGCGATATAAGTGCCTGCCCAAAACAAGCAATCAAGGGTCAAGAGGGCGAGCATGAGGACTCGCTCCCGAAATGATCCGCGAGCGACCTTCAAGCCAGCCGGGAACAAGGAGGTGGGCTTTTTCGAAACGAGACTTGCACCGTGGTTGGCTGCTTCCATGGAGTGTGTGGCCATGAGTTTAATAGGAAGGGAACTAATATAGGAGGAGAACTAACGCGATCTGACAATAAAACCTGTCTGAGCCCTCGTAAAGTTTTTCTTGCTATTTAACAAGAAAAGATTGCAGTCGCACTCGTCTGGCGATTGGTCTGCCTTACGACCACGCGATTCCAGCGGTAAACAAGGAGCTTTTTAGTAGGAACCCTCCACGCGCTCGGCGACATCACGGTAACCGTATTCGACCTCATAAATTTGTTTCATGCAATCGACGGACTTTTCTTTGTCGTCCATCTTTTCGTAAACCAGTCCCAGATTGTAGATCACATCCTTTTTTACGGAATCCATCGCAACGAGTTCAGAGACGGCATCCGAAAGGGTTTTGGCAGCAAGGTCCAGCATGCCGCGGGCTGTGAAGCAGCGGCCCAGAAGACTCATGGCCTTGGTGCGTACATTGGGGTTCTGCCTGGCTTTTTGAAGCTCGGGAATGGCATCCTGCCAACGCTCATGCTCGGTGAGAAGTTCGCCGAGTTCGAAGCGGAATTGAAGGTCTGTGGGGTTTTGCTCAACCCGGGTGCGGGCAAATTGAAGGGCGAGTTCAGAGCGCTGTACGCGAAGTGCAGGAAGTTCCGCTTCGTAAGCCTCGGATTCCGGAGTGCCAAGGTTGGCGGCAATGTAGTCCTCTCGGGCAGTGATGGCGATATCGAACTGGCGGATCTGTAAATCGGAGGCCTTGCGCATGAGGGCCATGTCGGAGTTGTTCGAGAGAGCGGCAGCGTAGGTGAACCAGTTTGCGGCATTTTGCCAATCCTCTTTCTGCTCGTATAGCTCGGCGATACGCCGTGAGGTGTCGATGTTTCCTGGTTCCGCTTCGGCTTTCGCATGGAGTTCCGCGAGCAGGTTCTCGATCATTTCGTCGCTTCGAACCACTCGGGATTGCTGCTCGAGGGCGACAGCCTGATCCTTGTTTTTAATGAGATCGCGATAAGTCGTTTCTTCTTTTTCCCAGCCACCGCTTTGCATCGAGGCGGAGGCCGAGGCGTCCTTCATGCCCTTGATGGCAGCCATATCATTCGGAGTAATCTCCAAAACTCGCTGGTAGAGTTCGACGGCCCTGTCAGGTGCACCGTATTGCTGGTGGTGCTTGGCGAGTTCGTGCAAGGTTTTAGTGTCTTTCGGAGAAGCCTCAAGAATTGTTTCAAGGGCGAATGCAGCGACTTCGGGCAGGTTTGCAGCCAGTGCGGCTTCGCGGAGTGTCTGGTTGAGTTGCGGATTGTTAGGCTCGGCTTCCAAGCATTTCTCAATGGCATCAATGGCCTCAAGAGGGTCTTTTTTAATTTGAGACTGGATTTTTAGGGCACTGAACGAGGCGGTGGAGAAAAGCGATTTCTTCCCGCCGGTCTTTGCCAGCGCGGCTTTCCGAGCGAGTTGGCGTCCGGCAAGGAAGTCGGGGCAACTTTTTAGAATCGTCTGGAGAAGCTGAATCGTGTAACCAAAATTTTTGAGCTGCATGGCGCTCATGGCTTTCAACCAATTTGCGCGGTGGAACTCAGGGAGGTCTTTTTCTGTCTTTACGGCCATAGGTAAAACCACCCTAATGTCTTAGTTTGTTTATTCAAGCTTCGCCTCCCATGGCCTGCCATTTTGGCCGCAAGTCTGGTGCCTTTGTGTATTAGGAGCCTGAAAATTCGCCGAACTTCAAGGACGACCATATCAGCATTCACGCGAAGACTTCATCGAGTGGGAGGGCGGCTACGCCGGCAGGTGGGGCGGTCAAAATAGAGTGCCGGACTTGGGGCACTTGATTTCAAGCTGGCTGAGGGTAGCGATTTTTAGAGTCCATAGTCTCCAGGGTGCGCACTTTTCCTCAATGGCAGCCACAGCCGCTAACGCACGATGATGCAGCCGGGGCGGACGCCTTGCCTTTTTGCATGAAGCCGAGGCCGCCGCTGATGATTCGACGCACGGGTTCGCCGGTCTCGGGATGTAGGGTGAGCGGCTTGTCGGTCATCCGTTGCTGGAACTCGAAAACCTTTGGCTCGGTTGAGTCGTCGGCCGGGATGGTTTCGTAAATGTAGGTGGTCATGGCTTGGTTGGAGATTTTTGAGGCACCTTGACGATGCGTGAGATGTCGTAGCCTTGCGAGCGGGCGGTTTCAAGCGCGGTGGTATAGTCTTTCTCAGACATCATTGGCTCGCGGCTCATGATCCAGATCAGGCTGCGGTCGGGATAGCCGATCGTGGTGTGGCGGTAATCCGGCGAGAGGTTGATGACTAGGAAGGGTGCCTTGAAGGGCCAAAGGAATTGCACCGACCACTCGGCATTGGTTTTTGTGTTCACCACAGTGGCGGTAGCCTTCATCTCCTGACGGGGGGCTTCGAGGGATTTTTTGTGGAATGCGTAGCTAATGTCGATTTTTCCGTCGGGCCGGAGCTTGTAGATATCCATGGTGCCGACATTGTTTTTTTCAACGAACCAGGGGATGGTGCCGATGACATACCAGTCGCCCATGAACTGGCTGAGGTTCACATAATCCACAGTGCGGAGGGGCGGTTGTTTGGGCGCGGCAGTGCAGCCTGCGAGAGCGATGGCGGCTATGGTGAGGAGTGTTTTCATTTGGCTGCTTTGCAACCTGATCTTCGGTCTTCCAAAAATCAAATTCCTATTTAGTTTTTTTGCACATGAGTCCACTGGAATACCTATTACAACCCGCGATCCTTTTCTTTTTGATTGGCATTCTTGCCGTGATTGTGAAGTCCGACTTGGAAATTCCAGAGTCGTTCCTGAAAGTTCTTTCTTTGTATTTACTTTTTGCGCTTGGTTTTAAGGGTGGAAATGAGTTGCAAAAGACGCCGCTGACTATGGAGGTGTTCTTGCCTTTGTTCACAGCCACAGCGGCTTCATTTATCATTCCACTCATTGTCTATCCGATAGTAAGAAGGAAGTTCAGTGTGCCGGACTCGGCGGCCGTGGCAGCGACCTACGGATCGGTGAGCGCGGTGACTTTCATGACAGCTGCGTCCTATCTTGATGCCCGCCAGATTCCCTTTGGTGGCTACATGGTGGCGGCACTGGCATTGATGGAAAGCCCCGCGATTTTAACCGGCCTCGTGCTGGCGAGATGGAACGACACCAACGGCGGAAAAAATCGACTCTCCTGGGCGAGCGTTCTTCACGAGTGCCTGGCCAACAAATCTGTTCTCATCCTCATCTGCAGTCTCCTTGCGGGAATGGTGACTCCGGCATCCGGTGCGAAGGCTCTTCAGCCATTTGTAAGCCAGCTTTTCCCGGGCATGCTCTGTTTTTTTCTTTTGGATCTTGGTTTGGTCGCCGCTCGGCGCATTGCGGATTTGCGCGCAGGGGGCATTTTTTCCGTCGCCTTTGCGCTGGCCTTTCCGATCATTTCCGGTGGTTGCGCTCTCCTCATCGCCTACTTCTGTGGATTTAAAGAAGGGGATTCTTTTCTTTTTGCGATTCTGTGTGCAAGCGGATCTTACATCGCTGTTCCAGCGGCGTTCCGTGCCGCGCT
Source organism: Terrimicrobiaceae bacterium (assembly GCA_044353785.1). Lineage (GTDB taxonomy): Bacteria > Verrucomicrobiota > Verrucomicrobiia > Chthoniobacterales > Terrimicrobiaceae > UBA967. Next base: position 53,228 of record JBILBH010000009.1, read on the forward strand.
TCCCTCTGCAAATCCCAGTGTCTATGTCGGTCTGGCACTTGGGGTCACCTTCCCCTTCAACCTTCTTATTGGCATTCCGCTTGCTTATGCCATCGTGCACACTGCCTGGCACTGATCCCCGATCTCACCCCTCCATCCACTTATGAAAAAAACCGCACTCATTTTCTCCGGACAAGGAGCCCAAACCGTTGGCATGGGCAAAGACCTTGCCGCCGAGTACCCCGTAGCCGCAGATCTCTTCCGCCACGCGGATTCGATTCTTGGCTATTCCCTCAGTCAGATCGCTTTCGAAGGCCCTGCTGAGGAATTGACCAAAACTTCTGTCTGCCAGCCCGCACTCTATGTTCACGGACTTGCTTGCTTGGCGGTGCTGAAGGAAAAATTCCCCGCCCTCGATTTTCAAGCCACCGCCGGTCTCTCGCTCGGGGAATTCACAGCACACGCAGCAGCCGGGACCTTCGACTTCGAAACCGGACTCCGCCTCGTGGATAAGCGCGCCCGAGCCATGCAGGAAGCCTGCGAGGCCTCGGAGGGCGGCATGGCAGCCATCATTGGCGGCGAGGAGGATCGTGTGCGTGAGTTGGCCGCGGTGGCCGATGTGGATGTCGCAAACATCAATGCACCGGGACAAATCGTCCTCTCGGGCGAATCCTCAAAGATCATCGTCGCTGTTGCTCTCGCCAAGGAATACAGTGCCAGAAAAGCTGTCGAACTCACCGTCGCCGGCGCCTTCCACTCTCGCCTCATGGAGGCCGCCTACCAGACGCTCTCCGCCGCCTTGGCCGAAACGCCGATGAACTCTCCTCGCGTTCCTGTGGTTTGCAATGTTGACGCTATCAAGGTAGGCGATGCCGAAACTATCCGCCGCACACTTGCCGACCAAGTCACCGGCAGCGTTTGCTGGTCTCAAAGCGTCGAATACCTCATTGACCACCTCCACATTGAACAATTCATCGAACTCGGGCCCGGCGGCGTTCTGGCCGGTCTCGTGGGACGCATCCGCAAAGGAACGCCTGTCATCTCAATCTCGAACTCTGCCACACTCGAGGAGGCCCACATAGCTTTGACGGCTGGATAATCGATCCCGCGTCCTTGTTGGATGCTCCCCGCATGCCATACCTGCTGCAAATTGCGCTCAACGCACTAATGATCGTTGCCATCACCGAGGCAACGAAGCGCTTGGGCTTTTGGGGTGCGCTACTGGCGGCGCTTCCCGTCCTCTCTTTGATCTCGATGTTTTGGATTTATTGGGAATCCCGTGATACCGAAAAAATCGCCGTCTTTTCGCTGCAGGTCTTTTGGTTCGCCATTCCATCCCTCGGCTTCTTTGCCACGCTTCCGTTGTTGCTCGGGCGGTTTTCATTTTTTGCCAGCCTCATCTTGGCAAGTATCGTCACGATTTTGCTCTACGTGTCCATGCTCGGGATCTTCAAGCTCCTAGGCTACGATCCTTTTTCCTGAGAGCGGAGCAAGTTCAGATTGTCTCAAAGTGCGCGATGCGGCGGAAGAGGTCGTAGCGCGAGTCGATCTGCGCGGTGTCGACGGTTTTCAGACGCTCGAGGCTGAAGGCTTCGACATTGTAGCTCGCGAGAACACTGCCATAGACGACAGCTTTTTTCAGAAGCTCGAAGGTGACCTCCCCATCTTTCACATTCGCAGCGAGGTGGCCTGCGAGGCCTCCGGCAAAGGAATCCCCGGCACCGGTTGGGTCATGAATGTCTTCCAGCGGATACGCGGGACAGCTGAAGAAGTCGGCTTCGGGTCCGAAGAGGAGGCAGCCGTGCTCACCTTTTTTGATTGCCACATATTGCGGACCCATGGCGCGGATTTTTTTGCCGGCTTTGATCAAGCTCGTCTCGGAAGTGAACTGGCGGGCCTCGCTGTCATTCAGGATGAGCATATCGACGCGGGCGATGAGTTTTTCAAGGGACTCTTTGGCGATGTTGATCCAGAGATCCATCGTGTCCGCGATCACAAAACGGGGCTGGCTGACCTGGTTGAGCACATGGTGCTGAAGGTCGGGCGCGATATTTGCGAGCAAAACGATCGGCGTCGAGTGGTAGCCCTCGGGCAGGGTGGGGGTGAAATGCTCGAACACATTTAGCGCCACGGAGCGCGTCTCGCGGGTGTTCATGTCCCACATGTATTCGCCGGACCACCGGAAGGTCTCGCCGGGCGCGATCTGGAGGCCAGCGAGGTCGATGCCGCGCTTGCGGAAGAGTTCGATGTGTTCCTTTGGGAAATCCTCGCCAACGATGCCAACGAGATTCACCGGGCTGAAATTCGATGCGGAAACCGCTCCATACGAGGCGGAGCCTCCGAGCAGGTCTTTTTGCTCGGCAAGTTGTGTTTTGATGTCATCCAGCGCGATAGATCCAACAATAAGAACGGACATAGGCGCGGGACAATGAGGATTCTGGGCCTGCTGTGCGAGAAAAAATGTGGGGGAAGCGAATGCTCAGATGCGTCGCATTACAGTGTCCCGCAGAAAACGGGCGTCATCCCGATTCGGGTAGTCGAGCGTGTAGTGAAGGCCTCGGCTTTCCTTTCGGCTGAGCGCGCAGTCGACGACGAGGGAGGCGACGGTCACCAGATTGCGGAGTTCGAGCAGGTCTGTGGTGATTTTGAAATTCCAGTAAAATTCTTGCACTTCCGCGTGGAGATTTCGCAGGCGTGTGGCGGCGCGCTGGAGGCGTTTGTCGGTGCGGACGATGCCGACATAATCCCACATGAGGCGGCGGATTTCCTCCCAGTTGTGGGAAATGACGACGAGTTCATCGACATCCTGAACGCTGCCGGAACGCCACTCGGGGAGGTCGATGGCGACGGGATCACGCTGACGGCGCGTGGACTTTTCAAAGGCGCTGTGGGCCATGACGACTCCTTCCAAGAGCGAATTGCTGGCGAGGCGATTGGCTCCGTGCAGGCCGGTGCAGGCGGCTTCGCCGATGGCATAGAGGCCGCGTAGCGAAGTCTCTCCGTGGAGGTCGGTCTTCACTCCGCCGCATTGGTAGTGGGCCGCAGGGACAACTGGAATCGGTTCTCGTGTGATGTCCAGGCCTGCGCGGAGGCAGGTTTCGTAAATTGACGGAAAGCGGGATTTGATGAAATCGGCGGGTTTTTGAGTGATGTCCAAAAAAACGCACTTGGCGCCGCTGCGTTTCATTTCGGCATCGATGGCGCGGGCCACGATATCGCGGGGGGCGAGTTCTTTTTGGGGATTGTGGCGCGCCATGAAGCGGTGCCCGCGTTCGTTGATGAGGATGGCACCTTCGCCGCGCACGGCTTCGGAGATGAGAAAGGACTTGATGGCAGGGTGGTAGAGGCAAGTCGGGTGGAACTGGATGAATTCCATGTTCGCAATCACCGCACCGGCGCGCCAGGCCATCGCGACGCCATCACCCGTAGCGATGTCGGGATTTGTTGTGTAAAGATAGACCTTCCCGCAACCGCCTGTGGCCAGCACAGTGACATCGCTGCGGAGGGTCTCCACTTCACCCGTGGCTTCATTGAGGACATAAACGCCGACGCAGCTGTTCTCCATAGCATAGCCCAGCTTGCCGGTGGTGATGAAGTCCACCGCCATGTGGTTTTCCATGACCTCAATGCTCGGATGAGAGCCTATTTGGGCTACGAGTGCGCTTTCGATTTCGTGTCCTGTGGTATCCCGGAAATGAAGAATGCGGCGCTTGGAGTGGCCGCCTTCGCGAGCGAGGTCCAGTTCATGGTGGCCGTTTCCATTGTCGCGCTGGTCGAAGTGGACACCGAGTTTCATCAATTCGGCGATGCGCTCGGGTCCTTCGGTAATGATTTTCCGCACGGCGTCTTCGTGGCACAGGCCCGCCCCCGCATCGAGCGTGTCTCGGATGTGGAGTTCGAAAGAATCCTCGTCACTCATCACACAAGCCACGCCTCCTTGGGCCCAGGCGGTGTTCGAGTCGGCAACAGCTCGCTTGGTGATGAGGGCGACGCGACCTTTTTCCGCAGCCTTCAGCGCAAAGGAGAGACCCGCAATGCCGCTGCCAAGGACGATAAAATCAAATTCTCTCATGGGATGCGGGGTAGGGGAATGTTGTCGATGAGTCTGGCTTTGCCAAGAAAGATGGCGACGGCAAGGCGCCCAGCGGTTTTTCTGTTCGAGAGTGGAGCGAGTGAGGAGGCATCTACGGCTTCGATGTAGTCAATTCTTGCGCCTGGTATTTTGCTGATCGCAGTCACGCAGGATTTCATGATGGCGTGCGGACTTTTGAGTTTCGCGGCTACCTCCATCGCGGCATGAATCGATGGTGCAAGCGCCCGCTCGGTTGGCGTGAGATAGGCGTTGCGCGAACTGGCGGCGAGTCCATCCACCTCTCGCACGGTGGAAAATGGCTCGATTGTGATGGGAAAATTCAAATCCCGAACCATTCGGCGGATGATGGCAAGTTGCTGCCAATCCTTTTCGCCGAAAACGGCATGCGTAGGTTGGATGGCGAGAAAAAGTTTGGCCACGACTGTGCAGACTCCTTGGAAGTGCCCGGAGCGGCTGCGCCCGCAGAGCGTAGTGGAGAGGCTCGACTCGCCAATTGTCACGCTGGCATCGGCGGCATACATTTCTTCGACTCTGGGAAGAAAAATGGCATCCGCCCCTGCGCGTTTGCAGGTGGCCAGATCCTTCGCCAGAGGGCGCGGGTAGGCGTTGAAATCCTCCTTGGGCCCGAATTGCGTCGGGTTCACAAAGATGGAAACGGCGACGACTCCCTCTGGACCGGCAATCTTGCGGGCATGGCGGACGAGTGCCTCGTGGCCGTGATGCAGGGCCCCCATGGTGGGAACCAAAACGACCCTTTCATTGATCCGCTTTCGCCATCGCCATGCTGCGGCAAACGTCTTCAGGGATTTCATGGAGGCAACTGGTCCAAGGAGTCCGTCGTTCTGCGTTTCACAATTCTCCGGTTGGCGGAGTGATATCTGCCCGGAGTTTTCTGGTCTTAGTTTTGAGCAGGAGTCGTTGCCTCTGGCGAGGCTTCAGGGGCAGGTTCTAAAGGGGCTGTTTCCACTTCTGGAGTTGCTTTCGGCGTCTCTTGGGCGGGTTCGGCGACTGGCGTAGCCGTTGCTGTTGGCGCAGCTCCCGGCGTGCTTTGAGCGTCGGGCGTCGGATTTGAGATCGCAGCTGGAACCGGCTCGCTGAGGAGTTTTTTCTGAACTGCGGTTTTGCCGGAATTCGCCCTCGCGGTGAGGATCGAGAGGAGAAGTGTGATTGCAAAAAAAGCGATGCCCATCCAGGTGGTGAATCGGGCCAAAACATTGGTTGTCTGCGAGCCGAAAACATTGTCTGTCAGCCCACCACCGAACGCTGAGCCCAATCCCTCGCTCCGAGGACGCTGCATGAGGACAACTAAAATCATTAAAGCGCAAACCAGAACATGGATGGCTATGAGAATTGACAGAATAATGGACATAAGAGAGCAAAGCAAACTAGACGGGCCAGGAGTTTAGTAAAGACTAGAAATCACTCATTGCCCGTCGCCTGCAAACCGGGTTCGCTCCGTGTCGCAGCGGCCTGCGTGATCATTTCCGTAAAGTAAAAGTTTGCGGATTGCACGACAGCCTGGGGGCCGGTCATTTTCACGAAAACATCCCCGGATTGCTCGTCGGCAAGGATTGCACCCATGAGGGCATAGTTTTCAAGTGGTGTGGTGGGGCCGCCGGGCATACCGCTTTGGAATGTGCCAGTCGCCTGCACATAATAAATGCGTGTGCGGCCCTCGGTGACCTCGCTTTGCGATGTCGGGCCGCCTTGAAACTGGCCGAACCAACGGTCGATATTAGCTTTTATGCCTCCTCCTTGGTCGGGACCAAAGTGAAAGAATGTGACCTCGGCTTTTTCCTGATTGGTGCCCGGCACTTCAAGTTGAGCCTTCCGCATGGCGCTGGATGGATTGATCCATTTCCAGCCATCGGGTCGGATAAAGGTGAAGGCGCCGACTTTGAACTCCAACGGGTCAGCAGCCAAAAGCGCGGTGGATGTTGCCAAGAATAGAAAAAAGGATCGAAGTTTCATTGTGGGTTGTGGATTTCGGGCGGGGTGGTTTGCGGTGCTGGGATGAGGGTTGGCGTTGAATTTGGCGTCGCTGAAGGCACAGGAACCTGAGGGTTTGTCATGAAGGTGCATGGCGTCGCAGGCGGTTGAGCGCTTGTTCCTGCGTTTATGGTTTGTTGCACCCCTGCTTGAGCGGTAACGCCGACGGCTTGCGCATCGACTCCGGCAACGGTCTCGCCTCCGCCTGCGGAGCAAACACCCACTTGGCCGGAGGCCACGTCCACAGTGAAGCTATTTGGCGTTCCGTTGGAATTTCTAACGGCGCTGGCTTTGAAGTCGGTGCCTCGAATGTCGGCGGTGCCGAGCGGGGTGGTGAGTTCCAAGCTCGAACCGGGTTTGAGTTTTATCACGCCGTTAAAGATGTCGCTATAATTAGGATAACTATTTTTTTTCGATTGGGATGTATAGGATTTTATCTCCGCAAGTTTGTTGTGAGTGACATCCCACAGTGCCTGCTGGAATTCTTGGATGACGAATTTTGATGATGGCGCGACTTCCATGAGGATCCGGTTTTTAAATGCCAGCGAGGCTTTGGAATTTCCCCCAGTGACTACGACCTGACCTTGTTTCAGAATGGCACTCTTGGAGGGCTTGGGCTTGCTCGCTCGAAGCGGTAAAATTTTTTACATCACCTTCATAAGTAGTCAGAAAAATGATGCCTATATTCATTTTGAGTCAGTGGGTTGCTGCCTCGGATTATTCCGACCGTGTCAGGAGCGCGACAGATAACGCAAGCAAGTGGCATGTTGTTCTCAGGCGGGCCGGATAATTCATAATCAAATTCCTATCCCTATCGCCTAAACCTCATTTCTCTTCGCGACAAGGCAAAATCGGATCGCCACAAGAGTCGAAGGATCGGCTGGAAATTATTCATTTCGCATCTGGCGGGTGATTGTGTTTACTGCGTTCGCTTATGGAAAATGTCACTATCGTTGGCACGGGATGTGCCGGCCTCACTGCCGCAATCTACACTGGGCGCGCCAATCTCTCGCCACTTGTTCTCGAGGGACGCCTCCCCGGTGGGCAACTCACCACCACAACGGCCGTGGAAAATTTCCCAGGATTCCCGGATGGGGTGGACGGTCCCGAGTTGATTCAGCGGATGCATCAGCAAGCTGAAAAATTCGGCGCCCGTTTCCAATACGGCGTCGTGGAGGAGTTCGAACCCGGAACTCCGCACCGGTTAAAAGTGGACGGCACTTGGTTGGAAACAAAGTCCCTCATCATCGCCAGCGGAGCGTCTCCGCGCTACATCGGTATCGAGGGCGAACAAGCCCTCATCGGCCACGGCCTGACTTCCTGTGCAACCTGCGACGGCGCTTTTTACCGCAACGTTCCCGTCTGCGTTGTTGGTGGCGGCGACTCGGCCTGCGAGGAGGCGACATTCCTCACGCGCTTTGCATCGGAAGTGTATCTCATCCACCGTCGCGACACTCTTCGCGCCTCGAAAATCATGGCCGACCGGGCGCTGGCAAATCCCAAAATCAAGCCAGTCTGGAACTCGGCCGTGACCGGCTACATTACCGACGAGGCTGGTGAGGTCAGCGGGATCCATCTTAAAAATCTCAAGGACGGCACGACATCCGAGCTGGCCCTCAAATGCGTTTTCGTCGCTATCGGCCACGAACCAAACACCACACCCTTCCGCAAAAGCCTCACCACGGACTCGAACGGCTACCTGGTTCAAACCGGCGGCACCTGCACGAATGTGCCGGGGGTTTTCGCCGCAGGCGATGTGGCCGACCATGTCTACCGGCAAGCCATAACCGCCGCAGGGCAGGGGTGTGCGGCGGCGATTGAGGCTGAACGCTGGCTGGCGGATTCCGAGTAAACGACGCCGCTTTTGAAAATTTGCGACCTCACGCAGTTCTACTCGCCTGTCAGCGGGGGCGTTCGACGGTATATCGAGCAGAAGAGCGCTTTTCTGCGGCGTTACAGGCCGGACTGTCGTCATGTCATCATTGTTCCGGGTGAAAAGACTGAATCAGTCAGCCACGGCGCCATCCGTATTTACACGATCGCCTCGCAGCTCCTCTCCCACACCTCCCGTTACCGCGCCCTTACGAAGCTCCACCTCATCGAGGAGGTTCTGGAAAAAGAAAGGCCGGACATCATCGAATCCGGCGACCCCTATCAAGTCGCATGGAAAGCCATCGCCTCGGGGCGGGGGCTCGATATCCCCGTGGTCGGCTTTTACCACTCGCACTTTTCGGAATCCATCCTGCGCACGGTTGGCAAATTCATGGGACCTCTCGCCGTCTCGATCGCCGAGGAGACCTGCCGCAAATATGTGACCACGCTTTACAATCGTTTCGAGTGCACATTCGTTCCCAGTCCCATCCTCGCCTCGCTTTTGGGAGGGTGGGGGGTCGAA
>JBILBH010000051.1:0-17685 GCA_044353785.1 Terrimicrobiaceae bacterium
CAGAGGATGCCTTTCAGGGACATCCGGAAAACGGCGGGATAACGATCGAGTTCGGCGGGTTCGTGTCCGAGTGCCGAGTAGAAGACGCGGCCCTTGCCCCAGTGTTTTTTCCATACCACCGGCATTGTGCAGGTGCGCTCCTCGAACGAGTAGTCCGCCTCGGCAAGCACGCGGACACCTGGATCCATGAGCATGTAGTATTGCTCGGACTGGTAAGGGAACTCCGGCAGTAGGCCTTGCATGATCGCGTCGTCACTATGGGTGACCCGAACAGAGTAATCGCCAACATGGGGGTGGCCGACAAAGTGCCCGCCAACCATCCATTGATAGTCAAGGTCTCCGCGGAAGGCGTCTCCCATGCCGCCATGGATTCCTCCAATGCCCACGCCCTCATGCACTGCACGGCGAAGGCCGGCACTCTCCTCGGGGGAAAGCCTGCCCATCGTCCAGCACGGAGAGATCACCTCGAATGTCTTGAGCCAGTCCGTGTCGGCAAGGCGTTCCAGACTGGTGATTGTCTCTGTTTTGCAGCCCTGCCCGATCAGTGCAGTGCTAAACTTATGGACGATCTGTTCAGGCTGGTGGCCGTCCCAGCCGCCTTGAAAGAATAAAATTTTTGGCGTTTTCATTTGAAGAATGCTCTACATCGCAGACTCCATTCGATCTCTCCATGGACATTCATTTCAAAAACCTGTCTTTTCCGGTCAAAAACTGGCTCCCTCCTGAAGATTCGCTTCGTTCCCTGCTTCCGCTCCGCCATATCGGTTTGATTGAGCGCAAGACCGGTTGGGTGCGTGGCCAATTCGACACAGCAAATTTTTCTCTCATCCTGAATGGTGGCGGCGAGTTTCACAGGAAGGGGCGCTGCTGGAAGGTTGAGGCTCCCTCTGTGATCACGCAGTTGGATTGCGATTATTTGGAATACGGCCCCTCCGAGCCCCATGAATTCTGGACTGAGCTTTACTTCGTCTACTCTCTCGAGCTGCTGCCGAGATTTGTGCAATGCGGATTTGTGGACGATGCGCGACCTGTGTGGCCGATCTCGAATCCTTCTTCGCTCAGGCCGCTTCTTGAAGAACTGGCGAGGTGTCTTGCCGCCAAGGAAAAATCAGCACGTATCGACCGCATCGCCGAGCGGCTTATTCTGGAAACCCTTCTACCTCCGCATGTATCCGCCTCGCCCCTTGTATCCAAGGCAATCGATGCCATCCAAACCAACTGGCAATCGCCGCCGGATCTGGAGTCCCTCGCTCGCAGATGCAACATGTCGGTTTCCACCTTTCAGCGCCGTTGGAACGAGTCCATGGGAATCCCCCCGGCGCGTTACGCCCTGGAGTTGAGGCTTCAGGAGGCGTGCCGACTTTTGATCGAAACCAGCGACTCCATTTCAGAGGTCGCCAACACCTGCGGATTTGATGACGAATTTTATTTCTCCCGCTGCTTCCGGCGGCGATTTGGAAACTCGCCGCGCACCTACCGCAAGGAATACCTCATTCGCAGCGGGAGGCTGCACTGAAGGCAGCTAAAGCTTAATGTCCGCGTTGACACTCGCAGTGATCGTCGTAGCCTCATGCAACATCAAATGTCCAAACCGCCCGCTGTGCCAGTTCCGCGATTCATTTCCCATGCCCCCGGTTACTGGAAAAATGCTCAATCCTCAGAGTGGGGAGATTGGCGCTGGCAGCAGCGGAATCGTGTCACCTCATTGGCTGCCTTAGAGGATCATCTTCAACTCAACGCTGAGGAGCGTGCGGGTGTTCTTCTTGCGGGAACCAAGTTGGCGCTGGCCGTCACGCCGCATTACTTCAATCTCATTGAGCGCAACAATCCGGACTGCCCCATTCGTAAGCAGGTGATTCCCCGCATCGAAGAGGGCTACGATTCACCCTATGACATGGCCGATCCCTGCGGGGAGGACTCGCACATGCCGGTCCCAGGTCTTGTTCACCGCTACCCGGACCGTGTTTTGTTCCTCGTTACGGATCGCTGCGCTTCTTATTGCCGTTATTGCACCCGCAGTCGCGTCGTCAGCGGGGTGGGGGAGCAGGAGTTGGTCACCGATTTTGAGGAGGCATTCCGCTACCTCGAAAAAAATACCGCGATCCGGGATGTGCTGCTATCCGGCGGCGATGCCCTTTTGCTTTCGGACTCGCGGCTGGAGGCGATTCTTCAACGATTGCGTTCCATTCCGCATCTGGAGTTCCTGCGAATCGGAACCCGGGTTCCGATTTTTCTTCCGCAACGCATCACGCCGGAACTCTGCGCCATGCTGCGCAAGTATCATCCGCTGTGGATGAGTGTGCATGTGAACCATCCGCGTGAACTCACGAGCGAAGTTCGTGAAGCGCTTGGCCGCCTCTCCGACAGCGGCATTCCGCTTGGTAACCAGAGTGTCCTGCTCAAAGGCGTGAATGACAGCCCGGCTGTGATGAAGGAGCTAATCCACAAACTGCTCCTTTGCCGCGTGAGGCCGTATTACCTATACCAGTGCGATCTCATTCGAGGCTCCTCGCACCTGCGTACCTCGGTTGCAAAAGGTATCGAGATCATTGAGTCCCTGCGGGGTTTCACCAGTGGCTATGCCATTCCTCAATATGTCATCGACGCTCCTGGTGGTGGCGGCAAGGTGCCGATTAATCCGAACTATGTCGTCTATCACGATTCAGAAAAAATCGTGATTCGCAACTACGAGGGAAAAATCTTCGAGTATCCCGAACCGGTTTCAGTGCCTGCCATGAACCACCATGGTGCGGAACTCTTCACCGCCTGAGGAAACCGCTGGACGCCGACCGGATTCGAGAAGTCTCAGAGCGCGCGGATTTTTTCCAAAGCCCGCTGGGCATTTGCGGTGATCGTCGGCCAATCTTTCTTCTGAATCAGGTCGCGCGGAGCGATCCAAGACCCACCGACCGCCGGAACATTTTTCAATGACAGGTAGCTGGTGAAATTTCCTTCATCCAAGCCGCCAAGGGGGATGTATTCCAAGCCGAGGTGCGCATAGGGGGCTGACATGGACTTCAGGTATGCGATGCCTCCGCTTGGCTCTGCTGGGAAGAATTTCAGCAGGTTGCAACCGAGTTCGGCCGCGCCTTCGACATCCGACGGGGTTACGATGCCCGGAGCGAAAGGCAGGCCGGCGGATTTTGCCGCACGAACGATGTTTGGATTGAAGCCCGGAGCGACTGCAAAAGCGGCTCCTGCGTTAACGGCCTTGTCCACCTGCTCGGTTGTGAGCACCGTGCCCAAACCTGTCATCATTTCGGGGAATTGCTCGCGGATGCGGCGCAAGGATTCAAAAGCGGTCGGAGTGCGGAGCGTGAGTTCGATCCCGGAAATCCCGCCATCCAGCAAGGCCTGCGCGAGTGTCGTGGCATCATTCGCATCGTCGATGACCACGACGGCGATGATTTTGAGTTGGCGGACTTTTTCAAGCAGGGCGGAAGGAAATACGGGATTCATAACGCTGCGATTTTGGAACGGGGCGGAGGATCAAACCAGTTTTTTTATCCCTGCACTGGGTGTTTTCTTCTCGCCGGGCTGGGTGCACAAAATTTGAAAAAAGTTCTTGCGCCCGTGAGTGGTGATGTTAATTTGATCTCGTTCTGGGGGGAACAGAAGCCCGTTGTAGCACTCGCTGCGACGGGCTTCAACTTTTACAGGGGGTGTTACTTTTTGAGGATCTTTCGCCGGATGATTCCCATCGCAGCGGAGGTCTCATCCACCCGCAGGAGAAGACAACTCAGGAAATAAGCCACCGAACCTGCAAAAATGGCGCTCAGCACAAGCGCAATCTGGCTTGCGAGGCCTGTGCCGGTGAGAAGGACAGGACCGAAAGTCAGGACGGCATGGCAGGCGAGTGCAAGCGGGATGGTTGCCGCCAAACAACGGATCAATGTGCCGAGGAATTTTCCACTCTCGAGATTTTTTGCCGAGGAGAGCATCAGAATATAAAGCACTATGAAGTTCAGCACAGCGCAGATCGATGTTGAGAGGGCGAGGCCCTTGTGCCCTAAATCCAGCCGGAACATGAAGAGGTAGTTCAAGACGAGGTTTAATGCGACGGATCCGAAACTCACAAGCATCGGCGTCCACTTGCGGTTGATGGCATAAAATGCGGGGGAGAGCACCTTGATGCACGAGTAGGCGACAAGGCCAATCGCGTAGAATTGGAGCGCGAAGGCCGTTTGCAGGGTGTCGTCTTTGACGAAGAGTCCGTGCTCGTAGATGAGGCGAATGACTGGTTCGGCGAGGAACCACAGCCCGATGGCTGAGGGCAGTGTGAGAAAAACGGCCAGTCGCATCGCCCGCCCGAGAGTCGGGCCGAAGCGGCTTGTGTCGGCATCCGCCGCAATACGCGAAACGACGGGGAGTGTGATCGTGGCTACCGCGACGCCGAAGACGCCGAGAGGAAGCTGCATGAGGCGGAAGGCGCTGTTCAGCCAAGTCACGGCTTCGGCGCCGGCATAGGACGCGAAGCGTGAGTTCACCAGCACATTCACCTGCACCGCGCTGGCGGCGATGACCGATGGCACCATGAGCAGGAGGGTACGTTTGATGCCGGAATCATTCCATCGGAAGTCCAGTAGAAAGCGGAATCCGGCCCGGTGCAGGCTGGGAAGCTGCATGGCAAATTGAAGAAACCCGCCGATGAGTGTTCCGATGGCCAAACCGCTCAATGCTTTTAATCCGAACGAGGGGTCGATGATCCAGCCGAAGAAGACGCCGCCGGCAATCGAGCCGATGTTAAAAAAACTCGAGGCCAACGCAGGGGCGGTGAAAACTTGGCGCGAATTTAAAATGCCCATCACAAGTGCCGCGAGTGAAACCATTAAAATGAATGGATACATGATCCGGGTCAGAAGGATCGTAAAAGCCGCGTCTTGCGGGTCGAATCCCGGCGCGAGCAAATTCACCAGTGGGGCTGCGAAGAGGATTCCGAGCAGGCTTACGGCACTCATAAAAACGGTCACCAGTGTGAGCATTTTGGAAGCGAGCGCCCAAGCTGCCGCGGAGCCTTCTTTTTCAAGTTTCTGGGAAAAGACCGTGATGAAGGCGGTTGAGAGGGCACCTTCAGCAAAAAGGTCGCGGAGGAGATTCGGTAATCGAAAGGCGATGAGAAAAAGACCCATGGAAGCCGTTCCAAAAAGCGCGTTGAAGAGGACCTCGCGCACGAGACCCAGCACGCGACTGAGCATGACGGCAGCAGCGATCACTCCGCTGGCCCGGGTGTTGAGTTTTTTTCCGTCGTTCATCAGGCGGCAGCCTTGCGAAGGCGTTCCATGATAGCGGCCCCAATTCCGGATTCGGGCAACGCCTCGGCGATGATGAGGTCGAGACCGGCTTCGTCAAGGCGGCGCATGGAACCGTAGAGATTTGCTGCGGCCTCGCGAAGATCGTTACAGGAGCTGAGAAACTCTGTTTGGGAAAATCCCTCGCCGCTCTGTGACCATGAGAGAAGTCCGTTGCGAGGCCCTCTTGCTCTCGGGTGTTGCTCGATGACGAGCTTCGTGCGGGGGGCGTAGTGGCTCTTCAGCCCACCAGGGGCGGCAACGCCCGCCGGGCCATGAAAAACCGGGGCAAAAGCGTGAAGCTCGTCTTCAGTGATTGGTCCCGGACGCAGAATTTGCAGGCGATCCTCCAGCACATGGACGATGGTGGATTCGATGCCATGGGCGCACGGACCGCCATCGAGAATCAGCCCGATGCGGCCCTCCAGTTCGCTCATCACATGGGCTGCAGTGGTCGGACTGATCCTGCCGAATCGATTGGCACTCGGAGCGGCCAGCGGCTTGCCGAATGTTTCCACGACTTGTTGAAAAACCGGATGTGCACTCATGCGAAGGGCTACTGTGTCTTGGCCAGCCGTGACAATATCCGGAACGGATGCTTGCCGTGGCCGAACAAGAGTGAGTGGTCCGGGCCAGAAGGTTTCAGCCAGTGCAAGCGCCAGGGGGGAGGGGAGCGCGATGCGCGAGAGCCAGTCTCTCGCGGGCAGGTGAACAATCAGGGGGTCGCTGAGTGGTCGTTCTTTCGCTTCAAAAATGCGGGCGCAGGCATCCGGCAAAAGGGCGTCCGCCGCCAATCCATAGACCGTCTCAGTCGGCAGTGCCACGGGCAGGCCTTCCCTGAGTATGGAGACGGCTTCGGGAATTCCATTTCCGGGCTGAAGGATGAGGGTTTTCAATCGAGAATGGCGGCGAGGACTTCATCCGTCTGCCCCTTGCGGAAAGCGAGGAGGTTTTTGGCGACGGTCGGCACATCCCAGCTCAGGATGGCTGCGGCAAAGAGGGCTGCGTTTTTGGCACCGGCCACGCCGATGGCAAATGTTGCCACGGGAATTCCTGCCGGCATTTGCACGATGGAAAGAAGCGAGTCCTGTCCCCGCAGGGCGTGGCTCTCAACCGGAACACCCAGCACAGGGATGTGGGTGTGCGCAGCGAGCATTCCCGGTAGATGGGCGGCCCCGCCGGCTCCCGCGATGATGCAGCGCAGACCGCGCCTGTGTGCCGACTTGGCGTATTCCGATAGCAAATCCGGCGTGCGGTGCGCGGAGACAATGCGACATTCATGCTCGATGCCGAGATTCTCCAGAAACACCGAAGTTTCCTTCATGGTGCTCCAATCCGATCGGCTCCCCATGACGACTCCCACAACGGGGGATGTGTTTTTTGATTTTATAGATTTCATTTTCTGTTCGGTGCGGGATTTGGGCTTCTCGCGAATTCTTAGGAATCCGGCGCGGGTTCATTTGCCAATAAAAAAGTAAAAGGCCGGGCGGAACAGCGTTCCACCCGGCCTTAAAGATCGACATTATTTGGATGTCCCGATTTTGCTCGGAGCAGGTGCCGGTTTCGGCTTGCTGGCGCAAGCGCCCAATCCAAGAGCTGCGATCGCGAGAGCTGCCACGGCAGCGATAGTTGCGAATTTCATGATAATTTTTCCCCCTCCTTTCCAGGCAAGTTGCCGGTCGCAATCTGCCACAAACTCGGACGCTGACAACCTTATTCAGTTTTTTCCTTATCGGGCCGAATCGGTTCTTTTCACAAAATTCCTCCGCGTTTAGAAAGAGTCATGACGATTGCGAAAATGTCGCTGCCCGCATTCACGCTGGTGGAATTGACGGGGGAGATCGACCTCCACTCCTCTGGTCCGCTGAAATCGGAACTACAGGCCTGTGCCGATGCCCAGACGCCTGTGCTTTTGATCGACTTCAAGCGGGTTGGCTATATCGACTCCAGTGGACTGGCGGTCCTTATCGGATACCTCAAGGATGCGGCAAAATTCGGCGGTAAGCTGGCGCTTTTTGGTCTGGAAAAAAAAGTGGCCACGCTTTTCGAGTTGGTCCGTCTGGATCAATTGTTCGTGATTGCCGACGATCAGGAAGGGGCACTTGCCCGGTTGGGAGTTTCGCAATGAATTCGCTTCTTGAAGTCTCCGTTGAACTATCCCGAGCGCCCTACAAAGTTCTCATCGGTGCCGGGGCGATTTCGTGCAGCGGCGGGTTGATTTCCCGCGTGTCGAAGCCCTGCCGTTGCGTGGTGGTGACTGACTCGAATGTCGGTCCGCTTTACGCCGATGTGGTCGAGCGCTCTCTCTCCCAAGCGAGCTTTCAGCCTGTGCGCGTCACGGTTCCCTCAGGCGAGTCCTCGAAGTCGATTTCCCAACTGGGATTTATCTGCGACGCCATGATCGAAGCCGGTCTCGATCGCTCCTCACTCCTCATCGCGCTTGGTGGGGGAGTCGTGGGAGACCTGGCTGGTTTTGCAGCTGCCGTTTATTACCGGGGAATTCCCTACATTCAGATTCCCACCACCATCGTTTCGCAGGTGGACAGTTCGGTTGGCGGAAAGACGGGAGTCAACGCCGTCGGGGGCAAAAACCTGATAGGCTCGTTTCACCAACCTCGGCTTGTGATTGCCGATACGGACACGCTCCGCAGCCTGCCAGAGCGCGAATTCAATGAGGGTTTCGCCGAGGTCATCAAGCACGCTGCAATTCGGGATCCCTCGATGCTCGATGCTCACGATGACCTTCCCTCTTTTATAGCGCGAAATGTTGGAATCAAAGCTGCCATCGTCGCGGAGGATGAATTCGAAACGAAAGGACTTCGCGCCTTGCTGAACTTTGGCCACACCATCGGGCACGGCATCGAGGCGGCGGCGGGTTACGGCAAGCTCCTCCATGGTGAAGCAATCAGTCTCGGACTTCTGGCAGCTTGTCGGCTTTCTGTGGAAAAATCGGGACTAACTGAAAAGGAAGCTGCAAGAATTTGCTCGGCACTCGCTTCTTACAAACTCCCGTTGCGCCTCGACGATTCAATTGAAACCGAGGCTATTGTCTTCGCATTGAAAAAGGATAAAAAATTCGCAGCTGGCAGAACTCGCTTCGTCCTGTTGAGGCGATTGGGGGAAGCGTTTGTCTCGGATGCCGTCACCGAGGTGGATATTCGCAGAGTCATCGAAGGGCTTCGTTGAGGCGAAATTTTTCCGAGAATCCGAAGGCTTGCCCTTCTCAGCTTGGAAATGACAAAGTGACCCAATGCCTCATTTTCTACGCTTAGCCCTCATCTGTGCCATCGCGGCGCTTTTTCCGGTTCATGCCCAAGACAGGGATGGAAATACCATAGTGCAAACTGCAGGAATCGCTTTGGTGAAGCCTCAGCCTTGGTCTAAGCCATCCGAAGCCGAAGTGGTGAAATTTAGCGCATTCACCGACCGCACGGCACGGGGATCAGCTGGAGCGGGATATTTTGTTCTTCGCCTCCCAAGCGGTAAAGACACGCAGATTCCCTCCGCTCGCATTGTGAAGCTCATTCTCCAGCCCAAAACGCCCACCGAGCTCATCGAGGACTCTCAGCGGAGCGAACTCCAGAAAAGCATCGATGAAATGAAGACGGCCATCGCTGCCGTGCCAGCCGCTGGGACCGTAATTTCGGAATACCTCAAACCACTCCAAGCAATCGCCGGCCGATATGACGCGGGTGAGGTCATGATCCGTCCTGACAAATGGGAGACCCACGAAAAATACCGCCAATTGGAAATACAGAAAATCGAATTCCGCCTCCGCCGAGCCATTGCTGACGCAAAAATCAAAAAAGACTTTGATCTCAACTCAAACGCGGATTTTGCAAAACTCACCGAGCTCGCAGCATCCGATGCCTCACTCCAAGCCCGTCTTGACGCCATGCGATTGGAGTGTGCCAAGCTTGTTTCTCGCGAGGAGCAGGATGCAATCCTGGCGAAACTTCAGTCGCCCCTCTCCCCGAGTGCCGCAGCTCCTCTTCTTGATGAGCTCAAGTCTCTTTCAGACCCCAGTCCGCGCACAACCAGTGTCCTCCGCCAAGCGGATATTGCTGTTGAACTCACAAAGGAAATTGATGCTCTCAAACTGGGCATTGAGAGCCTTTGGAATGAGGAATCTCTCTCCAAAGGTATCCTGCCAACTGCGCCTGCGGATCTCACGAGCCAGATTGGTAGCTTGACCTCCAAACTCGCCGTATTTCGCGCGGGATCTCCTCCTGCAGGAATCTGGCTTCCTTCACCCGCATTCGATGCCTGTGTCACTTTGAAGGATGCCCTCCCAACTCTTCAAGCGCGGCTGACTGAGCGGGACTACAAGGCCGCTATCGAAGGGGTGACCGCTCTTATGCCGTCTGCACGTCAAATTGGTTTCAAAACAACGCAAGCTCTCGAGAGCATCAAGTCTTACGCCGACAGCCAGATTGCCAAATTTTCCACACTCGTCGATGAGGGGAATACGCTGCTTAACGGCACGGACAAGAACCTGGCCGTGGCGAAATTCCAAGAGGCCCTCGCTGTCATGCCAGATGCGAACCTCGAAAAACGCATCTCCGAGATCAAATAAAGCGCTGCCCTTTTCCATGGAACAGCCCATCCCTGACAACTGTCGCATCTCCACTGAAGTGCGGGTCATGTATTTCGATACTGATGCGGGTGGGGTGGTTCACAATATCGTCTATCTCCGTTTCATAGAAACCGCCCGCACTTTGCTTGCGATTCAAATGGGCATGGACTTTGCGGAGATCGAGCGCACGGGCATCCATGCTGTGGTGAGTCGCACAGAGATCGATTACAAGCGCCCGGCAAAACTTGGCGATGTTCTCCGCGTCGAGGGGCGCGTTGTCGAGTGGAGTGGTGTCCGTTTTTGGGTGGAATTCGAAGTCAGTCGCCCCTTGGATGGTGCCCAGCTTGTGAAATGCCGACAGGCGCTGGCCTTGGTTCAGATGCCCGCCGGCAGACCCGTTCGTCTTCCGGAGGGGTTCCCCGCCTCTCTGGCCTTCGGAGATTTGATGCGCAAAGGGACGACATCGTCTTCCTAAGCTCGCGGACCCCCATTTGGTGGCGTTGACCCGCCGATGATCGACTGATAATCGTTTTCGCTTCTCATGAGCGGATACAAAAACACGATCAATCTTCCGAAAACCGATTTTCCCATGAAGGCCGGCCTGGCCCAGCGCGAACCTGAAATGCTCGCCAAGTGGGAAAGGGAGGGGCTTTACGAAAAAATCCAAGAGCGCCGCAAGGATGCTCCTCTCTACCTTCTGCACGATGGTCCCCCTTTCGCGAATGGTGATGTTCACATGGGAACGGCACTCAACAAGATTCTCAAGGACTTCGTTGTTAAATCCAAAACGATGGCAGGCTTCCGGGCTCCCTTTGTTCCGGGCTGGGATTGCCACGGCCTCCCGATCGAGTTCCGCGTGGTCAAATCCTCCGCCGGTCTCACTCCAGCCGAGGTGCGCCGCCGCTCGGAGGAATACGCCCGCAAATTCATCGACATCCAGCGCCGCCAATTCCGTAGGCTGGGTGTCCTCGGCGATTGGGAGCATCCCTATCTCACCCTCGATCCCTCCTACGAAGCAGGCATGATCAGGTCCTTTGCCCGCTTTGTTGAAAAAGGCCTCGTCTATCGCAAGAAAAAACCCGTCCTCTGGAGCACCGGTGCGCAGACCGCTCTCGCTGAAGCCGAGGTCGAGTATCAGGATAAAATCTCGCCAGCCGTCTATGTTCTCTTCCCGCTCGTAAGCGGAGAACTCGCCGGCAAGGCCTCCATTGTGATCTGGACGACCACGCCATGGACCCTGCCAGCGAACCTCGCCATCGCGGTAAATGCCAGCCACTCATACGCCGTGGCCCGCGTGCTTCTCGAGGGCGCCGAAAAAACAATCATTCTCGCCGAGGCGCTCTTGGAGTCTTTCTGCGCAGCCACCGGAGCTGAAAAGGTCGCCATCGAAAAAATAATCCCCGGCTCCGCATTGGAGGGGTTGGAGGCGAGTCATCCATTTCTGCCTCGCCACGCGACTGTTTATACTGCGCCTTTTGTGACGCTGGATACCGGAACTGGCTGTGTCCACATCGCGCCGGGCCATGGTGAGGACGACTACCATCTTGGCATGGAGCGGGGGTTGAACCTGCTTTCGCCCGTCGATGACTACGGGCGCTATACCGAGGAGTGCGGCTTGCCTGATTTCGTCGGCAAAAATGTCTTCGAGGCGAATGCCGGTATCATCGAGCTCCTAAAACAAAAAGGCGCCCTTGCTGGACAGGGAGCACACGAACACTCCTACCCGCACTGCTGGCGCTCCAAGACGCCCATTATCTTCCGCGCCGTCGAGCAGTTTTTCATCCGCATCGAAAACATCCGCGCCAAGGCCCTCGAAGAGGTCGATGCCACGACATGGCTCCCACACTGGGGACGCAACCGCATTCGCGGAACGGTCGAGTCCCGCCCTGATTGGTGTATCTCGCGCCAACGCACTTGGGGCGTGCCACTCCCGGTTTTCTACGATGCCAAAGGCGAGCCGATCCTTGATCCAGCAGTCATCTGCAAGGTCGCGGATATTTTTTCCGAAAAAGGCACGAACTCCTGGTTTGAAATGGATGATGCCGCATGGTGCGCCCTTGTCGATCTGCCCGCAGGCACGACTCGTCGCAATGACACGCTCGATGTGTGGATGGATTCGGGCCTCAGCCACGAGACCGTTATGCGCCAGCGCCCCGAGCTCGGCTTCCCTGCTGATCTCTATCTCGAAGCCACCGACCAACATCGCGGATGGTTTCAGAGTTCACTCATGACTTCTGTTGCCCTGAATGACTGCGCTCCTTACCGAGCCGTTCTCACGCATGGGTTCGTGATGGATGTCGACACCCGCAAAAAAATCTCGAAGTCCGCAGCAGGCGGCTACCAGAAGCCCACCGACGCCGACCATTATGTTAATAAATATGGCGCAGACCTCCTGCGCCTTTGGGTCAGCAGTGTAAACTTCACGGACGATGTTCCTTTCTCCGAGGAAATCTTCACGCGTTTGTCGGATTCCTACCGGCGCGTTCGCAACACACTGCGGATCCTTTTGGCGAATCTTCACGACTACGACGCAACAAATCCCCCCCCGCCGGAATCCCTAACCTTTGTCGACCGCTGGATTCTCGCCCGTCTCCAAGAGGTCGTGGGCACCTGCCTCGATGCTTACGAGAAATTGGAATTCCACCGTGTCTATCACACTATTAATCAATTTTGCGCCGTTGAGCTCAGTAGCCTGTATGTAGATATCACCAAAGACCGCCTCTACTGTGACGCACTCGGTTCCTCACGCCGCCGAGCGACGCAGTTCGCTATGCACAGCGTGCTGGATGCGCTCACCCGCCTTCTCGCTCCGATCATTGCCTTCACCGCTGAGGAGGCATGGGGTTATTTCCAGCCCGGCACATCCGTCCACTTGCAGGATTTTCCAAAACCCGATGCGCGATGGACGAATTCCGGTGCCGTCGCAACCATGGATCAACTTCTGCAAATCCGAAGCCGGATTTCCCAAGCCGTGGAAAAACCGCAAAAAGCCGGGGAAATCGGCAGCGCACTTGAAGCTCGGGTCAATCTCTCGGCCACCGCATCGGAGGTCACTGTGCTCGAACCGCTCCAGATCGAATTGGAGGAGGTTTTCATCCTGAGCGATCTTGAAGTCATCTCGGCCGACAATGCTTCTGTTGAGATTTCCAAAACCCCGCACGCCCGCTGTGAGCGCTGCTGGCGTCATCGTCCGGAAGTCGGCACCAGTGCAAACCACCCAACCCTCTGCGCCCGCTGTGAGGAGGCGCTCACTGTTGTCGGATGAAGCTTCTTTTGCTAGTCAGTCTGCCGCTCTACCTGCTCGACCAAGTCACGAAGTGGCTCGTTCTGCGATTTATTTCCACAGACGAGTTCGTGCCGGTGATTCCCGGCTTTTTCTACCTTGTTCAAGTGCACAACACCGGAGCGGCCTTTGGCATGTTTAAAAACAACAATCTGTTTTTCCTGCTTCTCGCCTCGGCTGCATTGATCCTCCTTGCTATCTTCGCGCGGCGGGGTGCCTTCACCGACGCCCCCTCGCGATTCGGTGCCGCCCTGCTTGTCTCTGGAGTGTTGGGCAACCTCACCGACCGCATCATTCACGGATATGTCGTTGATTTTCTGGATGTCATCCTTCCGTGGTATGGCCATTGGCCCGCCTTCAATATCGCCGACTCCGCCATCTGCGCTGCCGCTGCTCTCTTTTTGATCTCTGGTTTCCTCAGTAGCGACAAAAAAGCCTGCTAAAAAGCTGCGATGACTCTCTGCTTCGAGCGGTGACGGTTTAGTAGGCAATCCGTTCCCAAAAGTCGCGGAGAGAGAAGGTTTTTTAAGTTACGTTCTTCTTCAGCAATCTGAAGATGGGTCTGATTTTTCACCTGCTTCTTTGTCTATTAAATTGCATCCATGGGATATCCGGCGTAATGACTTGGAATATGAACTCACCATTGTTTGCCCTGTCCATGCCGGGTTGGCCTGAAATCGTTTTTATTCTCGTCATTGTGCTGTTGCTTTTCGGGGCTAAAAAGCTTCCGGAGCTGGCCCGCGGGATTGGTCAAAGTCTGGGTGAGTTCAAGCGGGCTCGTGATGATTTTGAGCGTGAAATTCACAAATCCACTGCCGAACTCGAGATCAAAGAGCCGGCAGAGAAGCAGCCTCACAAGCCGGCCTGAGCCCACACGGCGAATCGACATGTCGCCCTGCGGGATTTTTTGCTGGGTTTTAATTTTTTGCCTTCAGCCCCTCGCGGCCAAGGAAGTTGTAGTGGCCTACTACAACCTGGAGAATTACCTGCTCATGCCGCGTCTCGTCGATGGCCGGCGGGTCGAGAATGCGCCGAAGCCCGAGTCTGAGATTTCGGCTTTGCTTGCGATGCTTAAGCGCATTCGACCAGATATTCTGGGCGTAGTGGAGATCGGCGACCGGACGATGCTGACCGATTTTCAGGAGCGGCTTTCGGCTGCAGGAATGGTTTTTCCACACGCGGAGTGGGTCGCTTCGAGTGAAGGGGCGCGGCATATCGCCCTTCTGAGTCGGTTTCCAATCGTGTCTCGCAACTCCAAGCCGGATCTGGCCTTTGAACTCGATGGCCGCCATGAAAGAATGGCGAGGGGAATTCTTGATGCCACAGTGGAGATCTCGCCCGAATATCAACTTCGCCTTGTTGGGGTTCATTTGAAATCGCGCCGTGCCGTTCCGGCCTTTGATGAAAAAAAATTCCGAGCCCGGGAGGCGTTGATCGTCCGGGCGCATCTGGATTCGATTCTGCAGTCGGATTCCTCTGTAAACCTCCTTCTATTTGGAGACTTGAACGACACGAAAAACGAGTCACCGGTGAAAGATATTCGCGGAATTCCCGGAACGCGCTCTGTGATGAGGGATCTTCCCTTGCGCGATTCGTATGGGCTTGTTTGGACGCATTTTTGGTCGGATGCGGATGTTTATTCCCGCATCGATTACCTCCTCGCCAGCGAGGAACTCTGGCCTGAAGTGAAGCTCTCCCGCAGCGGAATTGGTGGCGGTCGCGAGTGGAGTCGAGCCAGCGACCACCGTCCCCTTTACACGACAATCACTGCTTCCGAATGAAAACACTGCTCCTTCTTTTGCTCGCTGCCTCCTCTGTTTTAGCCGGTGTCGAAGAGGATTGGGCTGTGATTGTTTCGATGGATGCCGGACCGGCGCGCAAGCCAACGAATATGGAGGAGGCGCGTGACTTGGCGAAGGCTCATTTCGCCCGCCACTCCGCGCTGATCGAGAAGTTCCTCAAAGAGAATCCACATGATCCGCGTGCATTCGATGCCCGCTTGAGACTCGCTGCCATTCAGGCCGCCGTTGGAAAAATGGAGGACAGGCAGAGTCTTTTAGATGAGGCGATGCGGAGTCTGCAGGCTCTGGAGAGGGATAAATCCGCTACCCCCTCGCAACGGGCCGAGGCGGGATTCCGTCGTGTCTCGCTCCTCATGCAGAGTCTCAAGGGACAGGAGGCCGATCGCCGCCGCGATCTTGTGGCGGCGGCCCGAAACTACTCGATTCGTTATCCGGGTGACCGTCGCGCACCTCGCCTTCTGGTCGAGGTGGCGACCATTTGCGACAATGACCCCCCGCTCAAACGCCAACTTTTAGACGAAGCTCTCCAAACCTCCAAAGAAGAAGCGCTGAATCGCCGTATCGAGGACGATCTTCGCAGGCTGAACCTGCTCGATAAGCCGCTCGCTCTAAAATTTCCGACAGTTCAGGGAGGTGTCTTTGATCTTTCCAAAGAACGGGGGCGGATTGTTGTGTTGGTGTTTTGGTCCACCGAGGCTGCTCCGAGTCTTCTTTGGATGGAGGACTTCCGGCGCGCATTGGTGAACCTGCCCGCCGACCGTATTGAGGTGGCGACGGTCAATCTGGATAAAAATCCCGAGCAGGTTCCGACATTCCTGAAAGAGGTTTCCCTTCCTGATTGGCCAACGGCATGCGATGGCAAGGGATGGTCAGGGCCGCTTGTAAGGCAGTTTGGAATCAATGCGCTGCCGACGGTTTTTCTTTTCGATCAGAAGGGAGCCCTTCGTGCTTTGAACGCGCGGAACTCCTATGAACCATGGATCAGAAAACTCATCGCCCAACCCAACGCTCCCTAATGTCGGTGGGTTCACCCGTTAGCATCTCATTTCCCTTTTATGCCTGATTTGAAATACGGATCCACCCTCTGCCAAGTTTACTCCAATGCCGCCCTTCGCTACGATGGGCTCCCCGGCTTTTGCAGAAAAGACAAGTCGGGCGCGTTTGTGCCACTCAGCTTTCGCGAAACCTACGAGCGTGGCCTCGATCTAGCGACATCGCTCATAGCCCTGGGAGTCGAGCCGCGTGAGCATGTCGGACTTCTCTCCGATAACCGCTTGGAGTGGATTCTTTCCGACTACGCGATTCTTCTCGCAGGAGCCGCCGATGTGCCTCGCGGCACGGACATCACGGATGCAGAGTTGATTTATATTCTCACGCATTCCGACGCCCGTTTTGTGTTTGTCGAGAACAAGGCCATGCTGGCACGTGTCCAACATGGCCGCCCACAACTACCCCACCTGCGTGGAATCATTGTGATGGCATCCGATGACATCCCCGCGGCGGAGGGTGTTCATCGATTGGATCAGCTGATCGCCGAGGGCGCTCGCAAGCGGCAGGCGGGCGACCGCTCGGCGCAAGAACGCGCCAGTGCCGTCTTGCCTGAGGACCTGTGCACTATCATTTACACCTCGGGAACCACTGGCACTCCAAAGGGGGTGCAATTGACTCACGCGAACATGTGTTCGCAAATCGAAAACCTACCGCTGGCCCTGCGACCGGGCGACCGCGCTTTGTCGATCCTGCCGGTCTGGCACAGCTACGAACGCGCTTTTGAAATGCTTTCCATCTCTCGCGGTGTCGGCACCTATTACACCTCGCTGCGCGGATTGGCGGAGGATTTGAAAGTGGTCCGCCCCACCGTCATGGCCTCAGCTCCGCGGCTTTGGGAGAACCTCTATCTCAAAATCCTGTCGAATGTGAAAGCCGCCCCGCCGATTCGCCAGAGACTTTTCCATCTTGCCTATGCCGTGACCCGCAATGTCAAACGGGCCGAGCGTTTTTTCAAAGGTCAGCAGTTGGATGAACACGGCCGGGGACTTTTTCAAAACCTCAACCTGGCTTTCAAACATGCCGTGCTTTGGCTGGCGTCCATCGTCCCGGCGAAGCTCCTCGATGGCATCGTTCTCAAAAAGCTCCGCGCCGTCGTGGGTGGGGAATTTCGCGGAACAATATCGGGCGGCGGAGCTTTGCAGCCTCATGTGGATGAGTTTTTCAACTTTATAGGAATCCCGGTCCTCGAGGGCTACGGAATGACCGAAACCTCACCGGTGCTGGCTGTGCGGACATGGGAAAATCTGGTTATCGGGACGGTTGGCGAACTCTACCCGCACACCGAGGTGCGGATCATCGATCTTCAAAATGGCGAAATCCTGTATCCCGACTCGAGGCGTCCCGGCGGCGGGCGTGGAATGCGCGGCGAGATTCATGTGAAGGGCTTGCAGGTCATGCGCGGCTACTACAAGGACCCAGAGGGAACCGCCCGCGTTCTGCGCGACGGGTGGATGAACACCGGCGATATCGGCATGGTGACCTTCAATGGCTGTCTCAAGATTCTCGGCAGGTCGAAGGATACGATCGTGCTGCTCAATGGAGAAAATATCGAACCCGCGCCGATCGAGGCGCGTTTGGTCGAATCTCCATTCGTCGACCAGTGTATGGTTGTCGGGCAGGATCAAAAAGCGCTCGCAGCTCTTATCGTGCCATCCTTCGAGCACTTTCGGCAGGCTGGTTTCACGG
>JBILBH010000052.1:0-17606 GCA_044353785.1 Terrimicrobiaceae bacterium
TGAACAAGCCGACCTCATGAAGCAGGCCATTTCCAACCAGCGCAAGATGGATGCCATCATCGACGAAATGCGTGCCCTGACGCAGAAACTCATTTTCGCTTTGCCTCGGAAATCCCAGAAACGCCCCTCGACCAAACATCCCAAACCAGCCTTAAGTTAGCGCCATTCAACCCTGACCCCTGATTTAAGGTTGCTTAAATCGGTTCTAAAGGCAGGAGTGCAATTCTCAGATTAGCCTCCATTTACATAGGCAAAAATAGACGCTTTTTTTCAGGGGCAGCAGTCCAAATGGAGAGGCGGCTTGGCCTGCTTTTTCAGCGGGCTGGAGATGTCGATACGGAGACGGTTTGGCCGATGCGGAGGGGGATGGGGGGAGTTCCTGTGACTTTGATGCGGACGGGGAAACGGTTGGGGAGGCGCACCCAGTCGATAGTCTGGCTGACTTTGGGGAGGAGGTCCACGGTGGAGCCGTCGGGGTCGAATATGCCCCAGGCTGTGCTTTCGATGAGGCCTTCGAAGGGTTCGTTATTTCGACCGATGAATGTGATGGACGCCTTGCTGCCTTCTTGAATGTGGTGGAGTTGGGTTTCCATGAAGTAGGCGGCTATCCAGAATGAGCTGGCGTCGACGAGTGCGAGGAGTTGTTCGCCGGCGTAAACATAGGTACCGGCCGAGGTGTTCATGTTTGTGAGGTAGCCATCGACGGGAGCGAAGATTTTTGTGTAGCTGAGATTCAGCTGGGCTGTCTGGAGATCGGCTTGAGCTGCGGCGGTGGTGGCTTCGGCGGCGGCATAAGAATCCTGAGCATTCTGGAGATCGCGGAGGTCGTTGACTTTGGTCTGATAGAGAGTGGTCTGGCGATCGAGTTCCTGTTTCGCCTGAATTTGGGCTGCTTGGGCCTGCTGCAACTTGGCGCCGCAGTTGTTGACAGTGGCGATGTAGGTCGAAGGATCGATCTCGAAGAGGAGGTCGCCTTTTTTGACCTGCTGGTTGTCACGAATGGGAATTTGCACAATGGGACCGGCGACGCGACTGGCGATTCCGACGATGTTTGCGCGCACTTGACCGTCGCGGGTCCAAGGTTGAGTGGAATAGCGTTGATACATCCCAAGGGCGGCCAGGAGGGCGAAAGCAACGACCGTAGCGGTGACAATGAAAGCGGTGCTTTTTTTCATGGAGCAAGGCAAAGACCCAAGGCGGAACCGAAGAAGATGGCGAGAGCTATAAAAAGCAGGGGAAGATTCCAGAGATGCCGTGTCCAACCGAGTTGCTCGGCGACAACAAGCACGAGCCAAGCGGCGAGAAAGCCAACGGTGGCGATCGCAATTTCCCAGGGCAACAGGAATTCCCCGAGAAGAAATTGGGCTGAGCTGAATTGATTCAACATGGGAGCAAGTATCCTTTCAGCCCCGCAGAGCAGAGGCAAGTCCGTGCATCCCGGCCTGTGACCAACAAGACTACCGTGGCGAAGATCATCAGCAGAGCTTTGGGTGGCAAGACGCAGAGGTTTGCTAAAATGGTCTGGAGAGACATGTGCAGGAACCTAGTTCGAAGTGAATCGTTATTTTTTTGAAACGCAAAGGAAAGCTTTTGCGATTTTGCAGCCTAAATTCTCTTCCAGAAAGAACATATCTTTTTTTGCACTCCGGCTCGGAGGCCAAGTCGATGCCCCTGTTATGTCGAGCAATTTCAGAATGAAAACGGGGCACACGCTTCCCCTGCTTGATTCCGCAGGTATTTTTGAGACGATCCATTGAGTGTGATTCCGACAAGTAAGAGACCAGTTCGTGTGTTGATCCTGACCGCCAGCATGGGGGAGGGTCACAATACCGCCGCGCGTAATATCCAGCAGGCACTTCAGGCAGAGGCTGGGAACGCTGTGGAAGTGCTTGTGGTGGATCCCTACACGCGCACGAACCCTATGGTGAACCGGTGCATCCAGAAGGGATACGCAGCGGCCATCAATAACTACCCACGGCTTTGGAAGATGGTTTTTGCGATGCTCAGCCAACCGAAGGTCATCGAGGGAATGGCGCCGCTTTTGCTGCAGCTCACGAACGCGGTGCATTCGCTGGTGAGGGAGTTCCAGCCCGACTTGATTGCATCCACTTATCCGGTCTTCGGCTACATCATGCAAAGAATCCGGCGCGAAGACCCGGCTGTGGCCATGCCTTTTTACATGGTCATTACGGATTCGACGATGATCAACCAGACATGGTATCGCTACCCATGCGACGGAGCGATTGTGGCCGATGAACCCACGGCGGAAGTTCTGCGCAACGATGGCGTGGCGGAGGATAAAATCCATGTTCTGGGTTTTCCTGTCGGCCTGAAATTCGACGAATTCATTCCTGCGCCGCCTCCCCATGATGGCAACTGGCGGCTGCTCTTTTTTCCAGGTGGTCCGCTTCAGCGCGCCTTCGAAACGCTGAATCACCTTTCCACAATTGAGAAAGCCACTGTCACAGTCATCACCGGCCGGCGGCAGGATGCCCATGCCGCCCTTTTGCGTGCGGGACTGCCTAAACGCGGGCACCTGATCGGCTGGACAGACAAAATGCCGGACCTCATGGGGTCGCATCATATTTTTATCGGCAAAGCGGGCGGCGCAACCGTTCAGGAGGCTATCGCCGCGCAGATTCCATTTGTGGTGAACCACATTGTTCCCGGTCAAGAGGAAGGCAATATCGCACTCATCCAGCAGACCGCGATCGGCGCCCTCGCCTCAAACAGCCCTGCTGATATCTTGCATATTGTGAAAGGTGCCATGGCAAACGAAGCTGCTCTCTGGAGGACATGGCGGAAAAACCTTGTGCAGATTCAAAAGCCTTCCGCCTCCCGCGCCATCGCCTCGTTCCTGCTCGAGCGGGCAGTCAGGATGAAGTCCTAAGCACGACCTCACGGCCATCGCTAGATTTTTGAAAACTCAGCCGATGGCGGGCTGTTGCTGGGTGAGGCAATGGAAGGCTCCGAGCCCCCAGATGAGTTCGCGGCAGTCGATTGGAACGATCCGGCGAGTGGGAAAAGCCTCATGCAGAGCGGACACTGCCCAGGCGTCATTATTCTCGTTGAAGACAGGAAGCAGGACTACTGAGTTCGCGATATAGAAATTTGCGTAACTCGCGGGCAGGCGCTGCCCCTCGCGCATGATGCGTGTCGGCATAGGCAATGTGAGCACATGGAGCGGTTCGCCATCCGCAAGGCGCATGGTGTGGAGGCGGTCGAGATTCTGCTGGAGCGGCTCGCAGTTTGGATCGTGTTCATCCTCTTCCACAGCGGTAATGACGGTGGATGGCCCAACGAATCGCGTGATGTCATCGACATGGCCATCCGTGTCGTCACCTTCGATGCCATCGCCGAGCCAGAGGATTTTTTTTACCCCGAGTTTGTCGCGCAATTTTTTCTCGATAGCAGTGCGGTCGAGCGTGGGGTTGCGGTTGGGATTGAGGAGGCAGCTCTCGGTGGTGAGGAGCGTGCCATGGCCGTTGGTATCGATCGAGCCGCCCTCGAGGATGAAGTCTTCGAAATTGAAAATGGGCAGGCCCAGGGCCTTTGCCACGGCGGGTGGCACGGCGTTGTCTTCGTCGAAGGGCGAGAGTTTGAACCCCCAGGCGTTGAATCCAAAATTCAGCACGGCGAGCTGCGGCGACTTGTCGCGCTTCACGAAAATGGGCCCGTGGTCGCGGCACCAAGGTTCGTCGGTGGGAATGTGAAAATACTCGACGCGCTCCGGCGGACAGGAGCGGAGAAGCTTGCGAACGGTTTTTTCCTGATCGGCACCGCTGACATTGATGCGAACGATCTCCGACTCGGCGAGCGTCTCCGCCATTTTCACGAAGGTCGGAATGACGCGAGCATAGGATCCCGGGAAGCTGTTACAATCAGGCTGTGGCCAAGAGAGCCAAGTCGCCTCGTGGGGCTCCCACTCGGCCGGCATACGATATCCTTTTTCTGAGGGACTGGGTTCAATCATTTAACAGATGGTTTTCCGTTACTGACGCGGAAGGACAAGGCAAAGTTCGAAAAAAATTTTTGCGGGTTTTGGAAAAACCCTTTGCATTCGCGCCATATTGTATTCCGCAAGGAAAACAAAAGCGGCGGGGGCTCACATTCCCCCGCCGCTTCACACTATACCAAACTATCCCTTAGATGGCTTTTTCCCCTGTTTCATCCGTGCGGATGCGGATGGCCTCCTCGACTGCCGAGACGAAGACTTTTCCGTCTCCGATCTTGCCAGTCTTGGCAGACTTCACGATGGCCGCGAGGGCCCCATCGAGGAGCGAGTCGGTGACGACAACCTCGATCTTGATCTTCGGCAGGAAGTCCACGGTGTATTCGCTGCCGCGGTAGATTTCGGTGTGGCCTTTTTGACGGCCGAAACCTTTGACTTCGCTAACGGTCATTCCTTCGATTCCGAGGTCGGCAAGAGCTTCTTTGACCTCTTCGAGTTTGAAGGGTTTGATGATGGCTTCGATTTTTTTCATATTTTTGTCTCCTTGTTATGAGTGCTGAGTTAGTCGATGAGGTAGCCTTCTTCGCCATGCTCGGAAGTGTCGAGACCTGCATCTTCGACTTCTTGAGTTGGGCGGAGGCCGATGGTGTATTTCACGATCAAGGCGATGATTGTTGTCGCCACGACGGAGAGGACGATTGTCAGGACGCAGGCTTTGATTTGGTTGAGAAGGAGACCGTCCATGAGATTCATGCTTTCCAGCACGCCGTTGGCGGAAGGACTCGCAAAGATACCGGTCAGAATAGCTCCTAAAGTGCCGCCGACGCCGTGGACGCCGAAGGTGTCGAGGGCGTCGTCATAGCCCAGCATTTTCTTCAAGTAAACGACCGCGAAGAATGGAACGATACCAGCGATGACAGCCATGATCATCGCGCTGGCTGGTGTGACAAATCCAGCTGCAGGAGTGATGACAACGAGACCGGAGACGATGCCCGAGCAGAAACCGAGTACGCTGGGCTTGCCTTTGAGGATCCATTCCACAACACCCCAGACGAAACCGGCAGTGGCGGCGCAGATGAATGTGTTGGTGAAGGCGTTTGCCGCGATTGCGTCAGCCCCGAGAGCGGAACCCGCGTTGAAGCCAAACCAGCCGACATAGAGCATTCCAGTGCCCACCATGCAGAGAACCATGGAGTGTGGCGGCATCGGCACTTTGCCGAATCCAAGGCGTGGCCCGAGGATGATGCAGAGCACAAGAGCGGACCATCCGGAGCTCATGTGAACCACTGTGCCACCCGCAAAATCGATTGCCTTGATGCCGGCATCGGCATTGAGGGGTCCGCACATAAAGCCGTTGACGGCCCAGACCATGTGGGCGAGCGGGAAGTAAACGACAAACATCCAGATCGCTGTGAAAAGGAGCACTGCGGAGAATTTCATGCGCTCCGCTGTGGCTCCGAAGATAAGCGCTGGGGTGATGATCGCGAAAGTTAGCTGGAACATTGCCCAGATGTAGTCGGAGATCCAATAGTAGCCCGCGCCAACATTGCCCGGAAGCATCCCGTTGAAGCAGGCTTGCGCGAAATCACCGATAAAGGCGTTGCCACCGGAAAATGTGAGGCTGTATCCACACAGGAACCAGAGAATCGTCACGAGTCCGGCGATACCAAGCGTCATGGCTAGGATCGAAAGCACATTCTTTGAGCGCACCAAGCCGCCATAGAAGAGGGCCAAGCCGGGCAGCGTCATGAAGAGAACCAGAGCCGTGCTCACCATCTGCCAGGCATTGTGACCGGGGCCAGGGCCGGCGATCTTGGATGCCACATCCGGTGTGCGGGCCGAGTTGTTGACATAGGCCTCGAGGTCGGCGAGACGCTGTTCCGTTGTCGGCTCAGCTGGTGCAGCAGCCTCCGCAGAAGACGTGGTCTCGCTTACGACGGTGGTTGTGGTCGTTTCTTCAACGACTGTGGTGGTGGCGTCTTGAGCGAACGCCGCCGAGAGGGTGAGAGACCCTGCCGCAAGAATCGCAGCTGCAAGGTGTGCCAGTGTTTTGTTTTTTATGAGCATGGTTGTATTGATTTGTTGAGTGTCCTTGGTTGGTGAAACCAAGGGCTGCCACTAATAAGCAATCAGCGTGCCAACCCGTTTCAGTAGGGAGAGGAGCCTTGTTGATGCTCAAAAAACGACACACAGGTTAGGCGTGTCGTTTTTTGTTCATACGGATTCGCCATGCCTTGTTGGATTTTTGGTGCAAGCTGCGGATGCCCTTGAATTCGGGCTTTCGCAGAAGGTCAGGCATGGCATGGTGATGGCCGTCATGGTGGTGCCAACAACAGATTCGACTTCGAACGCTGCCGATGCCAGCCATCCCCCGCTTTGGAAGATCATCATGGCGTTCGGGATCGTCTATGTCGGATATGGTTTGAATTTTCTGGCGGTGAAAATCGGTGTTGAAAGCCTGCCTGCCTTTCTCTTTGCGGCCTCGCACATTTTTTGCGCCGGCGTACTTCTCATCGCCTGGCAGGCCTGCACACAGGGCCGTTTCTTGCTTCCAATGAAAGGCCTCCAGCGTGCGGCGATCGGGGCATTCTTTCTTTTCGTCGGCGGTGTCGGCCTAGTGACGCAGGGCGAAAAACTCGGCGTCCCATCCGGCGTAGCCGCGATCATCAAAGCCTCCGTGCCACTCTGGGTCGCCATCCTGGAATCTCTGCGCCCGAAAGGAGAGCGGGTTTCGTTGCTGATGTCCGGCGGTCTTTTGCTCGGAGCGGCGGGCGTAGTGGCGATTGTACTGCCACGATTGACAGCGGGCTCGACGCCAACCGGCGTGCTCCTGCTGGTGCTTTCTGCCTTTCTTTTTGCGATCGGCAGTATTTTTGTCCGTCACAGCCCCCCCTCGGATTCACCAGTGACAGGAGCCGCTTGGATGATGATTTTGGGCGGCCTCCTTTTGACCGCACTGGGCCTGGCCTTCGGGGAAGCGAGCCAGATTCACTCCGATGACTTCACCGGACGGACGCTGGGAGCGTTTGCCTTTCTGCTGTTCATCCACTCCTTGGCAGCCTTCACAGCGATGAACTGGCTCTTGCGGCACCTGCCGGCCTCGGTGGTTACGACAAAATTCTATGTATCACCGGCAGTGGCCTTGCTGGCAGGGAGCCTTGTTCTTGGCGAAAAAATCACCCTCCCGGTGATAGCCAGCCTGACTCTGATCCTCCTGGGCGTAGGCGTTGTGCTCTGGGGCGCTGCGAGGAAAAAGAGCGAACTCCCGCTCAAGCCGAACGATGCCGAGTAGCTTGAAACCTAAAAACAGTGCGGCGGTTTTTACTCCAACGCGGCTCGGCAGGTGCTGCAGTAGTCAGCAATTTTTTCGGCGTTGAGGATTCCCGAAACGATGGCCACGCGTTGCGCTCCGGCAGCAAGGACTTCGGGGAGGTTTTCCAGCTTGATGCCGCCGATGCAGTAGATTGGCAGGGGCACAAGGCGATGGACTTCACCGATTCGCGAAGTTCCGATGGAAATGTAATCCGGTTTCGTGGGCGTTGAAAAAAGCGGGCCGAAGCCGATGTAGTCGGGCTTTTCGCGAAGAGCCGATTCCGCTTGAAGCAGGCTATGGGTGGAAAGTCCCACGATCTTGTCCGGCCCCATCAAATCACGCGCCGTTTCCACCAAGATATCATCTTGGCCCACATGCAGGCCATCGGCGCCGGATTCCACGACGACTTCAGGATGGTCATTGATGATAAAGGGAACCCCAAAGCGCTTGCAGATCGGAACCAAAGGCACAGCGAGCTCGAGAATCTGGTCTGGTTGAAACTCCTTGGCGCGCAGTTGGAGGATTTCCACTCCGCCCTCCAGCATTTCGGTGGCCACCCGGGTTGTTTCAAATGGCGCAACATAAGCCATATCGAGAATCCCGTAGAGTCGACGTTTATAAAGATCGAATTTCATTTGCGCAGGGTGTTTTTGCAGGAACATTTCCCGCTGCAGGCGGGCTGTGCTTTAGTTTGCGGTTTCCAAAGTCCGCGCAGCAGGAACGCCAGCGATGCACAGATCGCAAGGGGAATCAGAAAAAGTTCCAATAAGGTCATGACCTCACCATACGCTGGAAATCTGATAAATCAAAACCGCGCTTAGCCAGGCCAAGGCAGTCATCCCAAAAAAAGAAAAAGCAGCCCACCGCCAATTCAATTCTCGGGCGATGACGGCCACAGTCGCTCCGCACTGCATGCAGAGAGCAAAGAAGACCATGATTCCAAGCACCACAGGCAGCGTGTAGACAGGCTGGCCCTCACGAGGTCCGCTGGTCCATTTTTCTTTTCGGAGCACGCTGCGGAGGTCATCCGAGCCCTCATCCACATCGGCACCGAGGTTGTAGATAATGCCCATGGTGGCAATGATGACTTCGCGAGCGGGGAAGCTGGAGAGTACGCCGACCGTGATCTTCCAATCAAATCCGGCCGGATCGAAAACGGGTTGCACAGTCTTGCCGAATCGACCGAGGTAGCTTTGCTCGATATAGGCAGAGTCGATGTGGTGGGCGAGAGCGGTGCTGAGGTTGGATTCCGGATTTTCCAATGCCGCTTGGATTTCAACCGGCGCATGCTTGAGAGCGGCCGAAGAGAGAAAGGACTGAGTGGCTTTTTCCTTCACCTCCGGATCGCGTGGAAAGTAGAGAAGCGACCAAATGAGAATCGAGAAAGCCAGAATGACTGTTCCCGCCCGCATCACAAACTCGCGCCCGCGTTCCCACATGCGGTGAAAAATATTCCGCAGCGTCGGCACACGATAATCCGGCATTTCGAGTATGAACGGCTGGGTTTTGATTTTCAGAAAAAATCTGTTCAGCACCCACGCCAGCGGAAGCGCAAGCGCGAGGCCCACGAAGTGCATCGCAAAAAGCACGGCACCCGCGACAAGCGGCCCGTAGAGTGGCTCGATGAAAGTTCCAATAAGCAAAATGTAAACCGGCAACCTCGCTGAGCAGCTCATGAAAGGCGCCATGAGAATCGTCGTGAGACGGGCCTTGGGATCACTGAGCGTGCGGGTGGCCATCACGCCGGGAATCGCACAAGCGTAGCTCGAGAGAAGCGGCACGAAGCTGCGGCCATTGAGCCCGCACCAACTGAAGAGCTTGTCCACAAGGAACGCGGCGCGGGCCATGTAACCCGTGTCTTCCAGCAGGGCTATGAAGAAGAAAAGGATGAGAATCTGCGGAAGAAAAATCAAAACACCGCCGACTCCGGCTATGACGCCGTCGCACACCAAGCTCTGAAGCGCCGGGGCGGCTGAAAGGAGCGGACGGATAAGTTCCTGCGTGGCCGAGGTTCCCGCATCGATTAAATCCATGAGGGGACCAGCCCAGGAGTAGAGGCTCTGGAAGACCACATACATCACACCGAGAAAAATGAGCGTTCCCCATACGCGGTTGAGCAAAAGGGCGTCGATGGAATCGTGGGAGCGGGCGATCGGCCCGCTGGCCTCGACCACGCCGTCGAGGAGAGTTTCCAGGTGGCGGTAATGGATCACCGCTTCGGCAGATCCAGGATTCAAGCCGGACTCGCGAATTTCCCTGTGTGCGGCATCGAGCAACTTCTTCACGCAGGCTTTGTCACTCACGCCACAGGTAAAGACGCTGTCGCTGTCGAAAAGGACGCGCAGCGCCTCGGCTTGGGTGAGGTCGTTGCTTCCTGCCCCCTGAAAACCCGCACGGAGCAATCCGCAACCGTGGGTGATGCAGTCTGGCCAGTGAATTTTGGGAAGAGCGGACGGGGCATCGAGCGCGGTGACGATGGCCCGCTTCAACTCCTCGAGCCCGTTGCCGCGTGTGGCGATGGTTTCCACGACCTGGACGCCAAGCCTCTTGGCAAGCAAGTCCACATCGATACGAATGCCATTTCGTTTCGCAGCGTCGCACTGGTTCAGGGCGATCAGCGCTGGGATGCCCAACTCCGCGCATTGCGAGACAAGAAGCAGGTTGCGCTTGAGGTTTGTCGCATCGAGCACAAAGACCAGCAGGTCGGGCTTCTGCAATCCCCGGCGCCCGCCGAGCACATCCATCACCACCCGCTCGTCGTTCGAAACGGCTGTGAGGCTGTAGCAACCTGGCAGGTCCAGAATATCCATTTCGATGCCCCCCGCACGCAGGAGGCCGGATTTTTTCTCCACCGTGATGCCTGGGTAATTCGCGATATGCTGGCGCAGGCCGGTGAGGCGGTTGAAAAGCGTGGACTTGCCGGTGTTGGGATTTCCCACGAGCGCGACCAGTGGACGGCCTTGCCGCTTTGGTGGGGTTGCTTCAGCCGGCGCGTTCATTCAGAGATGTTCTTCACCTGAATAATATGCGCTTCAGCCCGACGGAGGCTGATTTCCTGGCCATCGACTTCCACCGAGATCGGATCTCCCAGAGGAGCAAAGCGGGTTACTTTTACTATGCGACCAGGAATGAACCCCAGCGTGGCCATGCGGTTCGCACGGTCACAATCCGAGGCAAAGTCTTCGATTTCTGCACGGCTGCCCACCTTCAGGCTGTCGAGTGTCCGCTTCATGCCTGCGATTTCAAAATGAATTGGGAAATGCCTCCGAACATTAGGCCTACCATACGGAACTGCATGCGGGCGTCAATTATTGAGATCGTGTCTCAACTTGTGGATTTCCAGCCGTCAGACCTTGCTGTTTGAGCACGGGCGCTCCAAGGATAGGCCAAATGAGGTTCGCCTTCGCATCCATCGGGTCTCTCGGAGATTTGCATCCCATGCTCGCCATGGCAGTTGCCGCAGCGCGTCGCGGCCATGATGTCGTGGTGGCCGCCGCTCCCGGCTATGCGGCGAATGTGGCACGGGCCGGCGTGGAGTTTCACCCTCTCCGTCCTGAGATTCCGGAAGATACGGAGTCACTTGCCTATTACTTCGACTTGAAACGCGGTCCACGGCGTTTGCTGCGGGACATGATTTTTGCGGATGTCGCCGCAACCCATGAGGACCTTTGTGGCGCGACCAAGGGAGCGGATTTGTTGGTCGTGGGCGAGTTGCTTTATACCGCGCCGATCGTGGCGGCGGATGAGAAAATTCCATGGCTGAATGTCGTTCTGGCACCGACCTCGCTGCTCTCCGCCACCGACCCCTGTGTGCTGGCGCCGGCACCTTGGTTGCACAAGTTCCGGCATTTGGGTCCCTGGCTGCACCGTCTCGCGTATTGTTTTGGCAGAATCGAAGGTCGCATTTGGGCCAGCGGGTATTATCGATTCCGCCTCTCGCTGGGCCTGCCTGCCGGGGCTAATCCGATTTTTGACGCTAAGCATTCTCCCTTTGGCACGCTGGCAATGTTTCCCGACTTTCTCGCAGCCCCGCAGCCCGACTGGCCTAAAAAAACAGTGCAGGCTGGTTTTCCATTTTACCATCAAGGTGAGGATCTCGAAGTGGTGCGGGATTTTTTAAAATGCGGCAGCGCGCCTGTTGTTTTCACGCTCGGCTCGATCGTTGCACATTTCGAGCCATCGTTTTACAAGGCCGCTGCGGAAGCCGCTCAAATGCTTGGCCGCAGAGCAATTCTTCTTACCGGACGAAACGCCAGCGTGCCGCAAAACCTGCCTGAGTCGGTATTAGCTGTGAACTACGCCCCGTTGCATTCCATCCTACCGCACGCCTGCGCTATCGTTCACGCTGGCGGCATCGGAACCTGTGCGGAAGCGATCAAGGCAGGCCTCCCCTCGGTCGTCATCCCCTACTCCTTCGATCAACCGGATAACGCCGCACGCTTGCACCGGCTCGGTGTGGCAGAGATTTTGCCCCGCAACTCGATCACCGCCCAGAACCTCGCCAACAAGCTCCAGAAACTTTTACAAACGCCAACCGCCACCAACGCAGCCTCGCGCCTCGCATACCGGATACATCCGCAGAAAGCATTGGACCAAGCGCTGGATAAAATGGAGTCCGTCGTGGGTAAGGCATAGAAATTTAAAATCTCTGCGCTATTGCCGAAATGGCTCGGGAGTGGCTATCCTCCGCGCTTTCCAAACCGCCAGATGAATATCCACGAATACCAAGCCAAAGAACTCCTCGACCTGTTCGGCGTCGCCAACAGCCCCGGTGGAGTTGCCTCAACGCCGGAGGAAGCCGAGAAAATCGCTGCTTCCTTGAACACTCAAGACCTCGTCATCAAAGCCCAGGTTCACGCCGGCGGCCGCGGCAAGGGGACATTTAAAAACGGCTTCAAAGGCGGCGTTCATCTTTGCAAAACGCCCGTCGAGATTCGTGACACCGCAGCCAAGATGCTCGGTGAGACCCTCGTCACCCACCAGACTGGGGAAGACGGCCGCGTCGTCCGCAAGGTGCTCGTAGCAAAATCGGTTGAAATCCAAAAAGAACTCTACTTCGCCATCCTCATCGACCGCGCCATTTCCGCACCGGTCATCGTGGCCAGCACCGAAGGTGGCGTGGATATCGAAGCCGTCGCCGAGCACACTCCCGAAAAGATTTTCCATCTACCTGTTGATCCGCTCATCGGCCTTCAGCCCTACGAAGCGCGCAAGCTCGCCAAGATGCTGGGCATTCCGACCGCCCTGCTCAAAAATGCCGCGACGCTTTTTGAGAACCTCTACAAACTTTTCATCGCCCGCGATTGCTCGATGGTGGAGGTGAACCCTCTCGTCATCACCAAGGACAACCAAGTCCTCGCACTCGATGCGAAATTCAATTTCGACGACAACGCCCTCTTCCGCCATCCGGATGTCCAAGCCTACCGCGACATCGAGGAGGAAGATCCGCGCGAGGTCGAAGCCTCCAAGCACAGCCTCAGCTACATCGGGCTGGATGGAAACATCGCCTGCCTCGTGAACGGCGCAGGCCTCGCCATGGCGACGATGGATATCATCAAACACCACGGCGGCGAACCTGCGAACTTCCTCGATGTGGGCGGTGGCGCCAGCGAGCAGCAGGTCACTGAAGCCTTCAAAATCCTCGTAGCAGACAGCCGCGTGAAGGCGATTCTGGTGAATATCTTCGGCGGCATCATGAAGTGCGATGTCATCGCCCAAGGCATCATCAATGCCGTGAAGGCCGTCAACCTCCCCGTCCCGCTCGTCGTGCGCCTCGAAGGCACCAATGTCGACGCCGGCCGGAAACTCCTCTCCGAATCCGGACTCAAACTCACA
This sequence comes from Terrimicrobiaceae bacterium, assembly GCA_044353785.1. Taxonomy (GTDB): domain Bacteria; phylum Verrucomicrobiota; class Verrucomicrobiia; order Chthoniobacterales; family Terrimicrobiaceae; genus UBA967. Next base: position 13,101 of record JBILBH010000052.1, read on the forward strand.
GCGGCGACCGACATCGCCGACGCCGCAAAAAAAGTCGTAGCAGCCGCAGCCTAACCTCTCAAAACCATGTCCATTCTCGTTGATAAAAACACACGCCTGCTCGTTCAGGGAATCACCGGCAAGTCGGGCGCTTTTCACGCCAAGTCCTGCATGGAATACGGAACCAATGTCGTCGCCGGAGTCACTCCAGGCCGTGGCGGCGAGGTTTTCGAAGGCAAGGTCCCGGTTTTCGACACCACCTACGAAGCCCGCAAAGAGACCGGCTGCAACGCCACCATGATCTTCGTGCCCCCAGCGGGCGCAGCGGACTCCATCCTCGAAGCGGTGGATGCCGGAATCGAACTCGTCATCTGCATCACCGAGGGCATTCCTGTCCTCGACATGATGAAAGTCAAAGCCGCCATGGCGAAATCCAAATCCCGCCTCATCGGCCCTAACTGCCCCGGCATCATCACTCCAGGCGCCTGCAAGATCGGCATCATGCCCGGCTACATCCACAAGGAAGGCAAAGTCGGCGTCGTCTCGCGATCCGGCACCCTCACCTACGAAGCCGTCTGGCAACTTTCCAGCCGTGGTCACGGTCAATCGACCTGCGTTGGCATCGGCGGCGACCCCATCAATGGCACATCTCACCTCGATGTCGTGAAAATGTTCAACGACGACCCCGGCACCGAAGCCTTCATCATGATCGGTGAAATCGGCGGAACCGCCGAAGAAGAAGCCGCCGAGTGGATTGGCAAAAACTGCAAAAAACCAGTCGCAGCCTTCATCGCCGGAGCCACAGCACCTCCCGGACGCCGCATGGGCCACGCTGGCGCCATCGTCAGCGGAGGAAAAGGCACAGCCGCAGGCAAGATCGAAGCGATCCAAGCCGCCGGCATCGAAGTCGCCGCCACACCAGCAGACATGGCCGACGCCCTCCTTCGCCGCATGGCGAGGTAGGAGGAAGTTTTAAGAATTAAGTCTTAAGTCGCGCTACCGCGCGAATCCAGTTCATGCGGGGCCGAGGTGAAAACCCGGCCCCGCGTTTCTTTTGCACACGGCGAGCAACACTCACGCAGTTTTTTTGGACGATCGTCCAAATTTTTTGTCGGCGACTTCTACTTGATCAGCGAGTGGGGTCTGTCAGGCGATCTATGGGATTTTCTAGGCGTTCTTTAACTTGTTCCCAGGAGAGTTGCTCGGCATGACCATCGGTGAAGAGGTAGTTCGCATTGCCGCCATGCCTCTTGACATCAATAATTTCCTCGAAAGATTCAGGAGGAACTTGATCCCCGTAGAACTCCGAAAAATGGAAGTGGTCGGTGGAAAAATCTTTCGATGACTCGGCGAAGTAGATCGTCTCGGCGGGACGGTCTATTTTTGAGAGATAGGAGAAATCCAAAAACTCGGCTTGGCAGGGATTCGGCGTGAGCATGTCGTTGATCGCAAAACTGCGTTCGCGGGACTTTTCTGGATCGGATGGGCATTTGAACTTGATGGAATCCGACGCATAGGGCTGCAGGGTGACAGCCCATTGATTTGCAGCCCCCTTGTGCGAAGTCATAGGAAGTTTCATGGCATTGTCTGCGGCGTAGGACATAGCGGCCATGCCAATATTTCGAAGATTTCCAAGGCATTTGGTTGCATTTCCTTTCTCCACGATTACGCGACTGATCGGAAGGCCGAGAACTGCAAGAATGCAAATAATGGAAACAACAACCAAAAGCTCGATGAGCGTGAACCCGCCGTGTGCACGCAAGTCGGGAGGTTCCGAGGGATTGGAAAGAGAATTCACGCCCATAGCTACGATCTTAGATTTTTTTGCGACGCAGGTTCAATAAAGCGAACAGGGCTACGATAAAGCCTATGAGCGCGTAGGTGGAGGGTTCCGGAACCGCGCCGAGTGAAACACTGGCACCATAGTTACTTGTATCCGTACCATTGTAGTTCGCTCCACCAACGAAGACGGAATAAGAACCAGCAGATAGGGAAAATGTTCCGACAACAGATCCATCGGCATTCCCATCACCTTGAATTCCTGATGCGGAGCCATAGTTGGAGGAAGTCCCGTCAACAGCGTGGCCAACATACACCAACTCCCCAATGTCTCCCGCATCGTTTCCAATGGAAAAACTACCCAGAGTGTTCAACGAACCCTCCGAACCTGAACTGCGTCCGGCACGCCAAGCAATGGAAACATCGGAGCTATCATGAGCAGATGCCACGGCCAAGCCCCGATAGATCGTGTAAGCAGGCAAAAACTGCGCTCCGAGATTACTGTCGAATGGATAGACACCTATACCAGTTCCCGAAGTTGTCCCCCCGCCCATGATGGAGAGGGAAAATGTTCCAGGATTGTTCAGTGTGAAGCGGAACCACCTGCCTTTATGACTGTCACCATAGTCCGAATCTGTGGCATCGGCCCAACCGAAATCAGACGCAATATTCGTCAGAGTGATTCCCACGGAACCATTTATTAGAGAGCCGCTGTTACCAGTAACGCTCCAAATACCTCCGCTTTCGGACCATGTGCCAAGATTTCGACCAGTATAACCAATATGAGCGGATGCGTCTTGCACCGCTGTGACTGCTGCAAGAGACGCAGCGAGTAGAGAAAGAATATTTTTCATGATATAAATAATTTAAATTTTGATGTTTATAAACTTCGAGTTTTTATCCCTCCGCGCTGCAGCCGACATAGGCTGCAAAAAGTGGTGGCGCGGAGCAGCTCGGGATGTTCGATGCCGCGAATGAATGTGCGGCGCCCGAGGCTTGGGTTGATCCGAACGAAACGTCCGGGTTTTTAGAAGAGAATCACGCGCCTCAGGCTATGGGCACGGGAGTGGCTGGGGAATGCGGGCGGGATTCCGCCGTGAGATTCCGTGGGAGAGGAAATTGGAACGGGGCGCTCACGGGCACGGGAAGGAGCTTGGCATCGTTGAGGGCGAAGAGTTCGATTTTCTTGGTGGCCGACAAAATCTCGGGGGCTTTCTTTTCCTGCTTTTTGGCCTCCTTGATCGAATCGCACATATTGCAGGGGTGCTCGCCGTCGAAGGTTTTTTTCGCACCGGCAAGGACTGAGCCGTCCTGCGTGGAGTAGGTCCAGATCATGTTCGCCCAAGCCACGGTTTGGAGGACTCCCCAGTGGCCTCCGATGATAAAAAACAACGCTACGGCGGCTATGATCTGGCCGCAGGAAGCGAGGAATTTTCGACGGAGCGTGAACACGGGCGCGGAGAGTGTATTTCCGCAGGAGGCGTGTCAATGCGAAAAAATCAGGCTGCTTCCTCGTTGTCGCCCCGGTATTCGGCGAGCTTGTTGCGGAGGGTGCGGATGCTGATCTGGAGGAGTTCGGCGGCTTGGGTGCGGTTGCCGTTTGTGCGCTCGAGAGCTTCGAAGATGGCTCGTTTTTCGAGTTCGTGGAGTGGCATGACTTCGGAACTCGAGGCGGGAGCCGGAGCAGCGGATTCTTGAGCGACGGGAGCCGCCTGAGGTGTAGCAACGGGCGCTGGCGGGGTGAGCCCCATGAGTTCGGCACTGATGGGAACTCCTTCCTCGGCGAGAATGGCGGCACGTTCGACGACGTTTTGGAGTTCGCGCACATTGCCGGGCCAGTTATGGGCGATCAGTCCAGCTATGCCGCTTTCAGAAAACCCACCGCTTTTGATGCCGTGTTCCTTGGAAAAACGCTCGAGAAAATGATTGGCGAGGATTTCGACATCCCCCGTTCGCTCGCGGAGCGGTGGGACTTGGATGGGGAACACATTGAGGCGGTAGTAGAGATCCTCGCGAAAGTCGCCTTTCTGAACCGCTTTGAGAAGGTCGCGGTTCGTCGTGGCGACGACGCGCACATCGACTTTGATGGTTTTATTTCCTCCGACGCGTTCGAATTCCCGCTCTTGGAGAACGCGGAGGAGCTTGGCCTGGAGGGCAAGGGAGATCTCACTGATCTCGTCGAGGAGAATGGTGCCGCCATCGGCCAATTCGAATCGGCCATCCCGCTGGTCGGTCGCGCCAGTGAAGGAGCCTTTTTCGTGGCCGAAGAATTCGCTTTCGATGAGTGTCTCGGATATGGCGGCGCAGTTGACCTTGATGAATGGCTTGTTCGCTCGCTGACTATTGAGAAAAATCTCGTTGGCAACAAGCTCTTTACCCGTTCCATTTTCGCCGCTGATCATGACCGTGGCATTGGTCCTGCCGACACGATGGATGAGGTCTTTCAAGCGGGTGATGGCGGGGCTGTTTCCAATGATCTCGCGGCGGGCGACGCTTTCGCGATTAAGAAAATCCGTGACGCGAACCGCACGCTGGAACTCGGCGGCCTTCTTGAGAATCAGGTCGATTTGCGTCATCGCAAACGGCTTAGGAAGGTAGTCGAAAGCTCCCTGCCTCATGCACTCCACGACGGACTCGATCGAGCCGTTTGCGGTAATCATCACTACAAGCGGCCTGTTGTCATTGTGGGAGAGGCGCTCGATGAAGACCCGCCCGTCGCCATCGGGCAATTCCATGTCAAGGAAGATG
>JBILBH010000076.1:0-8174 GCA_044353785.1 Terrimicrobiaceae bacterium
AATCGAAAAGATAGGGGTCTTTAAAAACTTGGACGGCGAGGTCCGAGTCGGAAGGCGGGAGGGTGGCGGAAAAGTTGTTTTGAGCTTTGCTGATCCGCGAATGGAGTTGTTGCCCGATCTGGATTTCTAAGATGCTTCGACTCCAGCCGTGGGAGATGGTTTGCTGGATGTAGAAGTCACGGACGGCGGGATCTTTGACCATCTGGAGAAGCCGGATGACATGACCCCAGGGCAATTGCGAAACAGGTTGTTTCGTAATCGTCCCGTCGGGGAATGCTTCGGCAAATAACTTCATGGAAAGGAGGTTGCGCGTCGATAGGCCGCGCATGTCGGGAAAGGCATCCCGAAGGTCGGAAGCGAGGCGGTCGATGACCTTGGCTCCCCAGTTGGCTTCCTGCTGGCGGGAAAGAATGATTTTTCCAGTGTGCCAATAGGCTTCGATGACGATCGGGTTGGCTGCAAGGACGGCTCGGACACGCGCGCTGCGCAAATGACTCTTGATCTCCTCCAATGTGGTGCCGTAGGAGTCCGGCAAGCCCACAAGAGAAGGCGGCGCGGTGAAACGAGCCTCCTCACGGGTGCGACCCCGCGCCAAACGACTGCCGATTTCGAGCGGCGCCGGAGGATTCAATTTTGATGATTTTTAGCAGGCACAAAGATGGGCTGGGTATGGATTATGGATTTTGAATGTTGGGTTGTGGATGGCGGGTTCTGAGTTCATTCAAAATTCAGCATTGAGAATTCAAAATTGGTATTCGGTTCCTATTGTTTGATATCACGGTAGCGAATACCAGATTGATCGGCCGCCGCCGTGACGCACCAGAAGGCCTTTTTTAACCATTGATGTGAAGGTTGATTTGAGTGTGTTGGGGCTTGCGCCCGTTTCGCGCACCATGTCGCGGGTCGTGACGCGACCATTGTCGCGCACATAGTCTAGGATTTTAACGGCCAGCTCCGGCAAGACGGCGAGGGCATTTTTCTCACGATCTACCTTCACGGCCAAGCGGCGCTTCTGCTGCTGCATGGCGCGCATGAAAAAAATAAGCCAGGGCTGCCAATTCGGGGCTTCGGTGCTGATGGTGCCTTGCGTCTGCCGCAAGGCTAGGTAGTAGCCTTCTTTGCTGTTTTCTATCACGGATTCCAGTGAGGAATACGGCACATAGGCATAGCCGGCCTGCAACAGTAGGAGAGTGGTGAGGATGCGGCTCAATCGGCCGTTGCCGTCTTGGAATGGGTGAATTTCCAAGAAGGTGACGATGAACACGGCGACGATCAGCAGTGGGTGAATGCGCTTCAGCTCGCGGACGTCATTCAACCATTTCACCAACTCTGCCATGCGGGGAGGCGTGTCGAACGGAGTAGCTGTCTCGAACACGATGCCGATCATGTTGCCGACGGCGTCGAAGGCTCCCACATCATTGCGCAAGGTCTTGTATTCGCCACGGTGCCGCTCGTCTTTATCGCTGTGGCGCAAAAGGTCGCGGTGAAGTTGCTTGATATGGTTTTCCGTGATGGGAATGTCTCCCCATGCATGGAAGACGGTTTCCATGACTTCGGCATAGCCGGCGACTTCCTGCTCGTCGCGGCTGCTGAAGCGTTGGATTTCCAGATTGGCCAGCAAGCGCTCAACCTCGCGGTCGGTCAGCTTGCTGCCCTCAATGCGGGTGGAAGATCCGATGCTTTCGATGGTGGCAACATGGCGCAGCGCCTTTAAGCGCTCAGGCGCAAGGGTTCCAAGAGCGCGCCATGCGCCCTTGAACTCATCAACCTCACTGATTAGAGCCAGCAGCTCCGATGTGATTTGAATGGTGTCTGTCTGCATCATACCGGTTTATATGCCGGATTATGCCGGAATGCCCATCCGAAAAATCTCGACCATGTCGCTTTCAGAAATGTTCCAGACGAGTCACGGAACCAGACTTGATGCTCGTTGCCCTCATCGGAGGGCGGGAAGCTCAGCTCTGGTGGAGCCGAACTGAGGAACCAACCTTGCTCGTTGGCGACTTCGTTGAATATGCGGAGCTCTTCTTGGAAATGGGTATGACCGCCTTGAAAGCGGCCAACTGCTTCAATGCGTCCACGGAGCGTTTCAACACATGCTTCGAGCGGGATTCGCTCAGGGTTTGCGTGGTCCACATAAGATAACATTATTGTTGGAGATTGGTTTGGTTCAAGTGGGAATCTCCGCAAGACGCAAGGGCAAATGTGAGGAGGAAGAGATTCAGGCGCTGCATTCCTGCAGGAGAACATGGGCGGGACTCCCAGACTGCGGTGAAGCGAGCGGGTAGTGCCTTGCGTCTGCCGCAAGGTGATGAAGACGATGCTCCTGTTGTCGTGTCATTTTGACATTTCCTGAAGGTGTGTTCTGGTGGATGTAGAGATCGCCGCCTGCTGGCCAGAGTCCTGTTTTTCAGGCTCCCCAGATGCAACGGCGAATTCCTTTTTCTTTCTTGGCATTGCAGACGGCGCATTCGCGCCTGAGGCTTGGGTCGGCAACGGCGTGCCAACCCTACCATGGAATCATGTGGTTTCGCTGCAATCGCAGTTATATGTCTTTCACGGTCGAGACGACCATGCCCCCTTCTTTCTTTCACTGCGTCCCAGCGGCTCTGCGTGAGGTTTTGGTTCATGGTCTTTTCTTAATTTGCAGTTCCTTCTTGGCGGGAGTGGTGGTCCAGATGTCGCAGTAGTTGCCAACGCTTGGTGAGACGATGGCGATAGCTTGCGGCGGCGGGGTATCGCTGTCGAAGAATTCGGTGTTCATGGCGCCGTCGGGCCAGCGAGCACGGAAGCGCTGGGTGAGTTCTCCGTTTGAGGGCCAGGTGTAGTGCGAGGCATACTGGTAGAACGATGGCGTGAGCTCGATGGTGATGGGAGCCACGCCAAGAACATTGCCGTTCCAATCAACCAGTGCGCCTGGTGGCGCGGTCTGGATCTGAATTTCCTGCGGCTTGGGCTGAGCGCGCTTGATCTCTGGCTCGGGCTTCTGCGTGGAGGCACAGGCGCTGAGGAGCAGGGGGGCACTGACAAAGAGGATGGCACGAAATCGGATTTTCATCATTCCAATGTGGTGATTCAGCCCTCGCCCGGTCCGCCGAAGGTGTTCGGATGGATTTTGTCCCAGAAAAAAGCGGCCTCGAGGGTTTCGAAGGTCCAAAGCCAAATACCGGGCTCCTTACTCTCGCTGCTCCCAGCGATATTCAGAACCCGAATGCCATGCCGCGCCACGAAGCGCTGCAGGTCCTCGATCGGTCGGTAGCTCGCTCGGGAAATTTGTTTGCAAGGTTTTTTGAGCTGGTTGGCCAAGTGGATGGTGCGCTTTGATCCCCCTGTAACGCGTCGGGCAAGGGTAAAAACAACAGTGCCGTCGGAGTCCCTTACATTCCACTCCGTGCGCTCCAGGTAGGAGGTGTCAGGTGTTTCAACAAGCTGGTATTGGCCACCGATGGGGCCATCCTCGGCGCGACGACCGCACGGGCACCATCCGCCATGAGGTAGCCCCCAGCGAATCGCCATATCCAGACCGGCTCGGTCCGCGCCGGTCTGCCCGCCGGAAATAATCTTGGTAATCATAGATGACCTTTCTGGCAGCTTGGTGCCGATTGGAAGTGGGTTTGTGTGTTAGTTAAAAGCATAAGCCAGCTGGTTGGAAATTCATCGTTTTGTAGAGCCTTCTGGGGATTCGTGTGAATTAGGAGGCATCGTGCGGATGGGCGCAAAAGGCAGCAGTATTTGGCTCTCCGGGGCCGGTGCGTTGTCCTCTGCCCGCAAGACAAAGCGCATCCGCTTCGGGGCGGACGCGGGATTGGCGAAGAGCGAAATTTCCCAGCCTGCGCGCGAAACCCTGGTGCGCCCGACACGAATGCCGGAAGGCCTCACCTCGATATCTATGGTTGCGGACTGCGCCGCATCGGAGTGGTAGGTCTGGAGGAGCTTCTTCAGCTTGGAATGCCGAAGAAAGCACACGCCAACCCCCTCAATAGCTGCTTCGCAACCCGCCTCGATATCCCCGCAGGCGAGCGTGACGCAACCCTCCAAAGCCTCGATGCGGAGCAGTGGGTCCATTGCAGCGCAAACAGCCCGGAGCAGTCGAATCAACGAAACGCGTGGCACGAGGAATCTCACGGTCAATCGAAGAGGATGCCGGTATTCATGTCGCTGGGTGGATACCAGACTATGCCGTGCTCGGTTTTCAGAATCTGGCGCATGCGGCCCCAAACATCGTGGCAGCGGCCCATGCCGACGATTGGTGACTCTTTTTCAGCCCGGCGCTCGACTACTCGCAGGGTGAGCTTGATGTCCGGCTCATCCTCGATGGGGTCATGGAGTGCGCCCAGTGGGTCGTTCAAGCACTGGTAGGCGCGGGCTTTTTCGATTCGGCGAATCAACTCACGATCCCGAATCGGTTTTCCATAGGCATTGGTCTCCATAGCTCAAAACGAAAACTCACTCTGCCGCGCAAAGCGGCTTGGGAATTGGGACTGCGGGTGGAAGCAGCGCGTGGCTGCTTGGATGGCGGATAGGATTTTGGTGATCATTTCGACCGGAGCCTAACAAGCTCGGTCGGACATCCGCTGGGGAATCTGAAATTTTTCTTAGGTGATTTTCGAAAGGCTTTACGTATGTCTTTCGATCAAATTGGCTCACATCGCATGGCGCGGGCGATTGGGAGACTGAATCATGTGGGGCGGATCGGTCCTGCAATTTTTCTCACCTTACTTAAGTAGATGCATATTTTTTACTTATAAATCGCTTTCGACTGTAATCCACAGATTCGTGAAAAATTTCTCCTGCGTTGTGCAATAGCATTGTAAATTATAGTAAAGATTGGTTTCAGGACAGGTACGCTAAGCAGTAAATTGATAGGTTTGAGCCACCAGACTTTACTTGCTACGTATTGAAAGAAATCGATCCCTTTAACAACATCTCCATTCGGTTTATAGAGATGAATAGCTTGAAATAAAGTTTCCTCGCTCAGTCCAGAAACATCCCTGACCCATGATTCCTGAAGTGGTGCCACCGTGAATCCGTGCCTCTGAAAAAATCTTTTCTTTTCTCCAATAAACGCCGTGCATGCACCACACGATCCATCAAATATGACGAGCCCTGATGCGCCGATCTTATTTGTCTCTATATAATTATCCATGATCTCCATTCCAAGGAATTATTAAGTAAACCAGTAGCAATAGCCGATAGAGTACCCAAGTAAGCGTCAACACAATCGGCAAAGTTGCTTGTTTGATAAGTTTGTGATGAGTTAGAAAAATTATTGCCACAACACCAAAAAAATACCCAATGGCTGGAATTTCGGATACTCCAACAATCCTTCCATAAGCAAGTAAAGGCATGAGCAACACGGACCCAATCATAGAAACGCTCAAAGCAATCACTGCATATTTATTTCTTTCCGACCAAGAAGATTTGGTCATGAAAAGCCACTGAAAGATTACTTGTCCTATAACCATCAATGCCTCAGTTTTATAGTTGTAATCAACAACAAGATATCTTTGAGTTATTTTTGAAAAAGATCCGAGAGCAAAGCCGGAAATACCAACGCAAAAAAAGATATAAACAATTAATGAAAAACCCCGTAGTGAAAGTATCCATCGCAACATATCTACCTCTGCTTCCTCCAACGCTCACAAAGGTCTGCAGATGCAGCTTTCCAGTCGCCGTATTGAAACTTAAATCCAGCGTCAAGCAAACGACCAGGAATGACACGCCGACTTTTTAGAACCAACTCACTTTCCGTTTGAAGGAATACCGCGCCGATCTCTAGCATCCATTCGTATACAGGGAGTGCAATTCTCTGCCCCCAAGATTTTCGGAGTCCAGCCATAAAATCCCTGTTTGGAAGAGGGTTTGGTGAAGCAATGTTTACTGCGCCAGTTATCTGATCGTTTTCAATCAAGAACTTAATTGCATTGATAAAATCGAGGTAGTGTATCCAAGAAATATACTGCTTTCCTGATCCTGCCGTTCCACCGATCCCCATTCGCACAAGCCACAGTAGATAATCAAAGATGCCGTCCCGATCATAGCTCATCGTCATAGCAGACCTGAGAACAATTTTGCGTGTCTTTGGTGATGTAATTAGCGCAAACTCCCCCTCCCATGACCGAGCGACATCAATACTAAATCGCCACTTATCGGGGGAGTTCAGTTCAGTGCCGCCAATAATACCTGTGTATTCATCGTTGGGAGCATCAAAGCGATGAGCGTAGATAGTCGCAGTTCCAGCTTGAAGCCAAAGACGGGGTGGAGAAGTAAGCGTTTCAAGTGCATTGCCGAGTATACGAACTGATCGATTTCGTGATGCCCATATTTGACAACGGTTTTTGTGATTGTATCTGCAATTTACAACACGTCCGGTAAGATTGATAAGAACATCTGCGCCTTCCAAGTCATCAACCCAAGCTCCAAGTGTCTGCCCGTCCCACTCTACTACTCTCCACGCTGCTGTTTTTGCTCGTACAGATTTAGCATCTCTGCTGACGACCACGACCTCATGACCTTCTTGATGAAAGTGTCGTGCGAGAACTGTTCCGACTTGCCCTGACCCACCTGGAATTACAATTTTCATAACTTTTTACACTTGCAAAAATCTTTTCCAATCATCACTTTCAGCAAGTGACTTCAACACTAGCTTTCTTTCAATCAGAAAGCAGCGCATATACCGAGTGAGAAAAACCTTTTCCGCTATTAATCCGAAAACACCAAGGGGAGCTTTCAATTCGAAGCTGTCTTTTACTTGTGCCATGCCATCTACACCTTCGAAATAGTGGTCGTGCGCCATTATCGAAAACGCTTCTTTAATCATCTCATCTCGAAAATGATGTGGTCGGTCAAGTGCAGTTATTCTTACAGAAAGTCTCTGCTTTACGCCGAAATGACGTGCTTCCCATTCAACGGTTTCTCCCAGATTGACTAAACCGCTGGTAATGCCTAAAATAGCTCTCTCGCCACTTGTAGCAGTCGAGAACTGGTGAGCATCAATACTTCTGGAAAGGTCGAAAACTCTTTCTACTGGAGCGTTGATATTTGTTATGAGTTTTATAACATCCATAATTACTTCCTAATAATTGAAATTAAAGGTTTAAAAAAAGTTGATTGATCGAGCTTCAAAACAAGTTCAAGCAAATTGCTGCTCTTTTTCCCAAGCGCATGAATATCTGTCAGTAGTTTATTAAATGACTTGTCTTGTTTATTTTGCAATGAATCTGCATTGGCTTCTTTCTGAAGCTGCTCAAGCATCTTCATCATCGGGTCAAGTTCTCGCTTCTTTCGCTCTGCCACTATGCGTTGCGCTACTTCCCAAATATCTTTCTCAGCGTAGAAGTATTCTTTACGCTCCCCCAGTCGGTTTGCACGAAAGACGAGCCCCCAGCTAATCAGTTCTCGCAGGTTCATATTGGCGTTGCCACGAGAGATGCTTAGAGCTTCCATGACCTGCTCAGCGGTCAGTGCATCATCACTGCACAGAAGCAGACCGTGAACTTGAGCCATCGTGCGGTTGATACCCCATTCAACACCAACAGTTCCCCAAATCTGAACAAATCTATTTTTAGCGTCTTCTAGTTTCATTATTTCTATACTTTCAAAAAGTATTGAAAGTATAGAATGAGCGAAACTATCAAGTCAAGCTGATTTTTAAACACAAGATTTCGTAAGGCGGACAGGCTGTCTGCATGGGATGTTCACGGTGCCATAGGACCAGCGGGCGCGCTGGGTTCCTGGCGTTGCTCAATACAGACAAAAAACGCAGCCTTGCGCTTCGGTGAAGCGCACGCCCGCATTAGGGGGAGGGGACTTCGGGATCGGGTCGCCGTCAACTCAGAATCTGGGGCTGCGGGGCCGGGGCAGGTTCCATCTTTTTGCCTTGAGATCTGCCGGCAAAACGCTGGCCGAGGTTCAGTGCCACGCCGTGGAGGCCTTGTGGGGCGCTTTTTTTGCTGCGGTCGTAGGTGATTAGTGCATGGCCGTAGGCATTTGAGCGGACGACTGTGATTGTGTTGCCGATGCGCTCGCGGAGTTGCTGCAGAGCGTGGGTGATTTCCTCAAATTTGGATTCAGCGATGTGTTCCGGCATCTCGGCGAGGATTGTTTGGGCCTCCTGCACTTTGGCGAGACTGGGCCGAACGGTCTCTTTGTGTATACCAAGCTCGATGCCCCGG
>JBILBH010000012.1:0-52534 GCA_044353785.1 Terrimicrobiaceae bacterium
GCTGCCGGAGCACGCTCGCCCGCGAGTGTGGGCACGGTCTGCTGCACACCGATCTCTTTGTGGAGCTGTGGGAGCAGAACAAGCGCACCGGTGGCTTTGAGGATTCGCGTCGTCTCATCACTTGGCGCGAGCGCAACGAGAATGTTGAAGGCCATCTCACCAAGAACTCGCCTGACTTGTGGGAATACGGGGCCGACCGGATGATTTCCGCGCTCCTCCTGCCGGTGTATCCACTGCGCGTGGCACTGAGAGGGGGGGCATGCGCCCGAAAACATGGCTGCGACCCGCGCGTGGGAAGACCCGGCCCTCCATGCCATGGTGCGCGATACCTCTGAGGTAAGCTTGGCCGTAGCTCGCATCCGGCTGGAGCGGCTCTATGGCGGCCGGGAAGTTTAGCCCGAAAACCGCGAAGGGATCTTACGACATCCCTTTTGGAGCTGCATGGGAACGCAGTGCAGGGTGGTGTGCATCTCTGGCAAGCGGCGGAAAACTTTTTCCCGCTCGCGTTTTCCTTTCGGGTGCACGGTGGCTTTTGCTATCATTCGCTTATGAAATTTTTCCGGTTTGCTGCTGTCTTTCTTTTTCCTGCGATCCTCGTGGCCCGAGAGACGATGATCGACAATACTGGCGTCGTTGAAAATCCCAAGCCGACCTGGGAAACTCAGAACAAGGCCCGCACCTTCTCGCTCCTTATCCCTGCGCCGCGAGGTCAGATTACGGATCGCAATGGTCAACCACTTGCGCAGAGTCGTGTCAGTTACAACCTCGCAATCAGTTTCCCGACGCCGCTGGATTGGCCGGATTCAAAAATCCTCTCCTTCGCCCGCCAGCAAATGGCCATGGCCTCAGGGCTGATCAATCGCGACATCCGCCTCTCCGATGCTGTGATTCTAAATCACTACAAAAATCGTGGTGTGCTGCCCTTGGACATGGCCACTGACCTGCTCCCGCGCGAGCTCTCCGCTGTGCAGCGCAGCATGCCGCCGAATCAGGTCCTTCGCCAAACCTATGTGCGTTTCTATCCGAACGGTCCCCTCGCTTCCCACATCATCGGCTACACCGGTTATGAAGCACCGCTTTCTGCCCGCCCGATCGAAAACAACGACCTTATTTTCTCCGAGAGCGAAGGCCGTGAAGGGCTCGAGCAGGTTTTTGATCGTGAACTCCGCGGTCAGCCGGGCCTTTTACAAATCACATTTGGCGCCGATGGAAAAAAAGTCTCCGAGCGCGTCGCCCGTCAGCCTGTGCCGGGCTACAATGTCGTAACCACTCTCGACCTTCCGCTGCAGCAAGAGGCGGAAAAAGTCCTCGCAAAAAATACCAACCGGGGAGCCCTCGTCGTCATGGATCCCAATAACGGCGAAATCCTCGGGATGGCATCCTACCCGTCATTCAATCCGAATGATTTCGTCCCGATCGTGCGTCCGGATGTCTTCGCACGCTACTCGAATGATCCCTCCGACCCTCTTGTTCCGCGCGCCTTCCGTTCGGCCTACCCACCCGGCTCCACATTCAAAACCTTTGTTGGATTCGCCGGTCTTGAAACCGGGCGCATCACTCCGAAGGAGACCTTCACCTGCCCGACCTCTTTCACAGTCGGTGACCATAGTTTTCGCAATTGGAAAAAGGTGGACGCCGGCAGACTCAACTTCAGGCAAGCCCTTACGCAGTCTTGCAACACTTGGTTCTATCAAGCCGGACTAAAGATGGGAGCAGCTCCTATCATCGACTATTCGAAGCGCATCGGGTTGGGACGCCGCACCGGCATTCCCCTCCGGTCTGAGGCCTCGGGAAACATCCCCGACGACGCCTACATGCTCCGCGTCCACAAACGCACGCTGAAGGGGGGCGATGTGGCAAACCTCTCCATCGGCCAAGGCGATATCCTCATTAGCCCGCTCCAAATGGCTCAGGCTATGAGCGTGATGGCCAATGGCGGGTTTCTCCATCAGGCCCGGTTGGTTCTCCAAGTGCAGTCCATCGACAATAAAGTGATCGCCGCCTATCCCGATCGCATTCGCGAACAGATTCCTGTTTCTCCGGAAGTCCGGGAAGAACTCCGTCGCGCACTTGTCGGTGTGACGAGTGATGGCTTGGGAACAGCCCACCAAGCGGCTGTGAAGGGCATCGAAGTCGCGGGAAAAACCGGCACTGCCCAGTGGGGACCAACCGAGCGGCAGCGCATCGCTGCTTGGTTTGGAGGCTTTCTACCTGCGGACGATCCCAAGTATGCCTTCGCGGCGCTCTACGAGGGAGAGCCCGGAGTGAAGACTGGTGGCGGATCCCACGCCGCTCCGCTCGTCGGAAAACTGTTCCGGGAGATCTATAAAAATTCCTCATCCAAAAAACCAACTTCGCCCTCCACACCACAGGCGACTCCTTCGCCGGAGCCAGATGTTATCGCGCCTGAAGCGGTTCCGGTGGATGAATCCAACTAAAAAATTCTTTGGGAAAATTACCTGCCCTGCTTGACAGTATGCGACTCATTTGCTGGTCTTCATCCCGTCAGTGTCATTTAAATCCAACTCCAACAAATATACACAACCATGAACAAAGTTGAACTCACCGTAGCAGTCCAAAAAACCCTCGACTCCACCAAAGCTGACGCAGAACGCGCTGTGAACGCTGTCATCGACGCCATCAAACTCGGCGTTAAAAAAACAAAAACCGTTCAGCTCATCGGCTTCGGCACATTCAAGATCAGCAATCGCAAAGCCCGCACTGGCGTGAATCCAAAGACTGGCGCGAAGATCAAGATCAAAGCTTCCAAGACTGTTCGTTTCGTCCCTGGCAAAGCATTCAAAGGGGCTATCTAACTTTCCCCTCCGCTTAAAGAAGACCCGTTTGGCCACGCGCTGAACGGGTCTTTTTGTTTTCTCGGAAGAACGCTTTTACCCGGAGGCGGGAAGCCTCACGGGCATGCGGCACATAGGCCAAAAAACTCCAGCGAATGGCTCAGTTCGCGGAACCCATACTGGCGTGCGATCCGCTTCTCCGCATCACCGATAGGGCAGGGGATGTCGATTAGCACCACGCTTCCGCAGGAGCGGCAGATCAGGTGGTCGTAGTGTTTGCGCGGGTCGCTGATCTCGTAGTAGCTGCACGAACGCTGCAGGTTCACCTTGTGCACCAGATGAAGTTTTTCCATCAGCAGGATCATTCGAAAAACTGTGGCATAGTCCGGGCGCGCTCCCTCGTGGTTTGATGCGGCGGATTGGATTTCCTGCAGACTCATGGGGCGACCCGACTCGAAGAGGGCTTGGAGGATGCCACGCCGGTTGCGAGTGATGCGAAGGCCTTCGCGTCTCAGGACCTCTGTGACGCTCTCCGGAGTGAATGCGGCTTCTGCTCGGTTCATCATTCAAAAATAACGCGTTCGGTGACTCTATCAATCGTCGAATCTTTTTCGCACCGGCAGTCCCTGCGAGGCCAGATGCTCCTTGGCTTCGGCGACTGTGTGTTTGCCGAAATGAAAAATGCTGGCTGCGAGCACGGCGTCTGCGAGTCCCTCGCGAAGCACATCGGCGAGGTGCTGAAGTTCTCCGGCACCTCCGCTGGCAATCACTGGTATTCCCACGGATTCGGAGACGGCACGGGTCAGTTCCAAATCATACCCGCCGCAGGTGCCATCGGCATCCATACTTGTCAGGAGAATTTCGCCCGCACCGCGCTTTGCGGCCTCGACGATCCACTCTATGGCATCTCGCTCGGTGGGCTTGCGGCCGCCATGGGTGTAAACTCTCCACTTTCCGGGGCCATCGCGCTTGGCATCCACCGCCACCACGACGCATTGAGAGCCGAATGCCTCAGCCGCCTCGGTGATGAGTTCAGGGCGTTGAAGCGCCGAGGTGTTTACGCTGACCTTGTCGGCTCCGGCTCGAAGCATGGTGCGAAAATCCTCCACAGCTCGAATGCCCCCCCCCACTGTAAGTGGCATGAAGCACTGCTCAGCTGTGCGCTCTACGACTGAAACCATCGTGGCTCGTCCATCGCTTGAGGCTGTGATGTCCAAAAAAACAAGCTCATCAGCGCCTTGGCGATCATACATCTTTGCGCACTCGACCGGGTCGCCCGCATCGCGGAGGTTCAGGAATTTTGTCCCTTTCACTACGCGACCATCGGTCACGTCCAGACATGGAATCACTCGTTTT
Source organism: Terrimicrobiaceae bacterium (assembly GCA_044353785.1). Classification (GTDB taxonomy): domain Bacteria; phylum Verrucomicrobiota; class Verrucomicrobiia; order Chthoniobacterales; family Terrimicrobiaceae; genus UBA967. The sequence continues at coordinate 4,152 of JBILBH010000012.1, forward strand.
GCCAACATGGTTTCAAGAATCCGCGCACCGTTTGTGAAATCGAGACTAAAATGATTGCGCCTGCCGCGCATCGGTTTCTATGGTGTCGAAACCCGCCAGTGTGGGGATGCAGGGAAGTCTTCATGGAAACAAACCGCACATACCTCTATTTCGCACGGCTCACGGCCTTTTTTACCTCCGTGCTTGCGGTTTTCCTACTCTCCGCCTGTCAGACCACTCAAACTTTCCGCTCTCCGCGTGGCTTGCAGGGTGCCGGCGATTTCAACACGGTGGTCATCGATGCAGGGCATGGTGGACACGACACGGGGGCAAGGGCGGTCAAAGGCGCTCCTGAAAAGCAGCTCGCCCTGGATACGGCCCGCAGGGTGTCGCGCATTCTGCGTGCTTCAGGTCTGAGGGTCGTTGAAACACGCTCGGGGGATTATTTCATTCCCCTCGATAAACGCGTCGCCAGATCAAACAGCCTGCGCAATGTCGTCTTTGTGAGCATTCACTACAACTGGGTGAAGCGCACCAAAGCTTCAGGCGTGGAAACTTTCTACTACAGTTCCCGCAGTTCGCGCCTCGCGGCCAACATTCAACGCGAAGTCGTAAAAAGTTCTGGTGCGCTCAACAGGGGAATCAAAAATCGTGGTTTCTATGTCCTCAAAAACAACAAACGACCAGCCGTGCTCTGTGAATTGGGATTTGTTTCCAACCCTTCGGAGAATCGAAAAATTCAAACGGCCGCCGTCCGCCAGCGGCTCGCCGAAGCGGTGGCGAGGGGCATCCTTTCTGAAAAAGCCGGTCGCAATCCTTGATCGTCCTTAGGGATCGACCCTCTTCAGGACTTCCTGCGTTGCTTTCCGCAGAGACTGCATGCCCTCTTCCATCTCTTCCACCGTTACGCACAAGGGAGGCATCAACACGAGTGTGTCCAGAACTGGCCTGGTCAAGATTCCATGCCCCCTCGCGGCGAGGCAGATCTTTGCGCCGACGCGCCACATCCATGGAAAAGCTTCGCCATTGCGGCGTCGCACTTCGATGCCGGCGATCAATCCACACTGGCGGGTTTCATGGATTCCAGAGTCCCTCTTGATCTCGTTTAGCAACTCGTGCAGCCGGGCGATTTTGGGTTTCAAATTTTCCAGCACGCCTTCATCACGAAAGATATTCAAGCTCGCCAGTGCTGCCGCGCAGGCGACTGGATTTCCCGAGTAGCTGTGGCCGTAGTAGAATGTCTTCCCCTCCTCGATATCGCCGAGAAAGCCATTAAAAACCCTCTCCGTGGTGAGGGTTGCCGCGAGCGGCACATACCCGCCGGTCAGTCCTTTGGCGAGACAGAGAAAATCTGGGATCACCTCCTCCTGCTGACACGCAAACATCGTTCCAGTCCGGCCGAAGCCCGTCATCACCTCGTCGAGGATCAAAAACACACCGGCTTCATCGCACTTCTGGCGGAGCGCTCGGAGCATGCCCCGAGGCCATGTTCTCATGCCCGCCGCGCCTTGGATCAAGGGCTCGATCACGACAGCTGCCACATCGCCATGGTGGAAACCCGGCATGGCATCGAGTTCCTCAGGGGAACTGATTCGCGTCACAGGGAACTGATGTCCTGCCACTCGCCTGTGGAACGCCCCGATGCCGCCAAGACTCGCCGCCCCGAGCGTGTCGCCGTGGTAGGCGTTTTCAAATGCGATGAAACGCGAGCGGCTGGCGTAGCCTTCCATTTGCCAAAATTGAACAGCCATCTTCATGGCCGCTTCCACAGCGGTAGAGCCGTCATCGCTCAGGAAAACTTTTTCCAGTGTGCCTTGGGGAAAAAAGCCCGCGAGTCTTGAAGCCAGCTCGATGGCTTGGGGATTTGTTGTGCCAAGAAACGAGACATGAGCCACACGCTCGAGTTGCTCTTGGATGGCTTGGTTGATTTTTGGGTGGGCGTGGCCGTGGATATTCGTCCAGATGGAGGAATTGCCATCCAAATAGCGGCGGCCCTCGCTGTCCTCAAGCCATGCCCCTTGGCCTTTAACAAGGACCAGCGGCGAGTGGTCCTCCGCGCACCAATCCCGCATCGGGGTGAAGGGGTGCCAAAGATGCTTTTTATCGGTCTCGATCAGGGCCTGCGTATTCCAAACATCTCGCATAGGAGCTGTGTTTAACGCATAGAAATCATGTCGTGAATTCCAAACCGGCCGGTCTTCAAACTCTCTTGCGTCTTTTTGCCTACTTCGGCGGAGTCGTGCTGCTTGCCTGCCTGCTCTCGCCGCCGCTCTACTGGGTTGGCACATGGCTGGCCGACATCGGCGTCCTTCCGATTGTGGAGGGCTTTCCTTTCCACCGCTACTTCAGCCGGAGTGTTCAGATTTCTGCCATCGTTCTCCTCTGGCCAGCCTTTCGAGGTATTGGGATCCGCCGACTCTCCGACCTTGGTCTCAAACCTAACCAGCAATGGAAACGCGACCTCGTCTCCGGCTTTCTGCTGGCATTGGTTCCAGTCGTTTTTCTTGGTGCAGGCTACATTTTCACGGGTCTTTTTTCCCTCAAGCCTCACTTCGACCCGATGGGATTCCTCCGGATCGGTGGCACGGCCGCTGTGGTGTCCACGATGGAGGAATTCCTCTTCCGGGGCGTCTTGCTCGGGCTGGCAGTTGCCGTATTGCCGCGCTATGCGGCGGCTATTTTATCAGCGGCGCTCTTCGCCTTGGTTCACTTCATGCGAACCTCGCGTCAGGCTCTCGAAGTCCCTGTGGGGTGGCTGAGCGGCTTCGAGCAATTGCCACTGGCCTTTTCCAGCGCGCCGCCATGGCCACTGCTGGGCTGGGGCTTTCTCTCGCTTCTCCTCGCCGGACTTGTCCTTGCTCACGCAACTCTTCGGACACGCTCGCTGTTTATCCCCATCGGACTCCATGCCGGATGGATTTTTGGTCAGCAATCACTTCAACTCGTCGCGCCATTCCGTCCCAAGCCGCCAGATGTCTTTCTGCCATGGGTCGGGCCGAATGTGGTGAGCGGGGCTGTTCCGACCGGACTCATTCCTGCTTTCGTTCTTCTAGCGACCTGGGTTTTTGTTTGGCTTTACCTTCGCCGTGCCTCACGCGCTTCTTGATACATTTATCTCCCTTTTCTTTCCTCCGCACTGCGCTGGTTGTGCGGTGCGGGTCGAATCTGGGCAAGATTTCTGCCCGGTGTGCGCGGCTACCATCGAATTCATCAAGCCGCCGCGCTGCCAGATCTGCTCCCAGCCATTCGATGGAATGTCCGGCGAGTTCGAGTGCCCGAATTGCCGGGGGACGGCGTTTCACTTCGACTGCGCGGTGTCCGTAGTGCGAAGTCGCCGTGTGATTCGCGAATTGATCCACCGCGTTAAATACAATCGCGAGATTTGGATAATGAAAATCCTTGGCAGGATTCTGCTTCAAGGCCTCGCCGACTCGCGCCTGTCTGGGCAGGAATTTGATGCCATCGTGCCAGTTCCACTTCACTCCAAGCGCCTCCGTGAGCGAGAGTTTAATCAAGCAGCACTACTGGCCGGGCAACTTTCCCGTGCTGCTGGTACTCCCATGCGGGAGGTGCTTGTTCGCAGCCGCTACACGGGAACCCAGACGACGCTCGACCGTGTCGAGCGAAGGCAAAACTTGCGGAATGCTTTTTCACTGCGCAAGAATGTCGATGTGACAGATCAAAACCTGCTCCTGATTGATGATGTGCTGACAACCGGATCGACACTTGATGCCTGTGCAGCCGTTCTATTGGAACAGGGAGCAGAATCCGTTCGCGCCCTGACTCTGGCGCGCGGTTAGAAAGTAATTCACACCATGGCTATCTTTAAAAAACCCATCCTCCGCGCTCTTGGCAGCAAAACCCGTGAGATGCCCTCCGGTCTCTGGACCAAATGCCCTTCCTGCGGCGAAGTCATTCACAACCTTGCCCTCTCCGAAAACCTGCAGGTCTGCCCGAAGTGTGAGCATCATTTCAATCTCGGCTCTCGCGAGCGCATCGAAAGCCTTGTGGATGCGGATTCCTTTGAAGAGCATGACCCTTCGATGTCCTCGGTTGATCCACTCGGTTTCAAAGGTGTGACGACCTACGCCGACCGTCTCCAAAGCTACAAGCAGAAGACGGGGTTGGTGGATGCCGTGACCACAGGTGCCGGGAAAATCAATGGCCGCCAAGTTGGATTGGGCATCATGGATTTCAACTTCCTCGCCGCCACCATGGGCTCGGTCGTGGGAGAAAAAATCACACGAATCATCGAGTTTTCCACCAAGAACAAGCTCCCTGTCATCCTCGTCTGCGCTTCGGGCGGCGCCCGCATGTATGAGGGAATGCTGAGCCTGATGCAAATGGCCAAGACGAGCGGTGCACTGGCTCTGCACGCCGAAGCGAAGTTGCCATACATCACGGTTCTCACAAATCCTACTACGGCCGGCGTCATGGCGAGTTACGCCTCGCTAGGCGATGTCATTATTGCCGAACCCAAAGCGATGATCGGATTCGCCGGTCCCCGTGTCATTCGCGAGACCACGCACCAGACCCTTCCTCCGGATTTTCAAACGGCCGAGTTTCTTGAAAAGCATGGCCTCGTTGATCTCATCGTGCACCGCCAGAAAATGCGGCAGACACTTGGGGATTTGCTTGCCTACCTCGGCAAGAAGTGAGTTTCCAAGAGGCACTGGATTGGCTGAACGACAGCCAGTTCACTGGAATCAAGCTCGGTCTCGAAAATACCTTTCGGCTTCTCGAAGCCATTGGGAATCCTCAGGAGCGTTTGCGTTTCATCCATGTCGCCGGAACGAATGGCAAAGGTTCTGTTTGTGCCATGCTGGATTCCTGCCTGCGTGCGGCAGGTCACAAGACGGGACTCTACACGTCGCCACATCTTGTCGATTTCCGCGAACGCATCCGGGTGGACGGCGTGATGATTTCTCCTCAGGAAACAGCGGAGGGTCTCACCCGCTTGCGGCGGGCCGCGCAGGATTGGGATCACAAGCCAACCTTCTTTGAGCTAAGCACCGTTCTTGCTCTCGATCACTTCGAGCGCTCGGATTGCGATGTCGTAGTGCTTGAGACCGGTATGGGCGGCCGCTTGGACTCGACAAATGTGGTTGCGCCTCTGGTCTCTGTCATTACGCCTATTGCCATGGATCACATGGCGTGGCTTGGCGACAGCATCGCAAAAATTGCCGCCGAAAAGGCAGGCATCATCAAACTGGGGGCTCCAGTTATCTCCTCACCTCAAGAGCAAAGCGCTGCCGAGGTTCTCAGCGCCAAGTCCGCAGGGCTTGCGAGCCCCATCCGTTTCATTGAGGCTCCTGTTGAATTTCCCGTGTCATTACCGGGACTTCACCAACTCTGGAATGCCGCAGTGGCCATTGCCTCCATCGAGGCTTCGGGTCTGAAATGCTCTCACGAGGCGATCGTAAAAGGCCTCGCATCGGTCAAATGGCCAGCCCGCTTTCAAAGGGTGGGGGAGAGGATCATTGTTGATGGGGCCCACAACGAACACTCCGCCGAGGCCCTCCTATCGACTTGGCGCGAGGTGTTCGGACCGCAGAAGGCGGCCATCGTTTTTGGAGCCCTCCGCGATAAGGAATACGGCGTCATGCTGCGCATTCTCGAAAAAATCGCAGGTGAATTTCTTTTTGTTCCGGTGCGTAGCGAGAGATCGGAGGACCCCGGCGTTTTGAAGGCTCAGACTCAGTTGCCTTCGCGCGAATTTCCTGATCTTCCCAGCGCGATCACTGCGGCGTTGGATACCACACTCCCCGTTCTTATTAGTGGCTCTCTTTTTCTGGCTGGCGAGGCTTTGGAAAAGCTCTCGGAGGATGGTTTTGATACCGGTCTCTTTGAGACTCAATCAGGGCTTCAAAAGCCAACTCGAAAAGCTGAGTAGGCACCTGCGGCCTTGGGTGCGAGGCGAACACGCAGGCGAACATCGTTGTCGATATATTCGGAGTGCCGGATATCCGCTTCGCGGTGCAGCCTGGCAATGAGATCCGCCCGGCTCTGGGGAATCTGAAGTTCCAATGTGACGAGGTCGTCTGCCACGAATTCGCTGATGCGACTTACGAGTTCCTCGAGGCCGGCACCAGTCCTCACGGAGATAAAAACAGCCTCAGGAAAGCGTGACCGCATTTCGCGGATCACAGACTCGTCTCCCACATTGTCGATTTTGTTAAAGACAATCAAAGTGCGGCGTGAATCGGCTCCGAGTTCATGCAGAACGCTGCGCGTGGTTTCGTAAAAATCCATCACCTCCGGCTGGCTGACATCGAGGACATGGATCAGGAAGTCCGACATCACAGCCTCCTCCAGCGTGGCATTGAAAGCCTCAACGAGTCCGTGAGGGAGCTTGCGAACAAAACCCACGGTATCCGTGAGAAGGAGTGGCTGGTTGTTTGGCAGGGCTATTTTGCGCGTGGTGGTATCGAGTGTTGCGAAGAGCTTGTCCTCCACGAGCACCTGGGCACCGGTGAGAGCGCGAAGAAGCGAGGACTTGCCGGCATTCGTGTAACCGACGATGGCGGCATTGGGCACAGGAGCGCGCTTTCGGTCCTTGCGCTGTGTGGCTCGGCGGCGCTTCACTGCTTCCAGTTCGCTCTTCAGCCGATCGATCTGGCCACGGATTTTGCGTTTGTCTTGCTCGAGTTGCGACTCGCCTTCGCCCTTGGAGCCGATGCCGCCGCCTTGCTTGCCAAGGTGCGACCAGGCGCGAACCAAGCGCGGGAGCGAATACTCCATTCGGGCCAAATCCACCTGCAGGCGAGCTTCCATCGTCTGCGCCCGCTTCGCAAAAATATCCAGGATCACTTCCTGGCGGTCGATCACAAGCATTCCGGTGAGCTTTTCCCAGTTCCGCTGCTGGGAGGGAGTGAGTTCGTTGTCGAAGATGATCACATCCGCCTGGGCTTCCTTGGCAATGCCCGCGAGTTCCTCCGCTTTCCCCGAGCCCATGAGATACCGGGCGTGCGGTTCGCGGTGATGCACAAGTTGCCGCCCAACGATGGGAATGCCAAGCGTGTTGACCAACTCCGCCAGTTCGTCCAGCAAGCTCGAAGCCTCGAATTCACTTGCATTGCCACAGTAAGCCCCTGCGAGCAAAGCCCGCTCCACCATTTTGGGTTTTTCTTTGATCTCAAACATTCCGCGACAACAAGACTGGCATCGCAACCGATCGGCGGCAAGGCAACGCAGCGATTAACCACATGCCACCTGACTGCACTGTGAATTTACTCTTCCTTCGTTTTTGGAATCGATATAACTTGCTCATATCCCCAATGCCCTCCACTTTCACTCCCGTCGCTGAGCAAATGCCGACCATTATCGTGGGTGTGGCTGATTTAAAAATTAGCACTGAGCCATGCACCTACATTGCGACACACGCACTGGGTTCTTGCTTGGGAGTTACATTTCATGACTCCAAGCGCCGTATCGGCGGAATGCTCCACGCCATGCTACCCTCTGCCAGTCTTCATGGCGGGAAAAAAATCCGTGAGGCCATGTTCCTCGACACGGGAATCCCGCGTTTACTCACAGCCTTGGTCCGCGCGGGAGCGAAGAAGAACGATATCCGCTGCAAGGTTTTCGGTGGTGCCCAGCTCATGGCTACGGACAATTTTTTTCGCATCGGCTCCAAGAACATCGATATGTTCTATCGAATCAGCCACGAAATGGAGCTGGATGTCGTTTCATGGGAAGTCAGCGGACGTGTGAACCGGACTATTCGACTGAACAACCAGACAGGCGATGTCATTGTGAAAATTCCCTCTAAACCAGAATTTATCCGCTGATGAAATCCGCAGCTGACCTCCAGACAGTCGTCGAGATGACGCGATCCATCCCCTGTGCTCCGGCCATTCTTCCAAAACTTCTCAAGCTCGCGGAGGGGAGTTCCTCAGACCTCGGCGAGATGGAAATGCTGATTAACTTGGACACGGGTCTAGCTACCGATGTTTTGCGAACGGCAAATTCCGCCTACTTTGCCAGCAACCAACGCTGCGAAAATATCTCCGACGCCATCCTGCGCCTTGGCAGCAAAGTTCTCTACCGGATCGCGGCCTCCACTCTCACTGGGCGCTGGCTTGTTCATCCGGTGCGGGGCTACGGCTGGGAACCCGGCGATCTTTGTCGCCACTCACTCTGCGTTGCGATTTGCGCCGAGACTTTCGCTGCGAAAATGCAGTTGGCCGATTCCGCAACGGCCTATACGGCTGGCTTGATTCACGATCTCGGAAAATTCGCCCTCGCCTATGCCAATTTCACGGCGTTGGATGACATCACAAACCGTGTTCCGGACGAGTTCGCCACGTGGCGCGAAGCGGAAAATGTGATCCTCGGATTTGAATCCACCCAAGTCACCAAGGCACTCCTCGAGAACTGGGGCTTTCCTTCTACTTTTGTTGCGGTGGGACAGTATTACCAAACCCCCTCCGCATGCCCGGATTCGGAGAGAAAAATAGCGACCCTCATTCACGCTGCCAAACATGTCGCCACGCAGATCGGTTATGGTGTGGGCGTTGATGGTTTCTACTACGAACCGGATGAGGACGCGCTCAGGGAAGCCGGTTTCAAGGATGATGAAATGGATGCTGCCATTCCTGAAATCCTTGCAACCATTCAGCGTTTCATCAGTCCCTCCGGAGAAATCCGCTTCACCTGATTCGATCCAGCCTTGAACTCAGGCGCAAACATCAGTTTGTCGCTTTGTCGAGAGCGTGGTAGGCCGCGCCAAGGAGGGCTGCTTGGTCGTTCAGGATGACGAGGACTGGCATGTTTTCCATAACCGAGGAGAGTCGGCCCTTGTCATTGAAGGCATGGAGGAATGCGACGCTTTGGATGTGGCTGAGGAGCTTCACGGGGATGCCACCTCCCAGAAAAACGCCGCCGGTGGACATCGTTTTCAGCGCCATGTTCGAGGCTTCGGCTCCGAGACAGTTGACGAAAATATCGAGCGTCTTGGCGCACATCGGGCACTCGCCGGAGTTGGCATACTTCGCGATCACGGCACCGGCATCGGTGTGTTTCATTTCATCGGCGACGGCAGTGAGTTCCTTGCCCCGATCGGTATCGCGGAGAAATTTGTAAATGTTTTCGATGCCAAGACCGGATGCGACCCGTTCGGCGCTGACATGGCCGTATTGCTTGATGAGATATTCCAGTAGGGCGATTTCGAGTTCGTTCCTCGGAGCAAAATCCGCGTGTCCGCCCTCGCAGGCCCAGACATGGTGTTTGTGGCCATCCCAGTAAAGCCCTGCCTGACCGAGTCCGGTGCCAGGGGAGACAACGCAGCGGTTGCCTTTGGATCCGGCGGCGCCTTGCTGCACGATCGCAAAGTCGCTCGCCTGCAGATGGCCGATGCCGTGGGCATTCGCTTCGAGGTCGTTGAGAACGGCGACATGGGGAATTCCAAATTCTTGGGCGATCTCAGCGGCATCGACTCCCCAAGTGAGGTTGGTGGGCTTGGCGCGTCCATTGCTGACGACGCCAGGAATGCCAAAGCCTGCAGCCAGCACGGGCGGCGTGTCTTTTCCAAGAAACTCCCGCAGCATGGCGTTCAGCCCAGGATAGCCGGCGCTCGGGTAACGCTGCTCGCGCAGGATCGATAGGGAGTTTCCCGCCACGCCGAAGAGGGCGAGGTTCGTCTTCGTGCCGCCGATGTCGCCAGCAAGAATGAGGTGTTGCCTCATAGACATTACTTCTTGAGAAGATAGTGGTGCCAGGCGTGGCCGGATTTCTCGATGAGGCGATCCGATGCCTCTGGGCCCCAGGTGCCAGCGGCGTAGTTTGGAAAATCGCGCGGGTGGAGAGCCTTCCAGACATCCAGAATGGGATTCACGATGCGCCAAGATGCGTCCACGCTGTCGTAGCGGTGAAAGAGTGTCATGTCGCCGATCATGCAATCGTAGAGAAGCGTCTCGTAGCCGGTTGCAGCATTGGATTCGCCAAATTCCTGGTAACTGAAATCGAGTGGCACATTGGCGATCGAGATCCCGGGGCCCGGGCGCTTGGCGTGAATATCCATCGTGATGCCCTCGTCGGGTTGGACATGAATGACCAAGCGGTTCGGCATGATGTTGTTTTCAACGCCTTTTCCGAAGAGCAGGAGAGGGGTGCGCTTGAAGCCGATGACGATCTGCGTCGTGCGCTCAGCAAGGCGCTTTCCGCTGCGGATGTAAAATGGCACATCGGCCCAGCGCCAGTTGTCCACCTCGAGCTTCATCGCGACGAAGGTCTCTGTGTTTGACTGCGGATTCACATTCGGCTCGGTGCGGTAGGCGGGAACATTTTTCCCCTCGATGATGCCGGCGCCGTATTGGCCACGGACGGTGTTGGCAAGGACTTCCTCCGGTTCCATCGGGCGGATGGCCTCGAGGACCTTCACCTTTTCGTTGCGCACGCTGTCGCCGGATATCGAGGTGGGAGGCTCCATCGCGACGAGCGAGAGCACGGAGAGAATGTGGTTTTGCACCATGTCGCGCGTCACGCCGGAGTGGTCGTAGTAGCCTCCGCGCAGCTCCACGCCGAGTTCCTCTGCGACTGTGATCTGCACATAGTCGATGTAGCGGCGGTTCCAGATCGGCTCGAAGACGCTGTTGCCGAATCGGAAGACCATGATGTTTTGCACGGTCTCTTTGCCGAGGTAGTGGTCGATGCGGTAAATCTGCGACTCGGCAACATGCTTGGTGAGGTCCGCATTCAGGTCGCGGGCGCTCTGCAAATCATGGCCGAAAGGTTTTTCAATGATGACCCGGCGCCACGCGTCGGGCTTTTCCTCGGTGAGACCGGCATTTCCAAGCTGCTCGACAACTTTGCCGAAGAAAGTGGGTGAGATGGCGAGGTAGAAAAGAACATTGCCCGGCAGATTCCATGTTTTCTGGACATCTTTGATCTTCGCTCCGAGGTGCTGAAAGGTGTCGGGATCGTTGAAATCGCCGGAGATATAGTAGCTGCGCTTGGAAAAGTCGTCCCACTCGGCGGGATCAACCGGACGGGTGGCGAATTGGTGGATGTCTGAGGTAATCTGCGTGCGGAAAAGCTCGTCATTGCTGTCGCTCACGGCCACTCCGATAGCGGCGAAGTTCTCAGGCAGAAGCTTGAGGGCTTTGAGATTGTAAAGGGCGGGGAGGAGCTTGCGCTTGGTGAGGTCTCCCGATGCTCCGAAGATGACAATCGTGCACGGGTCGCCAGGGCATTCATGGCCGGTCAATGGTTTGGTGGACATACAGGTTCTTGCGTATCGGAGCAGGTGCCCCGCGACAAGACATCCGTTGGGATGTTGACGAGATCGCTCAGAAACATTTCATCTGATTTGGCGATGGATTTGAGAACGGCGATCTTCGCGGCTTCTTCTCGGGGAGCGCGTCCGCTCTCCGATCCGTAGGCTACGAGCCAGAGGCCCTTGGGCGCAGTCGGGTGAGCCTCGCGCCCGACATGGGAAAGTCCACCGGGCTTAGGATGCAATTTTTTTTGAGTCGCCCCGCGAGGGCGCGGGGTTGTGCGCCCGGGGGCGGACGCGCTCCCCGAGACCACTCGGCTACCGCAGGCGCAGGTGCCACGGAAGCGGCTTTCGTCCACGAAACTTTCCACCACCAGTGGGCGTTGTTCCCAGCGCTCCTGCCAATCCTGGGCGACCCGCCGCAGCGCCAGCCCCAGGATTTTCGAGGCCAGATTGGGATGACGTTCTCGCTCGACGAGGGGCAAAAACCGGCTGTTGTTAATGAGAAATCCCAGACGACGCGCCCGCTGCAGGGCACTCCATCCCATCCACTTTTCCTGCTGCTTGAGATGCGGGGCCGCACCGCTGAATGTCAGGATCGCCATCCAGTCGCCATCCACCTCGGCGACATAGCGCAGGTGCGGCCTCCGATTCGCGCACTCTGGAGGTAGTGCTGGGTTTCGAGCAATTGATCGAATCGCTCTCGTTCCTCATCATGGATGAAGCAAAGACAGACGCGGGAAAGAAAACTTTCGGCGGCATGCTGGATTTTCATTTCCCATGCTCACGCCAAAAAAAACTGGAAAATGTTTATCTGTTTTTCACTTGGATTATATCTGGGGAAAGCAATGCATCCTCAGGTGAAACGGCTCTGCGAAATTGCTACGCGCTCGCCTGAGCCTCGCACTCGGCTGCGCTGGCAAGCCATTCGGAGTTGGCTTTTTCCAAGGAGTCTCCTACATCCGCGAGTTCACGGTTTATTCTCATCGCGAGGGTGGGGTTGTCGTGGGTTTCCCCCTCCTCCATCTTGGCCGTAAGTTCACGCTGGCGTGCTTCGAGAGTCTGAATCTGGGCTTCAAGTTCGGCCACACGGCGCTCGCGGGCCCGTTTCTCAGCGGCTTCCGCTTTGCGGGCCTCCGCTTCGGCGCGGCGCAGGGCCTTGATTTCCTTGAGGCCCATTTTCGGTTGGTCGGAGTTTTTTGTAGCAGTGGCCTCTGGTTGGAAATTTCCCAGCGAGGCCACTGTGCCTGCTCGCACGCTGCCGCCCGCGCGGGACTTCTCGCGGAAGTAATCGTAATCCCCCGCATACGGCGTGAGCTTGCCAGCTTGCACGTGGATGACCGAAGTCGCGATGGCTCGAATGAAATGCACATCGTGGCTGACGAAAAAGACCGTTCCCTCGTAAGGCTGGAGCGCGCGGATGAGCGCATCGATGCTCGGCATGTCGAGGTGGGTCGTCGGCTCGTCAAGGAGCAGGAAATTCGGGGGATCGAGCAGAAGTTTAACCAAGGCCACGCGACTCTTCTCTCCGCCGCTCAGAACCCCGATTGGCTTGAAGACATCATCTCCGCGAAACAAAAACGCTCCAAGCACGGTGCGGGCAGCCTGCTCGGGAACAGGCCGGGCGATGGACTGAACCTCGTCGAGCACGGAGCGTTTTGTGTTGAGCCCTTCGGTGCGGTGCTGGGCGAAGTAGCCGATGCTGCAATTGTGGCCTAGCGTGCGTGTGCCAGCTTGGAGTTCGAGTTGGCCGCCGAGGATTTTGAGCAAAGTGGACTTGCCTGCGCCATTCGGTCCCACCAGCACAGTGCGTTCGCCTTTTTCCACCTCCAAGTTCAAATCCTCGTAGATCACTTTCTCGCCATACGCCTGCCGTATGCCCTCGAGGGTAATGACGCGCTGGCCGCCACGGGGTGGCTGTGGAAAGCGGAAATTCACTGTCGGTTCGTCCGATTCCGGCGCGTCGATACGAACCATGCGAGCGAGTTGCTTGATGCGGTCTTGCGCCTGCGCTGCCTTGCTGGCCTTGGCGCGGAAGCGGTTGATGAAATCCTCCAGGTGGGCGATTTCTTTTTGCTGGTTGCGGTAGGCGGCGAGTTGCTGCTCCTCGCGGGCTTTCTTTTGCTCGAGGCACGCGTCGTAGTTTCCGTGGTAGCGTATGAGTTTGCGGTGCCGGATTTCCACGATGCCACGGCAGATAAGATTCAAGAATTCCCGATCGTGAGAAATGGTGAGAATCGCACCCGGATAATTTACGAGATGGTTTTGAAACCAACCAAGTGTCTCCAGATCGAGATGGTTGGTGGGCTCATCCAGAAGCAATAAATCGGGTTCCTCGACCAGCAAGCGGGCGAGGTGGGCGCGCATGATCCATCCGCCACTTAACTCGCGCAGAGGGCGGTGAAAGTCGCCCTCGCGAAATGCCAACCCCGCCAAAATCCGCTTTGCCATGGCCTCCGCTCGGCCATCGGCCTCGTGACCCGCTGCCAATTCCATGACCGTGTCATCGCTCACCGCCGCAGTCTCCTGAGGTAGGAAGCCCACGCGGATACCTCTCTGCATGGTGACCTGCCCCTCGTCGGGTTCGTCATGCCGCAGAAGGAGCGAAAAGAGCGTTGATTTCCCTGCGCCATTCGGGCCGATGAGCCCGATGCGGTCGCCTGTGTTCACTTGTAGCGCCGCGTCCTCGAAAAGAACCCGGCCGCCAAAAGATTTAGTCACCTGTGAAAGAGTCAGCATCCGATTAAGAAAAGGCACAGAAGGTGGCGAAGCGAAGGCATGCCGTCCAACGCAAATTTCAAAATTCCACGCTTATTGCCGTTAGCACTTAGCTCAGCGACCCGCTTGACTCTTCGACTTCAGCGGGACCAAGAAGGCTCGGAGACTTTTCCAAGACCTGAGATAACCGGAGAGCGGCGACCCTTGAGCGTGTCGAGAAGCATGATAGATGATCCGTCGCTGTAAATAATATGGCGGGAGTCGGCTCCCCATGCTGGGTCTTGGCCTTCGGCAACGATGCGGGCCGCGCCGGTGCCGAGATCCATCACGGCAATAGCGAAGCCGCCTTGGCGGACGGTGAAGGCGATTTTCTTGCCGTCGGGTGACCAGCTTGGCTCGGTGCAGTAGCCGAATCCGGTCGGAACAAGGCGTCCCACGCCACCGGCAGCGCTGATGCGGTAAAGCTGAGGGCCGCCGCGTTCGTCGGAGGAGTAGATGATCTCGCTGCCATCAGGCGACCAGGAAGGCGATGACTCGACAGCGCGGGTGCGCGTGAGGCGGCGTCCACCGCTGCCGTTTGCAGCGACGATGTAAAGCTCCGGGTTGCCGTCTTTGCTCAGCGTGCAGGCGATGCGGCTGCCTTCGGGGGAGAAACTGGCTCCGGAATTGGTGCCGGGGAAGTTGAGAATTTTTGTGCGTGCGCCGGAGGCGATATCGACATTGTAGATGTCTGCATACCCGCTTTGGTAGCCGGTGTATGCGAGTTTCGAGGCGTCGGGTGAGATGGCAGGAGCAACGCTGATGGCTTTGTCCTGCGTGATCTGGCGCTGGTTGGCTCCGTCGTAGTCTGCGGAGTAGATTTCTTTGGCGCCGCTGCGGTTGCTCACAAAGACGATTTTTGAGTTGGCGATGCCTTTTCCACCTGTGAGCGTCTCGACGATATCATCCGAAAACTGGTGGGCCGCCGTGCGCGTATTAGCCGAGTAGGTTTTTTGAAGAACGATGCTACCCCGGTTGTCTGTAACCACGCCTTGAAGCGAGCCGCCGGAAGCTGTTGCGCTCACAATGAAGTTTGCTCGCTCGGGGATTCCGATGGAAAAAAGCCCAGAGAGGTCGAGGTCGTTCGATACCACTTTGCCCGCAATAGCGGCATCAGGACCGGCGAAGGGTTTGATGGAGATGTTGAGGGTGTCTCCCTTCTTAACAGTGATGGTGGCTTCTTCCTGGGCCTGGATAAACGGGGCGCAGAGAGCGAGGGCGAGGATAAGCGAAAGGGTACGGATGTGTTTCATGTAAGGATGGTGTTCTTCTGTCAAAGGCCGCGGGTTTTGACAAGTCAGGATCGGAAGCGCTTGCCCAGCGGAAAACTGCCTAGAATCGAGATTGAACGGGCCTGGCGCTTGGCCAGTTCCAAGGCGCGCGCCACTCCGGGATCGCTCTCGTCGCCCTCGACTTCGATGTAGAAAATATAAGTCTGTGGTTGGCCAGGAACGGGGCGGGAAACGATGCGTGTGAGGCTGACATTCTGTCTGGCAAATGGACCGAGGAACTTATGTAGGCTGCCGCATTGGTTCAGCAGGGTGGCCACGAGTGCCGTTCGGTCAGCTAAGACCCCTGCGGCGGGTTTGCGGGCGATGGTAAAAAAATTCGTCACATTGACCTCTTGCCCGTCCGACGGTGTGGCGAGGATGTCGAGTTTGTAAATATCCGCAGCGCCTGGCGAGGCAAGGGCGGCGGCTTTGGGATCCGCTGCGGCCCGCTCAGATGCCGTGGCGGTGCTGGCCACCGGCACCAAGGTCGCTTCGGGATGATGGATTTTCAACCACTCGGCATGGTGCTTGATCTGGGTGAAATGGGAATAAACCGTTTTAACTGGCGTTCCCTTGCGGCCAAGGAGGGCTATGCGGATATCAAGGGCGAGTTCCTCCAAAATAAAAATCGACCCGGCATGCCGAATGAGTAGGTCAATCGTGTCGTAAACCGTGCCGCCTGATGAATTCTCAACCGGCACAAGCCCGAGAGGCGTGGCCCCGCTCAGAACGCGCTCGAAAACCCCCTCAATCGCCGGGCTGGCTATGAGGTCGGCTTTTTTTCCGAATTGTTGGCGTGCGAGGATTCCCGAGTAGGTTCCCTCAGGTCCGAGATAGGCGACTTGGCTCATGTCGCACCACTCAACCACAAACCGCCTGCGCGGCGCAAACCCAAGACTGGGAGCACGTGGATAAAAAAGGCTTTCGCCCGCAGCGCTGGAAGCTTTAGCTCAAGCGATGACCCTCTCATTTTTGCGCCAGCTTGGGCGCTTCCTTCCGTGCCTGGCCTCGGTTTTTTTGACGTCCTGCGCGAGTTTTAATCCCCTTGGTCCGGATTCTAAAGGCCCCGTGCCTCGCCCCCCGCGTCCGCTTCCACATGCCGATACGAAGTTTGCTTGGGGCATTTCCACGGCCAGCTACCAATATGAAGATCCGGTGGTGAAACCCGCCGATGCGGATTATTTTTCCACGGACTGGGACATCATGGTTTCCAAGGGTGGCGCTCCCAAGAAAGGCAACGCTCTTTATTCTTGGAGCCACTTCGATAAAGACCTCGCTGCCCTCAAGAAGACAGGCGTTAGTCATTATCGATTCAGCCTCGAGTGGGCTCGCATCGAGCCGCGCATGGGCGAGTTCAACGAGGAGGCTCTGGACCGCTATGCTGAGATGGCCCGCCGACTCAAGGCCGCCGGCATCCAGCCGGTCGTCTGCCTCTGGCACTTCACATTCCCGGATTGGCTCTACGATCAAAAAAATCCCAAGGCGTCGAACTGGCTCCACCCAAGAGCCCGTGAACGCTGGTTGGTGTATTTGGACAAGGTTCTGCCGCGCCTCGCGCCTTACGTGAACTACTTCGCTCCGCAGAATGAACCGAATGGCCAGATCACGACCGCATACATCGCTGGTCAGTGGCCGCCCGCCATGACGCTCGCCCTTGGCACTTATTGGAAGGCGATTGATGCCAGCACTGGAATGTTCCGCGATGCCGCCGTTCGGATCAAAAAGGTGAAACCATCCGCCAAGGTCGTTTCCGTCGAGGCCCTGCCATGGTGGAAGCGCTCCTTCCTCGATCCGGGCGGGCTTTTCTACAACACCATGATCCATGGAAATATCGACCACCTCGACCGCGTCTGGGATGTCTGCGATATCATCGGCATCAATTATTATTATTCCCAAGTCGCCAGCCCGACCTCGTTCATCGCCGAGGCGTGGAGGAGGGGACACAACTACACCATGATGGGTTGGCGCGTCAGCCCGAACGGTCTCTACAACGAAATCCGGCGTGTCGGCGACCGCTACGGCAAGCCCATGATGATCACTGAAAATGGAATCGCCACACCGAACGACTCAAAGCGCATCTGGTATATGAAAAACCACCTTGCCGCCATCGGGCGTGCTATCCGCGCCGGCTACGATGTTCGCGGGTATTTCAGTTGGTCCCTCGCCGACAACTACGAATGGCACTACGGCTATAAGGCGAAGTTCGGCCTTGCCACGATGGATCCCAAAACCTACGACCGCATTCTGAAACCATCCGCTCTCTACTTCCGCGACACAATCCGCTCCACCAAGACCAGTGGGGATGTGAGCAAGCTGCAACCCTCGGATGGCTTTAAAAAACTCTCCCGCTAACCATGAATAAAAGCCGTGCGATTTATCCCGGAAGTTTTGACCCAGTTCACTTCGGTCACATCGATGTGATCAGACGCTCCACGCATTTGTTTTCAAATCTCATCATCGCCGTGGCGGCGAGCAAATCGAAGAAACCACTCTTTACTGTCGATGAGCGCATCGCGATGCTGCGAGAGACTCTCGGGGATGACCCGGCAATTACCATTTTGCCACTCGAGGGCTTGCTTGTGGATTTCGCACGCGAAAACGGCGTCTTCACCGTCATTCGTGGCCTGCGTGCCGTATCGGACTTTGAATTCGAATTCCAGATGGCTCTCATGAACCGCAAACTCGAGCCACGACTTGAAACTGTGTACCTCACACCCAAGGAAGACTACACTTATCTCAGCTCGCGCATCATGAAAGAAGTCGCCCTGTTCGGCGGCGATGTTAGTCAACTTGCGCCGCCTTCTGTCGCTGAGAAATTGGGACGGTTGCGTGCCGGGAATCCAGATCCAGCGTAGCACTCTTGGACCAGCTGGGGGGGGCAATAGCATTTCATGTCCCCGCTCCAAGCAACGCTCTTTTAATTTGTGTCGGCGACGGTTCCAAAGTGAGGAAAAATCTGTGCCCCACTGAGCTCATAGAGAGTGAGGAAATCCGACATTCCCACAAACTCTTCAGCGCATTGCTTGTATTTACCAAGTTCAGGCTATTTCTATTGAACAAGTAGGGCATGACCGGCACGAAGCGATAATACACCTGGGGCCTACAAAAGTGTCGATTACCCTACTAAGGAAAAACAGCGGCGCACTTCCATATCGATGCGGAAATCAAAATCTGGATTAAAAGCCGCCTTGAACTGATTAGACTGAAAAACTGAAAGGACGGACTTTTTCCAGCATGTTTTCTCAGTGCTGAAATCCCTCCCCAGAGCTTGGAATGTTGATATCTTGGGGAGGAAAAAAGTGGAGCGGGTAGAGGGAATCGAACCCTCCTGGCCTGCTTGGAAGGCAGGAACTTTACCACTAAGCTATACCCGCAGTAACTGGCGTTAGATTATTCCCGAGTGAGGCGAAGTCAAACCGAAAAACGAAGTTTGCGTTTCCCCTTCGCATGAGACTGAGTTTTATCTGAGGCTTGCGTTTACTCCCACTCGATGGTGGCAGGTGGTTTGCTGGAGATGTCGTAGCAGACGCGGTTCACACCTTTCACCTCGTTGATGACGCGGGCTGAGATACGGGCAAGGATTTCCTGCGGCATGCGCACCCAGTCGGCAGTCATGCCATCGTGGCTGTTTACGATGCGGAGGGCGATGGTGTAGTCGTAGGTTCGCTCGTCGCCCATGACGCCAACGGAGCGCACCGGCAGGAGGACGGCGAAGGATTGCCAGACCTTGTAATACCATTCGGAGGCGCGCATTTCTTCGATGACGATGGCATCTGCCTCACGCACGATGCGGAGGCGCTCTGGGGTTATTTCGCCGATGATACGGACGGCCAAGCCAGGGCCGGGGAAGGGTTGGCGGTGGACGATTTCCTTTGAGAGACCGAGTTCCTCACCGACGCGTCGCACTTCGTCTTTGAAGAGTTGGCGCAGGGGCTCGACGAGTTCGAATTTCATGCGCTCGGGGAGACCTCCGACATTGTGGTGGCTCTTGATCAAGGCGGCGGGATTGCCGGAAATGGAAACGCTCTCGATGACATCCGGGTAGAGCGTGCCTTGGGCGAGGAAACGGTAGTGGCCTGGGTCGTTTTTTTTGAGGTCCTTGGCGGCGGCTTCGAAGACTTTGATGAATTCGTTGCCGATGATTTTGCGTTTCTTCTCAGGGTCGGTGACGCCTTTGAGTTTTGTAAGAAACTGCTTGGAGGCATCCACCGTTTTCATACGGATGCGAAACTCTCCGGCGAAGAGTTTTTCCACAGCAGCGCGTTCGTTGGCGCGGAGGAGGCCGTTATCAACAAAAATACAAGTCAGGCGGTCGCCGATGGCTTTGTGCAAAAGGGCGGCAGCAACGGAGGAGTCGACTCCTCCGCTCAGGCCAAGGATAACGCGTCCATCACCAACTTGTTCCTGGATTTCGCGGCAGGTGCGATCGATGAAGGATTCCATCGTCCAATTGGATTTGCAGCCACAGATACGGTGCACGAAGTTGGCCAAAATCTCGCCGCCGCGTGGGGTGTGGACGACTTCGGGATGGAATTGCAAACCGAAAATGTTGCGCGTGGTGTCACCGATGACGGCGTGGGGTGAGTTTTCCGTTTTACCAAGCGGGCGGAACCCTGTGGGAAGCTTGGTGATTTTGTCGCCGTGGCTGTTCCACACATCCAGCGTGGCGGGGAGTTTGTGGAAGAGTGCGCACTTGGCGTCACCTTTGAGTTTGCCGGGGCCGTATTCGCGCTCAGTCGAGCGCTCGACCTTGCCGCCGAGACCATGGGCGATGAGTTGCATGCCGTAGCAGATGCCGAGGACAGGCACGCCGAGATCGTATATTTTGCGATCCACTTGAGGTGCCTTGGGCGCATAAACACTCGCTGGTCCACCAGAAAGAATGATGCCTGAGGGCTTCAGTTTCGCGATGGCGGAGGCTTTGGTGTGGTAGGGAACGATTTCGGAGTAAACTTGGCACTCCCGAACGCGGCGGGCAATGACTTGGGTGTATTGGGAACCAAAATCAAGAATGAGGATTTTATCCCCGGCTGGTTGTTGCGGCATGGCTGTATCTTATCTGTAGTCTGGACCGAAGTCGTCGGATAGTGTTTGGTTCGGGACGATCTTTCCGCGCCCTTGGATTCCCTCTTGAAACTGCTCGCCGACATCCTCGGCGGACCTCTCGGAAATGGCACAACCACCCAGCAGAAGCAAAATTTGTAATGACAAAATAAAGAACACGCTCTTCATAAGACGCGCACGCTATTCATTCCTCCCAACCATGGCAAACATGATTCCTCCCGAGCTTTTGCTCGATTTCTATCGTAAGGGAATTTTCCCGATGGCGTTGGATGGTGAGACTCGTTTGTTCTCACCGGATCCGAGGGGTATTATTCCACTGGACGAGTTTCGGATTCCCCATGGCACTCGCAAGACGCTTCAAGATTCAGACTGGGAACTACGGTTGGATACCGCATTTGATGAAGTCATGCTCGGATGTGCCGAGCGCGAGGAAACCTGGATCGACGAGGGGATTTTTCAAAGCTACACAGCCCTTCATCATCTCGGCCATGCACACTCGGTTGAGATTTGGCGCGATGGAAAGTTGGCCGGAGGGCTCTACGGTGTCCAAATCGGCGGGGCCTTCTTTGGTGAGTCCATGTTTCACCGCATATCGGGGGCCTCAAAGGTCGCAATCTGCCGTCTCGTTGAATTGATGCGCAAAGGCGGATTCCTGCTGCTTGACACGCAGTGGGTGACTCCTCATTTGGAGAAATTCGGCGCCCGGGAAATTCCCCGCGCGGATTATCTGGTGATGCTGAACCATGCCGTAAAAAGTCACGCCGTCCTTTCATGCTGAGCGGCAGAGGCAGTGTAGCGGCGCCCGGAGCGGCCTGCGTTGAAATTCTGGGGAGCTCTACTTATAGGCTTTTTGCGCGCCAAGTTTGAAAAAATTTAACGCCGCGATTGTCAACCTCGCCATTCTCCGTTATCAACACTCCTTCACTCACGGATGGGTGGCAGAGTGGTCGATTGCGCACGCCTGGAAAGCGTGTATACCGAAAGGTATCGGGGGTTCGAATCCCCCCCCATCCGCCAGCATAGTGTTTATGCTGGAACAGCGCGTTGTGTTTTGTCGGCGTCACCTCAGGTGGAGCTATGGGGGGTGTCCTAAAACGATCGCTTGTCACCTTTGCTCGGAAACTCAAAATTCCGCAGAGCTAGGCTTCATCGGGTTTCTCTGGGGGGAAGGTACTCAAAAAAAGTGGCTCCTGAGGTAGGACTCGAACCTACGACCAATCGGTTAACAGCCGACCGCTCTACCACTGAGCTACTCAGGATCAAAAGGGGACGCAAAGTAAACCCTGAGCGCGTTCTTTTGACAAGGGGAAAATCTGAAAAAAAACGTTTTTCATTTTACCAGTGACGTTCCCCACGCGATGGCGAGGGCGAAGCCGAGGCAGTAGGGGATGACGCCAAGCGAGAGGCTGAGAAATGCTTTCAGCGGACGCTCCCCTACGGCGAGAGCGAGGATGCATCCAGTCTGGGGGCCGATGGTCAGCGGTGCAAGCAGGCCGAGCCCAATAAGGCCGAAGCGGGACCATGCCTTCCAAATCCACTTTTCGGGGTCGCGCTCGAGCGGGATATGGAGTTTTCTTGCCAGCCAGCTTCTGGCGGGTGCTCCAAGAAGTAGCATGACGGCGGCACCTGCGGAGTATCCGATCCATGCGGTGAGGGCGGCGAGCCAAGGCGGAAGACCCGCTGCGACGCCACCGGGCACGGCTCCGACAAAATAGAAGAAACCGAGCATGAATGTTGCCGTCAGGCCTCCCGTGTAAACTATCATTTGTCTTAAACCTCGGCCGTGGCTGGCAGACTTTCAAGAAGATCGGAAATCTCGGATGGCTTGGTGAAGAGATAATCAGGAGAAGCTTCTGATAGTGCCGGGCTGCTGTTGTAGCCCCATGTCACGGCGGCGATGTGCACGCCGGTTTCCTGCGCGGCTTCGATGTCGCGGAGTTCGTCGCCGACGAAGAAAATCTCTCGCGGCTTGAGCTGAAAATCCCGCATGAGGCGGCGGAGCACGCTGCTTTTGCCGAGAAGCTTTGAGGAGCTTTTGATGAAGTCGAAGATCTCGAGATCGTGGTTTTTTAAAAACGCCCTCACATTGGGTTCGGAGTTGGATGTGAGAATGCCAAGCCGGAATCCTTGGGCGTGGAGTTTTCGAACCAACTCGGGCATCTCTGGTAGAGGAATGATCGAGTCGATGCGTTTGCCGATCTCCTCGGTGCCGCGCTTGGAAATATGCGGCAGTTTCATGCGGGGAATACCAAGATGTTTCATCAAGCCGCGCGTGGAGAGGTCGCGGGCGAGGCTCACCTCATCAGGCCGGAGCGGACGGAAGCCAAACTCCAGCGCCAGCACATTGAGGATTTCGACTCCGGCGGAAAAGGTGTCTGCCAGCGTGCCGTCGAAATCGAACAACACATAGCGTGGACGATTTTGTAAAAGCCCGGCAGGACCAATGCGGCGACGTCCGCCCCTTAGGACGAACCGCGCCAATCGCCTGACCCGAGAGCGTTTTTTCATGCCGTGGCTTCTTCAGGCAGCACCATGGTGCCTTTGAACTTCGCCTCTTCGGGTTCGAGGCCGAAGTTGGCATCGACGAGAGTCTGGATGCGGGTGACTTCTTCGTCGCTCAGCGGGATCTGGTCAGGAGCCGATGAGAATTCGGCGATTTGCTCCTCGTCGTAGATATTCGGAAGCACGCAGGCGGTGCGGTGGTCGCGGAGGAGCCATTGGATGGCGGCTTGGCCGAGCGTGCGTCCGCCGTGCTCGAGGAAGCGAAGCTGCTCAACCTTGCGCACGCCATTGATGAGCCAAGTGCGTGGACGGTGGCGACGGTGGTCGTTCTCGGCGAAAACAGTGTCTTCCGTGTATTTGCCCTCTAACATTCCCGAAGAGTGGGGGACTCGGATGAGGAACATGGTGTTCGTGCCGGCGGCCTCTGCTGCGTTTTGGATTGTGCGGCCGGGTTCTTGCTCGAGGAGATTGTAAATGTGCTGCACGACTGCGGGCTTGCGGCGGCGGATCGCTAACACGCCTTCAGCCATCCAGCCGATGGCGGGCCCGAGAGCCACGCCGTAGAAACCGATTTTTCCTTCGACGCGGAGGTCCTCCATCGTTGCCCAGATGGCGTCGTCATCGACCTGCTCCATGCGGATGTTGTGGAGTTGCATAATGTCGATGCGCTCGGCACCGAGGCGCTTCAAAGCAGCCTCCGTGGCAGTCCTCAAATTGGCGGGCGAGAAGTTCTGAGGAATCTCGCGCTGGCCGCGGCGTCCATCGCCATGGTTTACGAAATCGTAGCCGATCTTGGTGGCGATCACGATGTCATTGAGTCGGCCTGCGAAGGCTTTTGCGATGAGGTCTTCGCTGCGGCCGTTGCCATAGGTGTCGGCGGCATCGAAGAGCGTGACGCCTTTGTCTCGCGCCGAGTGCATGAGGCGCACCGCCTGCTCGTCTGTGTAGTCGCCCCACCATCCGGTCGAGAGCGTCCAGAGACCAAAACCTACCTCGCTGACCTTGAGGTCCGAGCCGCAGAATTGACGATATTTCATACAACTTGAAGTGTAGTTAACGGGTGGCGGAATGGCGAATCTTTCGTTTGGGGCTACTCCGATGCGAGAGAATCTGCTTTTCGTCCGCAGATCGGCGGTTAGATTTTCACGCCTTATGCAAACAACCCTGATTCTTCTGAAACCCGACTGCATCACTGGGCACAAGGCCGGAGAGGTCTTGAAGCGCTTTGAGGACGCCGGCTTCCAGATTCGCGGATGCAAGATGTTCCGTGCCGATGCGAGCCTCCTGCGCGAGCACTATGCTCACATCGCCACGAAGCCATTCTTCCCCGAAGTGGAAGCCTTCATGGGTGCGACACCTCTTATCGCGGTCGCTCTGGCTGCGGACAACGCCGTGGATCGTGTGCGCGAGCTTCTCGGGCCAACCGACTCCACAAAGGCCGCCAAGGGCACGATCCGTGGCGACTTTGGAACGACCATGATGAAAAACATCGCCCATGCCTCGGACAGCGCCGAGAGCGCGGCGGTCGAACTGAAGCGTTTCTTCAAGGACGGCGAGCTTTTCGACTACTCGATGACCCTCTCGGTCTGAGAAAACTGCCGCAACAATTTCTGCAAAATGCCAGCGTGCGAGCGCTGGCATTTTTTGTGTCTTAATTTTTTCTCGGGACGACGGAAAAATCCTGCCGCAGCTTGGCAATGTGACCTGCCGGTAGGTGTCCCCTCCATTGGCTGCCGGGATAGATCACGCTGTTCCGCCCTACGAGGGACCCTGGGCTGAGAACGCTATTGCAACCGATCTCGGCATGGTCGCCAATGAGTGCGCCGAATTTTCTGAGACCGGTGGAGACTAGGCCTTCCGCTGTGTGGATGGTTACGGGCGCCTTGTCGAGGCGCACATTTGAAAGAATGACGCCCGCGCCGAGGTGGGCCTCGTAGCCGAGGATCGAGTCGCCGACATAGTTGAAGTGCGGAATCTGGGCCTTGTCGAAGACGAGGCAGTTTTTAAATTCCGAGGAATTCCCGGCCACAACTCCGTCGCCGAGGATCACATTTTCGCGGATATAACACCCATTCCGAATCTCACAGTTCTCGCCAATCCAAGCCGGGCCTTTGATCATGGCTCCTTGTTCGATGACTGTGCCTTTGCCGACAAACACAGCACCGCTTACGAACGGCTTACCGATGAGGCGGCCATGGAGACCGGGCTTCATGCGGAACTGAAGATAAGTCGCGATTTTCGGCAAAACATCCCAGATATGCTCGGTGTTCTCAAAAAGGGCCTGGTGCTCGCAGTGGCTGAGATCAAAAAAATCGTCGATGGAAAACATGGTGAGTTGGATTTTGTGACAGAATGAAACTGATTGTGTGGGCTAAAAAATGAAACCTCCGTGCTCTCTGTGTCCTCTGTGGTCAATCATTCTCATGCGTTTCCACGCGGTGCAGGGGTCAGTTTTTGGCCATCTTTGGTGTCCTTCACGATCCATCCTGCGGCGAGAATTTCATCGCGGAGTGTGTCGCTGAGTTTCCATTCCTTCGCAGCGCGGGCTTCGGTGCGGCGGGTCAGGAGGTCGTTCACCGATGCCGGTATGGCCTCGGCTTCGGCATTAAAGCCGAGCACCGAATTCACGCCTGCGAGCCATTGAAGAAGGCTCCGAGCCTCGCCAGGTGTGAGCGTGCCTTCATCCATTCTTCGATTGGTGGTGCGGATCATGTCAAAAATCACGGCCAATGCGGCCGAAATGTTCAAGTCGTCATCCAACGCTTCGCCGAAAGCGTCACTGGTTTCGATAAGGTTTTCCCCTGAGGCGTCCTTGGCCAGTTCCTGAAGGCGTGTCGTCCATTCATCAAAGCGCTGAAGCGCGCTGCGTGCGGCGGCGAGGCCTTCGAAGGTGAAGTTGAGTGGCTCGCGATATTTCACCGAAATGAGTGCGTAGCGCACCTCGCGACCGCTCCAGCCTTTCTCCATGAGGTCGCGGAGTGTGAAGAAATTTCCCGCGCTCTTGGCCATCTTTGATCCCTCGACCTGCAGGTGGCGGCAGTGCATCCAAAGGCGCACAAATTTTTCCCCCGTTACGCACTCGCTCTGTGCGATCTCGGCCTCGTGGTGAGGGAAAATGTTGTCCTCACCGCCGCAGTGGATGTCGAGTTCGGGCCCGAGAATGCCGGTCGCCATGGCGCTGCACTCGATGTGCCAACCCGGCCGCCCGCGTCCCCACGGGCTTTCCCAGCCCACATCGCCATCCGCTTCGTCCCAGGCTTTCCAAAGGGCGAAGTCGCCGACATTTTCCTTTTCGTATTCGTCGTTGCGGACTCGAACCCCGTCGCGGAGTTCCTCCAGATCGAAGTGCGCGAGCTTGCCGTAGTTGGCGAACGAGCGGATGCGGAAATACACGGAGCCGTCCTCGGCACAGTAGGCATGGCTCTTTTCAATGAGTGTTGCGATCATCTCAATCATCCGCGCGATGTGCTCGGGTGCCGTGGCCTCGGGAAAATGATCGGCGCGTTTGATTCGAAGCGTGTCGAGATCCTCGAAGAATGCCTTCTTGAATGGCGCGGTGAAGTCCGCCAGCGCCATGCCACAAGCGCGGCAACCCCGGATCGTCTTGTCATCCACATCCGTGAGATTCATCACGCGGTCGACCTTGAATCCCCGATACTCGAGATGGCGCTGCAGCAAATCCTCAAAAATGTAGGCGCGGAAATTTCCGATGTGGGCGAAATTGTAAACCGTCGGCCCGCAGGTGTAGAGCCGCACCTTCCCCGCCTCGCGCGGCATGAAGTCCTCGACCTGACGGGTCAGCGTATTAAAAAAACGAAGTGGCATGCGACTCGAAGTAAAGGCGGAACGGGTCGGAAAATCAAATGCTGCCTGCGGATTTCCTCTCTACCAGCGCTTCGTGCACACAGTCAGCGACTTTTTCTGGATTCAGGTGCCGCCGCCATTCGCTTTTGGGGAGATCGCTGGGAGGGAGAAGCCATTTTTGGCGGCCGTTTTTTGAGTAGGGTGCGTAGACTCCGGGATGTTGGCCGGCGGAGACGATGACGGCTGGGGTGTCGAGTGCGCAGGCCATGTGCGCTGCGGCGGTATCCACCGTCAGGATGAGGCGGGCTTCGGCGATGAATTGAAGGAAATCGGGGAGCGAGACAGGTGGGGCGATTGTGATGTTACTCAAGCCGGCGGCTTGGAGTGTGCGTGCGAATTCATGGAGACGCTCGGCTTGGCTCGGTCCCGCTGCGAGATGGAGGGTGGCGTCGGCGCGCTCGGGGTTGAGGAGTTTTAAAGCCTCGGCCCAGGATTCGGCCGGGTAATCTTTGGATTTCGTGGAGCTGAACGGGCAGAGCAACCAGTGGTTTTTGGCAGAGACTGGGCGCGGTGGTATGAGTGTGGGGAGGATTTCTTGGTCGGAAACCTTGCGTTGGAGGACTTCTTCGGCGACGAGTCGGTTCGCTTCGACATCCGTGGGAAGTCGTCCGGCTGCAGGGTAGGGGATGAGGGTCGGTTTGAAGGCGGAGCTGACAAAGTTTTCGACTGCGGGACGACGCAGGCGAGGGTTTGCTAAGAGGAGATTCTCGCAGGCGATATAGCGCTTTGCACGAGGGAGATAAAATGTGATCGTGTGCAGGTAGGCGCGCATGCTGCGAAGGCAGACGGCAGCATCGACTTTTAAAAAGAAAAGCCTCAGCCAAGCTGGGAGGCAGTTGATCACATTCACTGTCGCCAAGTTGACCAAGCGGCGTTTCTCCCTCAGAGGAAGCGGGATGACTTCGGCTTGAGGAAACTGCGCTTTTGCCAGCGGAGCGACATCCTCCCTCACCGCTATGACAAGATTTTTTTCACTCAATTCCCGCGCCATGAGGCGAATGCACCCTGTTGAAAGGATGAAGTCGCCGATGGCATCGGGTTTGAGGATAAAAACGCGCAAGCGCGGTCAGACGGTGTAGGTCGTGGAGGCTGTGGTGCCGCCTTGCCCGGTCCAGTTTGTGTGGAAGAACTCGCCACGGGGCTTGTCCACGCGCTCGTAGGTGTGGGCACCGAAGAAATCGCGCTGGGCTTGGAGCAGGTTAGCGGGCAGGACGGCAGAGCGGTAACTGTCGAAGAACGAAAGGGCTGTGCTGAATGCGGGAACCGGGATTCCGCGCTTGGCGGCGATTGCCACCACATTGCGCCAGGCTTTCTGCGATTTCTTCATCTCGCCTTTGAAAAAGTCGTCGAAAAGCAGGTTCGTGAGCTTGGGTTTTTTATCGAAGGCTTCTTTGATCTTGCCAAGGAAGCGGGAGCGGATGATGCATCCTCCGCGCCACATGAGAGCGATGCCGCCCCAGTTGAGCTTCCAACCGTATTCGGCAGCTGCGGCCCGCATGAGCATGTAGCCCTGGGCATAGCTGATGATTTTCGAAGCGTAAAGCGCTTGGCGGACTTCGTCGATGAGCTTGGCGCGTTTTTTGGCATTGCGCGCGGATGGAATGGCCGGGTTCGGGCCCTTCAGTTTGCGGGCGGCTTTCACGCGTTCCTCCTTGAGGGCGGACACGCAACGGGCGTAAACAGCTTCCGCCATGAGGGTAATCGGAACTCCCATTTCGAGTGAGTTGATCACCGTCCACTTGCCAGTGCCTTTTTGGCCAGCCGTATCGAGGATTTTGCTCAAGAGCGGTGTGCCGTCGGTGTCTTTTTTGGCAAAAATATCGCGGCTGATTTCGACGAGGTAGCTGTCGAGTTCGCCTTTGTTCCAGTCGGCGAAAACATCGTGCAATTCCTGCTCGTTCAGGCCGAGGCCGTTTTTTAGAATATTGTAGGCCTCGCAAATCAGCTGCATGTCTCCGTATTCGATGCCATTATGCACCATTTTTACATAATGGCCTGCACCCTCTTCGCCGACCCAATCGCAGCACGGCGAACCATCTTCGACCTTGGCGGAAATGGATTGGAAAATGTCTTTCACATGAGGCCATGCGGCGGGCGATCCACCAGGCATGATGCTTGGTCCACGGCGAGCGCCTTCTTCTCCACCCGAGACGCCCGTTCCAATGAAAAGCAAACCCTTGGCTTCGAGTTCGCGCTGGCGGCGGTTTGTGTCGTTATAGAGCGAATTTCCACCATCGATGATGATGTCGCCGGGTTCCAGATAGGGGGTGATTTGAGCAATAAAGTCATCCACTGGCTGGCCGGCCTTCACAAGCATCATGACGCGGCGCGGACGCTTGAGCTTTGAAACCAGTTCCTGGATCGAGTGGGCGCCCTGCACTTTTGTGCCCTTTGCCTCGTTTGCCAAAAATTCGTCCACTTTCGATGTGGTGCGGTTGTAAACGACGACCGTGTAGCCATGGTCGTTCATGTTAAGGACGAGGTTCTGGCCCATCACGGCCAATCCGATGAGACCGATGTCTCCTTGTGGTGTAGTATTTTCCATTTTGAAATGTTTGCGTTGGCCGAAAGGATGCACGCTGCAGTATTCAGCCAAGAAGGCCAGAATTAGAAAAAAATTGCAAAAATGTTAAGAAAAAAATCAAATATTATCGGGTTGAAAAGATCCGCCGTATCCCGGCCGGTAGAGAAGAAGAGGGCAAAGCTGGGAGATTTTCTCAAAGTGGGCGTCGATCGCGTAGAGGCGCACGCTATCGTGTATCGCAATGGCTGCGATGAGGATGTCGTTCCAAGGCGCGGTGATTCCTGCATCGCGCAGGCGCCATGCTAGGCTGATCGCCCGCTCCCAGTCGTCCGGTCGTGCTGGGCGATGTGGAATGACGGAAAAATAAAATCCCAGCTTGCGGCGCACCTCTTTTTTGGCACCGCCCATGACCTCCAGCCTAACCGGCGCGCAAATTTGGGCTTCGTAGGCCTCGAGCAAAGCTTCGAGTGCGACCTTGATGTCCAGACGCCCTTTGCGCCGCAGGCCCTCGATCCAAACTGATGAATCAACCAGAACCATTACTCGGAGGGGAGGGGAGGTATGGGGTCCATGAGTGCCTTGGTCTCGTCGTCGAGTTCGTAATCGAACCCGCCCTCTCTTAATAACCGGCCGAATTCCTTAGCCCGCCGTCTTCTGACGAATTCATTCACCGCTTTGGCCAACGAAGCGCTCTTGCTTTTTTCTCCTGTCAATTGCATGACCTCCTCCAAAATCTCGTCTGAAATATCAACGCTGATTCTCATGCGTGCATTTTATGCATCAAATTACTGCATTTGCAATATAAAATTGCAGCAATTTTTCAAATCTTCGCCTTGATTTTTTCAAAAATCTGCCCTGCAATATCCTCAATCGAACGCGAGGCATCGAGTTGGATCACCCGCTCGGGATTCTGTTTCGCGAGAATCAAGTAGCCTTGGCGGACAGCCTCAAAAAATTCCGATGACTCGCGCTCGATCCGGTCTGGCTTGCGATTCGCAGTCCGCATGCGGGTGAGTGAAGTTTCATGGTCCAGATCAAGCAGGAAGGTGATATCCGGCAGGCAGTCCCCGACCGCAAAAGCGTTGATGCAGGCGGTGTCATTTGACGGAATGCGGCGGGCCACGCCTTGATAGACCGTTGTGGAATCCAGAAAACGATCGCAAATAACAACGCGCCCGGCCTCAAGCGCAGGGTGGATTTTTTCCCGAACGAGCTGCGCGCGGCTTGCTGCGAAGAGGAGCAACTCGGCCTCGGGAGTCAGTGCCTCGCCATCGGGTGCATGTTGCAAGAGGTGTCGAATCGCCTCGCCGGCAGCCGTGCCCCCGGGTTCGCGAAAGAGCAGGGGATCGATTCCCAAGGCGCGGACCTTGTCGGCCAAGAGGGTGATCTGGGTGGATTTCCCGCACGCCTCGGAGCCTTCGAATGTGATGAAGAGACCTTTTTTCGACATTTTATTGAGAAGTCCTTTGATATTCGCGGAATTTCATTTTAGCAAAGCTCGAATGAATTACTGGCTCGTTAAGCAGGAGCCCACGGCCTACGCGTGGGAGGATTTCGTAAAGGATGGCAAAACGGCCTGGACTGGGGTGAGGAATTTTCAAGCCAGAAACCACCTGCGCGCCATGGCGCCTGGCGACCATGTCCTCTACTACCACAGCGTGACTGGTAAATGTGTTGTCGGCATTGCCGAAGTTGTTCGGGCAGCTTATCCGGATTCTACAGCTTCCGAGGGCGACTGGTCGTGCGTGGATTTGAAGCCAGTCAGCGCTTTGATGCATCCTGTCTCACTCGAGCAAATCAAAGCAGAGCCCGCGCTCGCAGAGATCGGTCTCTTGCGTCAATCTCGGCTCAGCGTGATGCCACTCACGAAAACGACCTTTGCAAAAATCGTGCAGATTTCAAAAAAGTGACCTGCCATTTTTGCCATCGCTGAAATCACCCCATGTCATCACTCCACTTTGCCGTTGCCTCGACATTTTCACCACGCTTTCGAGCAGTCTTGGCCGAAGCCGATCGCGCGGCGAGGATGTTTGGCGCCCGACTGAGTGTCCTGCATGCGGGTGAGCGCACGGAGGAAAAAGCGGCCAGCTTTCAAGAGGCCTTTT
Source organism: Terrimicrobiaceae bacterium (assembly GCA_044353785.1). Classification (GTDB taxonomy): domain Bacteria; phylum Verrucomicrobiota; class Verrucomicrobiia; order Chthoniobacterales; family Terrimicrobiaceae; genus UBA967. The sequence goes on from JBILBH010000012.1 coordinate 35,433, forward strand.
CGGATTTGGGGAGGAAAAATGTGGAGATCTACTGGTGCGAGGGCGGGGCTCCTGCGCAGGCGTTGGTCACAGCTGCGGCGAATGAAAAATTCGACCTCTTCATCGCCGGCACGATTGCCCGTCCGAATGACTCCCGCAACTTCACTGGAACCATCGTACGAGAGCTTTTTTCGCGCACGCCGTGCGACCTTCTTCTCATTCCGGATCCCAAGGAACAGGCGCCTGCCGCTCTGAACGCTTGTCTTCTGGTGGAAGCCCATTCGCCGCGCTGGCGGGCTGCCAAGGAAACGTTGAAGACCCTCAAACCTTCCAAGATCTCAATCCTCGCCGCCGATAGCCCCTTCGCGCTGGCGCGCCGCTCGCTCCTCGGTGCTGAAGCGGAGGAGGGAACTCTTGAGGATATTTGTGACGAACTCAGCGAGATCACTCCCGCCGTGGATCTGCGCCGCATCCGATCCAATACCGGTTTTATGATTTGCGAGGTGGTTCAGGAAACGGCTCCGGATTTCCTGTTTGTGGAATCCGGTTGGAAGGCCGGTCAGCGCGTCTTGCCGCCGTATCTTGGCTGGCTGGAGCAGGTCATTCCCAGCCGGCTTTTTCTTTTTGGAAAACCTCCCCGCAGCGCGATGGAGGAAGGCGCAATCATCCCGCTGTAAGGCGGTTTCCAACCCGCATGGGAAACGCCCAAGCCTCATTGGTTCTCGCCTCTTGGAGTTTCGAGCCCGTGCCTGCGCTCGGCTTGATCCTCACGGCATTTTTGTATTGGCGCGGTTGGCGCAAGGTTCGCCGACTGGCTCCCGAGCGTTTTTCCGAATGGCGTCTTGCCTCGTTTCTGGGCGCCTTGCTCGTCATCTACATCGCGCTGGCATCGCCTCTCGATGCCTTCGCTTCGTGGTTGCTCAGCGTGCACATGGTGCAGCACCTTCTTCTGACTATGGCGGCGCCACCTTTGATCCTTCTGGGAGCCCCTTTTTTGCCGATGCTTTCGGGATTGCCTCGAGGCTTCGTGCGCTCGGGTTTGGGGCCTTTTCTTAACGAACCCCGACTCAAAAAGCTCGGCGCTCTTTTTGTGCACCCCTTCTTCGCCGGGCCGCTTTTCATGCTTTCCAATGTGCTTTGGCATATCCCCGCGTTCTACGAACTGGCCTTGAGCTCGCCGATTTGGCATCAGGCTGAGCACCTGAGTTTTCTCGCGACGGCACTGCTTTTCTGGTGGCCCGTCGTGCAACCTTGGCCTTCGCGCCCTGCTGTGCCTCGTTGGGTGCTCATTCCTTATTTGCTGGTGGTGGACATTCAAAACACAGCACTTTCAGGTTTTTTCACATTCTATGGTCGTGTCCTCTATCCGACCTACGCCGCCGCGCCCCGCATCACGGGCCTTTCTGCGATTGATGACCAAACCTTCGCGGGAACGATCATGTGGGTGCCCGGTTCGGTGGCCTTTCTTCTGCCTGCAGCTGTGATCGCTATCAAATACCTGTCCGGTTCCAATCTCGTCAGTCGGCGTCCTAAGGTAAAAGTAAAGCCGCAGCCTCTTGAGCCGCGCAGGCCGTTTGATCTCCTACGCGTGCCAGTTCTCGGCGCGCTCATCGGATCAAAATATTTCCGCGTATCCATGCAGGCTTTGCTTTTTGGATTGGCCATCCTGGTGGTAATTGACGGCCTTTTTGGTCCACAGGTCGGGGCAATGAACCTCGCCGGGGTGCTGCCATGGACTCATTGGAGAGGCTTCACCATTTTGGCTCTTCTGGTAGCGGGAAATCTTTTTTGCATGGCGTGTCCGTTCACCTTTGCGAGGGATCTGGGACGCAGGATCTTTCCCGCCACACACCGCTGGCCGCGATTCCTGCGCTCCAAGTGGCTCGCCATCGGCCTACTGGTCCTCTTTTTCTGGGCCTATGAGTTTTTCGACCTCTGGGAAACCCCGTGGTGGACGGCATGGATCATCATTTTCTACTTCGCCGCCGCCGTCCTCGTGGACGGCTTCTTCAAAGGCGCGAGCTTCTGCAAACATGTTTGCCCGATTGGCCAATTCCACTTCGTTTCCTCCCTCCTCTCCCCATTGGAAGTCCGGGTCCGGGATTCCAGCGTCTGCGCCACTTGCCGCACCCATGATTGCTTGCGTGGACACGAGTCCCAGCGCGGTTGTGAACTCCACCTCTTCCAACCCGCCAAGTCGGGTAACATGGATTGCACATTCTGTCTCGATTGCGTGAAAGCCTGTCCGTCCGACAATGTCGGCATCCTCGCCGTCCCTCCTGGACGTGATCTCTTGCACCAAGGCAAACGCTCCGCCGTCGGCGACTATTCACGCCGCCCCGACCTCGCCGCTTTGGTCCTCGTGCTCACCTTCGCCGCCTTTGCGAATGCCGCCGGCATGACCACCCCTGCCTTGGAGATGGAGAAAAAACTCGGTCCCGCGAGCGGCCTTGTCTTCCTCGCATTCGTCCTCTTGCTCCCCTTCCTGCTCGCCTCCGCCTGCGCGTGGCTGAGCAGGAAGTGCAGCGCAACCGCCACTCGCTGGCGTGAGCACCTCTGCGGCATGGCCGTCCTTTTCGCCCCGCTGGGAGTCTCCATGTGGGCCGCGCATTTTCTCTTCCACCTCGTTACTGCCGCCCTTACGCCGTGGCCCGTCCTCCAACGCCTCGCCAAAGATGCCGGTCTATCTGCATCCCTACCGAATTGGAACATCGCCTCCCTCGGCTTCGCCGAACTCCCCGCGCTCGAAATCCTCCTCCTCAACGCCGGTTGCCTCTTCACCCTCTGGCTCCTCTGGAAAAAAACACTCGCCACCTCCAAAGCACACCCCCTCCTCGCCTTCCTCCCCTGGGCCGTGCTCGCCTGCGCCCTCTATGCCTTCGGCATTTGGATTGTTTTCCAACCAATGGAAATGCGCGGCACCCTACAGCTTGGCCTGTTAGGGTAAAAAAAGAGTCCGGAGTGTTTGGCTTCCGCACGGGAGAGGGGAGTGGGTTGGGAGGGACTCGAACCCTCAACCAACGCCTTAAAAGGGCGCTGCTCTACCATTGAGCTACCAACCCGGTGGAGGGGTGGATCATTAGTTGTTTGTTGTCGGTTTGCAATCCAGAAAATCAGAAAAATTTCGGGGCGCGATTTTACTGCGGTGTGGATTTCAAAATCCTTGAACGCTTCGTGCGCGGAGTCCATGTTTACGAACTGCCTTGAAATCTTCCACTGCCCACTTGCACAAGCCAACTCACGAATGCGGCGTCTTCGCGGTCTTCAATCATCCGGATGCCTCCATGCTCACCTACTATGGTCTCTTCGCCCTTCAGCATCGCGGGCAGGAAAGCGCCGGCATTGTTTCCGCAGAACCGGGAGCGCCTGCTTTCAATAGCCACAAAGGCATGGGTCTCGTCTCCCAGGTTTTTCATTCGCGTGATTTGGAGAGGCTGAAAGGCACCCGCGCCATTGGTCATGTGCGTTATTCCACTACGGGGTCCAGTAACCTGAAAAACGCACAGCCTTTCGTGGTAGACACGGCTCGCGGTCGTCTTGCGATCGCCCACAATGGGAATCTGGTAAACGCCGCTGCGCTGCGGGCCGAACTCGAAGAGCGTGGATCAATTTTTCAAACGACGGTGGATAGCGAGATAGTCCTGCATCTCCTGGCCCAGCCGACATCAAACGGTGGTGGCATATCCTCCCTGCGCCGCCTTGAGGGAGCCTTTTCGATTGTGCTCATGGGTGAGCGCGAGATCATCGGCTTCCGCGATCCCCATGGTTTCCGTCCGCTCTGCCTCGGAAAACTCGACGGGGCCTATGTGTTGGCATCCGAGAGTTGCGCGTTTGATTTAATCCATGCGGAGTTCATTCGCGATGTGGAGCCGGGCGAGGTCTTGATCATCGATGAGAACGGACTTCGCAGCGAGTGGCCATTCCCCAAACACCGCACCTCGTTTTGCATTTTCGAGCATGTCTATTTTGCCCGCCCGGATAGCAATATAGGCGGAACAAATGTCAGTATGGCCCGCGTCAACATGGGGCGGGAGTTGGCCCGTTTGCATCCAGTGGAAGCCGATCTCGTTGTGCCCGTTCCGGACTCTGGCATTTTCGCTGCGCTCGGTTTCTCCGAGGAGACAGGCATTCCCTACTACCCGGCTTTTGTCAGGAACCACTACATCGGCCGCACTTTCATCCAGCCCACGCAAATGATTCGCGACTTCAACGTGCGGGTGAAGCTCAACCTCATCCGTTCAGCTGTTGAAGGCAAGCGGGTGGTGGTGGTCGACGACTCGATCGTTCGCGGCACAACCGCTCGCTCCCGCGTGGTGAATCTCCGCGAAAACGGCGCCAAGGAAGTGCACATGCGCATCAGTTGCCCGCCGCACAAGCACGCCTGCTACTACGGCATTGATTTCCCGGACCCCGAGAAACTCCTCGCGAACCAGTGCACGGCGGAAGAGATTCGCAAATATCTCGGTGCCGATTCCATCGGCTATCTCGATGTCGATGGCATGGTCCGTTCGACTGGGCAGCCCGCCAATAATTTCTGCATGGCCTGTTTCAATGGCGAATACCCCGTCGCCTTTGATGACCAATTCGACAAACTCATTATGGAGAAACGGGCCGTCAAAGCTCGCCTTCTTGAACCTCCCTCCGAACGACTACTTTGAAAACTCCACGCAAACAAAAAGCCTACGCCGCTGCCGGGGTCGATGTGGACCTCGGTAACACGGTCAAAAAAGGAATCCACGCCCTCGTCAGTGCCACGCATGGACCTGAGGTGCTCGGCAAAATCGGCGGGTTCGGCGGTCTCTTCCGTCCCGATTTCCGGGGAATGAAAGACCCTGTCCTTGTCTCCAGCGTGGATGGCGTTGGAACCAAACTTAAAATCGCCTTTGCCACCAATCGCCACGACACCATCGGGCAGGATCTCGTGAACCATTGCATCAACGATATCGCGGTCATCGGCGCTCGCCCGCTCTTTTTCCTCGACTATATCGGCGGCGAGAAGCTCGACCCCGTGGTGTTCCGCCAGATTCTCAAAGGCTTTGCCAAGGCCTGTAAAGACGGTGGATGCGCCCTCATCGGCGGCGAGACCGCTCAGATGCCCGGCATGTATCAAAGCGGGGAATACGATGTCGCCGGCACGATCGTCGGCGTGGTCGATAGGCCAAAAGTGCTCGATGGTTCAAAAATCAAAGCCGGCGAAGTGATTATCGGCCTGAAGGGACATGGTCTCCACACAAACGGCTATTCGCTCGCTCGCAAAGTCCTTCTGGAACAACTGCGCCTGCCTTTGGATAAGCCTGCTCCCGGCATGAGCATCCCGCTTGCCAAGGAACTCCTGAAAGTGCATCCGAATTACCAGCCGCTCATGGCCTCGCTCCCGCAAGGCATGCTCCACGGCGCGGCCCACATCACGGGCGGCGGCTTGCTGGACAACCTTCCTCGTGTCCTTCCCGAGGGCTGCAGGGCCTCAATCGACAAGGGATCATGGAAAGTGCCAACCATATTCAACATCATTCAAAACGCGGCGGATATTCCCGACGATGAGATGTTCCAGGTCTTCAACATGGGCATCGGCATGACGCTCGTCGTCCCAGCCAAGCGCGCGGAAGAGGCTTTGAAACTCACGAAGGGCATTAGAATCGGTAAGATCACCGAAGGGCCTCGCGATGTGGTGATTTCCTAAAGAAACAAGACCGCGGGTAGCGCTTCTGCGGATTCAGGTAGCGGCCTTCCCAGCAGCTCCTTATCCCGAAAACAGACGCGGAAACCGGTTGCGGCGGGGATGTTTTTTGCTCTACACATCGGCCAGTGAATACCAAAAACACTACGAACCCTGCGATCGGCATTGTCAAAAGTGAGTTGGCGCTCTGGGTGGGCATTCTCGCGGTGATTGTCTTCTACACAGGCGGCGGTGCGCTCTTGGGGGGCGCGGGGAATACGCTGGCGGCAGGCGTGTCGTTTGCGGTGATCTTCGCGGTCATGCTCTGGCTTTCCTTCGGTGTGGTGCGCCATGCGGAGTGTCTAGCGGTGAAGCTCGGCGAGCCTTATGGGACGCTTATCCTCACCCTTTCGGTCATTTCCATCGAAGTGGTCATGATTTGCGCACTCATGCTGAATGGTGCTGAAAACCCCACGTTGGCGAGGGATACCATGTTTTCCGTATTGATGATCGTTCTCAATGGCATGCTTGGCATTACGCTGCTTCTTGGCGGCTTGCGGCACCACCGACAGGTCTTCAACCTTGAAGGAGCCCGGAGTTATCTCATTGTCATCCTGTGCTTGGCTTTTCTGGCTCTCGTTCTGCCCACATTCACCAGGGCTGGCGGCGTGGGTTCCGCATCGCCCATGGTGTTCGGCTTCATAGCCTTCGCATCCATCGGCCTCTATGGTATTTTCTTGTTTTTGCAATCCACAAGACACCGGGACTTTTTCCAGCATCCAGAAGAGGGGGAAGGCGAATTGGATTATGGTCATACACATCTGGAGACGAGATCCACGGCCTACCACGCCATTTTTCTGGTGCTCTCGCTTTTGCCCATCGTCTTGCTTTCCAAAAAAGTCGCCATCGTTCTGGAGTTCGGCATTTCGGCTTTCCAGGCTCCCCAAGCGCTGGCGGGTTTCGTCGTGGCTTTGCTCGTTCTTGCTCCCGAGGGCCTCGCCGCCTGCAAGGCCGCCTTGCAAAATACCCTCCAACGCACGGTCAATATCGTCCTAGGATCCGCACTGGCCACCATCGGCCTCACCGTTCCAGCGGCTCTCGCCATCAGCGGGATTACCGGTCGCCAAATCATTCTCGGACTCGGGCCGGTGGAACTTGTTTTGCTGATAGCCACATTTTTCTCATCCGTCCTGGTCTTCGCCGGGAACCGTACCAACATGCTGGCAGGCGCCGTCCACTTGGTTCTCTTCGCCGCCTACGCCGTGCTCATTTTCGATTGAGCCCGGATTCAGCATTTGGAGAAGTTTTAGACAGAATCGGAGCGAAGTGGAGACAGACTGCCTTGGGCAGCCCGAAGGGTGAGGATAGCGAATCAATGAACGAAATTCACAGAATGGGTTACAAGGAATGAAAGTCGACCCGAGGGATTCATTCGGCTTATCGGTAAATTCATCCGCACAGTTTTTTTAAATTCTCTAAATTGACTCGCTGCTCTCACCCTGCGGGCAAACTTCATTTGTCGTTCTCCGCTGGGCTCCGAGTCTGTCCAATATCCGGTTTCGGGTTGAGGCGATATGGTCATCTTTCGCATCCCCGAGTTCTCCAGCCACCAGATCGACCTTTAATGCTGACGCCTTGATGCCAACCCCATAATCCAGCGGCTCACCGATCTGGTTGGTCGTCGAATTTTAGATTCCCTGCCAGCCGAGTTGGTAGATCGGCGAGGGGATGGAGAGGTTGTCCGGACGGGAGTAAACCATCTGGGCGACGGTGATGTGGCGTGTGCCGAACGCTGCTTCGCAGTAGCGCAAGTAGTAGCGCCATTTGCGGATGAAGGTGTCGTCGAATCCCAGCGCGCGGACTTCGTTGAGCTTTGACTCGAAGGTCTCTGCCCAACGATGGAGTGTCAGGGCGTAGTGGGGGGCCATGTCTTCATAATCGAAGAGGTTCAGGTCGCCGCATGCGGTCATCGCCCGGGCGATTCGCGCGTTGCACATGAGTAGCGAGCCGGGGAAGATGTGCTTTTGGATGAAATCCACGCCGTCGCGGAGAATGGGATATTGATTGTCGGGGCAAAGGATCGCTTGAAGGCCGATGAGTCCTCTTGGCGCAAGGAGTTCGTCGATTTTGGCGAAGTAGCCGTCCACATAGCGGTCGCCCACGGCCTCGAGCATTTCGATGGATGCGATTTTATCAAAGCGGCCTCGGAGGTCGCGGTAGTCACAAAGCAAGAGTTGGATGCGCTCGCCGAGTCCCGCTTCTTGAATGCGGCGAGATGCTTCGTCGTATTGCTGTTGAGAGATGGTGACGGTGGTGATTTTGCAACCGTAGTTTTTTGCTGCATGCATGCTGAAGCCGCCCCAACCGCTTCCGATTTCCAAGACGCTGTCGGAGGGGAGGAGGCCGAGGCGTTTGCAGAGTTTGTCGTATTTCCGGCTCTGTGCGGCTTCGAGAGGCTCGTCGGCAGCTTCGAAATACGCGCTGGAATAGGTCATCGAGTCATCGAGCCAGAGTTGGAAGAATTCGTTGCTGAGATCGTAGTGCTCGCTGATATTTTTCCGGCTCATGGTGCGGCTATTCGGGCGGCGCAGGTGGAAGGCGCGGTTGACCGCATTGAGGAGATTGAAAAAACCTGTTCCCCGCGACTCCCGTGTTTGCAGGGCCTGAGCGTTGTCGGCGTTCAGAATGAACCAGGCGATGACCTTAGTGAGGTCGTCGGTCGTCCATTCCCCGGCCATGTAGGCTTCGGAGAAACCGATCGGGCCATTGAGGACACACCTCTTGAAGAAATTCTCATCACTTACCTCGATGCGCGCTTGAATGCCGGCTCCGAGTCCCCCATAGACGCCACGGGCGCCGTCTGGAAGGACCACTTCGAGTCGGCCGAGTTTGAGTTTTGAGAAGCTATTGAGAACGAGTCGGCGAAAAAACATGTCAGACTACGATGATGGCGTTGCCGTGTTCCTTAGGCAAGTTTCGGCGCACCGAAGAGACCGCGTTTTTTTATGACATCCCTCGCCGCCTCGGGAACCATGGATTCCCATGTCGGGTCTTCGGCAGCAATCATTTCCAGAACTTTTCGCGAGTGGATCTTAAGGAAGTCCGGGCGGTAGTTTTCGATGGGACGGATGAGATTGTTGACCCGCAGGTGCTCGTAAAGGTTCTCCATGCCGGGCGGGGTGCGGAAGTTTCTGCAAGTCACGAGTTCACCGCTTGGCCCAATAAAGGGATAAACATAGAGACGAACATTTCTTTTGAAGAGGCGACCGAGGGCTTCAAGTATGCCGCCTTCGAGGTCGTTGTAGTGTTCGGAATTGAATATCTCATTCAGGCCGGGAATGCCCATCGGGAGGCCGATGGGGCCCTCGGTGTAGCGGGTGAGGAAGTTCACCAACTTGTAGTATTCGCCGTAGTCGGAAATGAGAACGGTGCGACCGAGGGCTCCAAGCAGGTCCACTCGGTCGAGAAAATCCTGGAGATCAAGCGGGCCGTGTGACAGGAGGTTTTTCATGGTGATCTCCATGAGGATGGCAGGCTCGGTGCCCGCGACGCCGGTTTCCTGATCGAAGAGTCTCTTGGCACCATCCAGCATGTCATTGGTGACATGGGTAACTGGCCGGAAGCTGCCGCGCTCCACGAGGATGGGTTTTTTGTAAAAAGCGTCGGACGCCTGCACGACTTCTCCATCCGGGCGGAATAATGTGGCGCGGGTAAGTTTTTGCACCACGAGTTCGAGGCTCATAATGCGGTTGTCAACACCTACAAATGCCGGGCCGGAGAAACGGATCATATCAACCTCGATGCGACCAGGTTTGAGGTCGTCAAGCAGGGAGCCAATGAGCACGCGCGGGTTCTGGTAATTGAACGCCGCTCCATAAATCAAGTTCACGCCTGCAATTCCGAGCGCTTCTTGTTGGAGAATGTTCTCAGAATCGAGCATGCGGACATGGAGAATGATGTCGCTGAATTTTGCACGAGGGGCGTGTTGAAAACGGAGGCCCATCCAGCCGTGGGATTCATCGTGGCGGCGGAAGCTTCGGGCAGCAACGGTGTCTGCAAAGACAAAGAATCGTCGAGTGTTGTCAGCCGTTGCCCCCAAGCGCTCGATCAGGAGATTTTGCTCGTGACCAAGCATCGTCTCCAAGCGCTCGCGGCTGACATACCGGCGCGAGGGACCATAGATGGCATCGCTGAAGGTCATGTCATAAGCCGACATGGTTTTCGCCACCGTTCCAGCCGCTCCTCCCGCAGAGAAGAAGTGTCGGGCGACTTCCTGCCCGGCTCCGATTTCGGCAAAAGTGCCATAAAACCCGTTGTCCAAATTCACCCTCAGCGCCTTGCCTTGGGTTCCTCGTTCGGCCTCTGTATTTAACATGTCGTCAGCCTACACCGCGAGGCGGGCTCAAGGACAAAGACTTTTTTGTAAAATAATCCTGCGCCACCTCAGCGGCGTGGTTTTCAATTTCCTCGCGAAGATTGGCGCCACCACGATAGATTTTTTTTATGGTCGTTTTCCTTTGATTTCAGTATAAGTAAGTCTAACCGGTTCGGGTTGCCGTTGGTTGGTCCACTGGAAAGAAGGTTACATTCAGGCATTATGGGTCTTGCGACTCACGATGGTGATTTTCGCCAAGTTTCATCCACAGAGTGGAGCAGTGAACTAAGTGCTCTTATCGAACCTTTGGACCTTTGCCCAACCCGTGCGCCTTGCAAGCACTCACGGGTTACGCAGGGAACAGTGAACCTTACCGTTCGGTATACCCAGCGCCGGTTGTGCATGACTTCATATCGTCACAGAGTGGGAGGCAAGGGATTAGATGCATCTTGCGGATTTCGGGCATGGCTTTTCCCCGTGCTACTCGGCATTTCGGCGCTTGCGCATTTTGCGCTCGTGAGAAATTTCCTCGTGCATTCGGGGCCGCAAAAGGTCGACTTAGCAAGCGGTGAGACAACGGAAGTTTTCCTCATTGAGGACGTCACTCCCCAGCCAGAGCCAATCCCCGAGCCTGTGCCAACGCCACAGTCAACTCCGGAGGAACCAGCGCCTCCGAAACTCGAAGAAATTCTCACAATCAAGAAGAGTGATGAGGTTTCGCCCGCCCTGCCAGCTCCAGAGCCCAAGAGGGTAGAAAAAAAGCCCGCCCTGCAACGCCCGCTGCCTCCGACTGCGCCAAAGACACCCAATGTTCTGCAGCCCATGGTGATCCGCAATACGCCTCCTATCTATCCAGAGACTGCCAGACGTGCGGGATGGGAAGGCCGTGTCACCGTGCGCGTGGAAGTCTCTGCCGATGGCTTGCCAATACGTATCGTCCTTGAAAAAAGCTCAGGCTACGGCGTATTGGACCAAGCGGCGCTGCGAGCGGTCAAAAACTGGAGGTTCCAACCCCGCACAATGGGCGGCGTGGCCATGGCAGGAACGGTAGATGTTCCGGTTAACTTCACCCTCAGCCGCTAACCCGGATTTTCTGGGCCGTTTAGGCGAGGGTTTTTTCCAAAAGGGCGGTGGCGAGAGGTTCGGTGAGGGTGTCGAGTTCGCGAAGGAGGGTTTTGAGATCGGACGTAGAGCGGGCTTCGAGGGCGGCGCAGATTTTTTCGACGAGGCCTGAGATGGCGGCGCGAATTTCGGCGGGGACATCGTTCCCTAGAGCGTCAAGGGCGGAGTCCACAGCTGGCAGCATTTCGTCGGCCTTGAGTTTGGCCTCGGTGAAGATGCGTTCGTCCATGTCCTCGAAGGCGTGCTGCAGCGAGTCGCCGAGCATTTTTTCCACAGCTTCGTCGGAAACCTCGATGGCGCTTTGAATATCGATAACGGTGTCGAGACCGGTTTGGGTGTCACGGGCCAGGACATGGAGGATTCCGTTCGCATCGAGTTCGAACTGCACACCGATGCGGGCTTGGCCTTTAGGCGCAGGCGGGAAGGCGACATCCATGAGGCCGAGTGTCCAGTTATCGCGAGCCATTTCGCGTTCGCCTTGCAGGACCGTGATGCTCATGGCGGATTGGTTGGCCACAGCGTTTGTAAACATCTCGCCAGCTTTGCACGGAATCGTGGTGTTGCGGGGAATGATAACATTCATGAGTCCGCCGAATGTCTCGATGCCGAGCGAAAGCGGAGTCACATCAAGGAGCGTGAGATTTTGAAGCCCACCCTCAAGAATTCCGGCTTGAATTGTGGCGCCGAGGGCAATGGCTTCGTCGGGGTGCTGGCTCACATCAGGTTTGCGCCCAAATATTTCAGATACAAACTTTCGAACCGCCGGCATGCGTGTGGCGCCTCCGACTAAAACAACGGCATCCAGTGCAGAGGTCTCGAGATGGGCATCCGAGAGAGAACGCAGGCAGTGACGCTTAGTTTTTTCAATAATGGGCAAACAAGCGGCGTCCAGATCAGCGCGAAGATAGGTTCGACCTTCGAACTCAACACTCTCGGAATCGGTAAGTGCGCATTTGATTTTTTCGGCATCGAGACGAGATACACTCCAAACTTTTGACAGGGCGACATCGAGATCGTCACCTCCGAGATTGGTGTCGCCATTTGTCGAGAGAACCTCGAAGACGCCATGATTGAGTTCAAGCACGGAGACATCGAAAGTGCCGCCGCCGAGATCGTAAACGGCGACCTTCGCACGCTCACCCAAGCGGTTGAGTCCGTAGGCCAATGCGGCAGCTGTCGGTTCGCTGAGAATCCGCTCTACAGTAAACCCCGCCAACTCCCCCGCTCTCTTGGTGGCGGCGCGCTGGGCGTCGTTGAAGTAGGCTGGCACTGTGATGACGGCGCGGTTTACGGCAACGCCGCAGGATTGCTCGAGATCAGCTTTAAGTTTTGAAAGAATGATAGCGGAAATTTCCTCGGGACGAAGAGAACGCCCTCCTGTCAAGACCTGAAGCGACCCATCCGGCCCGGGTTCTACGGCGCAGCCCGGAGATACGGAACCCGCTTCGCCGACGCGTCGGCCGATGAGGCGTTTTACGGAAGTCACAACCTGCGCGGGATTCGTGGCTTTTTTTTCCAAAGCCGACCAACCAACTACAGGCTCCCCAGCCTCGGGAAACCAGACGGCTGAGGGTGTGAGGCGGCGTCCTTCGGCATCTGCAATGAGGACTGGAAAGCCACTCTCCATCACGCCTACGAGCGAGTGGGTTGTTCCAAGATCAATTCCTGCAATCATGGTTTGTGGCGGAAATGCAAATGCCGCGACGGTAGCAAATCAACGCGGAGGCGGAGGCGACCCGGACTCGCGGAAAGTGATGCGGCCTTTGGTGAGATCGTAAGGAGAAATTTCGACGGTGACACGATCCCCGGGGACAATGCGGATGAAGTGTTTTCTCATTTTTCCAGAGATGTGGCAGAGGAGAACATGGTCGTTGGCCAGCTTCACCCGAAAAAGCGTTCCAGGAAGCACATCCACTACTACTCCATTACTTGTGATACAGTCGTCTTTGGCCATGTTGTTTCTTTCATAGGTCAGGAAGGAAAGGCATGCAACCCTTGGGCGAATGAAATCGGCCTCTAAAAAGTTGAAGCCCGTCGCAACGAGTGTCGCAACGGGCTTCTGTTCCCCCCAGAACAAATTCCAAGTTATCGAGAGATCGGTGGAGAGCAATACTTTTTTTTAATTTTTTTTCGTTGTGGAAGCTGCTTTGTTTACGTCTCCACTTTCCTAGTGTTTTCCTCCGAACACGGCTCGAAATCGTTCGCCTCCTCCGTGAGCAATTTCAGCAATTTCGGATTCACAAAAACCCTCTCGCGTCCGACGGCTTTTTCATCCAAGACGCCGATGCCCAGGAGATTTTTCAAGTAAGGCAAGGCTGCGTGCCGCTCGGCCAATCCTGCTTGGGTTATGTTTTGGATTCGGCAGAAGGGTTGTTCAGAGAGAAGATTGAACAGTTCGCGGCTGTAGAACTTTGGCCGTATGCTTCGGAAAAACTCCGCCGTGTGACAGGATAGTTTGCGGATGCCCTCTCTCTTGCCTTGAGTCCAGGCGGCTGTTTCCTCGACACCACGCAGGACATAGAGAATCCAAGGTTCCCAAGTCTCGTCGCCACTCTCACGCCGATCAAGAGTCGATAGTAGTCCTCCCGGTTTCGAATGATGTAGCGGCTCAAATGAAGAATCGGCAGAGTCAACAAACCCGCTTCGAATTGGTAATGCATCACGGCCATGTGCACCAGCGGATCGATCTCCGAACTGGCCTGCGCCTCAAGCAAGGGCAGCGCATTGATGAGAATGCCTTGGTTCGGAATCAACTCACCAGCCTGTTCCAACTCCGCCAAGGAGGCCCGAGCCAGAATGCATTACTTCAAATTTGCTTTTGTCTCCAACTCCCAACGCGGTGGAAGAAGCGGAATCTGGTCAAATGGCTGGTCCCGGTTGCCAGATAGTGGAAAATACGGCGTCGTTTTTTGATTCTTGTGCCATATTTTAGAAACTAGACTATCATCACACCACGCGCTTCTCGAACTCGTCGGGGAATTTGGCGAGGAAGCTTTGGGTTGGCCAGGAGCAGGCTTCACCGAAGGCACAAATGGTGCGGCCAGCTATGTTGTCGGCGATGTTTTTGAGGTTCTTCGCGTCGTCGGGACGTGCTCCTTGGTCTACGATGCGGGTTGTGACCTTGGACATCCAGAGGCTGCCCTCACGGCAAGGGGTGCACTGGCCGCAGCTCTCGTGGGCGTAGAATTGATTCAGGTTGTTGAGGACCCAGACCATGTCGCGCGAGTCGTCCATGATCATGACGCCGCCACTTCCCACCATGGTTCCAGCGGCTTGGAGGCTGGACGCATCCATAGTGAGATCGAGGAGCGGGGTGTCCTTGTCGATCATCTGTCCATCGGGGCCTTTGACCTTGAGTTTAAAAACCTCACCGGCGCGAAGCACCTTGGCGGAGCTGCCGCCGGGGATGACTGCCTTGAGGGTGCGACCGGGCTTGAGGCCGCCGCAGATATCGTTGATCAATTCTCCGAGGGTGACGGCGCCGCAGGGGAGTTCATAGAAACCGGGACGCATGACATCGCCGCTCACGCACATGGTGCGGGTGCCGCCGTCGCCAGGGGTGCCCATTTTCGCATATTCCTCGGGGCCCATGGCGATGATGTGTTTCACATGGCAGATCGTCTCCACATTGTTCACGATGGTCGGCTTCATGTAGAGGCCAAGCACGGCGGGGAAGTAAGGGGGCTTAATGCGGGGGTAGGGGCGTTTGCCCTCGAGGGATTCAAGGAGGCTTGTCTCCTCTCCGCAAATGTAGGCACCTGCGCCTTGGTGGACATAGATGTCGAGGTCGAAGCCGGAGCCGAGTATGTTTTTCCCGAGAAAACCTTTAGCGCGGGCTTCCTTGATGGCGCTCCAGACGATCTTGGCCGCTTTGGGAAATTCGCAGCGGATGTAGATGTAGGATAGGTGAACATTCGTGGCGTATGCCGCGATGGCAAGGCCTTCGATGAGTTGGTGCGGATCCTCATGGAGTATGTAGCGATCCTTGAAAGTGCCGGGCTCGGATTCATCGCCGTTGACGACGATGTAGTGCTCCTTGCCGTCGTCGTATTTAATGAAGCTCCACTTGGCTCCGGCGGGGAAGCCCGCGCCGCCGCGCCCGCGCAGGTTGGCGGCTTTAACCATGTCCACGATCTCGCCGGGTTTCATGGTGATGGCTTTTTTCAGGGATTCGTAACCGCCGTGGGCGAGGTAGGTCTCGATGTCGGGTGTGTAGCCAGGTTTGCTGATGTTTCCGAAAATGATGCGGCGCTCTTTTGGGTGAGGAGGTTGGAGAAGGGAAGCCATATTATTTGTATCTCTCTACGATTGCTGAAACTCCGGCGGGCGAAATCTTTTCGACGAGGTCGTCATTGATGAGCGCCACGGGGGCGCTCCCGCAACTGGCGAGGCACTCGACGAACTCGACGCTGAATTTGCCGTCCGTCGTTGTTGGCGGCGCACAGCCGAAACCATGGTGCTCCTCGTGCGGATCGAGTCCGACAGCTTGGCAAAATTTTTCTTTCACCTCGTAGCTGCCAGCGAGTGCGCAGGCGAGTGTGCGGCAGACGCGGATGACTGTCTTGCCGGCCTGCTCGCGGCGGAACCAGGGATAGAAGGTCACGAGCTCGAGGATATTCACGGGTGTGAGGTCAAGCTGCGCGGCGATCCATTCTATGCCGGTGTCGTCAATGAATCCAAAGTGGTTTTGCCAGAGGTGAAGCAAGGGCAGGGAAGCGCTGCGCTTCGAGACAGGATAGTGGGAAATGAGTTCCTGCGCCTCGGCGGCGAACTCGGGCGTGATGGCATCCGCCTGACGCGTGGTGGTGTCTATCATGGACGTCATTTATCGGAGGTTGGGGCCTCCTCTTCAAGAAAAAGCATCCTCAGGGCGGGTCTGTTTTATCTTGGAGGGTCAGCCTCCGGCCAGACCCAATGCTGAAGGGCTTTGTTACCGATACGCCCCGTCCCTGCCACGGCGCGCATGGACGCCACGTTGCGGCTGAAAAACGAGTCATGCGAGAAAATGACCCTGCTATGAGGACGGTTTGGACAACGATAATAAAGCATCCCACCGCAGACCTCGTGTTTTTTCAAAGCGCTCGGATTGCGTTCTCCAGATCCCCCCGAATGCCCACCCCCTGTCTGGTTTGTTCTCTTTGTGAACTCGGTGGAGTGAGCGTGACATTCGGGCTTGGGGACGTTCTCCGGCAGAACTCGTAGGATCTATCGCCTGCGGCCCCAACTGCTATCCAAGGAGGCAGCGTGCCACCTTCCTTCCAATGATATATGCTGAAACATGTGGCGGAGACAAACTGTTCAATCTCCAAATGCGGGTCGTCTCTACCCGGACCCAAGGTTCATAACGAACTCGTGCCGCCCCCGCCAAAAAGTGTCCCTCCCGGATTGTCAGTCCTCGCTTCCCTCGACGGAGATCAAACCGAGTTGCTGGCGGTGCATCGACACGTGGAGACTCTCCAAAGATCCACGGTGAATTTTCGCGCGGCCGCCACGACACACTTCTTGCGGAGGCTTTTGCTTTTTGCCTCGTGCACGGCTTGGAGAGGCTTGTAGTCAGGCTGCCATCCCAGAAGCCGCCAGATCCCTTCGACAAGGATGTGGTGGACCCGCGGATTGCCGAGTTTGGTCATCGAGCCTTGGCTGCGTGATTGCCTCGAAGAGTATTCGCTCGGACAGATGCCGGCGCAGGTGCAAACCTCTAGCCGCTTTTTGAAGCGGTTCCAGTCGAGAATTTCGCGGCTGAGTTCCTCCATGCTCAATGCGCCGAATTCCCTGGTTCTGCGGCGGCCTTCACCGGCCTTGCCGAGTTCTTCGCTGAGTGTGTCGTGGCCCTTTTGGATTCCCATGGCAATTTCGCGCTAGTATCCAGTATCGGTTAAAGTTTCGGATAAAGTCTGAGCAGTTTGACGCGAGCGTCTTCGGTTGTGAAGCGCCAGTTGATGGGAGCGCCGCGGTTGTTGCGGTGGTTTT
>JBILBH010000053.1:0-17502 GCA_044353785.1 Terrimicrobiaceae bacterium
AAGTGTAGGGCGAAACCGAATCAAGGACGCGAAACCAATCATACAATATATACAAATTAGATGGACATAATGAATTTATACGACTAAACTCGATGAGTAAGAAAGCAACCTTTCAAACTTAGAAGGCCTGATTAAAGCGATCAACTTGAGGAGCGCTATCGTCAGGAAAAGACGCACGCAACAAAGTCAGGTTGCTTGCAATGAGGATGGGAGCCAGTGGAGCGCATGCTTCACAAGATATTGCTGATATTTGTGGAGTATCACGAGCGACGTTTTTTGAATGGGCGAAGTCTTTTCGTGAAGGAGGATTCGACGCCTTGCTGGAGCGAGAGAAACCGGGCCCCAAAGGAATGAAATTGCGAGGGGTGCTGCGAGTGCCGCGGCCCAGACACCCCGAAAATGATCCCGAGGCAGCGGATAAATTCAAGCAAGAGTTGGGAGCAAAACTGGAGGCGCTTCCAGTGGCGCAGGGAAGCCGGGTGCGAGTGTGGATCAGTAAAGGAGTTCGTCCCGAGGTTCGTCGGCAGACACGCTACGAATGGGACTACCTTTATGGGACGCTGGAGGTTGTTGAGGAACGAGCTGAGTTTTTGCAGTTGCCGACAGTGAATTTGGAGTGCAATCAACTCTTCCTTGAACACCTTCGCTCAGCGACCCGCAAGCGCATCATGTTGTGATTGCTGACCAAGCCGGATTCCATCTGAGGGAGGGGGACGCACGTTTACCAGAAGGCGTCCATATTGTGCCCCTTCCACCATACAGTTCCGAACTCAATCCCTGCGAACAACTCTGGGATGTTCTCAAAGACATAGAAGGTTTTTCCAATAGACTGTTTGAGTCGATAGAAAATCTGAGAAAAGCTCTGCGGCCTGGCCTGCAACGATTTTGGGATGACGCTCAAGCAGTCCTCTCGCTTATTGGTCGCCCATGGCTGCAGTCTCAAGCAAACGCTACTGCGAAAATTTAGCCGTCGGGTTATCTTGAAGAGATGGTATCACTCCCGCGGGTCTCGCCATTAGGGTTCCGCTACGCGGAATATGCGCTCCAGTGATGCCTGAGCCGTGATAAATGGGTTAGGACGGAGCCTCTCCCTCCCCGCCCGCAGGTTAGCCGAACTGATATTACATCTAAAAACGACTTAAAATGAATGAGATGGGAAAAAATACCCACCGCGCGTGGGGCTCACTACTGGAAATTCCAATATAAGTTTCCCATGTGCGATTCCGTTAACTTATTGTCCGCTCTTACCCATTGCTTTCCGGGATCGAGGTGGAGTACATACGTGCTTAGAAAGAAACATACCATAAATCACAAATGAAAACTACAAAATTTCCTGCATTCAGATTCCACCCCTTCGGTTTTCAGCTTTCAGTTTTCAGCTTGTTCCTTCTCGCCATCCTCCTCTCCAAGCCCGCCTCTGCGGCCACGGTGACATGGCTGGGCAATACCGATGCCAATTGGGCCACGGACTTGAACTGGAGCGGCGGAACCCCTGCGACAAACTCGCTCATCTTCAACGTGGCTGGAACCTCCGGGACGACGCTGAACAACGACCTGACCGCGAACTCGACCATCACCGGCATCACGTTCAGCGCCACGTCGTCTGCCTACACCCTCGGCGGCAGCTCGATAAACCTCACCGGCGCCATCACCAACAGCGTCGGCCTAGTCCAGACGCTCAACTTCAACATCAGCGGCAACGGTTCGATCGGGGGAAGCACCGTTAGCGGGGGACAAATTACCCTCGCGGGGGACAACTCTTTCACCGGAGGGGTTACTAACAGCAACCAAGGGCGCATCAACATCAACAGCGCCACGGCTCTCGGCGCGAGTTCCAGCGTCCTGACTCTCAGAAACGTTGCGGGCGGTGCTTTTGACAATACCAGCGGCGGGCCGCTCACGCTCACCAACGCTAATAATATCACTTTGGCAGACCCTAGCGCCATTTTTGTCGGAACCTACTCGCTGAGCTTCGGGAACAACGTGGTCTCCGGTGCTGGCAACCGCACCTTGCAGATCAACGCCAGCACGCTTACGATTGGCTCGATTGCGCCGACAGTCGCCTCATCAACGTGGACAAAAAGCGGCGCGGGCACGCTAGCGATCCTCAATGCCGCAGGCGCGAACCTCACGGGCTTCATCTCGAACGGTGCAAGTGGCACGCTCCAGATCGGAAATGACACCGCCCTCGGTTCGGGCGTCATCACCTTCACAGCCGGCGCGCTGGAAGCGATCAACGGCGACCGAGTGCTCGCCAACACCAGCACGCTCGGCGCCCTCACGGTCTCTGGGTCCAACAACGTGACCTTCAACGGGAAAATGACCGGACTGACTGGCGCCGCCCGCACGCTCACCAACAATATCAGCTCCGGCAATGTGCTGACGCTTGCGGATGTGGACATCAACACGGAAATCGCGAATACCCGCAACCTCACGATCGCCGGAACGGGCAACACGACGATCACGGGCACAATCGCCAGCGGCGGCAATGCCGCCAACGGCCTCATCATCACAAATACCGGCGTCACCACGCTAAGCGGCAACAATACCTACACCGGCGTGACAACGGTGAGCGCCGGCACGCTCGATCTCGGCGGCAGCACGGCCACCGGCTCGCTCGCTTCCACATCCCTTGCCCTCGGTGGCGGCACCTTCGCCTACACCCGCACGGGCACAAACACCAAGACATTCACCAGCAACACCACCGTCAATGCGGGGGCGTCTGCAGTCACGGCGGTTGCAGGGAATTCCATCGCCCTGGGCACTCTTACCCGCAATGTTGGCGGCACCGTCAATTTCGGAAACACGGGCAACATCACGACCTCGACCGCAAACGACACCACCGGCATCCTGGGCGGATATGCGACCTACAATAACAACACCTGGGCGGTCGGCAACGGTGCCAGCAGCGCCATCACCGGCCTCGCTTCCTACGTCTCCGACACTTGGGCCATCGCGAACAACACCGATGTCATCAACAGCACCTCGCCTGGCTCAGGCAACACCACGAACAGCCTCCGTTTCAATACCGCTGCCGCCAACACGGTCACCCTCGCCGGAAACAATACTATCACGTCGGGCGGCATCCTCGTCACGAGTGCCGTCGGCAGCAACGCCAGCACCATCACCGGCGGCACCCTCGTGGGCGCCAACACGAAAGACCTGGTCGTCATCCAGAACAACACCGCCGGTGACCTGACCATCGCCTCGAACATCGCCAACAATACCGGTGCTACCGGCCTCACCAAGTCCGGCGCGGGCACGCTCACGCTCACCGGCACGAACACCTACACCGGCAACACCACCGTTAACGCGGGCATCTTGAAGATCGGCAGCGCGGCGGCGCTTGGTGGCAACAGCAGTGCGACGAGTGTCACAGCGGGCGCAGTCCTGGATCTGAACGGCACGGTGATGACCAATAACAACGTCCTGACCTTGAACGGCAATGGCATCAGCAGCGGCGGCGCGCTGATTAACAGCAACGCGACAGCTGGAACCTACGCCGGGCTGCTCAGGCTGGCCAGCGACAGCAGCATTATGGCCGGCACCGGGAACATCACGCTCTCGAACACCGGCACGATCACCGGGGCCACCTTCGGGCTGACGCTGGGCGGCGCACAAAACGGTCTCATCGCTAGCATCATCGGCACGACGACAGGCACGCTGACCAAGCAGGACGCCGGCACATGGACGCTCACGGGCAACAACACCTACAGCGGCGCGACCTCGGTGAACTCTGGAACTCTGTCGTTTAACCGCGGCAACGCCATCGCCACAGTCAACCAAACCTTGGGGACCAATGCCAGGGTCAATCTCGGGGTGGCCTCGACCTCCTCGGGTATGTTGAACTACACCGGCGGGACTGGCACCCTGGCAAAGAACATTAATGTCCTCGGCAATGGCAACGACACGATCCAGAACAGCGGTGCCGGAGTGCTGACTCTCTCCGGTAACCTGACCAAGCACGGCACGGTCCTCACCCTCAAGGGCGGCAACGGCATCAACGTCACCGGCGTGATCGCCGGCTCCGGCGCCAACTCCGGCCTGATCGTGGATGGCGGCACAACGACCCTGTCGAACGCCAACACATACAACGGTCCGACCTCGATCATCAACGGAGCGACGATGAACGCCAACGTGACCAACGCCTTGCCGACCTCCAACGGTCGCACGGCAGTGTATCTGGACCAGACCGTGGCGGGAGCCACCACCGGCTCCGGAAGTTCGACCCTAGCGCTGGGTGCAAACCAATCGATCTCCTCGCTCTCCGGTCTGTCCACCTCCGGGGTCAATCTGAGCGGCAACACGCTGACAATCGGGAGCGGCTCGGGCTCGACGACCTTCGCAGGCGCGATTTCCGGCAGCGGCGGCTCGGTCGTGAAGGACACTGCCGGCAGCACCCAGATCCTCTCCGGCAACAACACCTACACGGGAACGACAACGGTGAGCGCGGGCGCCCTGCTGGTCAGCGGTGGTGCTGGGAGTGGTCTTACTGCCACCTCCGGTTTGGCGGTCAGCGGAGGAACGCTGCAACTTGGCGCATCGAATGTTCTCAATGATGCGGCGGGGCTCACCTTTTCGGCTGGCATATTTAGCACCGGTGCCACGGCGGGCTTCAGCGAAACGCTCGGCACCCTAGACCTGAACACAGCCGCTACGCTGACCTTGGCCCTCGGAACCGGCGTCCACTCGCTAAACTTCGCGGACAGCCATTTGATTGACTGGACCGGTTCGACCCTCACGATAACCGGCTGGACCGGAACGGCGGGTATCTCCGGAACGGCTGGCAAGATCTTCTTTGGCAACAGCACCGGAGGTCTCACCTCAGGCCAGTTGAGCCAGATCAACTTCGCCGGGTATTCCAATGGCGCGATAATCCTGTCCACGGGCGAGATTACCGCCGTCCCCGAGCCTACGACATGGGCACTCCTCGCCGCGAGCCTGACAACCATCATGGCACTCCGCCGGCGCCGCGCCAGCAACTGAGTGTCGTTTATCGTTTATCGTTTAGCCTTTGTCGTTTTGCGTGGCGGGCGGTGCCTCTTGGGGTGGTAAAGCCCGCTCGTTTTATGGGGCAGACAGAAAAGTCTGCGTTTCCCCCCCCCCGGCAGAAGGCAACGATCTTTTCCTGAGCTACACGGCAGTCCCCGAGTCCTCCACCTGAGCTCTCCTGGCGTTCAGCCTCACGACGGTGATGGTCCTGCGCCGCCGAGCCTGAGGGTGGTTCCGTCCATTACAAGGCAGGCACGCCGTCAGGCTTCGCAGCCCTTTGGGTAGTTCCTTGCCCGCGCTCTGGGAGGAGAACTTTTTGTCCAACGCGACAAACTTTTTCTCGAAACTCACCGGATTCTGCTGCCAAACTGTCTTTGGTTTTCTCGCTAGTGTTCATTGCCGCCGACAGGATGGCAATTCCGGCGCCTCCTGTCGGCCACATGTCATCTACCAGTCGTCCGAGCGGAACGGCGAGGCGGGAAGTCCGTCTGCGTTCACGAGATTGCCGTCGGGCACATCTTCCCAGGAGTAGCGCACAGCAACCGGACTGCTGACATCGGGCGAGGAGACGACCACTTTTTCCCCTTCAACTTTCGCGGTGGCGGGCACCCATTTTTTGTCCGAGCCCGCGATCATAAAGCCTTTCAGTTCGCCATCGGCAGGCTTCATCCCCCCGGCGTGTTCGAACGAGCAAACGATTTCGCTGCCTTTGATTTCCTGGCCGGTCGGCAGTGGGCCGCTGAACGGGGTATTTTTTCCATAGACCTTTGCCATGGTCCACGCGCAGAGGCGTAGCCCAAGCTCCCTCTTGTTGTCAGGGTGGATTTTTGTCGGGTCCGGAATCTGCATGTCCGCTGTGACGATCATGCCGGTGTTGGGCAGGCGCAGGGTTTCAAGCTGGCTCTCCCGCAACTCGCGCCATCCCTGGAACTCTTTGTTTGTGTATTTGGGGAGCTGGACCCAGACAAACGGGAAGTCGCCCTGTCCCCAGCGGGCGCGCCAATCGTTGATCATCATGGAGAATTTCGTGGCGTAGAGCTTGCCGGTTTCCGGAGTTTGGGCATTCGTCTCGCCCTGATACCAAATGGCCCCGCGAATCGCGTAGGGGATGAGCGGAGCGATTTTCCCGTTGAACAGGCCTCCCGGGCCGGTGGCTCGGGGGTGGAGCTGGAGCCTCGGGGGACCAACACTGGGCCGCCCCGCTGCCTGGGCCTCGGCGGCAAGCACATTGTGGACCGCCATTGCCTTTTCGTAGTTGGCTTTAGCTGCCTCGGGATTGTAACCGCGGGCGCTATCCTTCTCGATCTTATGGAAAATCAGCTCCATGTCCGGCAGATCCTTCTGAAGCTCCCCGTCGGTCCATGATTCGATGGCCGATCCTGGGACGGCCGAAACCACGACGCCGACCGGGCGCCCCAGGCTTTCGTGCAGGTTGCGCCCGAAGAAGTAGGCTGTGCCGGAAATGTCCTTGATGATCTCCGGGCTGCAAATTTGCCATTTGCCAGCCCCGATTTTTCCCGGCTCCTCATTACCCTGCGACGTCTCGGTGAAGATTCGGAACTCCGGCAGATCAGCCGGAGTTCTTTCTTGGCCGCCGACGCCGAAGGCCATATTCGATTGGCCGGAGCAGAGCCAGACCTCGCCAGCCAGCACGTCGGTGACCGCAATCGTGTTTTTGCCTTTGACGGTGAGGCTCCCCACCTGGCCGGGTTTCATCGGGTCGATCTTGACGGACCAGTTGCCGTCTGAGTCCGCCTCGGTGGATTTTGTCTGACTCCCAATCGTGACCGTCACCACCTCGCCCGGTTCCGCCTGTCCCCAAACCGGCGCGGCCGCATCCGCCTGCAGGACCATGTGGTCGGAAAAGATGGCTGGCAGCGTGACGTCGGCCAAGGCGGTTGACGTCGGCAGACCGGACGCGAGCAGAAGGCTGAAGAGCAGTGTGAGTGGATGTGGTTTCATTTTTGGTTTGGTTGGTTTTTGTGTTTAAAAAAATCTGGCGGGTCTAAGCAGGCCGATCCGGTTGCATCAAAGCTAAAAACCGCTCGGAAGAACCACATCGCTGCTGCGCGCGGCGGGAGTGACTTCGAGACGCTCGATTTTTCCGGTGCGGAAGGTGCATTCGACGATAGTTCCCTCGGGCGCGTGGAGCTTGAAATCAACGTCCCAGTCCCTCGGCCATGCCGGGAGGAGCATGATCTTGTCGCCGTCCGTCTGCAGGAGCATTTCCTGGAGGGCGATCATGCCGGCGCCGCCGTGGTCCATATCCGGAACCCAGTCGGCACCCGGACCCCAGAACGCGGGGAACCGGAGGTTGGCATCGCGCATTTTGGCCACGATGAGGTGGCGCGCATCCTCAGTCTCGCCGAGTTTGGCAGCCAAGATTCCGGCCTGCCCCCAGCAGGCTTCCATGTGGATCTTGAGGGGGTCGTGTTGCCATGTGTTGCGCGCGATCTGGAGCTCCGGCGTCCCCGGCCGAGCAACTGGGTAAGGGAAGACCGCATAAAGCTGAGGATCCTCCATGTTGATGGGGCACGGGTCGAACGATTCGGCGGGCGTGAAGATCGTGCGCCCGTCGTGCTGGCGCACGGGCAGCTCCGGAAGCCTCGAAAGCATTTCCTCCCAGCGGCGCACCTCCGCATCGAAGCCGGAATTCCCGGCGGCAAAGCGAAGAAGCTCCGGGAGGAGGGTCTTCAGGGCGGCAATGATGGGAAGGGGGTTGACGGCGTCCTTGTAGGTCTCCAGCGCTTTGGCGGGAGCAAACCGGTAGCGACCGCCCGCGTCGTATTCCCGGCCGGTGAGCTGGAGGCAGCGCATGCGGTAGTGCTCATCGAAAAACTGCACCGATTCCTTGATGAACGGGAGCCATGATGCGATGTCGTTTCCGCTGAACCGCGCGTAGCGGAGGATCATCAGCGAGAACTCGAGCTGGCTTTCATAGTAGTATCGGACCCACTGGCCCGCCTCGGTGGCGTTATCAATGTCCGGGGTTCGCGTGTGCGTGGGATCGTCCTCGTCAGCCCAGCCGTAGGCCCAGCCGATTGGCAGCCCGAAATTTTCCAATTGCTCGGTGAAGCAGCATCCGCCGTGCCCCCAATGGTGCCCGACCCGCGCGATCGCGGCCGGAAGACCGCGCCGGAAGAAATCAAACTGCGCCGTCATGAGATCGAAGTCGCCGGATTTCAGCAACGGCCAATAGATTAGCCTCTGGTTTTGGGAGGTGAAGCTCCCGCCGCCCCACTGCCGGAAGTCCGGCGTCTCGCTGTCGTAATCCTTGTCGGAATAATAGACGTCGAGCCGGCGCCCGATTGCAAACCGGGGATCGATCGTAAAGAGCGATCCGTTGAACTTGCTCGGATATTCCCCGTGTGCATTGCATCCGAGCATGTAGCGGAACAGTTGGTAATTCCGCCCGACCTGCCAGGCTGGGTCGGCGGGGCCGGCGCCGGGGTTGATCGAAATATGGCTGCGGCTCCAGAACCCGTGCCACCAGGCTTTGGAGGCGGCATGGTCGCCAGCGTCCGCCGACTCCTTCTTTTTCAAGCCCTCCCGCCAGGCCTCGAGCGTCGGGCTTTGCTCCGTATGCAACACCCATGTGATCCGCTGCCTGGCCACCGGAGACTCCGTCTCGAGGGCGTGCGCGGTGAACGGGACATCAAGATAAACGCCGGCAGTCGTGCCGGCCGGCTTCATCCCCTCGCCGCGCATGATGCCGCCGAACGTGCGGTCTCGCTGGGTGTCGGGAACACAGCCCTCCACCGGCTCCAGCTTCTGTTGTGCAATCAGCTTGTCGCGCACCAGATCGTCATTGCGGTTCCTGTGGAAAAAGACTACCCCGTCGCCTTCGAAGCCCACGGTGTCCGGATAAGTCAATACCCTGCCCTTGTGCCCGACAAAACTCAGGCACGGCTGCCGGCGATTTTGTGCGAGCTCGCGGGGCTCCGTGCGCCAGCTCTCATACGAGGCGCGTATCGCCACCCGCGAGCTCGAGGAAATGTCGACGTGGATCGTTCCGCTGAAGACGTCCACCCACAGCGCGATCCGGACTTCCGAATCCCCGGCGAGGATCTCTACATAGCCGTCGCGCAGCCTGAGCTCTTGGCGGAAGGGCTGCCCCGCTGCGAACGGGTCGGGCTCGAAACTCAGCCTTGCCCGCCCGCATTTGAGCTGCTGGTTGTTCTCGTCGAAATTGCCGCTCCTATCAAAATAGAAGAGCAGGTCGCCGCCTTCGACCCAGATGTTCATCCCGACGTCGTGCCCGCCGCACGGCATCGACCCTGCGGATCCGTAGCGCCCGTAGCTCGTGATGTAGGGATGACCGGTCTTCGGCTTGGAATCCGCGCTGTTCCAGCCGGGTGAGCTCCAGGCAATATCGAATGCGCCCATGCACTCAGGGATTTTAGACATGATAGTTTCTCATTTGGTTTTTCATCTGGCCGCTCAAGAGGCAAACTCGTCTGCTAATAATTACTCCAACTCATTTTGCAAAAAGACCCGGCGCAGGGCAAGGATGATCACCGGACGATTAGTTGACAAAAAAAAACATGCGGGTATTAAACGACAATGCTGCGGTATCTTTCTTATGGCCCCCGCAACTTCTCTTCCCCCGTGGGCGTGATCGAGCGCTTGAATTGGGAGTTTTATGCGATACTGGATGGAGTCTGCGGCCCGGTCTTTCCCTTCGGCCAGCCACTCCCGATGAAGACGAGAAGGCTTTGGGGGTTCCGCCCTCGTGTCCGGTATGGCTGGCGCGGCCGAGGCAAGGGCGTGCGCGCGGCGTTCCATTTTCCTTCGGTGCCTCCCGAGCTCGATCAGGCGCTCGGGGAGGATCCTTATCTCAGCGTCGACCTTGAGGAGCATGAGGCGCGCCGGGTGGCGGATTTGGCCTGCAGCCTGAAGCAGCACTACGAGAAACCGCACCAGTATAGCCACCTCGCATCAGACGCGGCGCTTCTCGAACTCAGCCTGATCCTCCTCAAAGATTTCTCAAAAAATAATCAGATTCCTCTCCATCTTCTCGAAGCGGGTCGGGTCGATCGGGCGCTGACCTGGTATGCTATCCACATGGAGGAGAACCCGACGGTCGAGGCGGTCGCCGCCGCCACCAGCGTGAGCGCGGGCCACCTCCGCCGCACGTTCAAATCGGTGAAGGGCAAAAGCCCGCATGCGGTCTTCCGGGAAGTTCAAATCAAGCGCGCTTGCGACCTCCTCGCCACCACATCGGATACGCTCGACCGGATCGCCATCCAGTGCGGGTTTCAAAGCGTGACCGACTTCATACGCGTCTTTCAATCGAGCATGCACATCTCGCCCAATACCTGGCGCCGCAAGATCACCCCGCGCGGGGTCTGAGCGGATCTCCTAAACGGCCTGGCGAGTAAACGCATTTTCTGGAGCGCCAAGGGCACGCTCATCCCGCAGCCCGTTCATTTATTCGCTTCTGTCAACATCCTGTCCGTTCTGGCGGCTTGATAAGTTCGGCCCGGGAAACGAAGAAATAAAATCCCTTAACAAACCATGAAAAACTCATTTCCCCTCCTCGTCGCCGTCCTGCTGTGCTCGATGGTCAACTCGCCAGCACAACCACCCGCACCCCTGCCAAGCGCCGCCGGGTTGTCTCCGGGCCTGAAGGCAGGTGAGAAATTTTCTCAGGATGAATCAACAGTCCGGACAAAAGATTCCACTAAAGTAAAAGCCGCTGCCATGCGCGGCTTTCACGTCAGTGACAATGCGGATGGGACCTACACCAACCCCGTCATGCCAAACGCGCATTGGGCCGATGCTTCGGTGGTGCGTGTGGGCGACGAGTTCTTCTGCATGAATTCCTCTCCGGATGCGGTTCCCTTGATGCAAGTTTTGCGCTCCAAGGATTTGGTGAATTGGGACGTGGCTGGCAGCGTTCTTCCAGATTGGCCCAAAGAATGGGTGCCGGCCCAGAACTGGAGTCCGCGAATTTGCCATGTGAACGGAAAGTTCCGCGTGATGTTTCATATCACGGCGCAAAACTTCCTAGTCATGGAGGCCAGTCGGCCCGAGGGACCATGGGAGGTCGTGCCCAATCGTTTCTCAGACATGACCAAGCAATGGGCAGCCAATATTTTCACAGACCAAGACGGCTCTCACTACATGATTGCCGCCAACTGGATCCAAAAAACCTCGCCGGATGCGCTCTCCTTCGTGGGTGAACGCAAGAAAGTGGTTTTCGGACCGATCATTGAAAATCCGAGCCTCATACGCAAGGGAGAGTTTTACTATTGGTTTGAATCCATCAACGGCAGCACCACTCTGGGCAATGATCCGAGCGGCGGGAAATTGGCGGTGTGGCGGGCGCGCAGCCCCATGGGGCCCTACGAACCATCGCCCCATGATTTCATTACCGCAAACACAAGGTTCCAAATACCAAATTCAGGCAGCGCCGTGCTGGGACCGGACGGGAACTGGTGGTTTCTCTATAACACTTGCGACTCGATGCGGATGACCATGTGTCGCCAGCTCCATCTCGATCCGATCACATGGGATCAGGGCGGTTGGCCGGTGGTCAACAACGGCAAGGGCCCCGGACTCACCAATCGTAAACCCATCGACGGCTTTTCTCCCACTTGGCTACCCGAACTCACTGATGAGTTTGATCAATCCACCCTTGAGGGCCTGACCTCTGGCACACTTGGGCGCAAATGGCTCAAACGCTGGCTCACACCCGAGGCGTGGTCGGTCTCCGATGGCTGGCTGAAAATGGACACCAGTTTCCCCGGTCTCTGCGAACTCATCTCCCCCAACCTGGTATTCCAGCGCCCCACAGCCGCGCACTACGAGATCTCCACGCGTTTGCGTTTGCTCCCCACTGGAGCCCAGCAGCAGGCCGGTTTGCTCGTTCGTGAAACCACCACGGGCATCGGACTGGCGATCGGTCTGGAACCTCTGAGCGGCGCGTTGGATGGATTGAATCTGGTCGTTTGGCACAGCAACGACGGGCAATTCAAACCCATGACCACCGTGAAAATGGAAGGAAACGAGGTTTATTTGCGCATCCTGATGCAGGGCATGATGGCGCAGACCTTTTTCAGCACCGATGGCAAAATATGGGAGCGCGTCGGGCCCAAATATTACTTTTCTTGGAACGCCCGCTATTTTGCGACCTTTTACCCCGGGCTCTTTGCCGGGCAGTCCCTGCAAAATCCCACACCCGGACGCGCTGAATTCGACTATTTTCATTACACTCCCGAGGACCGGTGGTGAGCATTCCTCCCTTGTTGGTGATGCTTGTTCTTGCCGCCTATACCGGCCAGGGAAACGCTCAGCCTGACAACCCGGTGGCGGAGAAGCCAAACATTCTCATCATCCTTGCCGACGACCTCGGCTACGGTGACGTCCAGTGTTAGGCTTTTCCTCGCGTCCCGTGAAAATGAGAGAGAAGAACGCGCACGTCATGTGTTTTACGGGTTACTGACACCATATATCTTTATCCCATGAATTCTCGCCGCTGGCTTTTCGCCGTTTTGATTGCTCTGCTCATTATCGGTGCCTTCATCACCGTCCTCATTCCCCCATCAGTTTCCGATACACAGACTGTTTCACCAGTTCACTCAGTCTCAGTCAGCCCGATTACACATTCAACGCCTACACTGCCTGCACCGTGTTTCGTTCCACCCCCACCGCAGGAGCCTCGAGTTTATGACCCGCCAGTGCCAAACAAGAAGACCATGCCACTCGCGCGTATGTTGCGCGACGGCCAACTCCTGAAACTAGATGGCGAGCAGCTTGCCCGCTATTTGCACGACAACCGGGGCAGCGCGGAGGCGTGGCTTACGGTTTCCCGCCTCACAGGCAACCTCGCGTCACTCCGCCAAGCTGCGCAGACATTTCCGAATGACCCGCAAGTCCAACTGGAACTGGCGATGCGAGGGGAGACCCCCGACGAGCGCAGGCAGGCGCTCAACGCGTTTCGCCAAGCCGCCCCGGAAAACGCCCTCGGAGACTACCTTTCCGCCCTGGATAACTTCCATCGAGGGCAACCCGATGCAGCAATTCAGGATCTCTTGCAGGCCGACGCGCACACTCGGCTTGACGATCACACCTTGGAAATGCTGCAGAGCAGCGAGGAGGCTTACCTCTCCGCTGACTACAGTGCCGCCGAGGCCAAAGCCGCGGCAATGCTGGGACTTCAACGAATACAGGTCGCACCGCTGAAAGAACTTTCAACGGTCATTTCTGACTTGCAGCGCCAATACACCCAACGTGGCGACAGTGAGTCCGCGCAAGCTGTTGTTCAATTGGGCCTCGCGCTCGGACAAAAAGTCCAAAACCAAAGCCAATTCCTAATCGACGATTTAATCGGAATGGGAATTGAGAAACGCTTCTTGAGCCAGTTGCCACCGGCAACGGTCATCGAAGCAAACGGCCAAACAGCAAGTGAGCGTCTGGCTGCGATGCGGGCCCGCCAAGAGGAACTGCGGCGCATTACTGGCAGCGCGGCTACCCTTCTCTCAGGTCTCAATGAAAACGAAGCTGTTGCCTACTTCGACCGCCAGAAGCTATACGGCGAACTCGAAGCTCTGCGCTGGCTCAAGCAGAAACGCGGCCAATGAATTTCACGAAAACGCCTACCATGTGCTGCGGCGAACGGCCTCCCCCCCGTCCATTCGAGCGTCGCGGGAGTTTTTGTGAGCGTACCGTGCGCTCCACCCGCGCTGCCGAGGCCGTCGCTGAGCTTGCGTCGCTGGCCGTTTTGTCAGCCGCCGATGCTCCGAAGCAAAAACCAAACATCATCGTCATCCTCGCTGTTCCGCCAAAAAACAGAGTCCCATCAGCAGGCGGACTAGAGTTTGATATTGATATTCGTTTTTCACCCGTTCGTTGTATTCAGATGTGAGCCGCTATCTTGCCTTACTCACCCTATCTCTTGCGTCGTGCGTTAGCACGAATCACCTCCAGGTTCGGTCGGTGTCATTGCCAGCGAGCAAAGCGCCGAGTTCCCTTTCAGCCACTCAGATCATTCAGACTGCTCAGTTAGCAGGCGGGACTATTCGCACTTGGAATGTGCCGGTCTAGAGTGACGGCTCCTTTTGTCTTTCGGACCAGAAACGTTCATTCTATGTGTCTAAATATGACCCTCCCACCGCATCTATCCCGCATGCACAGCCTACGGCGTATGATAGCAAGTTAGTAGGCGCTTCGATTGACGGGCATGTAAATAATTCATCCCCAACGAAGAATGAAATCATTCTTACTTTCAAGGACGTGAAGAAGACAGGCGTTATGCGATATGGCCCAGGCGTAGAGCAGCCTGTTTTTCAGACCCGCTCACTTGAGACATCGGCTACTCTTGATGGTTCTGAGTGGGCAGTCATAGGTCGGCTTCCTGCATCTCAGGAACTGGAGAGAGGCTATTTGTTGATACGGCAACCACAGGCGAAGGAATGAGGCCGAACAAGAGCGTTGATGGAAGGTCCTTTGTCAGTCACTACATTTGCAGTTGACCGGCCTCTACAAATGTAGTGAAATGATTGCATCATGCTATCCCTACCCGACATTTCCGAATCCGAATGGAGTCTGATGGAAGCTCTGTGGGAGTCTTCTCCTCAGACCGCTTCTGAACTCACAAAAACGCTGCGCCCGACCATGAGTTGGGCGGAGAACACGGTGCGCACGCTGCTGACGCGCCTGATCGAAAAGGGCGCAGTCAAGACGAGCGAGAACAGCTCCGGCACTCGCACCTACCTGCCAGCCGTGAAGCGCGAGGCCTGCGTCCGTGCGGAGGGCGAGTCTTTCATGCAGCGCATCTTCGGTGGTGCGGCGAAGCCCTTGCTCGTCCACTTCGCGCAGAACAGTAAGCTCACCGCCGGGGAGGTGCGCGAGTTGAAGAAGATCCTCGATCAATCCCTAAACTCCTGACCTTTTATGCACTCGCTCACGCTTCTTTTTGACTGGCTCATGGCCTCAGGCGCACGTGCCTCGCTTCTCACCATGGTGGTGGTCCTCGTGCAGGCGTTGTTGGGACATCGTGCGCCTGCACGCTGGCGTTATGCCCTCTGGCTGCCAGTGCTCATCGTGTTGCTCATGCCGGGCTTTCCCGAGAGCCAGTGGAGCGTCAGATCCATCATCCGCACATCTCCCGCCCCGTTGGCTGCGCCGGTGATGATGCAGCCAGAACCGGCTTTGTCCGCTGTGGCGCCGGTTGTCCCAGCCCCTGAGCCGCGTGTATCCATCCCATGGCAGCAGGTGATAAGCCTCGCATGGCTGGTCGGTGCTGTCGGCATGGTGTTGTTCAGCTTCGGAGCATTTGTGCAGACGCTCTGGCGTTTCAAACGCAGCCAAGTCCCCGTGAGTGATGCTCTGCTGCAAGAAATCATCGCATTGGCCCACGAGATCGGCCTTCGCCGTACGCCGCGTGTGTGGATGGCCTCGGCGATCCGCAGTCCTGCCGTCACCGGTTTGCTGCATCCCACGCTGCTGCTCCCGGCGCATTTCGAGCAAACGCTCACTGCCCGGGAAGCACGGTTCGTGCTCAGGCATGAACTCACTCACATCAAACGTGGTGATCTGCCGCTCAATGCGTTGCTTTACCTGCTGCTCGCGCTGCATTGGTTCAATCCACTGCTTTGGCTCGCCTTCTTCAAAGCCCGGTTCGACCGCGAGGCCGCTTGTGATGCCCAGGTGCTCGACCGTGAGCGGCAGGCAGAGCGGGTCGCCTACGGGCACACACTGTTGAAGGTGGAGAACGCCTTCAGCCACCACGGTCTCAGCCTTGGCTTTGTCGGCATTTTCCACCGCGGCAGCGCGCTTCGTTCCCGCATTCAATCCATTGCCAAACAACCCACCCATCATATCACCATGAAAACCACGCTCAGTCTCGGCATCGCGCTCCTCACCTTCCTCGGCATCACCAAAGCCGCGCCGCCAGACAAGAACGCACCCCAGGTGTTGATCGAAGCCAAGTTCATAGAGGTCGGTGATGGCGCGAAGGACTTGCTAGCGCCTTTCGATACCGCTGCTGCTTCATCGAGCGTCAGCGGGATGCTCAATGATGTTCAATTCAGCGCATTCCTGAAGAAAGTCGAAGGTGCCAAAGGTGTGGATATCCTCTCCACGCCACGAGTGACCACCCGATCCGGTCAGGAAGCCAAAGTCGAAATCGTTCGCGAGTTCGCCTACAGGGACGCTGAAGGCAAGCCGGCCACGAAACAACTGGGCACCACGCTCACGGTGGTTGCCACGAAGGGTGGAGAGAACGACATCGATCTTGAGGTGTCACCGCAAATTGTAGAGCTGGAAGGCATGATCAAGGATGCAAAGAGCGGAGTGGAGCAGCCTGTCTTCAAGGAACGCAAAGCGACGGCAAATGTCAGCATAACTTCCGGGCAAACCGTCGTCCTTCGCTTTCCTTCCACCTCCACGAAGCAAACCATCGAAGATCGCTCTGCAGGGCTCGTCACCACAAAGACGAAGAACGTCAGCAGGCACACGATGCTCTTTGTCACGGCGCGTGTCGTCGATCCCGTCACCGGCAAACCGGTTGATCCCAACCCTGGGACTGAGAAAAGCCCTCTCCAGGCCAAGCTCGACTCCATCTTCCTGCCCAGCGTGGTTTTGACTGACGCCACGCTCACCGAGGCCGTGGAGTTCCTTCGACGCAAGAGTCTCGATCTCGACACCACCACGACGGACCCGAGCCAGAAAGGAGTAAACATGATCATCAAAGAAAACGACAGGACCCCGGAGGCAAGGATCACGCTGAATCTCAAGAACATTCCTCTAGGCGAGGCGCTGAAGTATGTGGTCGAGGTCGCTGGGCAGAGTTACGAGGTAAAACCCTTTGGCGTGATCATCGGTGGCAATCATCCCGGCGGCGGCCTTGTCACGAAGCAGTGGCAAGTGCCGCCGACTTTCTTCGCGGGACTCGCGGACGGGCTCGGTCCCGGCAAGGCTGATGCGAAAGGCGTTCTTGAAGCAAACGGCATCCAATTTGGTTCCGGAGCGACAGCGGCTTTCGATGGCGAAACCCTGACCTTCAGGAACACGCCGGAGCAGGTGGGGCTGATGGATGCGCTCGTCGCACAATCCTCCACAAAAAGGGGTGCGCAGTGGGTTCTTCCGAAAGTGCAGTTCCAAGACGCCACACTCACAGAAGCTATCGAGCTCCTGCGCATCAAAAGCCGCGAACTCGATCCCGAGAAGAAGGGCTTGAATATCCTCGTCAAACCCGGCGGCGACCCCGCGGCCAGCATTACCATGCAGCTCAGCAATGTTCCCGCCAACGAAGCCCTGCGCTACGTCGCCGAACTCGCCGGCTGCAAGCTGACGGTGGAAGGCGATATGTTTGTCATCACACCCAAGGATCCCAGCCCGACGAAATAAGGTTGCCCGGCCGGTGGTTCCATCATCCACCCGTCCTATGAATGGAACCACCATGAAATCCACTCATTACCGAATGAGGCGATGATTTCTTCCCCGTTTTTGGAAATATCCAAAAGATCGGCAATCAATAGACGAGGAGAATCATCGCCAGAGAGC
>JBILBH010000054.1:0-17343 GCA_044353785.1 Terrimicrobiaceae bacterium
AGCCACATGACGACCGCTCCGCCGAGAATGAGCGATGCGCCCCAGACGAGATCTGTCCATGCACAGGCCTTCAGTCCACCGATAAGCACATAGATTGCAGCCGAGATGCCAATGACCCAGCAACCGACAGTGACCGAGCCGAAATCCAGGCCGAAGAGCGATTGACCTTGAAAGAAAACCGATACGACCTTGGCGCCTGAGTAGATGACGGAAGCCGTCGGCACGCCCACCAGAATAACCAGTGTCGCGAGGGCCATGACGAGGCGGGAGAACGGCCCGTAACGATACTCGAGAAATTCCGGAATCGTGTAGATGCCGCATCGCAGCAGTTTCGGCAAAAAGACGAATGCGACCACCACCAGCGTGATTGCAGCTATCCATTCATAAGAGGCGATCGCCATTCCAAGCCAATCCGCCGCCGCGCCCGTCATCCCGACGAATTGCTCGGTGGAGATATTTGCCGCGATGAGGGAAAAGCCGACGAGCCACCAAGTGAGTCCCCTCCCCGCGAGGAAATAACTCGCTGCTCCGCCGGACTCTTGATTGTCACCGGTGGACCTTTCACCTTGGTAAATACCGAGGGCAACCACCCCGATGACAAAGACGAGGAAGAGAATGATATCCAAAGTGGACATGGGATTCGGTGAAGCGGCCGAGGCGAGTAGGGGGAGAGTTTTGTAACGCGTCACAATAATCGGCGGGGAAATGGGGTAAAAACAGCAAATTAAAGTCGGGGAATTTCATCGGGGCCACCTGAGTAAAATGAAAAGCGCTTTTGCCTGCAACAGCCATAACCACCACCGGACAGGGGCCAAGGGGCAGTCAAGAGGCAAACGGAATAAGTGCCGAAGGCCGCGCGAAGCGCGTCATGCCAGATTGCCTCTTGACTGTCCCGCCGCCCCCGGTTATGGACCGCGAAAAGCGTGACACGGCCCGTTCTAAATTCGAAAATCTCGTGATTATCGCAAAGCCTAACAAGATTTTGATAGATCAAGGAATGACTTGAATTTTTCGAATTATGGGGCCAACAGTCCAGCCCTCTTTGGGCGCGCGGAGTTCAAAGCGTTTCACGCCCTCTGCAAGCCCCCCAAGGAAGCCGCTCGGAAAAAATGGCCGTTTGGAGGATTTTTCATCAAGGATTTGCCGAGTCTATCGTATTCAAGAATACGGCATCCGCATGAGGATTAATGTCATTTGAAAAAACACCAAAAAGATGGATTGAAACAGATAAGCATCGGGAGACTAATTCTCTCTTTCTTTCCCACTGGGACTACTTTTTAGGCTCGCCCACCCGCAGAACGAGTATTTAGGAGGTTGGCTGCCTCGCATGGATTCGAACCATGACAAACAGATCCAGAATCTGCAGTGCTACCGTTACACCACGAGGCAATCGCGGAGCGAATAATATCGATTTTCGCTGGGGCTTTGGCAAAGTTTTTTTCGGATTTTTTGAAAACCCGGCGGCGCTCAAGCCTTGAGAACGACGCGGTATCTTGGGCTGCCATGTTCGAGGCGATCGATGGCGGCGTTGACATCCGAGAGTGCAAATTCCTCAACTTGCGGTGCGATTTGATGGCGGGCGCAGAAGTCGAGCATGCGGGCAATGGTGGCGGGACTGCCGAGCGGTGAGCCTGAGAAGGAGCGCTGCCCCATGATGAGCGGGAAGGCTGCCAGAACGACAGGCTCGGGAATCGCTCCCACGGTGTGGAGGCGGCCTTTGGGAGCGAGTGCTGTGATGTAGCCCATCCAATCGAGCGGAACGGCGACTGTGCTGATGATGAAATCAAAGCGATTGGCTTCGGATTTCATAGCCTCCGCATCACGGGAATTCACAACGCGGTGGGCACCTAGCTTTTTGAGTTCCTCCGTTTTGTCGATGGAGGAAGTGAAGGCGGTGACTTCGCAGCCCCATTTATTGAGAAATTGCACGGCGAGGTGACCGAGACCTCCGATACCAATGACTCCAACCCGGTCTGTGGGCCGGACTCCGAATTCGACGATGGGGCTGAAGACTGTGATGCCTCCGCAGAAGAGCGGACCGGCGCTGACTGAGGAAAGGGCTTCAGGAAGTTTTGTCGCCCAGGCCCAATGGGAGCGGACGAGATCGGCGAAGCCACCGTGGCGCCCGACGATGGTCCCCTCGCCTGTGGCACAGAGGTTGTGGTCACCGCCCATGCATTGAGGACAAGTCATGCAGCTTTCGGAAAACCAGCCGAGCCCGACGCGGTCGCCGGGGACAAGATTTTTAACCATCGAACCAACGGCCTCGACGCGGCCAACGACTTCGTGTCCGGGGACGAGCGGGTAGGAAGAAAAGCCCCACTCGTTGCGGAGCATGCTGAGATCCGAGTGGCAGATTCCGCAGTATTCGACGCGGATGTCGACATGCTCGGGGCCAATGGGCGGGAGTTCGTAGGTGAAGGGTTCGAGCGGTGATGCGGGGGATTGCGCGGCGTAGGCGTGGACAGTGGGCATGGCGTTTTATTGGGTTGTTGATTTATCGGATGATGCCACGCTGGCTCGATTCAACAAAAGCAAGGAGTCGAGCGATGACATCAGGACCGGCAAAGTCGGCAGCGATTTTTTCACAGGCTTGCTTCACATTGAGATTCGAGCGGTAGAGCAAGCGGTAGGCTTCGCGGAGTGTGCGGGTGTCCTCGGCAAGAAATCCACGGCGCTCGAGGCCGACTTGATTGATACCACGGACCTCGGCGGGGTTGCCATCCGCAATCATGTAGGGCGGGACATCTTGAACGATCTTCGTGCAACCGCCGACGATCGAATGCTCACCCAAGCGGCAGAATTGATGGACTCCGGAGAGCCCGCCGATGATGACATGATCCTCGACTGTGACATGGCCCGCGATGGTGCCATTGTTAGAAAAAATGACATGGTCGCCGACCATGCAGTCATGCGCGACATGGGAGTAGGCGAGGAAATTTCCGTGATGACCGATAATGGTTTTGGTTCCTGGAAGGGTGCCGCGATTGACCGTGCAAAATTCGCGGAACGAGTTGTTGTTCCCAATTTCCAGAAAAGTAGGCTCGGAGGTGTATTTCAAATCCTGCGAGCGCTGACCGATCGAGCAATAGGGATAGAAAATATTCCCTTCGCCGATGCGCGTGGGACCGGCCAGAGAGACATGGCCGATGAGACATGTTCCGCTTCCGATTTCCACCTGCGGGCCGATATGGCAAAATGGCCCGACCTCAACATCCGGATGGAGAATCGCCGAGGGGTCGATGAGCGAACTGGGATGGATTTTTGTCATTTATCGACGAGGCCAAAGAGGAGGATGCCTTCGGAAACGACTTCGCCATTGACCAAGCAGCGGCAAGAGGCCTTGCCGAGGCGTTTCTTGGCGCTGGTGAGTTCGCACTCGATGAAGAGCGTATCGCCAGGCATGACGGGTTTGCGGAATTTCACTTCATCGGCGCTCATGAAGTAGCCGATTTTGCCTTCGTTCTCCGTGCGGCGCATCATGACGATGCTGGCGACCTGAGCCATGGCTTCGAGCTGAAGGACGCCTGGCATGACGGGATGGCCGGGAAAGTGGCCTTGGAAATAGGGTTCGTTGATAGTGACAGCTTTCACGCCGGTGGCTTTCAATTCGCCATCGAATTCCACAATGCGATCCACCATGAGGAAGGGATAGCGGTGCGGGAGGATCTGCATGACCGCATTGATGTCGAGAGCGCCCGGCGAGGCGGCAACGGGTTTGGCCGCGGCTGGCGCGACGGCATTGAAGCGCTCAGCAAGAAGTTTGGCGGCCTCGGTATTGATGCCGTGGCCGGGTTTCACGGCAACAACATGGCCTCGGATGAAACGACCTGAGAGCGCGAGATCGCCAACGATATCAAGAATCTTGTGGCGAACGAACTCGTCCGGGAAGCGAAGCGGCTCTTTGCTGAGGACGCTGTCACCCCTGGCGACGATGGCGTTTTCAAGGCTCCCGCCTTTGATGAGGCCTTTATCCATGAGGGGCTTCACATCCTCGTAAAAAACAAAGGTGCGGGCGGGGGCGATTTCTTTTTCGTAAATCTCAGGGGTGATTTCCGTGGAAAGAAATTGGGTGAAACGCCCCTCGGGGCCGACCTGCGTGCAGGAGACGCGGAAATTCGTATCCGGGAGAATGACGAAGATCGAGCCGTTGGACTCGATGGTGAGTGGTTCGCGAATCTCAATGTAACGGCGCGGGGAATCTTGCTCGACGATGCCGGCTTTTTTGATGAGGGCAATGTATTCGGTTGCACTGCCATCTCCGATCGGCGGCTCGTTGGCATCCATCTGAATGAGGGCATTGTCGACACCCATTCCGGTCAGAGCCGAGAGAACATGCTCCACTGTGTGGATTTTGACCATTCCTTGGACAAGCGTGGTCGCACGCTCCACGGTCTTCACATATGCGGCAGCGGCATCGACAATCGGCTCATCGGGCAAATCGATGCGCTGAAATTTGAAGCCGTGCCCAACTGGTGCGGGCAAAATCGTGAGAGTGACATTTTCGCCTGTGTGCAAGGCGCTGCCAGTGAGGCTGGCGGATGAGGCAAGTGTGCGTTGTTTTTCCAAGGTGCGAATGGGATTTTAAGGATTGATGCGGGTGGATCGGAAAAGAGGCGAAATGCAGAACTGCGGGGTGTCAGAATGCAGAGCCAGAGTCACTTTTGGAGAGTATTTTTCCATCGAGCATTTGTATACGAACCGGCGCCAGTGCGGCAACCGAGTCGCTATGGGTGACAATAATCAAGGTGGCAATTTTTTGGGAAGCAATCTTTGAAAATGTCTCGCAAACCATGGCGGCATTGGCAGAGTCAAGATTGCCCGTCGGCTCATCAGCCAGCAGGAGTGCCGGACGGCCAACCAAGGCCCTCGCCGTGGCAGTGCGCTGCATTTCGCCACCGCTGAGCTGATGAGGAAAATGGGCGGCACGGTGTGATAAACCGACGAGTTCGAGCATTTCCGATACCCGCTTGGCAGCGAGCGAGGCCGACTCACCACGCAGGAGAAGCGGCAATTCCACATTCTCTCGAACTGTCATGGCAGGGAGGAGGTTGAAAAATTGAAAGACTATGCCAAGTGTGTGGCGACGGTAATGCGTGAGTTCAGCCTCACCGGCATTGTGCAAAGGAATACCGGCGACACGGAGTTCACCCGATGTGGGGTGGTCGAGCCCGCCAAGGAGATTGAGGAGCGTGCTTTTACCACACCCGCTGGGCCCGGTGATCGTTGCAAATGCACCAGGCTGGAGATCAAGCGAGACGCCATCCAATGCGCGAACCTTCCCGGTTCCTGAAGAATAAATTCGCGTGACATTTTGCAGTGAGACCATTGGCAGGGCATACTCGACATCTCATGCTCGTGGATCAAGAAGAGTTCCGAATTATCGGGGAGACTCCCGACCTTTTAGTGGTGGACAAGCCAGCAGGCCTCCTTGTGCACCCCAGCAAGCCGGATGGAACGCGCACTCTTTGGGACGGCTTGAGAGAACTTCTTTGCTATGAAATCGCCAACGCTGGTCAAGTCTCACTCATCAACCGGCTCGACCGTGAAACAAGTGGACTGGTATTGGTCGCAAAGAACGCCTCAGCCGCGCGCCAAGCGGCTATCGCGATGCAGGAAGGAAAAATAAAAAAGACATATCTGACCATCCTGTGCGGGCATCCAGTCCAGGAATTTTTTTCAATCGATGCGCCGATTATCAGGCAGGGAGAAGTAGGCCCAACGGAGATTCATCTTAAACGAATGGTCCACCCCACGGGAGCCAATGCAAAAACGAATTTTCGGGTGTTTAAAAAATTTGAGAATGAGCTGGGTTGTTTTTCTCTGGCCGAAGCGCAGCCTGTCACCGGGCGCACCCACCAGATTCGCGTTCATGCATCGTATGCGGGTTTCCCAGTGGTGGGAGATAAAATTTATGGCCCTTCCGAGGCTTGCTATCTTGAATTTATTGAGACCGGCTGGACTCACGCTTTGGAGAAACGGTTGATTTTGAAAAGGCATGCCTTGCATTCCGCAGGAATAAAATTCGAGTGGAGCAGTCTGCCGATGGAATGGAAAACAGGCTGGCCGGAGGATTTGAAAAATTTTGCGGGAAATCTTGACATGTTTTCATAAGAAGTATTATTTTGTCTCATATGAGAAGAGCGCTTTATACACCGAGAATTATCGATCAATTCCTTCCCAAGGAGGAATATCATTTGAATGATGCTATGCCATCTGGACCAATTGTGGAGCAGCTCAGACACGGTTTTCTTTATGACGAATTCGAAGCTCTCCGGCGTTGGCTGGATGTCAGCGAGGAGCAGTTGGTAAATTGGCTTGATATTTCAAGAGCAACACTCCATCGTCGCAAAAAAGCAGGCCATTTCGATAAAAACGAAAGCGACCGCATTGCCCGGCTTGCAAGGATTTTTGGGAAGGCATTTGAGCTTTTCGGCTCAGAAGAAGCCGCCCGCGAATGGCTGAAGTCTCCCGCACACGCGATGAGCGGCGAGACGCCCATCGCTTTTTGCGACACCGAGATCGGCGCTAGGATGGTCGAGGATCTCATTGGCCAGATCGACCACGGAGTCTTCGCCTAGGGGTTTGTTATGCTTCGAGCCTATCGCATAGTGAACCACAAGTGGCGCACCTCTGCTCTCGATGGCGAAGGTGCGCGCCTGCACGGAGGCCGATGGAACCATCCAGGCCACGCTTGCGTCTATCTTGCCAGTTCCCGAGCGCTTGCTGCATTGGAATTACTCGTTCACCTGACACCAAAAACCAGGTGTGTGCGCTTCAGTTTTTTGGAAATTAATTTGGATTCTTTATCCATGGAAAAAATTGCTACTCTTCCGCCCGGTTGGGATGAGACGATGCCATCCGGTGCAACCCGTGAGGCAGGGACAGATTGGCTCCGCTCACAACGCTCGGCTGTTTTACAGGTGCCATCGGTCTTGATACAGGAGGAACCGAACTACCTCCTTAATCCCACCCACCCGGAGTGTGAAAATGTATTCCCCTTTGCAGCACGCGATTTCGTTTTTGACCCCCGATTGAAAAAGCACCTCGGGAGCACTTACATCTAAGAACCTGCACAGGCCTTTGCGGACAGCAGCAATCCCTCCGCCTTGTGCCATGTTTCCTCCCATTCCTTTTCGGCTACGGAATCTGCCACGATGCCGGCTCCCACATGAAAATGGGAACGCGTTGGTTCGAAAACCGCAGTCCTTATGGCAATCGAGAACCGGCTCTCGCCATTGTAACCAAAGTAGCCGATCGCCCCAGTGTAGATGCCGCGCGGGTGGGTTTCGAGCTCACGAATGATCTCCATGGCGCGTTTCTTGGGAGCCCCGGAAATCGACCCGCCGGGAAAACACTCGCGCAATGCGGAAACATGACTGACATCGGGGCGCAACTCTCCTGATATGGTGGACACCAAATGGAAAACCTGTTCGTAGCTTTCAAGCCGAAGCAACTCCGGAACCTGTACGGTCCCGTAGCAGCAAACGCGGCCCAGATCATTCCGCTCCAAATCAGTGATCATAACCAACTCCGCGATTTCTTTTGAGGATGTGAGCAACTCCTGCGAACTCAATCGGTCACCAGCCTGATCGGGATTACGAGGCCGCGTGCCCTTGATAGGTCGAGTCTGAATATGCCTACCCGAGATGTTTAAAAAACTCTCCGGCGAGGCTGATGCGATTTGTAAATCCCCATAGTCCAAAAATGCGGCATGTGGAG
This sequence comes from Terrimicrobiaceae bacterium, assembly GCA_044353785.1. GTDB lineage: Bacteria > Verrucomicrobiota > Verrucomicrobiia > Chthoniobacterales > Terrimicrobiaceae > UBA967. Next base: position 7,723 of record JBILBH010000054.1, read on the forward strand.
CGGGCGAATGCCTTCTCAGCATTTCGTAAAAGGCCCACGGTTGAGCTCTTCCGGCAGCAACGAAAGGGTGGCTCAGGCAGACTTGATAAATGTCACCAGCGGCAATGAATTCCTGAGCGGCGTTGACCATCCTTAAAAACTCAGCCCTTCCAAGAAGCGGCTTGAAATCGAGGTTTGCAGAGCAAACGGACGCCGCAGGCTCGTCAAATTTTTCAGGGCGGAGAATCCAGGCCCAGGCATCATGGGAATAAACATGGAGCCGATCATAGAATGAAAAATAAAATTCTCCGTCGTATGTAACCCAGCCGATGGCGGCTCCATCGGGAATCCCGTCGCCCCGGTTCTCTCGATGGCGATTGTCCAACTCCTGCTCAAGCAAGTCCCAATCCCGACCACGCAAAACAAGATCGGGCTTACAGGCCAGAATCGAAATGGAGCCATCACCGGGCAGAGCGGAATCCAAAAAAACAAAACCCGGCTCGTGCTTCATCGCCCGAGCAGCCTCCACAGGCCCCTCGGCCGGATAATGCGTCTTTGGATTCATGATCTTGCCAAGTCATCCCAAAATTGCTGTGATTTCAAGTCTGCCGCCCGCGCCATGCTCCTCAAGCAATTCATCTCTTCTCTATTTGCCGTCACCACGCTCTCCTGCCTCGCCGTGGCCCAAGAGGCCCCAACACCGGAGGCTCAAGCATCCCCCACCCCGCAGGCTACTCCGAGCGATCAGGATTTCATCAACCTGCCGAACGACCCTGCAGTTCGATCCACGGACATTATTTCCGACTCACTGATCTCTTTAACAGGTGAAACCTTGCCAGCCGCAGAGTCGGACAGGGATTATGTGGACCCGAATCAGCTCATGCCGACGGATGCGACGCCCGCTCCTATCGATCCTCGCACCCTCGCCGCCGCTGGTGAGGAGCAGGAACGCAAGATCAAAATCCGCTACCAGAAGGTGCGAACAAAAGCCGAGCAGGATTCCGATGTGGCAAGCCTCCTCGCGAAGGCCAAGACTGCGACCACCTTCGAAGGTGAGCGCGCCGCCTATCGTAAATACTACGAATTGCTCTTTAAAAAAATGAGGAAACTCGACAGTTCGCTCTCGAAAAAGTGCGACCTGATGGAAAAAACCTACCTCGCACGACTCGCTCAAACACGCGTGGAGCCAACTATCCCCCTCGAGCCTCCCCCAAAGCCAGAACCCCTCGCCAAACAACCCTAAAACCTCCACATCTCACACCAAAGCCGTTGCCTGACATCCCATGAGCCTTTCCAGCAAACCGGAAATGAAAATCTTCACAGGCAACGCCAATCCGGCGCTAGCCCAAGACATCTGCACCTACCTCGGAGTTCCGCTTGGCGACGCCACAGTGACTTCCTTCCCCGATGGTGAGACTTTTGTAAAAATTAACGACAACATCCGCGGCCGCGATGTTTTTATCATCCAGCCCACCTGCCCGCCAACGAACCAGAACCTGATGGAACTTCTCATCATGGTAGACGCGGCACGGCGCGCCAGTGCGGCCCGTATCACAGCGGTCCTTCCATTCTTCGGCTACGCGCGTCAAGACCGCAAAGACCAGCCCCGCGTGCCTATCACTGCCAAGCTCGTTGCCAATCTGCTGGTGGCCGCAGGCGTCAATCGCGTGCTGACGATGGATCTCCACGCGCAACAATTGCAGGGCTTTTTTGACATTCCAGTGGACCACCTGCATGCCATGCCTGTGATGGTCGAGCACATCCGCTCCATGGACATCGAAAATCTCATCGTCGTCTCGCCAGATGTCGGGGGGGTGAAAATGGCATCAGCCTACGCCACAGCCCTCGGCACTCGGATCGCCATCGTGGTCAAGCAGCGCAAGAGCGCGACGGAGACCGAGGCCTCGCATATCATCGGCGAGGTGGCTGGAAAAAACATTCTCATCGTCGATGACCTCACCGAAACAGCCGGTACAATCACCAGCGCCGCAAGGATTCTCAGGAAACACGGGGCACTCGATATTTATGCTGGCATTTCCCACACCATACTGACAGATTTGGCGGTCGAGCGTTTGAGGGACTCCGATCTAAAGGAGTTGATTTCCACGAACAGCGTTCCGGCTCGTCTCACGACCGGCAGCAGAGTCACATCACTCTCCGTTGCCGAGCTTCTCGGTGAGGGGATCAGGCGCATTCACGACGATGAGTCCGTAAGTTCGCTCTTTGAAGTAAAACAAACCAAGTAAACCACACATATGGCCAAGCAAGTTAAACTCACAGCCCGTCCCCGCTCCGAAAGCGGCCGCAATGCCGTCAAGAGCGTCCGCGCCCGCGGATCCGTCCCAGCCGTCATCTACGGTCACCACACGACGCCTGCAAATCTCGAAGTCTCGCACCGCGAACTGGAAATCCTCCTCTCCCACGCCGTTGGAGAAAACATCCTCGTCGATCTGGAAATCCAAGACGGCTCGAATAAATCCAGCCAACTCTCGCTCATCCAGGAAGTGCAGCGCCACACGCTCCGCCACCAGATTTTGCATGTGGATTTCCAAGCAGTGTCGATGACAGAAAAAATTTCTGCCGACATCACCATCGAGCCTTTCGGCGAAGCGGACGGCGTGAAAAACTTTGGCGGCCTCCTCGAGCAGAGCATGCGCTCGATTGCCATTCAATGCCTCCCGCAAGATCTTCCCGAGATCATCAAGGTCGATGTCAGCGCCCTCAAAGTCGGCGACTCCATTCACGTCCGTGATCTCCCGCTTCCAAAAGGCGTGGAAGCCGACGTCGATGCCGACCTCACAGTCTTCATCGTTGCAGAGCCTGCAGTAGCCTCTGAAGCCACTGCCACAAACGCTGCAACCGCTCCGGAAGTCATCAAAGAGAAGAAAGCCGAAGCAGGCTCGGACAAAAAGTAATTCCCGCCGAAGTGGATTCAACCGCTGCATACCGGCTCGTAGCCTGCTTGGGCAATCCAGGCAATCAATACCAGAATACCCGTCACAATGTCGGGTTCATGGTTGGCGACGAGTTGGCACGGCGGGGAGCCACCACATTCACCTTCGACCAGAAGTGGAATTCCGACACGGCGCGCACTGGCGGACGCACCCTCATGAAGCCACAAACCTTCATGAACCTCAGCGGCGAAGCAGTGGGCGAGTTTTCGAGATTTTACAAAATTCCGGCTACTGAAATCATAGTCATCCTCGATGACACCTCTCTCCCACTCGGCATGCTGAGGCTTCGCAAGTCTGGCAGCGCAGGCGGGCACAATGGACTGGAATCCGTTCTCGTCCATATGGGAACAGAGGCGGTCCCCCGAATCCGCGTTGGAATCGGAAAGCCGGAAAGCACACTCCATAATCACGTCCTCGGCGGATTCCGCAAAGAGGAAATTCCCCTGCTTCAGGAGTCTGTGAGCAGGGCGTCGGATGCTTTTGAATACGCCAACGCCCATGGCATCGAAGCCGCAATGAATCAATTCAACCAAAAAAACCAGGAACAATGAACAGATACGAAGCACTCCTCGCCCTCAATACGCGAGGCAAAGAAGAAACCATCAAAGACACCATCGAGCGCCTTGAAAGCGTTCTCAAAGCAGAGGGAGCCGCCATCGAGCAGGTTCAACGCCTCGAAAAACGCGAGCTCGCCTACGAAACAGACCACCTCAAGAGTGCCTACTTCGTGAATTTCGTGTTCGAAGCCGCCCCGACCGCGATCGATAAACTGCGCTCAAAGCTCAAACTCGACAACGACATTCTCCTCCAAAACTACCTCAAACTCCCTACTAAAAAAGCTGCGGCTCCAGCCGCAGCCTAACCCCCATAAGGAAGCCATGGCCAACGTCAACAAAGTCATCCTCATCGGAAACGTCACACGCGACCCCGAAGTCAAGTTTACCTCGAAAGGCAGCGCCGTTACGGACATTGGCCTGGCCATCAACCGCAACTACACCCTCGACAACGGCGAGAAACGCGAGGAGACGACATATGTTGATGTTGAACTCTGGGGACGCCTCGCCGAGATAGCCGGTGAATATGCCAAAAAAGGCCGTCCGGTTTACATCGAAGGCCGCCTTCGTATGGACACCTGGGAAGATAAGGCCAGTGGGCAAAAGCGGAGTCGCATGAAGGTAGTGGGTGAGAACCTGCAACTCTTGGGCGGTCGCACTGGAGGGCCCGCCCCGTCCGGTGGAGGCGAGCACGAGAGCTACGAATCCGCTCCTGCCGCCGCCCCTCGCCGCTCCGCGCCACCACAAGCTCAGCGTCAGGTTGCGCCCCCTCCGAGCGACATGCCGGACGACGACATTCCATTCTGAGGCCCTGCGAGGCTTGAAATCTCAAACCCGGCGGGCAATGGCATGAACAATTTCCCATGAGCACGCCAGACCCCAAATCCCAGGACCTCGAGCCGATAGATTCGGCTTTTGAGATTTCTCTCAGGCCGCCGCTTTTCGAGGAATTTGCGGGTCAGGAAAAAACCGTGGAGCGCTTGCAAGTCATGGTCGAGGCTGCCAAGCAACGGGGCGATACGCTCCAGCACATCCTGCTCAGCGGCCCCCCCGGCCTTGGCAAGACCACACTCGCCTACATCATAGGCAATGCCATGAACTCCGAAGTCCGCACCACCAGCGGACCGATGATCGAAAAGGCGGGCGACCTCGCAGGACTGCTCACAAATATCGAACGCGGCGGAGTTCTCTTCATCGATGAAATCCACCGCCTGCAACCAGCCATCGAGGAGTATTTGTATCCCGCGATGGAGGATTTCAAACTCGACATCGTCATTGACCAAGGCCCCAGCGCCCGAACCGTAAGGCTGAGCCTCGCTCCCTTCACACTCATCGGCGCGACGACCCGCTCCGGCATGATCAGCGATCCGCTGCGCTCGCGATTTGGCATGAACTGCCGCCTTGATTACTACGCTCCCGAGACCCTCGCCGCAATTGTGAGCCGTAGCGCAGGCCTGCTCGGAAGTGAGTTGGAAAAAGGGGCAGACTTGGAAATAGCCCGCCGCGCGCGAGGCACACCACGCATCGCAAACAACCTTCTCCGTTGGGTGCGCGACTACTCATTGGTTCGTGCCGGAGGCCGAATCACCGCCCAGAGCGCCACCGACGCCCTCACCATGCTCGACATCGATGCCGAGGGCTTCGACGAAATGGACAAGCGCATCCTGGAAGCGATCATCGGCCTTTTCGATGGAGGCCCGGTAGGCGTGAATAGCCTCGCCGTTGCTATCGGAGAGGAATCCGGAACAATTGAAGAGGTCCACGAGCCCTACTTGATCATGCAGGGTTACATCAAACGCACCGCCCAAGGCCGTGTCGCCATGCCGAAGGCCTACAAAAAGCTCGGCCTGCCTGCGCCGAAATCCGTTCCAGGCTCCCCCTCGCAGCCTGACCTTTTCAAAGCTTAGCCATGGATTTAATGCTTCAAGGCAAAGTCGCCATGGTGGCCGCATCCAGTCGCGGTCTGGGATTTGGAGTCGCCCGGGAACTCGCGCGCGAAGGCGTCATGGTATCGATCGCCAGCAGAGATTTGGATTCTGCTGAAAAGGCAGCCATGCAACTTCAGACTGAAACAGGAACTCCCGTTCTCGCATCGCAAATGGATGCAAAAGATCCCGACTCGATAGCGAATTGGGCAACCCGAACCATTGCACATTTCGGCGGAATCGATCTGCTGGTGGCCAATGCAGGGGGCCCGCCCGCAGGTAACTTTGATAACTTCAGCGACGAATCCTGGCAGGATGCCTTTGAACTCAATCTTCTCAGCACTGTTCGTATGATACGCAGCGTCCTCCCCTCGATGCGCCAACGCGGCGGCGGTTCCATTCTCACGATCACTTCTATCACCGTCAAAGAACCTTCCGAACAGCTCATTCTCTCAAATGTCATGCGCTCCGGAGTCACAAGCCTAGTCAAGACGCTCTCCATGCAGCTCGCTCAAGAAGGCATCCGATTGAACAATATCATGCCTGGCCGGATCGATACCGACCGGATCAAGAGCCTGGATGCAACACGCGCAAGCCAGTTGGGCAAGACTCCAGACGAATGCCGGGCCGAGGCCATGAAAACGATCCCACTCTCCCGCTATGGGAGCGCTTCGGAGTTTGGAAAAGCAGCCGCGTTTCTTCTTTCCGATGCCGCCTCCTACATCACCGGTTCCAGCCTCGCAGTTGACGGTGGTTCCCTCAAAACCGCCTGGTAAGGCTCAGAGCTTACGCTCCACGGCCTCAAATCCCTCAAGCTCACCAAGGACATTGAATTGTGGCGCGAGCTCAATTTGAACCCGGTAGGTGGTTTGGTTTTTGTGATAGTTCACCATCTCAACTGTGCACCCCTGCCGCGACCGAATCGCAATTCGGAGTGCAACCACGGATTCCGTAGTTGTTTCCGGACCTTGCAGAAGTGAGCCTGGCTTCCGCCCCCTGATTTCCTCAAACTTATATCCACAAAGCCCGGAAAATGCCGGATTGATCTGGATCACATTGCCCTGAGCATCCGTTCGAACGCGGGCGGGCTCCTCAGAGATACGGCCCAGAACACTTTCAAAAATGCGGTCGGTTGTAACAGAGGTCAACGAGGCTGACTTTGATTCGTTGGACGAAAAGGAAAAATCTGTGATATCGGAAATCATTTAAAGGAATTTCAAATGTTTACGCACTTCAACCTATCGAAGATACACGCGAGATTATTTTTTTGAAAAAAATTCCAAAATTCCAGCAACCAGCCCGGGAATGTCGTGAACTTTAGCCTCCACATCGACGGGCATTTTCAATTCGTGCATGGTTTTTGAAGTGACCGGCCCGATGCTTGCAAATTTCACGCCGTCGCAAGGCGGCAACTGAAGTGCATGAAAATTTTCAGCCGTTGAGGAACTGGTGAAAGTGACCATGTCTGCGCCTTCAGTTCTATAACGCTCGATGCCTCCCGAGTCGTCGGAGGTTTCGGGAACAGTGCGGTAGGCGATCGCCTCATCAATGATCGCCCCAAGTCGGCTGAGTTCCTTGGGCAGCACATCCCGCGCACCTTCCGCCCGGGCAAGTAGGATTTTGACATTGTCGAGACTCGTTTCCTTTTGCAGGGCTGTGATGATTTCCTCGGCCACATACTTCTCGGGTTGGACATCGACTTGGAAACGGAAGGCGTTCACGCGCGCGGCGGTCGCTGGCCCGATAGCTGCGATCCGCACGCCGCCAAGATCACGCGCATCGCGGTAAATTTCAAAAAAGGCATGGAAGAAGGCATCCACACCATTCGGGCTCGTAAAAATAAGCCAATCGTAGCCGTGGGCATAGGCAACGGATTCGTAGAACTCCCTTTTATTTGGTGCAGGCTCGATGCGAATCGTCGGCATTTCAAAGGCATCGGCACCGAGTTCGCGGAGGCGGTTCACAAGCTCGCCAGCTTGCTGGCGGGTGCGGGTCACCGCGATCCGCTTGCCAAAGAGCGGCAGGGTTTCGAACCAATTCAGTTTGCTGCGAAGCGATACGACATCGCCGAAAACAGCGACCGCTGGCGCCTTGAACGAAGCGGCTACGGCTCTCTCCGCAATATCCGCCAGCGTCCCCACGAGCGTTTCCTGCCGGGCTGTCGTCGCCCATCGCACCAAGGCCACAGGGGTTTTTGCCGTCATACCAGCTTCAAGCAAACCAGCAGTGATTGTTGCCAATCGGTCGATTCCCATCAGCATGACTTTGGTTCCCGGCGTTGAGGCAAGCGCCTTATAGTCGATCGAAGACTCCACCTTGGTTGGATCCTCATGACCCGTGAAAATAGTGAGCATGGTGTTGTGGGCTCGATGCGTCACAGGAATACCAGCATAGGCAGGCCCAGAAATGGCCGATGTCACCCCGGGCACGATCTCAAAACGACAGCCCGCTTCTTGAAGCATCTCGGCTTCCTCTCCGCCTCGGCCGAATAAAAAAGGATCTCCCCCTTTGAGGCGAGTCACTGTTTTGCCCTCGAGAGTCTTAGCAACGATCAGGGCATTGATCTCCTCCTGCCTCATGGTGTGCGCCCCGGCTTTTTTACCGACATAGATTTTTTCAACGCCAGAGCGCGCGTGGCGGAGAAGTTGGGGATTGCAGAGGTAATCGTAAACGAGCAAATCGGCGCATTCGATGCATTCCCGCCCCTTCAGCGTGAGGAGAAGAGGATCACCAGGACCAGCCCCCACCAGAAAACAAATTCCATCAGACATAATGGGCAGAACTCTGTCAGTTTCCAAATCGTGAAGAAATCCTTTTCATTGCTGGATAATTTTACACAAGCACCCCATGCTGCTCCGATGCTCGAAGCCATCGAAAAACTTCTCGCCCTCCAAGACCGGGATCAAAAGCTACGCACTCTCCGACTCGAACTTCAGGCTGTGCCCAACGAAGTCGCATCGAAGCAAAAACTCATCGCGGACTCCGCTGCCAGACTGGAACTCGCTCGCACACGAGCCAAAGCTATCGAGGTCGAGAAAAAATCCCTACAGGTTGAAGCCGCTTCCAAGCGAGATCAGATCGCACGCTACAAAACCCAACAACTCCAGACTCGAAAAAACGAGGAGTATACAGCCTTAACGCACGAAATCTCGACCGTCGAAAAGCTCATCTCAGGAATCGAGGACAAGGAACTCGCACTCATGGAAGAGGCCGATAGCCTGGCACCTCAAATTGCTGCGGCGGATAAAATCCACGACGAGGAAAAAGCCCGCTTGGAAGGTCAGATCGGTCTTCTTCGGGAGAAGGAAGGAAATTTGAAAAAACGCATCGAAGAAGTCCAACAGAGCCGCGTCGCCGCCCTTGAAGGAATCGACGAGGAACTTCTCGAACGCTACGAGCGTCTATTCGAGACGAAAAATGCGCGCGCCGTCGTTGCCGTTGAGCACGATGTCTGCACCGGTTGCCACATGAAAATTACCGCCCAGACCAGTCTGGCCCTGCGATCTGACAAGTCCGTTATTTCCTGCCCTCAATGCGGCAGGCTTCTTCACCTCCCTGCCTGAGAAAGACATACTGTAAAATCTAACGGGCAGCACGGCATGTCATTAACCAAGCGCCAAGCACTGCTTACAGCGAAAGGACCTCGACGACTCAGATTCAGCTGAAAAAAAGAGATACCGTGCAATCGGCAATGATTTCAGTCGAGGGCGGAATCCTTTCTGCAAGTTCGCACTTCAAAGACAAATCAGTTGCTTCGTTTTCCCTGAACAGAACTCAGATAACATGGGCCGAATAGTAGTCCGTGCGCGCCTATGCGGAGGATTAGGGTCATGGCTTGAAAGGCACCGGCAAATGCACTGCCCGACTATCCAGCACAAGGCATAGGCTGGTTTGATGATGTAAAATGGTGCAACGCGAAAAGCGTAAAGGAGGGTCTGCAGCCAGTCTATACCAGGAATGGCGAAGTTTACAAAAAAGGGAAGTTCATCCCCGGCGTGAACCCCCACGCGAATGGCTACCGGCTTGCCAGCGGCGCCGAGTGGGAATGGGCTGCTCGAGGCGGATTGGAGAGCAAGGGATTCACCTACAGTGGCGGTAATGATTTGAACAAAGGACTCGTCCAGAAATAAATTAATACAAAACAGCTATTGCGGCTTGATGGTATAGTTCCATTCGCCGTGAAAATCGGAGCGCTCGATTTTGATGGAT
>JBILBH010000055.1:0-17091 GCA_044353785.1 Terrimicrobiaceae bacterium
GGCAGCGAGGGCTTCGAGGCAGGCGTTCGAGAAGGGGTCATACCAAGTCGGCAGGGTCATGACATCCGCCGCCGCAAGGAGGGACGCGATATCCGCAACGGGGCCGAGGAAGCGGGCCTTTGAGCTGCGATAGAGATCTGCTGGACCTCGACCCGCGACGAGAAGGGTGGTGTCGTCAAGCATCTCCACGGCTTTGATGGCGGTGGAGAGTCCTTTTCGTTCCCAGCCGGTGCCCAGAAATAGAACGCAGAAGGTATCAGAATCGATGCCGAAACGCCGGCGCGCCTCGTCGCGCGGGGGGAGGCTGGCGAAGGGCTGAATGCCATTGTAAACGATCCGCACACGGTCTTCCGGGAAGGAAAAGTGCGAAAGGATTTCGTTGCGGATCATCCGGGAGTTCGCAATGACGAGACGGGTGTTTGCGGGATCGAAAACACAGCGCTCGAGTTCCAAAATCTCGTGGTGCTTGCGATTCAGCCAGCGCGTGGCCTTTTTCCAGAATGGCTCGAACGCATCGCGCCGCGCGAGCCAGGCGGCATGGACGCCATCACCCGCCCGGTAGACATCGCAGCCGGGAACGCGCTCCATACTAAAGTGGATATCGCACCCGGTGTGCGCAGTGTGAAAAGCGGCGGCGAATTCGCCGGGCGATTTGCCCCCCAGGCGTTGGATGTGTCCAAACGGCCAGCGCTCGGCGGGCCAGTCCGAGGTGGTGATGAGCGCGGTCTCCTCGCCACGGCTGCGCAGCGCGGAGGCGAGGCGGATGAGGTAGGCCTCCGCTCCTCCCGTGCTCGAGTGCCCGCGGCGAACAAAGCCGATTTTCATCAGCCGCGTGTGCTTGGGTGCTCGCTCTCCGGCTTGGGTGGACGGCCGAGCAGGCAGGAGATGGATTCACGCGGCGGCTTGCCCTCGTGGAGAACGGAGCAAACCTCGGCTGTGATCGGAGCGTCGATGCCGAGCCGCTTCGCGCACTCGGACGCGCTCAAGGCTGTCGGCACGCCTTCGGCGACCGTTTTGATTGAGGCGATGATCTCCGGCGGCGTCTCGCCGCGCCCGAGCCGCTCGCCGAATTGGCGGTTCCGACTTTGCTTGCTGAAGCAGGTAACCATGAGATCCCCCGCTCCACTAAGACCAAAAAAGGTTTCGCGACGACCGCCCATGGCGATGCCAAGGCGCGTCATTTCGGCCAGCGATCGGGTGACCAGCGCCGCTTTGGCGTTGTCGCCCATACCGAAGCCGTCGCACACACCGGCAGCGATGGCGTAGATGTTTTTCAACGCGCCACCGAGCTGGATGCCCGTGATGTCATCACTCGTATAAGCGCGGAATGCCTTGGAGGAAAAAACGCGCTGGAGTGGCTCCAGCAAATCGGCGTGCTCGGAACCGATGACGCTGGCTGCAGGAATATGACGGGCGATTTCCGGAGCGAGATTCGGCCCGGAGAGGACCGCCAAGCGGCATTGCGGAAGAAATTCCCCCAGGATCTGGCTCATGAGAAGACCCGTTCCGGATTCGATGCCCTTCGTGCAAGAAACAACTGCTGTCCCTGCCGGCATGTTCAAGGACGCGAGGGTTCGGGCCGTTTCCCTCATGACTTTCGATGGCACGACGACCACGAAGAGGTCGGAGTCAGCGAGCGCCTCCAGACGCGATATGGCGTGGATATTTTCCGGGAGGCTGATTCCTGACAGATATTGCGAATTGATGTGGCGGGCGTTGATATCCTCAGCCACAGCTGGGTTGTGTGCCCAGATCGTAACCGGCAAGCCGTGCTCGGAGAGGAGAAGCGCGAGTGCCGTGCCCCAGCTTCCGCCGCCGATGATGCTGATTTTTTTAAACATGTTTCAGGAGACGGCGCGGGGTTTTTTTTCGAAACGCTTTTCCGTTCCGGCAAGGAGGCGCGAGATGTTGGATTTGTGCCGCCAGATCGCAAGCAGGCACATGATGACAGCGATTCCCGTGCGCAAGGCATCTCCCTGCCCAAGCGCCCACATGCCGGCGGCTCCTGTGGGCAGCGCAACAGCGGCTCCAAGCGACGCGACCGAGACATAACGCGTTGTGTAGAAAAGCGTGAGCCAGACCAGCAGTCCAAAGGCGAAAACCGGCGGGGGAAACAGCGCAAGCATGATGCCGGCCGCCGTGGCGATGCCCTTACCTCCTTGGAACCTTAGCCAAACTGGATAGGTGTGGCCGATCATTGCGAAGATCGCACCCACGACGCCCGCGTTGATCACGGCAAATTGCGGAGCCTGGAAGGATTTGAGAGCGACCAGAAAGGCGATCATCACGGCAAGCCAGCCTTTGAAGGCATCGAGCGCAAACACGGTGTAGCCCCACTTTTTCCCAAGGATGCGCAGCGCATTCGTGGCGCCAGTGCTGCCGCTGCCTTGTGCGCGCAGATCGACGCCTTGCATCCGCCCGGCAAGGAAGCCCCAAGGAATCGATCCCAAGAAGTAGGCTTGAACGGCGACGATGAGGTAAAGAGTCACGCGCGAAGAAATCCCTCTTGCAGCGCTCCGTCTCAAGAAAAATCCTGCACCTGCCCGGATGATTCCACGCTCGGAAAAGGCTCGGGATTTCGAGAGGACTGTGCCAATTTGGACGGCAGATCGGACTCAAATCCCCACTGAATATTCATGCAACAGGTCAAAGACACACTCCGCGCCACGGTGCGCATCGGCTACGATGGCAAGGTCTATAAACAATTTCGCGGGCCGAAGGCCGAGGAGCGGTTCACGAATGAGGTGAAGGTGCTACGCTATCTGGAGAAGCGCGCCTGCCCGTTTGTTCCGCGACTGGTGGAGAGCGATCCCGAAGGCCTTAAAATTGCGACCACGAACTGCGGCACCCGAGTTGACCACTTGGACGACACCCGCTGCCGCGAGTTGTTCGCCGAGCTCGAGCCCTACGGCGTGCGTCACGACGACGCTGACATAAGGAATGTCACCTACCGCCAATCCGATGGACGGTTTTGCCTCATCGATTTCGAGTTCGCCACCATTCTGGAGCCTGAAGAATGAGCGACAAGCCTACCACGATCAAAGGCCTCGCGTGGTCCGGCCACACGGACTGCGGGAAGGTGCGTAAGAACAACGAGGATTCGTTCCTCGGCCTGCTCGTCGATTCACAAGGTGCCCAATGGCTCGGAAAAATCGGCGAGGCCGATATAGCAAAATCCGACTTTGTCTTTGCCGTCAGCGACGGAATGGGCGGCGCGAAGGCCGGGGAGTTCGCGAGCAAGATAGCCGTGGAAAAAATCACCAAGCTTCTGCCATCAGTTTTCGCACAAGGCGCGTCCGGCATTTCCACCGGATTCCGCGATGTGCTCCAGGAGGTCTTCGTGGAAATCCACCGTGCGCTACTCTATCTCGGCTCCTGCTACGACGAATGCCGCGGCATGGGCGCCACGCTGAGCCTGTGCTGGTTCACTCCGGGATGGATGTATTTCGCCCATGTCGGAGACAGCCGCATCTATTTTCTCCCGGCGGGCGGCGGCATGAAACAAATCACCAACGACGACACATACGTCGGCTGGCTTTTTCGAAACGGCCAGATCAACGAGCGCGAGGCCAAAAACCACCCCCAGCGAAATGTCCTGCAAAAAGTCCTCGGCGCAGACCCGCAACAGGTCGAGCCCCAAGTCGGCGCCGTGGGACTTGAACCCGGCGACCGGTTCCTCCTCTGCACGGATGGCGTGACCGATGGCCTCTTCGACAGCCGCATCGAGGACATCCTGCGCACCGACCCTCAAGAATTCGCCCCGGCCCTCGTCCACGAGGCCGTCGCAGCCTCAGGCCGCGACAATGCTACAGCGGTGGTGGTGGATATTCTCGGGTAGCTGTTTTTGAAAACTTGGCTCATCGGCTTTTGCGATGCTACTCTGTCGCACTTCATGCAACCGCCGCCTGTCACAAAATACCGGCCTTTTCCACAAGTCGATCTTCCCGACCGACAGTGGCCGAGCCGCTCTCTGACTTCTGCCCCCATCTGGTGCAGCGTGGATCTCCGCGACGGCAACCAAGCGCTCGCGCAACCCATGAGCGTCGAGGAAAAGCTCGAGTATTTCGAGATGCTCGTCGGTATTGGTTTCAAGGAAATCGAAATTGGTTTTCCCTCGGCCTCGCAGATCGAATTCGATTTTTGCCGCCGCCTCATCGAGGAGAACCTCATCCCGCAGGATGTCTCGATCCAAATCCTCTGCCAATGCCGCGAGGATCTCATCCTGCGCTCGCTGGAAGCCCTGCGCGGGGCACGCAGCATCATATTCCATCTCTATAACTCGACCTCGCCGAAGCAGCGCGAGTATGTCTTCAACTCGACCCGCGAGCAGATTGTTTCCATCGCCACGCAGGCCGTTTCGTTTTTGAAGGAAAAAATGCAGCCGCTCGTGGCCGAGGGCTCTCGCATCCGCCTCGAATACTCGCCAGAGAGCTTCACCAGCACGGAACTCGATTTCGCTCTCCAGATTTGCGAGGCCGTGACCGATGTCTGGCAGCCGACGGCTGAAAACAAAATCATCCTCAACCTCCCGGCCACGGTGGAATACGCGACGCCGAATATCCACGCCGACCAGATCGAGTGGATGTCGCGCCACCTGACCCGCCGCGATCTCACCACGCTCTCGCTTCACACGCACAACGACCGCGGCACCGGCACCGCCGCCACAGAATTGGGCCTCCTCGCAGGAGCAGATCGCGTGGAGGGCACGCTCTTCGGAGTCGGTGAGCGCACGGGCAACCTCGATATCGTCACGGTCGCACTCAATCTCTACACCCACGGCATCCATCCCCACCTGGACCTCAGCCGCCTCAACGCGATCCGCGATGTCTATGAGCGTTGCACCCGCATGGAGGTCCATCCCCGTCATCCCTACGCCGGCGACCTCGCTTTCACGGCCTTCAGCGGCTCGCATCAGGATGCCATTAAAAAATCATGGGTGCATCAAGCGGAAGGCAAGCCGTGGGATACTCTCTACATTCCGATCGACCCCGCCGACATCGGCCGCAGCTACAAAGCGATCATCCGCATCAATTCCCAGTCCGGCAAAGGCGGCGTCGCTTACATCCTGGAAACGGAATTCGGCTACCAGCTTCCCAAGTCTCTCCAAAAAGAACTCGGCCGCATCGTCAATGCCGTCTCGGATGAAAAAGGCACCGAACTCGAAGCCGAGGAAATCCACAGGCTTTTCCTCAAAACCTATGTCCTGCGTGACGGTGCCGTGATCCTACGCGAATTCCGGGCCATCGAGCGCGGCGAGCAGGTCACCATCGAAGCCGACCTCAACCTCCAAGGGCAACCTGTCACAGTGCGCGGTTCCGGCAATGGCCCGATCGCTGCCTTCGTCCACGCCCTCGGCCAAACCAGCCTCCCGCCTTTCGAAATCCAAAGCTATTCCGAACACTCTCTCGGCGCCGGAGCCGATGCCCGCGCCGTAAGCTACATCGAAATCAAAACCGCCGCCGCCCGCACCTACTTCGGCGTCGGCAGCGACACCAACATCGAACTCGCCTCCATCCACGCCATTATCAGCGCGCTGAACCGCGCCCTTGCCTGACACCGAGCCTGCTTAGGCTATTTGCTTTTCTTCAGGGATGCCTCTCTCACATCGGGAGGATTTGCTCCAAACACCCTGCGCTGCAGAAGACGGGCAGCTTGAATTCGTTCGTCGCCCTCATCGACGAGGCCGCTGTCATAGAATACATCCTGCGCCACCTCGGATTGTGGGAAGCCGGTGTGCGCGTGGACGCTGCCCGCGAGCCACCCGAACCAGACGAGCCGGTTATCGAACCTTGGCTCGACGATCCCTTGCCCGACCACGAACCGGTGTTCGCGGAAAACTGACAACCCCGGCAGCGGCAAGTTGCGCCCTCGGGGCTCGCATTTTCCGCCATTTTGTGGCTCGGGGCGCGCCCCAAACCACAGAATGGCGGGAACTTGACTCTCAAAGCCCGATCTGGCAGCGTCCGCGCATGGAAAGAACCGCTTCCAGCTTCAAACTCTGGGCCAACTTCCCGGAGGGCCGAAAGCGATTTCCTATCAACTCAACAAAATGTATAAAACACTCCAAGGCGCCCTCACAGCCGCCTTGCTCCTAGCGGTCACTGCAGCAACAACCTCCCATGCCAACACCATTGTTTACGACAATGGGAGTGCAACATCGGGCGGGTTTCAGAACGCTGGATTTCTTTTAATGCTCAATGGCGGCTCCGAAGGCTATGAAGCCAATCATTTCACCTTGGATAGCAGCAACACCGTCAATGCCGCCCAAATCGGCGTGGTTATTAGTCAGGGAGCCCAAATCTCCGCGCTCAATTGGTACATTATGGCCAACCCGTTCGATCCCAACTCCACGCCACTCTACCAAGGAAGCGCAACGAACCTGAGCACTTCGGTGGTAATGCCGAATATGAACGGCTGGGGACTTGATTACGGAAATGTTTCCTTTGATTTTGGCACGGATATCAGCCTCGCCGCAGGCACATATTACTTCGCTTTGTCTAAAGCGCGCGGTGCCGACTACGTCACATGGCAAAGCGATTCCTCCGCTACGAACACCACACCTTTTTACTACGGCTATGGCGAGCTGGGGTCTGTCGACTATGGGAACGCGAACCAGTTTGGAGATCCCAACAGCGGCGCCTTCCAGCTCTATGGCCCTTCACCAATTCCCGAGCCTTCGACGTATGCTCTGATTATCAGCCTGAGCGCGCTCACCTTGGTTGTCTTGGCTCGTCGCAAGAAGGCGTAAGTAACTCGCTTTTAAAAATAAAGGCTCTTCTAGCAGTCCTTATTCACACCCCGTTTGGCCACAAGGCTAAACGGGGTGTTTTTTTATCCGGCATGTGCTCGTCCTAATCGTTCACCCTATCCCCACAGTTGTCTAACCCCCTACTTCAAGGTTCACGACGGGAAGACCTATGCCGACATCAACAATTTCGATTCCGGCCACAATGCCCTAGCTGTTCTCAACGCAAATTTCGACACCTTCGAGATCGTTGGCCATTTCACGGAACCTCAAGGGATGTTTCTCACGGAAAACGCGGTCAACCGGATGCCCGACGGCACCTAGATGGCTATCTGCCGACAGAATGCGGGGGATTTCAACTATGCCTTTGCCACCAGCAAGAATGGCGTCCACTGGACCCCGGCGTAGTCTCAAGCACATGTTCCCAACGGCACCAACTCAAAGCCGGTCTTTGAGCGGTTTGGCGGCGTCTATTATCTCGGCTGGCAGAAAGCGGGCAGAGCAACGGGTGTTTGGAGCAAATCCTCCCGATGTGAGAGAGGCATGCCTGAAGAAAAGCAAATAGCCTAAGCAGGCCCGGTTTCAGGCCATGGCGCGGTTCAGCGCGCTGATAATGGCGTGAATGGAGGCGAGTTCGATGTCGTCGAGATATCCTTTGGCCGTGAGCTAGCTGCTCTTCGAACTCCCGCGCGTCCACGCTCGACCGCAGGCGGTAAGCGGACGCGCAATGTTTTGATTTTACTCTGGTGTCTCTTGAAATAGCTTGATCCTCACCATCGCATGAAAACCCTCGTCACCGGCTCCTCCGGCCTCATCGGTTCCGAAGTCTCGATCTTTTTCGCCAGCCAGGGCTGCTCGATCCACGGGGTGGACAACAACCAGCGCGCGGCATTTTTTGGACCCCAAGGCGACACGCGCTGGAACCAAAAACGCCTTGCAGACATCATCCCGGGGTTCACCCACCACGAACTCGATATTCGCGACCGGCAGGGCGTTCTCGACCTCGTTGCCAAAATTAAGCCCGACATCATCATCCACACCGCCGCGCAGCCCTCGCACGACCGCGCGGCGGCGATTCCCTTCGACGACTTCGACACCAATGCCGTCGGCACGCTGAACCTCCTCGAAGCCGCCCGGCAAGCCTGCCCCGAGTCGCCGTTCGTCCACATGTCCACAAACAAGGTCTACGGCGACCGACCAAACACCATCCCCCTCCGCGAACTCGACACGCGCTGGGATTACGACGATCCCGCCTACGAACGCGGCATCGCGGAGTCGTTCTCGATCGACCAATCGAAACACTCCCTCTTCGGTGCATCCAAAGTCGCGGCGGATGTCATGGTCCAGGAATACGGACGCTATTTCAATATGCCCACCTGCTGTCTGCGTGGCGGCTGCCTCACCGGCCCGAACCACTCCGGCGTGGAGCTCCACGGATTCCTCAGCTACCTCGTGAAATGCAATCTCGAAGGCCGCGAATACAAGGTTTTCGGCTACAAGGGCAAGCAGGTGCGTGACAACATCCACAGCGAGGATGTGGCCCGCTTCATGTGGGAATTCTGCAAAGCCCCGCGCATCGCGGAGGTCTACAACCTCGGCGGGGGAAAACAAAACTCCTGCTCGATTCTCGAAGCCTTCCAAATCGCTGAATCCTTCACCGGAAAGAAACAATCCTTCACCTATGTGGACCAAAACCGCATCGGAGACCACATCTGCTACTACAGCGACCTCCGGAAAATGAAATCCCACTACCCGGCGTGGGATATCACCATCAGCCTCACGGAAACCATCCGCCAAATCGTCGAAGCCTGGAAGACGCGCGGATAAAATTCTCCCCATGCGCCAATACCGCCCGGATGTGGAAAGGCAGAAGCGACTTTACTCCCTACTGAAGTCGCAAGCCCTGCTGAGGCGCTGGCAAGGCAAGCCCCCGATCAACACGGCCATCGCCGAAGGCCGCAAACAAATCCCAGACAACTCGGAAGCCTGGCTCCCCGGAGGCGTGAAATGCGTGGCCGACGCCATCTGGATTTCCGAACGCATCAAAGAAACCATGAAGGAATGGAAAATCCCGTTACCACGCCAGGATTGATCGCTCACCTCGCCTCCAAGCAACGCGTTGTCATGCTTGGAGGTCTGGCCATTGTTTCACAATTCATCGGTCAATAGTTCCGGCTTGAAAAATCCGTGTTTCCGTGTTTCCGTGTGTTCATATGAATGTCACGATCAGTCTTGATGACGAACTCTGCCGCTTGGCAAGGCACAGGGCGGTGGATGCAAAAACATCTCTCTCAGGTTGGTTGGCGCAATTAGTGAAAAAAGAAGTGCTCAAAAGCGAACCTCGCCGCGAAACGAACTTGCTCGATGTTTTAGGAGACTCCGAAGCGGGGGAGGTTGACTTGGAAATCCCACAATTCAAAGAAAGCCTGGCACCTGCCGATCTGCATGCCTGAATTCCTGCTTGATACAAATGTGGTATCCGAGTTGAGGCGCGCCAAAAAATGCGATCCGTCCGTTGCAGCGTGGCAAGCGGCTCAACTCGTCGAATCCTGCTACCTGAGCGTGATTTCCTTGATGGAAATGAGACTCGGCATCGAACTGGCAAAACGCCGTGACGCCGTCGGAGCAAACGCGCTCGCCAGGTGGTATGAAGGGCAGGTGAAAACCGGCTTCGCAGGGAGAATTCTCGGTGTTGATGAGTTCGTTGCCGAAGAATGTGCCGCCTTGCATGCAAAACGAACCCACCCCTTTCGCGATGCCCTCATTCTTGCCACGGCGAAAGTGCATCGATTGACCGTTGTCACGCGAAATGAGATCGACTTCATCGGTGAAGGAACACCGGTGCTGAACCCTTGGAATTTTCTAAAATCTGTTCGCTAAAAACCCCATCACCACATGAAAATCCTCCTCACCGGCATTTGCGGCTTCGCCGGATCCGTGATCACACGCACGCTTCTGGAGCATCGGGCCGACCTGCAAATTCTGGGTCTCGACAATCTTTCGCGCAAAGGCAGCGAGACAAATCTCGAGCCGCTCCGTGCTCTGGGCTGTGATATCCGCATCGGCGATGTGCGCGACCGGAATCTGCTCGAAAGCCTTCCGACGGTGGATTGGATCATCGACTGCGCGGCGAATCCCAGTGTGCTCGCCGGCGTCGATGGCTCGTCGAGCCGCGATTTGGTAGATCAGAACCTCTACGGCACCGTGAATCTGCTGGAACTCTGCAAAACATGGAAAGTCGGATTCACGCTACTCTCGACAAGTCGCGTGTATTCGATCGCCGCGCTCGCGGGCTTGCCGATGGAAAAAACTCCGACCCGCTTCGAGTTGCCATCCACCGTATCCGGTCCCGGCTGGTCGCGCGGCGGAATCACCGAGCAATTCTCCACCGCGCCACCAATCAGTCTCTACGGAAGCACGAAGCTCTGCTCCGAATGGCTCGCTCTGGAATACGGCGACGCCTACGGCTTTCCCGTCTGGATCAATCGTTGCGGCGTGCTCGCCGGTGCGGGTCAATTTGGCAAAGCTGATCAAGGCATCTTCTCGTTTTGGATCCACTCGTGGCGCGCCGGGCGTCCACTGAAATACATCGGCTTCGGCGGTTCCGGCCTGCAAGTCCGGGACTGCCTGCATCCCCGCGATATCGTTTCGCTTCTTCTCAATCAGATCGATTTTCGCGGCACCGAAAAACCCCGCACCATCAACCTCGCCGGCGGCGATGGGAACGCGATGTCCCTCCGCGAACTCTCCGCTTGGTGCACGGAAAACATCGGCCCTGCTCTCGCTATTAACGACCCGAATCAAATTTCCAGCGACCAATCCAGTCGCCCCTTCGACATTCCCTGGGCCATCCTAGATCCCGGCCTCGCACGCGAGACCTGGGACTGGAGACCCACAACCACCCTGCCTCAAATCCTTGAGGAAATCCTCGCCCATGCGGAGGGAAATCCGAACTGGCTCGATCTCGTCACGGGCTGAAAGTTGATCTTAAAATGGGCGCGGGAGTGTGATTGGATATCGCACGATGTCTGAGTCTCTTTCCATCCGATCGCCGCTGGCGGCTTACACAGCACCATTTTTTGTTTTCATGGGGGGCTTGATGTTGGTCTCGCTCGTCAAAAACCCCGCTGCCGATTCGCTCTGGTTGCGGAGTCCCGAATATTGGGTTTACCCGCTCCAAACGGCCTTGTGCGCTGCGGTGTTGGTTTTTTACTGGCGTCAATATGACTTCGGAAAACGCGGAGGGATGGGATGGGCGTTGGCTGCCGGTGTGGTGGTGCTCGGCCTCTGGATCGCTCCGCAGGCGTTTCTGGGAGCCGGTGCGCGGGTGGATGGATTCGATCCCACGGTGTTTGGCGAGGGTTCCGCGCTTTACTGGATGACTGTCGCGGCGCGCTTTGCGCGGCTGGTGATCATTGTTCCGTTGGTGGAGGAAATTTTTTGGCGCGGGTTTTTGATGCGGTATTTGATCCGGGAGGATTTCACCTCGCTGCCGGTGGGTGCTTTTCAATGGAAATCCTTCGCGATCGTGGCGACCTGTTTTATGTTGGTTCACGGCATGGCGGATTGGCCGGCCGCCTTGCTCTGTGGAGTGATCTATAATTTCGTGGCCGTGCGAACCGGAAGCCTCGGTGCCTGTGTTCTCGCACACGGTGTGACAAACCTCGGTCTCGGCCTCTACATCATGGCAACCCGACAGTGGGGATTCTGGTAATTTTATGAAAATCGGTCTGGCACAGATTAATTCGACAGTAGGCGACTTGGCGGGAAATGCCCACCGCATCGTGGAAGCATGCCGCTCTCTGGAGGCTCAGGGAGCGGATATCATTCTCACGCCAGAATTGGTTCTGACCGGATATCCGCCCCAGGATTTGCTTTTCCAATCCGACTTTGTGCCGATGAGTCTGGAAGCCCTCGAGGCAATCCACCACGAAGTTGGCTCAGCGGCTTGGATTGTTGGTTGCGTGCAAAGGAACCCCACTGCGTCAGGAAGGCCATTTTTCAATGCGGCAGCCATTTTGGAGCGCGGATGTGCAGTTCGCTGGGTCTATAAGACGCTCCTGCCGACCTACGATGTCTTCAACGAGTCCCGGTATTTTGAACCCTGCCATAAACCAACGCCGGTCGAGATTTGCGGACAGATTTTTGGGATTACGATTTGTGAGGACATCTGGACTCCCGATTACCTGCCACGCCCGTTGTATTCCTGTGATCCGGTGGAAAGTCTCTGTGCCGCCGGGGCCAAAGCGATTCTCAATCTCAGCGCCTCACCTTTCCAACTCGGCAAGCCTGAGCGCCGCGAGGCCATGATCAAAAACCAGGCGCGCCGTCATGGCGTTCCCTTCTATTACTGCAATTCTATCGGTGGGAACGATGAGCTGGTATTCGATGGGCATTCGCTCGCTATCGGTGCCGACGGCGAGATTCAAACCCGCCTTCCCGGCTTTGAGGAGTGCCACCAAATCGCTTCGGAAGGCTCGGTGGAAAAGAAATCCGATGACCTCGAGGATTTGCGCCGCGCCTTGGTGCTCGGTGTTCGTGACTATGCAGGAAAATGTGGCTTTAAATCAACCGTGCTGGGCTTGAGCGGCGGGATCGACAGTGCGGTCGTTGCCTGTCTCGCGGTCGAAGCATTGGGAGCAAATCAAGTGACCGGTGTCGCGATGCCATCACCCTTCTCCTCATCACACAGCGTGGAAGACGCTCTCGCTCTCGCGCATAATCTCGGCATCGCGTGCTTGAAAATTCCGATCGGGGAAAGCTTCGAAGTTTTCAAAAAACAAATGCGCCCGGCATTCGGCGACCGACCGGAGGATGCCACTGAGGAAAATATGCAAGCCCGTCTCCGTGGCCTGACGCTCATGTCCCTTTCAAACAAATTCGGCCATCTTCTCCTCACGACCGGGAACAAAAGTGAACTCGCCGTGGGTTACTGCACACTTTACGGCGACATGGCCGGTGGACTCGCGGCTATTTCGGATGTCCCAAAGACCCTCGTTTACAAGCTGGCAGAGCATTTGAACCGCGACAGAGAAATCATCCCTCGCCGCACGATCGACAAACCGCCTAGCGCGGAACTCCGCCCCGATCAGAAAGACCAGGACACCCTGCCACCCTACGAAGTCCTCGATGCCATTCTGAAACTCTATGTGGAGGACAATCTCGGCGTGAGCGCCATCGTAGCAGCTGGCTTCGATGAAGAAATTGTTCGCTGGGTGACCCGCAAAGTGGACTTCAACGAATACAAACGCGAACAAGCCGCGCCCGGTCTCAAAATCACCAGTCGCGCATTCGGTATGGGACGCCGCATGCCTATCGCTCAAAGATTTTTTTCAAAATGAACGTCCGCTCGACATTCAGAGAGATGTCAACAGCTTGTGAACAACTTGTGAATCTCTACCAGCAAGGTTTAACAACTCGCCAAAAAACACGAGTTTTTCAGAACCATTATTTTTCACTCACACCTTCTTCACAGGGTCAAAAAAGCGTGGAACGCCCACTGGAAGATTGAGGAACATCCTTCGTCAGGGTTGTTCACAACATTAAGAAGAAGAGATTATCTAAAAAATTATTTCTTCTTTATTAAAGCCTGTGAACAACCTCGCATCAAATAGCCAATCCAAGAGGCGATCAATCTTTGCACTCGCCAGCCAACCTGCTAAAAATCCGCTCCACTTCACTTTACAAACACCATGTCACAAGGCCCCGTTTCTCAATTCATCGACCTTCACTACCGCCACTTCAATGCTGCCGCTCTCAAGGACGCTGCCGAAGCCTACACACGCCACCTCGATCAAGGCGGCATCATGCTCATGACCCTCGCCGGTGCCATGAGCACGGCCGAGCTCGGCATTTCCCTCGCTGAAATGATCCGCCAGGGAAAAGTTCACGGCATCGTCTGCACTGGGGCGAATCTTGAGGAAGACATCTTCAACCTCGTCGCCCACGATTTCTACGAACGCATCCCTCAATATCGCGATCTCACTCCGGCCGACGAACAAGGCCTCCTCGAGCGCCATATGAACCGCGTCACCGATACCTGCATCCCTGAAATGGAAGCCATGCGCCGCATTGAAAATGTCATCCTCAAGGAGTGGATGGATGCCGACGCCAAGGGCGAACGCCTCTTCCCGCACGAATTCTTCTGGCGCATCCTCGATTCGCCCGAACTCCAAAAAAGCTTCCAGATCGATCCAAAAAATAGCTGGATGATCGCCGCCAAGGAGAAAAACCTCCCCATGTTTGTCCCCGGCTGGGAAGACTCCACCCTCGGCAACATGTATGCCGGCCACTGCATCGAAGGGGATGTGAAAAATGTCCACACCGTTCGCTCCGGCATCGAATACATGATCGCCCTCGCCGACTGGTATGCTCCCACCAGCCACAAGACACCCATCGGCTTCTTTCAAATCGGCGGCGGCATTGCCGGGGACTTCCCCATCTGTGTCGTTCCCATGCTTCACCAAGACCTTCGCAAGACGGATGTCCCCCTCTGGGCCTACTTCTGCCAAATCAGCGACTCCACCACCAGCTACGGCAGCTACTCCGGCGCCGTCCCCAACGAAAAAATCACCTGGGGTAAACTCGGCGAAAAAACCCCGAAATTCATCATCGAATCCGACGCCACCATTGTCGCCCCGCTTATCTTCGCCAAAGTCCTTGGCTGGTAGCGCAGAGGGAAAATTAACCACTACCGAGCGCTGTGGCAGGCGGGAGATAGAGCAATCGAAGGTTGGCGCTGAAAGGGCGAGACGTGTTGGAGCGAGCGAGTCTAAGAGCACAAAGAGC
This sequence comes from Terrimicrobiaceae bacterium, assembly GCA_044353785.1. Classification (GTDB taxonomy): domain Bacteria; phylum Verrucomicrobiota; class Verrucomicrobiia; order Chthoniobacterales; family Terrimicrobiaceae; genus UBA967. Next base: position 14,534 of record JBILBH010000055.1, read on the forward strand.
GCAGAGATAAAAAGTAGGATTGGCCAGCGGAGGGCACCGCTCCGCCGGCACCGTGGTTTCAGGCGCGGTAGCACCCAGCGAAATCGCAAGGGAAGAATGGCTTGCCGAATCTTCCGAGAATCACACTCCAAACTCCACCACCAATTTGATTTGTCACAACAACTTACTCTGTGCTCTCTGTGATCAATCCTTCTGGTCTTAGCAGAACCACCATGACCCGAAAGGAATCCACTTGAAGATGTTTGATATCTATGTATGATGACGCCTATGCGAACGATTATTGATATCCCAGACCAACTTGTAGAATCGTTGGATTGCGTAGGTAAAACCTATCAAAAATCCCGTGCCGCACTTGTTCGTGAAGCTATTATTGACTTTTTAAGAGTGAAATCCATCCCCCAAGCAGAAGCCGCATTTGGGCTTTGGAAGCAGAAAAACAAAGACGGTGTCTCTTATCAAAACGATTTGCGCCAGGAGTGGGAAAGTCCGTGAAAGCGGTCTTCGACACAAATATCTTGATCGATTACCTCAATGGAATCGAGAACGCGAAGATCGAACTCGCCCAATACAGCATCCGCCAGATCAGCGTCATTTCCTTGATTGAGGTCCTGGTAGGAGCCACAAACGCAGCCGAAGAGAATGCGATCCGCAGTTTTCTTGGCACATTTGAAATACTCGAACTCTCTGCCGAAATTGCCAGCCAAGCCATCGCGATCCGGAAGCGATACCGCCTGAAAATCCCCGATGCGATCGTTTATGCGACGGCTCGAACTCAAGGTTGCCTGTTGGTTTCCCGAAATACCAAGGACTTAAAACAGGAATGGCCCGACATCCGGATTCCTTACCAAATCTGATCCGCTCAAGCCAAAGAGTCACTCTACCCATCCAGCGGGCTCCGCACCGAGACGCCCGGACGGTTCAGCACATGCGTGTAGATCATCGTCGTGCTCACATCGCTATGGCCCAGTAGCTCCTGCACCGTGCGGATATCGGCTCCGCCCTCGAGCAGATGCGTCGCAAACGAATGCCGCAGTGTATGAGCCGTGATTTTTTTGGCGATCCCCGCCCTCCGCACCGCGACGCCCAGCGCCTTACCCACGCCATTGTCATGCACGTGATGCCGGCGTCGCAAGCCGCTCCTTGGATCCTTGCCGACACTCTTGGAGGGAAAAACCCACTGCCACTCCCAGCGCTCGCCCGCCTTGGGATCCTTCACGCCATACGCGCCCGGCAGCCACACGCCAGGCAATGCCGCCGCCCGATCCTCATGGAAAAGAATCCGCACTCGATCCAAATGATCCCGCAACGGCTCGCGCAGCGTCTCCGGCAGCATGACCACTCGGTCCTTCGATCCCTTCCCCTCGCGCACGATCACCTGATGTCGATCAAAATCCACATCCTTCACCCGCAACCGAATCGCCTCCATCATCCGCATCCCCGTCCCGTAGAGAAGCCTCCCGATTAGTGACATCGTGCCCTCCAACCCGCCCAGCAACCGCCGCACCTCCTCGCGCGACAGCACCACAGGCAGCCGCGTCGTCCGCTTCGCCCGCAGCGCATCCACTTTTTCCAGCGGACGCTTCAACACCTCGCCAAAGAAAAAAAGTAACGCCGAGAATGCCTGATTTTGCGTCGCCGCAGCAACACCACGGCCCACGGCCAATTCCTCCAAAAAACCTCTCACTTCACCCTCCTCCGCCACCTCTAAATCCCCGCCGCCGCGCTCCAGCCAATCCAAAAACCGCCCCACCCAATGCAGATACGACTCCTCCGTCCGTAACGCGTAATGTCGCACCCGCAACGCCCGCCGCATCGCCTCCCAACTCTCTCGATTCTGTCCATTTCCCTTCCCAACCTCGGTAGTTTTCAACGCAGAACATCCCTCACCCACAGACTCCTCACACGGCGCTGAATAGCCTTTTTCAGACAAAAACGAAGCCTCATCCGAAATCTCGCTTTGATTTGTAGACAACAAACCCTCTGTGCTCTCTGTGTCCTCGGTGGTCAATCCCGCCGAATTCGTCTTCAACCGAAATTTCGGCCCCACCCGCCCATACTGGTCTTCTCCCCATGACCACCCCACCATCTCCCCTATAAAAACATCTAACGCCATTCGCGCCTGCTCCCTCGCAAAATCATGCGCCGAAGTCCCCGTCGGTAACGACTCTAAAAACAACCTCACCGCCACCTCGGGAATTTCGCTTGACTCCGCCCCCGCGCTCCGACAAAACTTCAGAAATCGCTCCAAATGCACGCTCCACCAATACAGCGTCCTCTCCGCAACCTTCAACCCTCGCCCTTCTACCATCCGCACCACCCACCCCTTCGGATGCTCCGCAACAATTCTCTCTTTCCCCTCGCTCATGTTTCCAATTCTGCAACACTCACCCGAATTGTCCACTTTTTTCTTGCCTTGATGGTTAAAATGGACTTTTGTGTGACCAAACAACGTTCCGAAAAGGCACGAAGAAAAAGCGGCAGAAGCCGCTAAAAAATTAATTAGCGAGAAAGAGATTGACTCGGGATTGACAGGATGAATATCATAGTTTCAACAGAGG
>JBILBH010000056.1:0-17087 GCA_044353785.1 Terrimicrobiaceae bacterium
CTCCACGACGGACTCGATCGAGCCGTTTGCGGTAATCATCACTACAAGCGGCCTGTTGTCATTGTGGGAGAGGCGCTCGATGAAGACCCGCCCGTCGCCATCGGGCAATTCCATGTCAAGGAAGATGAGGTCAAACGAATTGGCAGCGAGGCGTTTTTCGGCCTCTGCAATTGACCCCGCCGTGGAAACGGCATACCGCTTGCCACGCAACCGCTCCTCAAGGGATTTGCGAATAATCGCGGTGTCATCAACAATCAATATGCGGTCAAGAGCCATCAGGTCTTAGCAGGAGGAACAGAAGAATCGGGATAAATTTCATGGGCGTGGTTGAGTGGGTGTTTTTTGCTTAGTGAATTTTCAGGGGTCTGACGAAGGCGCGGCGGCGGCTGTGGTCGGCTCTGGACCGCCCCAAAACTCGAGGCGTTTTTCATCGAAGCCGTTTGCGATAGATGCCCCCTTCGCGCGTGCTGGTGAAGGCAAAGCGGAGTGCTCCCGCCTCATCGAGCCGCATCTGGGCGACGGGTGAGCCGCCGTTGATCGATCCCCCGTCCTCGGCCTGCACGGTCACGAGGTCGCCAGCTGCACCGCCGGGATAGCTCACCGCGACTTGGACGGTTTCTTCGAGCGCGATTGGCACTCGGGCAAAAAGGCCCAAGGCATTTGGTGATCCGGTAACCTTCCCTGCCACCGTGGTAATGGTGGCCAACGGGGTCTTGACTTCGGCTCCACTCTTTGCAGTGAAACTCGATGCCGTCACAGTTTTGATAGAATCGCTCGCTAAGGGGTCCAAGAAGGATTTATCGGCATCAGCAGAACCTGGCGTCATTGTGGAGGCTGTGGGAGAGATGTCGGCAGGAACACGAAGGAACCCAAAAGCTGAAATACATAAAACCGCTAATCCCATCGCAAGGACTGACATCCGCTTCACGTCAGCCCCGCGCACAATGCGTCTTTCTTACCTCATCATAAATTTTGTTTTCACTGGCTGTTCCGAGGGTCTCGGGAGTGAATAAAAGCCATGTCGATATGTCAACAGGAAATAGGGGTCAGGGTTCATTTTCTTTCATTTTTTCCAACAAAACACCGCTGCAAGAGATGATGGGGGCGGGGCCCCGTGCTGGAGCGGTTCAGTATTGGATCAAGCCAAGCGAAGCCGCAGGCGGGGCGGAGGAAGCACATCGCAGATGCCCAAAAGGGGCAGCGAGCAGGAGCGGGAGCAAGACAAAGGTTGACCCTCCAGAAGTCGGCGCGCTGGCGCGCGGGTCATGAATGGTATCGGGCCCGTGCTTTGTCGAATTTTTGATCATACCAGATGGACTTTGGGCTTTTACTCGAGGCTGGGGAGGGCGGGGTTATTGGACGCGAGGCGGGTGGGGGCTTGGGGTTCGGTGTATTGGATTTCGGCGTGATCGATGCGGAGGGCGGTGCCGTCGGTGTTGAATTCCGGGCGATGCTTGGGCTCAAAGTAGACGGGCATGTCTTTTTGGAGGGGGAGGATTTCGAGGCGGAGATCACCGGTGGCGAGCTCGGCGGCGTGGCGGCGGAGGCCGATTTCGAAGGTGGAGCCGTTGTAAAAGTCGTCGTTGAGCAGGCGGCCGTTGAGAGTGAGGCGGGCGACATCGCCTGTGTAGCGGATGCGGAGGATGGGGTTTGATTCCATGTCCAAGTCGACGGGGAGTTTCACTTTCCAAACGGCGGCGGAGTGGAAATCGTTTTTTCCCGGGGAGACGGGGAGGGCGAAATCGGGATCGTTGGATTTCCAGGAGCGGAGGGCTTTTGGGTTTTCGAGGAGTTCCAGAACGATGGGGATGGAGCGCACCTTGGGCTGCATGTCGAAGGCGAGGTTGCCATTGCTGGTTTTGGGAGCGAGGGACAGGGAGTCGGCTTCGCTCAGCAGGATGATCCTCACTTCGCGACCGTTTTTTCCCGACACGCGGATGGCGGGGCTGTGGCTTGCGCGGACGCCGCTGAAAACGAGCGGCTCGCGGCGGAGTGGAGCCTGAATGGTTGCGGGGTCGAACGCGAACTCGGCGTTCATGCCTGGGACCTCGGCGAAGACGACTGTGAGCCCGCCATCGGCATCGAGAGTGCGGCGGATGGGCTGGGCGGTGGCGTAGATGAGCTTCACGCCATTAAGCTCGAGATTGAAGGGCCAATGGAAAAAAGAATCCGCTGGAATTGTGGTGGGCTTGCTTGGGATGGAGAGGCTGCCCACGGGAAGATCGATGCGGAATTGGGTGTTCGGCTTGCCCGGCATGTGTTCAAGCCTTTGATAGTTGTTCACAAAGAGAAATCCGGAGCGGCCATCCGAGCGCACGCTCCAGCGCAGGGTTGCGGGGTTCGAGAAGTCCATTTCTTCGCGGCCGGGGAGGAAGGCCGGCATGCGCGAGAGCTCGGTTCCGAAGTCCTCCATGAAGAAATTCAAGCGCCGCAGCCAATGGTAGTGCGGGCGGATTTGGCCGTATTGGCCGATGGGTGCTTGGAAGTCGTAGGATTTGATGGGTGTGTCGAAGACATCGCCGATTTCGTTCGATTTGTGCAGCGGGGTGAGGCGTCCCTCGGGATTCTCGCCGCCGTGATACATGTAGTAGCCGATGCCCACGCAGCCGCTGCCAAGCTGGCAGAGCGCGAGGGATGCGACATCACGGGGCTCCACCTTGTTTCGCCGGTGGTAAGAGACGAACATGCCGCCGCCGGTTTCGGCTGTAAGAAAGGGATACTGCGCCCGGCTCGACTCGTCTTCCCCGCCGCGCACGGTATTGACATCGCTCGCGATCGATTCGTCGATGCGTTGTTTGCGGAAGATGTAGTTGTAGAGAAGGCTCTCCGACTTCTCGACCGAGCCCTCCCAGGCGGCATCCGGGTAGGCGCCGTAGAAAGGAACCATCTCGCCCGTCGGCATGGGATCCTCCATGCGGGGCCAGCCGGTTTTTGTGTAAAGCGGCACATCCATGCCGGCCTCGAGTGCGAGGTTTTTCAGGCCGAGGAGGTAGCGCGATGGGCCCGAATACTCGTTGTCTAGCTGGATGCCGACGACAGGGCCGCCATCCTTCCAGAGCAAGCCGCGCATGTGCTCGCCGATGTGGGTGTAGAGCCGCCTGACGGCTTCGTGATAGTCGGGATGCTCGGGGCGGAGTCCCCAGCGGGCTGGCGGTGCCCAGCGCGTGCTTTTCTCCACCCAATCGGGGAAGCCACCGTAGCGCACTTCGCCATTACACCACGGTCCGGCACGCACGATGGCGAGCAGACCGACCTCACGGCAGGTTTGTAGAAAAGCACGGAGATCTTTTTGTCCCTCCCAGTCCCACTGACCCTCGACCTCTTCGTGGTGGTTCCAAAAAACATAGGTTGAAGCGATTTTGATGCCGCCGGCTTTCATTTTCTCCAGCGCCTCGCGCCACTCGGCGCGGGGATATCTTGAAAAATGGATTTCGCCCATGATGGGGAACCATGGCTTGCCGTTGAAGAGCAGGCTGCGGCTGTCGATCGAAATTTCATCCCCCGCCGGATTCTTTGTTGTGCCAAGTTTGAAGTAGCCGGATAGCGGAGGCTCTGGGGTTTGGACTGTGACCGTGTGGGTGTCGACCTCCAGTGGTGTGGTCAATGTGAGAGTCATGCTGATTCCCGCATATGAGACCGATTTGAAAACATTCGTTATCATGGCACGGACCTCCAGAGTGTGTTGTAGGGGGATGGGGTGAAGTGGGGCTCTAAGGATTCATGTTGATCTTTTTGCGAGCGGTTTGGGGCGGGGTTTTTTGCCTATGTGGTTGGACAAAGCCGCTCGGGATTTGTTCAAACTGGGCGGCAGCAAAATTAACCACGGAGAGCACGGAGGAGGATGGGGCAGACGGCTCCAGCCTCTGCGCTTCGCGACTCAGGCTTGGGAAGCTCGCCGCGCAAATGGGACGGCTCGGCAAGGCATCCCTACCTTGGCGAACGAGCGCGTTGAGGGAGGGTTAGGTTAGGCGAGGCGGCCGCAGCAGGATTTGAACTTTTTGCCCGAGCCGCAGGGGCACGGGTCGTTGCGGCCGGCTTTGGGGAGTTCGCGCTTGAGGGGGAGTTCGAACTTTGGAGCGGGCGGCTGGTCGGGTGTGGAAGGCTGGGAATGGCCTTCAGGTGCGGTTTCGGGATTGAGGGCGAAGTCGGGGCGAGAGAGAATTTGTGGGATGTTGGCGAGCATTTGCTCGAAGGCTTGCAGATTTGTGGTGCTGCGGAAGAGGTTGCTGAGGACTTCGCCTTTGATGGTGTCCATGAGGTCCACGAACATGGCGTAGGCGTCGTTTTTGTATTCCACGAGCGGATCTTTTTGGCCGAAGGCGCGGAGGTAGACGGCGTCCCGGAGGCCATCCATGGCGTAGAGGTGCTCCTGCCAGAGGCGGTCGATGGCGTTGAGGATAATGTAGCGCTCGAGGCCGCGCAGGGCGTCGGGATTTTCGAGGGCGGCCTTGCGTTCGTAGGCGTCGCGGATGGTTTGGATGAGGAATTGGGAATTCTCCTCGACGGAGCGTGTGTGCAGAGCGGCCTTCTCCTTGGTGAGGCCGAGCGGGAAAGTGGTATTGATCCAGTGGAGAAGGGCGTCGTGATCCGGCTCCTCGCCTTCGCCGGACTCGAGGAAGGGCGAGATTTTTTTGGGAACGACCTCGTCGATGACCTCGAGGATGAGGTCGCGCGGGTTCTCGGCGTCCATGACTTCGTTGCGGTAGCCGTAAACGACTTCGCGCTGTTGGTTCATGACATCGTCAAACTCGAGGGTGCGTTTGCGCATCATGTAATTCCGCTGCTCCACGCGTTTTTGGGCGGTTTCCACGCTGCGGTTCAGCCATGGGTGCTCGAGTTCCTCGCCCTCTTGGAGGCCGAAGGTTTCCATGATTTTGGTCATGCGGTCGCTGGCGCCGAAGTTCCGCATGAGGTCGTCCTCGAAGCTCACATAGAAGCGGGAACGGCCGGGATCGCCTTGGCGCGCGCAACGGCCGCGCAGCTGGCGGTCGATGCGGCGGGATTCATGACGCTCGGTGCCAAGAACGAAGAGACCGCCGAGGTCTGCGACGCCCTCGCCAAGTTTGATATCGGTGCCACGGCCGGCCATGTTGGTGGAAATGGTCACGGCGCCTTTGAGGCCGGCGCGGGAAACGATTTCGGCCTCTTGCAGGTGGAATTTCGCATTCAGGACGGTGTGCGGAATTTTCTGAAGTTTCAGCATCCGGCCGAGGAGTTCGCTGGCCTCGACACTCGCGGTGCCGACGAGGACTGGCTGGCCTTTGGCATGGGCTTCTTTGATCGCTTCGATGGCGGCGTTGTATTTTTCGCGGCGGGTTTTGTAGATGCGATCGTTCTCATCGATGCGCTTCACCGAACGGTTCGTGGGAATGACATTCACGTCCAAGCGGTAGATGTCGTGGAACTCGCTCACTTCAGTCTCGGCGGTGCCGGTCATGCCGGCGAGTTTGTGGTAGAGGCGAAAGTAATTCTGGATCGTGATGGTCGCGAGGGTCTGGGTTTCGCGGTCGATCTGGACGCCTTCCTTGGCTTCGACGGCTTGGTGGAGTCCATCGCTCCAGCGGCGGCCGGCCATTTTGCGGCCGGTGAAAGTATCGACGATGATGACCTTGTTTTCCTCGACGACATATTCGACATCCTTTTCGTAGAGGCAGTAGGCTTTCACGAGTTGGGTGATGTTGTGGATGCGCTCGCCTTGGGCGTCACAATGCTGCTGACGCGCGGCTTTTTTCTCCAGCTTCTGGGTGGCGGCTAGAGTCGAGTCATTCTCGATATCGGCGAACTCGGTGAGGAGGTCCGGCAGCATGAAGGCATTCGGATCATCGGGATTCAAGTAGGTGCGGCCCATTTCCGTGAGGTCGGCCTCGTGGGAACGCTCCTCGATGGTGAAATAGAGCTCCTCTTTGAGCGCGACGAGAGCGGCCTTGCCCTCGGTGTCCTTGTAAAATTCCAGCTCCGCCTTGTCCATGAGCTTGCGCATTTCGGGATCTTCAAGATGGCGGAGGAGGGCCTTGCTGCGGGGTTGGCCGAGCTTCAGCTTGAAAAGGGTGCGGCCTGCCTCGGCGGGTTTGCCGGCGTCGGCGAGTTCCTTCACTTCGGTGGCGAGACGATTGCAAAGCATGGTCTGCTTGCGGATGAGCTGCTCGACGAGCGGCTTGAAGCGGTCGTATTGATGGGTCGAAACAGTCGCTGGGCCGCTGATGATGAGCGGGGTGCGGGCTTCGTCGATGAGGATCGAGTCCACTTCATCGACGATGGCAAAGTAATGCCTGCGCTGGACCTGCTGCTCGCGGCTGGTGGCCATGCCATTGTCACGGAGGTAATCAAAGCCGAACTCGCTGTTCGTACCGTAGGTGATGTCGCACTGGTATTGCTCGCGCCGGTGCTGCGGCATTTGGTCGTTTTGAATGATGCCGACCGTGAGCCCGAGGAACGTGTAGAGTTGGCCCATCCACTCCGCATCGCGCTGGGCGAGGTAGTCGTTTACCGTGACGACATGGACGCCACGACCGGAGAGGGCGTTCAGGTAAACGGCGAGCGTGCCGACGAGCGTCTTGCCCTCGCCGGTGGCCATTTCCGCGATGCGGCCGCGATGCAGCACCATGCCGCCGATGAGCTGCACATCGAAATGAATCATGTTCCATGTGAGGGGATATCCGCAGACCATGAATTCGCGCCCGCAAAGACGGCGCGCGCCATTTTTGACTACAGCAAACGCCTCGGGCAGGATCGCGTCCAACTCGACGGCGAGTTTGTCGGAATCGGAAATTTTCGAGAGCCGCTCTTTCCACTCATGCGTCTTCACCCGCAGGGCCTCGTCGGACAAGGATTGGAGGCCTGCCTCGATTTCGTTGATTTGTTTTACGATCGGCATCATGCGGCGCAACTCGCGCTGGTTTTTTGAGCCGACGATTTTTTTAAGGATCCAACTGAACATGGCGAAAAATGGTGAGGGAGACATCTAAGGGGACGAATGCAAATTGGAAAGGGGGAAAAGCCCTACGATCGCAGCGAAACCTTCTTTCTTCCCGCATTGCGAAACGCCGCCGACTCGGACAGAGTGGCTGCAATGACGCCGGAGCGGTTGACATTTTTTTCCAGACTCACAAGCACGCTGGTGCTGTGGGTGCTGATGTTAACGACCGTTTTCGCGGGGTGGGATATCGGCTTTTTTTCGCTGCTCTCTTTCATGGCGCTTCGGGCGCTGTGGGAATACTACCACATGCTCGAGCACGACGGGATCAGCGTCTTCACGCTCACGGGACTCATCTGCGCGGCGGTTTTGCTGGTGGGGGGCTTTCTCATCGTGCGGTCAGAGGGACCGGAAAACAGCCACGATTTTGAGTTGCTCGTGCTGGTGCTTTTTCTCCTGACAATTTTCACGCGGCAGATGTTTCGCGGCGCGGAAAATGAACCGCTGCGCGCCATGAGCTACACGGTATTCGGGCTTTTTTACATTCCCTGGCTTTTCAGCTTTCTCACAAAAATCATCTACCTGACTCCGCGTCTGGAGAGTGGGCTCACGACTGGTCAATACTATGTGCTCTATCTCGTTGCGGTGACCAAATTCAGCGACATGGGGGCGTATGTCTTCGGCAGTCTCTTTGGGCGCCGCCCGTTTGCGCCGCACATCAGCCCGAAAAAAACCTGGGAGGGTTTTGTCGGGGCGCTCATCTCGTCGCTGCTTTGCAGCTATTGGATTTATGCGCTCATGCCGGAAAAACTCTCGGCGTTTCGTTTTGGCGACCTCACCGTGCTAGGGCTGTTGCTCGGGTTTGCGGCAGTCGTGGGTGACCTGGCGGAATCGGTGGTGAAGCGCGGCGCTCACACCAAGGACTCGAGCGCCATGCTGCCGGGCATAGGCGGAACGCTCGACTTGATCGACAGCATTCTTTTCACGGCGCCGCTGCTGTTTTTCTACATGCGCTTCGTGCTGGGCATCGGATGAAAACGATGGTTGATCTTTGGGGTGTGGCGATCAGTTTCCGCGTCGACAGCAAGCTGATTCCAGCAGACTTCTATTTCATGAAAAAAGCCCACATCACCGGCATCACTGGCCAAGACGGCAGCTATCTCGCCGATCTTCTTCTTAACAAGGGCTACGAACTCCATCATCTCGGCGCTCAGAGCCATGCGCGAGGCCGGCGAGAATGCCAGATTTTACCAAGCCTCCAGCAGCGAGATGTTCGGCACGTTGCAAGTCCGCTTACCAGAACTCTTCAAAATCATGGTCGACGCCGACCTGGCATCGCTGCAAGGGCTCACGGCGCCGGATCCGCTGACGCTGGCGTATAGGTGACGTTTTCTGCGATCTCAGCGAATGAATAGAAGGCTTTTTTTAACCATTATCCTGTTAGCCCTTGTTTCTGGGGCCTTTATTTCGGGAATAGTTTATGAAAGAGTTTCAAAAACCAAACTGTCAAAAATTGATTTGGCTAAAGCCTTCATTTTTTTAGAAAACGACATGGACTCTCTTCGGAGATACTCTGAACCCGCTCCTTTAGCGCTCTATGAAGACCCTGCTAACAGACCTGTCATTCCTCTTACAACAGAACTGCCTCATAGCTCAGTAAAGGAAGAGTTGGAGGCTCAGATACTGAATATTCGCGCTCTTATTCTTCGCCAAATTGAAAGCAAGACCGTCGATCGCATTTCATCGGATAAAATAATTCATACTCAACCAGTTCCAATAAAAAGCGGGCGACCAGTTGTTTGGAAAATTCCATATGGTAGCGTGCCTATGGGCTTTACGATAGGTAACCCGGGACCAGATACAATTTCCAAACTTAGGATCGCATTGGATGGTAAAAAAAATCCTACCTCCATAGATGAGATCATTGCAGTTGCTAGCGCTGGGAAGTCTGGCGATGAGGAAATAGCACTGGGGCTTTGGAGTTACGTTGTAAAAAACAGATGCCATGATTGGCCTTCCCACCCAAGCAATGAGGGCTTTGACCCTGTTAAACTGTTTTCGGTCTACGGATACGGCTTTTGCAGTCAAGCCGCAAAGGCGCTGGCCATTCTAGCAAATAAAGTCGGATTTGAATCAAGAATTCGCCATGCAAAAAGTCAGCATGTTGTTTGTGAAATTCTTATCAATAATCGGTGGGCGATGTTTGACGCTGATGGCGAAGTTTTTTATAGAACGCAGGAAGGCAAGATCGCATCAGTGGATGAACTTTGTGAAACACCCGACCTCGTTTTTACACAGCAAAGCCCTGTCTATTCCCATGCGAAGCTCAAGGAAATTTACTCAAATCATCATTTTATAACCACACCTTTAGAAAAGTTTGCCAATTTCACTCCACACATCATTCTGCCCAAACTTCGACCCGGCGAAGAACTCCAATTCTCTCTCGAAAAAAGAGGCCTTTTTTTTGTCTCGCGCTATTTGGAAGTTCCTCGGAAATACGCCAATGGTTTATGGAAATATAAACCTGTATTGAACTCATCAAAAAATCTTCCTGAAGGGCTTACGCTTACCAATGTCGTTCTTTCCGAAATAGGGGATACGCATTCCTTTTTGGTTTCTGATCCGAGTAAGGAAGCCACAATTTCTTGTTGGTTCGACCTGCCTTTCCCAATCCTTCGTGCACAAGTTAAGATGGACTCTTCCGAGTATACTGCACAGGATAATAATATTCAAGTTGTTGCTTCCCGTGATGGAAGCGCTTGGATCAAAGCCCATGGTAAGGCACCCAAAGGAAAAAATCCCTTTTTTGTATTTAACAACTTTCCAAATCGAATAAGCGGAGCGCCAGATTATAGATTCCTGTTGAAAATTGTGATGCCTTCTCAACATGATCGAAAACATTTTCCAAAGTTTTGCGTCGAGTTAGATTTGCAAATGGCGCCTGGATCTTTACCGATTCCCGATGCACATGGAGGGGCTCTAGATATAGCCTACGACTCGAACAATAATCAGGAACTTGAGGTTTCATTTATTCATCAAGTCGACACCGACGAAGGAAAAAACACTGCTTTCGGAGAGTCTGCTAGCCACAATATCATTAATGTTAAAGATTAGCATCATCATACCTGCCTATAACGAATGCGATAACATCCCGCTTGTTGTCGATCGACTTGAAAAACTCCTGCCTGGCGACAATTGGGAAATTGTCTTTGTTGATGATGATTCGCAGGATGGGTCGCGGGAGGTTTTGCTGGGGCTGACTCGTGCGAAATCGCGGGTGCGGTTTATTCGGCGGATTGGTCGCAGAGGTTTGGCTTCGGCATGTTTGGAGGGGATGGCCTCGAGTGCGGCGGATGTTTTTGCGGTGATGGATTGTGATCTTCAGCATGACGAGACGATTCTTCCGGCGATGCTGCGGGCTTTTGAGGAGGATTCCGGGTTGGAGTTGGCTGTTGGAAGCCGCTACACGGGCAAAGGCGGGGGGACCGGGGATTGGTCGAAGTCGCGGGTTTTTGTGAGCCGGTTTGCAACAAGGATCGGTTCGATTGTTCGCAAGACGGAGTTGACCGATCCGATGAGTGGGTTTTTTGCGATTCGGCGCAATATTTTTGAGGAAACCGTGCGTCAGATGACCGGGAAGGGGTTTAAAATCCTGCTCGACATCGTGCTTTCGGCAGGTCGCCCGCTTCGTGTGCGGGAGTTTCCGTATGAATTCCGCACAAGGCAGCATGGGGAGAGCAAGCTGGACATTGTGGTGGCTTTTGAATACCTTTACCTTTTGGCGGATAAAATTTTCGGCCGATTTGTGCCGGTTCGCTTTGTGCTTTATGTGCTGGCTGGGCTGAGTGGATTGGTGCTTCACCTTGCGACGCTCGGCGTTCTGCACAAGTTGGTGTCCGTTCCATTTGTCACCGCGCAAATTTTGGCCACGCTTGTCGCCATGGCGTCGAATTTTTTGGTGAACAACTCTGTGACCTTCCGCCAACAGCGACTCAAAGGCAGCCTGCTAGTGCCCGGTCTCGTCGCCTATATGGTCATTTGCGGCATGGGTGCTGTGGTGAATGTGCAATCCGCAGAATATCTTTTCGATCAAAATATTCCGTGGTGGTTCGCCGGAACGGCGGGCGCGCTTGTGGGCGCGGTGTGGAACTACGCCGTTTCCACGCAGATCGTCTGGACTTGGCTACCCGGGATACTCAGAAAGCCCACATCGAAAAAAGTGCCGAGTTTGCCGAAAAGCAGGTAGCGATTTTTCCGAACGCTTTTGAGCGAGGAATACATTGTCTTGTGAAGCGCGCACTCTCTGGGGTTGGGTGGTCGGCGGGAGCCGCGACCGGCATGGAATAAATTCGCCGACCTTCGGCCGCATTTTTTCGTGTTGGCCCGCGAGGGCGCGTGCCGACACACCCGACGGCGGGCCCGATCCCCGAAAGACTTCGCCCCCTGCCTTATGCCGCCATGTAGGGCAGGGTCGTGGCGCGGGTGCGCACGGCGTCGATGCCTTCGAGGAGGTCGGCGATGGCGTCCCATTTGCCAGTGACCAACGCCTCGTGGGCGTGTGGAGCGATGGTGATGGGAAAGTCCATGTCGGCAATGGAGAGTTTTTTCTCGGTGAGGTCGAGGGTGAGGAGAGCGGCGGGGTCGGACTCGATGAGCTTGGCGACGGAGCGGATATCCTCACCCGTCATCACGACGCAGGGCATGCCGAGGGTGATGGAATTTCCAAAGAAAATCTCGGCGAAGCTTTCGGCGATGATGGCGCGGATGCCGAAGCGGTAGAGTGCCTGCGGCGCGTGCTCACGGGAGCTGCCGCAGCCGAAGTTCGAGCCGGAGAACAGAATACTGGCGCCGGTGAAGCGCGCGTCGTCGAGCGGGTGGGTTTGCCCCTCGGCCTTGGCGAAGGCGCGGGCGTCGTAGAAGGCGAATTCGCCGAGCCCGTCAAAAGTGATGCACTTCATGAAGCGGGCGGGGATGATGCGGTCGGTGTCGAGGTCGTCGCCGGGCACATAGACGCCGCGTCCGCCGACTTGGGTGATTTTTTCGAGAGCCATGGTTTTTTAAAAAAATGTGGAATGCGAAATGGTCAATGGGGTTTAGTTGATGCCGAAGACTTCGCGGGCGTCGGAGATTTCCCCCGAGAGGGCTGCTGCCGCGACCATGAGTGGCGACATGAGGACGGTGCGTCCGGTCGGGCTGCCTTGGCGGCCTTTGAAATTGCGGTTGCTGGAGCTGGCACAGAGTTGTTCGCCGACGAGTTTGTCGGGGTTCATACCCAGGCACATCGAGCATCCAGCCCCTCGCCATTCGAAGCCGGCTTCGCGGAAGATTGCCGCCAAGCCCATGCTCTCAGCGACGCTGGCCACGCCTTGCGAGCCGGGGACGACGATGGCTTTCACGCCTTTGTTGACCTTGCGGCCTTTGATATAGCGGGCGACTTCCTGGAGGTCGCTCAGGCGGCCGTTTGTGCAGCTGCCGAGGAAAGCGACATCGACTTTCGTGCCTTTGATCGGGTTGCCGGACTTGAGAAGCATGTGCGCGAGCGCCTCCTCGGCGGTCGAGCGGTCTTTCTCCGGAACCTCGCTCGGGAATGGCACCTTCTCATGAATGAAAATGGCCTGCCCGGGATTGATGCCCCAAGTCACGGTCGGCGAGATCTCGGCGGCGTCGAAGGTCACGATATCGTCGTAGTGGGCATCCGGGTCGGATGCGATCGCCTTCCAGCGGGCGACGGCGGCATCCCAGTCAGCGCCCTTCGGCGAGTAGGGACGGCCTTTGAGATACTCGAAAGTGGTTTCGTCGGGGTTCACATAACCCACGCGGGCGCCGCCTTCGATGGACATGTTACAAACGGTCATGCGCTCTTCTTGCGTGAAGGCGTCGAAAGTTGTGCCGCCGTATTCGTAGGCGTAGCCGAGACCGCCGTTCACCCCGAGTTTGCGGATGATATGCAGGATGACATCCTTCGCATACACGCCGGGGCTGAGTTTTCCATTCACATTGATGCGGCGCACCTTGGGCTTGTGAAGCGCCATGGTCTGTGTGGCGAGGACATCGCGCACTTGGCTGGTGCCGATGCCGAAGGCGATTGCGCCGAATGCGCCGTGCGTCGAGGTGTGCGAGTCACCGCAGGCGATCGTGGTGCCGGGCTGCGTAATGCCCTGCTCAGGTCCGACGATGTGGACGATGCCCTGCTTGCCAGTGGGAAGGTCGAAGAAAGTGATGCCATTTTCTGCGCAGTTCGAGCGCAGCGCCTTGATCATAGCATCCGCGAGGTCGTCGCTGAACGGCTCGGAGCGTTCATCCGTGGGCACAATGTGATCCACCGTGGCGAAGGTGCGCGAGGGGTAGAGCACTTTGAGATTCAAGTCGCGCAACATACCGAAGGCCTGCGGGCTGGTGACCTCGTGAATGAGGTGGGTGCCGATCAAAAGTTGGGTGGCTCCATTCGGAAGAGTGCGGACGGTGTGGGCGGCCCACACCTTATCGAGTAACGTCTGGCTCATAGTTAGGAAGGGTTGAGAATATCGGTTTGGCGGCTCGTTGCAAGACACGACACTTGCAAA
Organism: Terrimicrobiaceae bacterium; assembly: GCA_044353785.1. GTDB lineage: Bacteria > Verrucomicrobiota > Verrucomicrobiia > Chthoniobacterales > Terrimicrobiaceae > UBA967. The sequence continues at coordinate 13,477 of JBILBH010000056.1, forward strand.
AGCCGCAAAATTCGCGAGGATGGTTCGTGCTCGCAGTCCAAACAATACCGTGATCACCCAAGCGGCCGCTCGGTTAGGCTGCGCTCTATCCGCCACATGAAAAATATCCTCAGCAAAATTCGAGTCACGAACAGCATCTTCCTCATCGGAACTTTCCTGGTTACCTGCACAGCCGTTCCACTCTACATCTGGCAAAACGGCCTCAATTTCTTCCAGGTGGCTTTGTTTTTCTTCTTCACCTTTTCCACAGGCATGAGCATCACGCTCGGCTACCATCGCCTGTTCTCGCATCTCACATTCCAAGCGAATCCGTTGGTGAAGCTCTACACCCTGCTCTTCGGAGCGGCCGCATTTGAAGGCTCGGCGCTCGCCTGGTCGGCCGACCACCGCCGCCACCACAAATTCGTCGATCACGATGAAGATCCCTACGACATCTCACGCGGCCTTTTTCACGCCCACATCGGCTGGCTTCTCTTTCGCCGCGGGCCGGATACGCCGCTCACATGGGTGAGGGATTTGCAAAAAGACCGCCTCGCCTGGCTACAGCACGAATACTATGTGCCGATCGCCATTTTCATGAGCTTCGGCCTGCCTGCGCTCATCGGCTACATCTACGGTGGCGCGAATGCGGCCCTCGGCGCATTCCTACTTTCCGGCTTCGCCCGCGTGGTGCTCGTGCACCACTCAACCTTCTGCATTAACTCGCTCTGCCACTGGATCGGCGACCGCCCGTATTCCACCCACTGCTCCGCGCGCGACAGCTTCCTCATGGCGGTCTTCACCTTTGGCGAGGGCTACCACAACTTCCACCACGAGTTCCAGTATGACTACCGGAATGGCGTCAAACCTTGGCAATATGATCCCACCAAGTGGGCAATCTGGATTCTCAACAAACTCGGTCTGACCAGCAACCTCCGCACCGTGCCGGAGGAAAAAATCCTCAAAGCACAAATTGCCGAGCATGACCGCCTGCTCGAGGCCAAACTACTCGCCCAGCCCACCCCGATTTCCGACTCGATCCACGCCATGGTTCAAAGTGCCCGTGCCCGCATGGATGAAGCCCTCCTCCGCTGGGAGGAACTGCTCGTCGAATACCGCGCCGCCGCTGCAGGAAAAACCGAAATCTCCCGCCGCGAAATGGCCGAACTCCGCAAGAGCCTCCAACAAGCCGGCGACCAATTCCGCCAATCCCTGCGCGAGTGGAAAAACACCTGGCAAAGCCTTCCTGCGACTTGCTGAGGGGGGTCAAGTTTTAAGTTTGTAAGTCTTAAGATTTCCGTTTGCGCTGTCGCGCGGCAGCGCGTAATCCCGGAAGGGTTCGCACCCTCGCCTGCCCCAATATTCCTTCACCGACAGCGCTTTGTAGACGGCGCGACCATCTTTTCGAGGTGGTAATAGCAGGTCACACAAAGTGTGTTCAGAGCGCTTTGCTGTTGAAGCCGATGCTTTTACGATGAAACACCCGACGCTCTCTTCAGCCCTTGGGGAGCGGCTTGCCGCAGTGGGCGGCGAAGGCATTTCGCTGGCCAGAAGTCATACCAATAGCTCATAGATTTTGGACCGTCTTTAGCCTGCTTCCAGCGTTGGGCGCATGGTCCCGAGGAGCACACCCACCCTTGGGTGTTCTCGCACGCGCCCTCGCGGGCCAGATCAATAACAATGCCGCCGTAGACTGGTGAAACCACTCCGTGTCGGGCGCGAGGCGCACCCGACTCCGCCCGAAGGCGGGCGCGCTCCCCGAGAAAATTTTCCGTTCGAACGATTTTTCAAGTCACAGAGCAAGCTGACTTTGTTAAAATTGTTCCCTATGGAGTGCCAGGCCGAAATCCTCGACCTGTGCCTCACACAACAGCTGCTCCGCGAAACTTCATGGTGATGACGCAAACTTAATGCACGCTGAGCACGCGCCTCAAAAGTTGGATCGCAAACCTGTTATTTGACTGAAGACTTTTTAGAACCACCTTTGTTCTTCGAATCACCCGAAAGCAGAGCAGCCGCTTTAGGATTATTGAGAATCAACTTTTCGAGTTTCTCGATGTTGATCTTGCCATCCTTGGCCTTGAGCCCAGGAGCGAGCTTGGTAATTTTCGACAAGCTGCTCTTGGACACACCAAGAATCTCTGCTATCTGGCTGGCAGTCTTGACTTTTACAGGGTCTTGGGCCAAGGCCTCTTGAACTTTGCTACTGACGATGGCTTTCGCCTCCTCGCGAGTCTTTGCACTGGACAACGACCGCTTTGCAAGAGTCGGCTCGGTCTTGGATGCAGGAGTGGGTTTAGGAGTCGGAGTCGGCTCTGGAGTCGGAGTCGGAGTCGGAGTCGGAGTCGGCTCAGACTCTGACGAGGCAGGAGGAGCAAACTCAAAGACTGCTACAGATCCATTGCTGCCAGTGCCTTCGTAGCCGACCACGATGAGGTTCTTGCCACTCGGGTTGGTTCCCGCGTGGATGAACTTGATGGATTCTGGCGAGATGTAGGCCGCTCCGGAGTCTTCGGTGCTGGAGATTGTGTTGAAATATCCAACCACCTTGACCTTGCTCAAATCCGTAATGTCGAAGGCATAGATGCCATTTTGCCGCTCGGTTCCAACGAAGGCATAGCTCCGTCCACCAATGGAGGCATAGGCAATAGCCTCAGGCTCGGGGCCTTTGTCATCGGATCGGGTATCGGTGTTTGAGAGAGATCCGCTATTGGTGTTGAAGGTTTCTGGATCGTTCGCGGCGGCGAACATTTCCAATATGCTACCGCTATCGTAAGCCAAAGTTCCATTTGCGCTATTCCAGATCGAGAAGCTGCGGGTGCCCATCATCGTCGGGAGATCGATTTTCCCGTCATTGTTGGTGTCGCCTTCGAATTTCAGGAGGTTCAGTCGGCCAATACCGGTGTTGGTGGCACGGGCGGCGACTTCAGTGGTCATATTCGCGGTGAGCGTTGACCCGCGGGCAATATCCCCATCATCCGGGCGGGCATCCCCCTCGTTAGCCGTCAACAGGTAAACCAATCCGTCGCGCAGGAAGTGGGCTATGGAATCAGGCATCGGGAGGCCATGAACCGAATCGTCGATGGCAATGGAAGTCGTGTTGTTGACGCCATCCCAATCGGAGGCGTCGATCAACTGCTCGATCGTGCCGAGCTCAAAGATCGCCGAGTATTTTGAAGTGGCGAAGTCGAAGACTGCTATGGCATTGTTCTCTTGGAGCGTGACATAGGCCTTAGTATTCGTGACTGTGGCATACTCCGGCTCGATATCGGCGGAATTTGGCGTCTTCGTCGTCAAGGTATCCAAGCGAGGATTGCGAAGTCCATTAATGCTGACTCCAGATGCCAAGTTTACAGAGGAGAAGTCGAAGGTCGTAACCTTCGACTGAGTTAAGTTGCCCGCATGAGCCGGCGTGGTCAGGCTGGAGATATCCACGATGCTGATCGAGCCAGGTCTATTGAAGGCCTCGGGAACATTCTTATCGGTGGATCCGTATTCGCCTTCGTTCACCACCACGAGCTTAGGACTCGTCCAGAAATAAATTAATACAAAACAGCTATTGCGGCTTGATGGTATAGTTCCATTCGCCGTGAAAATCGGAGCGCTCGATTTTGATGGATGCCATTTGTTCA
>JBILBH010000057.1:0-17016 GCA_044353785.1 Terrimicrobiaceae bacterium
CTCCATTTTCCGGGCGGCCTCGGCGGCGGCATCCCGCAGCACGGGGCGCACGGCGGCGTAGGCGTTGCCGCTCTGCAGGAAAATCCAGCCTTGTTTCTCCTCCAGTCGGTCCCAGCCGGTGCCCACATAGATGCCGACGGGCCGGTCATACCGGGACTCGTGCGCATACCATTCGGGGTTGACGTCCAGCCACGTGCGCGCCTGCTGGAGAATCAATGTCTGCCGGTGCTGGACGGTGCGGAAGAGCGCCGTTGCCGAGTGAGGTTCCTTCTTCTTTCCGCCCTTGGTGCTTGCATCTCCACCACCTGCCGCCTGCTCGACTTCGTTCAGTTCGACCGGCACGATGCGTGAGGCGGATGACTGGGCAAAGGTCATTCCCTGCCAGCGGCCGGCGGCGCTCAGGTGGGAATGCACGGCCGCAGGGTGATCCATCTGCGTGCCGAGCATGTAATCCGGCGTGACGTAGATGTATTTGAGGAAGCGCGACTCGGTGTCGATCAGCATCGTCCGTTCGGCACCCAACGGGCGCGGCCATATATTTTCCTCCTCGCCGATCCCTCGGCTGAGCGACACAAAGCAGCCCATGCCCTGCCGGTCCAGGGCCATCCGCCAAACCAGCGGAGGCAGCCGGTATTCCGTCACGAGATTCCAGTATCCCCAATAGCCGATATTGCCAGCGCCTCCCAGGAGATAGCTGACAACCCCGTTCGCCGAGCATTCCCCGGCTGCGGTTGTAAAGCGTGCCTTCGGGCCGCCGCGAGCACCGGAAATCTCCGCCTGCGCCCAGTCGGCCCAGTAGAGCGTCAGGAAATTGCCGACGATGCGCTGGAGTTCGGCATCACCGCCATAGCCATAGGCCAACTCGGCGAACCCGAGCGTGTGCTTGGAGTATGTCGACGAGTAGTTCTCCAAAAAAAACCCGCGCCGCGCCCGCTCGCGGAAATAGGTTTTCATGAATGCCAGCCACGCCGCGTAGTGGTCTTTGGCGGTGTATTTCCTGCCATCCGACAAGCTGGCGCGTCCGCCGCCATGGCGGCTCTCCGGGTCAATGCCGGGACCGTAGTATCCCGGGCGTCCATAGTGATAAGCGCCGCCGAAACCGTAGTCCGGATACACCCGGTTCCTGTAGTCCGGCTCGTTCATGAAGATCCGGGAACTGACAAGGTTGCACGCTTTTGAGTTGAGGTCGTGGTTCTCGCTGCCATCAAGCCACCACGTGCTCTGCCGCGCCCAGAAAATGTCGTTCTTGATGTATGTGCGTTCCCAGAGCTTTTCTAAAAGAAGTTTTTCCACCTCCGGCTTCATCCGGCCGGGGAATTTCCCGCAGCGGTTGCTGAAGAGGTAGTAAAAGCGGCACAGAAACGGGGTTTCAAACAGGCTCCAGTAGCTGTCGGGGGGGATATTCTGAAGGTGCGAAGCCATGAGCTCGTTGGCCTTGCCGAGATCTTCGTTGAGATAGAACTTCGCGAATGCCGCAAGCCCGGCATCGGTTTTCTCGGACTGGCTCTTGCAGGCCGCCACGACCCGCACTTGGCGGCTGGCATCCGCCTCGGCGATGCGTTGCCCGACCGGCATATCAGTCACGGCAGTCAGTCGGCCGTCGGCCAGAAACCCGGCCCCATCGAGCCAGACGGTCGAGCCCTCCCCGAGCTCGCTTTCAAATTCCATGAGGCGAATGGAGCCCCACTGAAACCCGGGTTCCGGATTCAATGATCTCAGGGGCAGGGAAATCTCTTGCCACTCTCCGGAGGCTCTCGCGACATCCATTGTCCCCAAGGCCTGCTTCCCTGCGGCATCCACAAGAATCACGTTCCACGGGGTCGCGGGATTTTTGGCTTCTATTTTGACCCACATTTCGAGAGTGGCTTCCGGCTTGAGTGACCAGGTTTTTCCGCGCGGACCGGCGACAAATCCGAAGCGTGGGCCGGCCTTGGCAGCGGGAGCGTAGCGGAAGCTCCAATCCCCGCACTTTTTGTCCGCATGGTCTCTGGCGACTCCCTGCACGCCGATTTTTTTGCGAGGCGCGTCAATGCGGGTGTCGGCTTGTGCCGTGCCAAAGAGGCCGATGTCCTCCCAGAAATCCACGCGAGCCTTGGAATCAATGGTCTGCGCCTGAATCGACGCGATCGCCAGCGAAACTGCGAGGAGGGGTGCGGACAGTTGCGACATGTCAGGAAATCAATAAATCTTCGTGGACGAGGCGGCTCATGGAAATTGTGCAGTTTTATTGTGCAGGCAGCAAAGGGCAACCCGGCTGAGCAAACAGAAAACAGACGAAAGTAAACATGCCTCGCCCATCGGGCGACTCGGAAAACCCGAGGAGAGGCGATAGTGTTTGATTCTGTCAGATATATGCCCGCACTCGCCGCTTGTCCGCACGCAGGCATCAAACTAAAGGTGGCATGATGAAAAAAGCACAGCTCACATCGTTGCTCGCCTTCGTATTTTTGTTGTTCCTGCCCGTGCCCGCAAAGGCGGAAAAGCCGAACGTCCTCCTCATCATTGTGGACGATCTCAACGACTGGCTGTCCTGCATGAAGGGCCATCCGCAGGCCCACACTCCAAATATCGACCGGTTGGCTTCACGCGGGGTGATGTTTACCAATGCACACTGCCAGGCCCCGCTTTGTGGCCCTTCCCGAGTGAGCTTTTGGTATGGCCGCCGCCCCTCTACCTCCGGCGTGTATGCCAATTTTCCGAAGGAATACAAAAAGATTCCTACTCTCCAAGGAGTAAAAAGCATGCCTGAATATTTCGGCGACAACGGATATGAAACAATAGCGATTGGGAAGTTGTTCCACAACGGCTACACCCCGAACCCTAACCAGACCGAGTTCCAGACTGCCGGGCCCTGGGATGATGACATGTTTGGGCCTTATCCGGAGAAGCGAAACCATAAGATCGATGGGCTGGCTCGCGCCAACCCTGCTTACGATTGGGGATTAGTCTATAAATCAGATGAGGTAACAAAAGATCACGAATATACCACATGGGCCGTGGAGCAGATTGCCAAGCCACGAGAAAAGCCTTTTTTTATGGGCGTAGGTCTAACCAAAACCCACCTCCCACACTTTGCAGCTAAATCTTATGAAAAACAGTTCCCTCTGGATACAATACAATTACCACCTATCTCTGATAACGATCTCGATGATGTGCCCGCCTTTGGAGCATCCCTGAATAGAGCACCTGCGATGCCGAGCCATGAGTGGGTCATGAAAAACAACGCCCTTCCCGGCATGGTGCAGGCTTACCTGGCATGTGTCGCTGAAGTAGATAAGCAAGTAGGTCGGTTGATGGATGCCCTTGAGGCCAGCGGAGAAGCTGATTCCACCGTGGTCGTGCTAACCTCCGATCATGGATTTCATCGCGGAGAAAAACAGCAGTATGAAAAATGGACTCTCTGGGAGCGCTCCACCCGGGTGCCGCTGATCATCTCCGCGCCGGTGGCCAAAAAAGGCGGAGAATGCATTGAGCCTGTGGAGTTGCTGGACATCTACCCGACGCTTGTCGATCTCTGCGGCCTGCCTTCCTATGCTGTATTGGAAGGTGTGAGCCTTCGTAGGCAACTGGAAGACCCCTCCAGCGAAAGAACCCGCCCGGCGCTTACCACTTGGTATCCCAAGAACCACAGCATCCAGACAAGACAATGGCACTATATCCGCTATGCCGATGGCTCGGAGGAACTTTACGACAAAGCCAGAGATCCCAATGAGTGGAACAATATCGCGGGGTCCAAACCCGTCCGCTCGATCATCGAAGATTTGGCCCGCTGGCTGCCAACCCACAATGAACGCCCTGTTCCCGGTAGCGATTATATCGCGGTCCCGCAGGTCGTCCGCGACCGAGAGGACTGGACAAAAAATTAGACAGTTGACGGATTTCCCGAACACACCCATGAACCATAAGTCCGAAACCCCTGCTCCCCGCTCCCCACGCAAGGGGCTCCTCTTCGCAGCTTTTTCCGCGCTCTTCAGCGCATCCGCCCTGTTCGCGGGCTCCCCGCCCACGCCGGCCATGCCGAACATCCTGTTGATCACCGCGGACGATCTCGGGCTTGAGTTGGGCTGCTACGGCGACAAGCTCGCCCGCACGCCGGTCATCGACAAGCTGGCCCGCGATGGCGTGCGCTTCCAGACCGCCTGGGTCACGCAGTCCTCCTGCAGCCCATCTCGGGCCAGCATCCTCATGGGCACCTACCCGCACCAGAATGGGCAGCTCGGCCTCGCGCACCGGGGGTTCACGACACGCGGGGATTCGGGAATCCGGCTTCCCAATGTTTTGAAGAAGGCGGGGTATTTCACCGGCCTCATCGGAAAACTCCATGTCGCCCCGGAAGAGGCCTTCGATTTCGATGTCCGGGTCGGCGATCCGGAATTCACCCGCGATATCAAGGACGGCGCGCGGGCTGCGGAAAACTTCATCCGCGATGCAGGCGGGAGGCCGTTTTTCCTCAAGTTCAGTTTTGTTGATCCCCACGGGCCATATATCCCGAGCAAAAACGGATCGCCGCGCGAACCCCGTCACAAAGGGGATGTTCCATGGCAGGGATGGGTGCGCGCTATCCCTGACTCCGACGACGTCGCGGACTACTACAGTTGTGTGGATCGCTTGGACGAGGGCATGGGTCTCCTCCTCGATGCTCTTAAAAAGAGCGGAAAGAGTGAGAACACACTCGTCATTTTTCTCGGGGACAATGGCTCGCCATTCCCCGGGGGGAAAGTGACCTGCTACGAGGCGGGCATGCGGGTGCCTTTGATTGCGTTTTGGGCGGCGGGCGGGGTAAGCAGCGGGCGCGTCCTTTCGGAAATGGCCTCGGCGGTCGATCTCATGCCCACCATCCTGCAGTCGGCTGGCCTGCCCGTGCCACCCGAGCTCCCCGGGCAGTCGCTCCTGCCAATCATGCAAGGAAAGACGCCTGCCCATTGGCCCGAATATCTCTTCGGTGAAATGAATTTCCACCGTCCCTGTGATTATACCCCGATGCGCACGGTGCGCGATCAGCGGTTTCACCTTATCTACAGCCTTCTTCGTCCCGAATGCGAGCTCTTCGACTTGCAGGCCGATCCGTTCGAGCGCCACAACGTTGCCGGCAATCCGGAGTTCGCCGCAGACCTCGCCCGGCTGCGCAAGGCGCTCAATGACTGGCAGGTCGCAACCAAAGATCCCCTCCTGGATCCCAAAACCGTCGAGGACTGGCGCCAGTTCGTCGTCCCGTTCCTTAAAACAAATCAGATCGAGCCTCCTGCCTGCCTCGTGCCTCCTGTGGGATCCTGATCCCGCTGATCCAGGTTCCACGCCTCACCGTGCCATGAGCGATTCTGATGACTTTCCATGCGCTCCGGCAGTTTGAAATTCCGGCGGAAACCTGCTTGATTGGCATAACTGATGTTCCCGCCCACCAACTGGAACCCCCGAACACCCCCTGAAAACCAATGAGCCCCAGGAATCGAAAACGAGTTAAGACTCCTCCCGCCACATGTCGGCCTCGTTTCCGCGCTGGCGCAAGCGTCTCAGCGCACCGCCAGGCGGGCTTCGCGCTGGTTTCCGTCTTGGCCATCCTTGTTCTCATCCTGGTCCTCGTCCTTTCGATTTCCAGCGTCGTCCACGTCGAAACCCGTTCGAGCGCAGGCGGGAAGGATCTCCTCCTCGCCCGCCAGAACGCCCTCCTCGGCCTCGATGCCGCCATCGGACAACTCCAGGAATACGCGGGCAAAGACCAAGCTGTGACGTTTCCGGCGACGACCTACTACCCGACGAAAGATGTCGCGAAAGGCACGGGCGAGCTCTTTGATAACGCAACCTTCGGGTACCGCGCCAAAGCGGCCACGGCCGCGCGACAAACGTATCTCACCCCAACGGAGCGAACCTCCTGGGATGCGGCCCTCAAAACCTGGTGGAACGCCTCCCGAAACCCCCGGTGGACCGGCATCATGGACTCCTCGCTGCGCGTGGATCGCGCGACCACCGGCAACGCCACGGCGATGGCCGCCCAGCGCTACGAATTCAGCACCGCTGCAAACCCCACCAAATTCGGCGAGCCCAAGCGCGACCAACTCCCGGTCTGGCTCGTCAGCGGAAACGAAAAGTTTACGATCAACCAGGAGACCGGCGCGGTGACCGACCAGGCCGGCACAATCGTGGCGACCGGCACCTATCCCACCGGATACCTCACCCCCGACAGCGTGCTTCCGGATCCGGCCACCAACTCCTCAGTCGTCTGGCTCGTCGGCGAGGGGAGCGCGACGACGAATGCCACGTCGGCAGACGGGCTTGATGGCCGCGTGAAAGTGCGGAAGCAGGAAGTCATCTCCCCGACAGGAGGCAACGGCACCCTCGCCGGTCACTACGCCTACTGGGTCGGCGATGAGTCCACGAAGGCCAACTTTGCGGCGCGGGACAAAACAAGCACGAACGACAGCACCTATCCCAACGACCTCTCCATAAGCAGCAAGGAGTATCGCAACCGTCTCCAAGTGCCCCAGCGCATCGGATGGGAAAATATCTCCGGGTTTGGAAATGCCACCTTCGCGCCCAACGATCCTTACCTCGAAAATATCAGCACTTCCAAGGAGATCGGATTGCTCCAGGCCACAAAAAATGACGCTGCAAAAACCCAGCAGATCAAGGACGGCGCGAAAAACAATTTCCACTCGCTCACCGCCTTCTCCAAGAGCCTCCTCACCGACGCGGCCTTGGGCGGACTGAAACGCGATCTCACTCCTTTTTTCGAGGGAATCGGCGGAGGGTTCAACGCGAATGATCCGATCATCAACCCAGACAAATATGTTGCAAACGACTCTCGGTTGGGAACCTCCAACGCCGGATTTCCAGCGACCACCACGAACATTCCAAGTTGGGAGAATCTAAAAAGTTGGCATGATGCGGTGGATACAGGAGGCTCGCCCTCCATTACGATCGATAATGCTGCCCAGGAGGCGGGGATTTATCCCGTGCTTTCGGCTTATCGGATTTTTACTGCTTTTACTTATGATACGACGGGAAGAGTCCAGTTCCACATTGCCCCGGTAGTAGTGCTCTGGAATCCTTACGATGCAACCCTTGCATCCACTACCTACACACTAAAATGGCGTCACAATTTCAAAATAAGAAATTTCGGTGTAGCTACCCCATACCCACCTGTGCCACCCAGTGCCATTTCAACAGACGGAACGACTGTATTCGTATTCACCAGTTCTAATAATACTACTGTCTCCTCAAATCCGGCGTCTGTTGGTAATGGAATAGTTACAGGAATATACTTTATAAGTAATCTTACTGGTGTCGATTGGTATGATCAAAGTCACAATCCACGCAAGTTTGAGGTATCCAACCCTGCTGGTTGGGCATCCATACCGCGTTATAGATTCTCACCATTCGATAATGTAAGTGTTTCTTCGGGCCTTCCTAGTCCAGGCAACTCTACGGCCACATGGGTTCCTTACACTTTCACAACCTCCTTTGCTCCAGGAGAGGCGAAAATCTTTACAATTGATGGAAATATCGAAGTATCCTCGACTGCTATTAGAGACGGCACGGTGTCGATTCCCTTAAGGAACGGGTTTGATCCCAATAGACCTGGATCTTTCTATATGCATATCGCCAATGGGTTAAAAAATGCAAATGGCTCGTCTCCAGTTTCTGGTGATGATGTTCGAATGTCTATTGATGTGGAAGCGGAGAGCAATTTGGTATCCATGAGTCTGGAAGCGGTCGGTGTGAGCCAGCCTTTGTGGAAGAGCTTTGCAGCTGGTTATACACCTAAAAATCTTCATATAAAATATCGTAATGATGTCAGTGCAGCAACAGCCCATAACAACCCCAGAGCATCGCCTTGGAGAAGAATGTATGAGCTTAATCAGTGGACGTCTCTTAATAAAGGATCAGAAAATCACACAACTTCTGTTAATTCTACTACGACATCTTCTTACTCTAGTGCTAATTATACATTTAATTCTAATTCCACTTCTGCTATACTAAGTGCTTCTATACTGCCAATGTATACAGGTCAGATAAGTCCTTTTCTCACCCACAACCAATCGCTCGCGTATGCTGCTGGCGTTAATGTGCAAAAAGAAGCACCAGCTGGATCTTTCCGTGCATTCGCGGTTTACAACCTTACAGCACCCAGTCTCGATGCTAACCGCAATCTGGATCTGGCAAGAAATTTAGATATAACCGCTTCGACAGGAAACAATCAAGATAGTCTATCAACTTTTTCACTCTTTAAGCGCTATGCGATGAATGCTCCCGGTGGAGTCGGCGTTTCAACGCCCCTTTTTTGGAACGAGAATCAAGCTGCAGGCCCTGTCGGCGATGCCCTAAACACACGCAGCCATGTTTTATTTGGTTGGCAATCTACGAACACCGTTATGCCAAGCTCGGCCCCTTCGGACCCTAGATCAATGGGAATATCCTTATTACCTCTTCGTCAGGCGCGACCACTCAACAGCAGAATTCTCTCCCTAGGCCGTTTCCAGCAGGTCAACCTGTCCAGGTTTCTATGGCAACCCACATTTCCCTTGGGAAATAGCGAGGCTTCTCCCTATGTCGACCGTTTTCGAGCCGCAGGTTTGAATTCCCACACGGTGAACACGGCAAATGATGTCCCACACATGATCTGGCCTAGTATCAGGGCGACGGGGCCTCAGACATTCCCGAACAATGCCGCCAATGAATTTGTCGATCTCTCGTATCTTTTGAACGAGAACATTTGGGATTCGTATTTCCTTTCCAGCATTCCCCAAACGGGGGCTTTGACCTTCGATAACTCAGTTCCGCTCGATAATAGTCGGCATCGGTTTACTGACGGGACAAATCTGAATGATTCCACAGCGAGGAGCCCCGATCTTGCAGCCGCCTATCTTGAAAACTTGGGTGCCCTCAATATCAACAGCACCTCTGTCGAAGCATGGAAGGCACTCCTTACGGCGTTCCGTAGTTTGAAAATTAGTGGTAATAGTGGCGCGCCATTGACCAACCCCGACGACACCGTTCCTTTTTCAAGAACGCTGAATCCACAAAACGGACCGATTCGCTTTAGCGATGTTAGCAATACTCCCTCCGATTACGGAGCGGTTTTAGGAGATGCATCTTTTGATCGCCTCGCGCTCGGTTTTCGTTTCTTGAGTGACCAAGAAATTTCCAGACTTTCGGAAAGAATTGTGGACGAAGTTCGATTGAGAGGGCCGTTTCTCTCCCTTGCGGACTTTGTGAATCGTCGGCTGGTGTCGCCGCATGATGCTGCCAACACGAGCGGGGCATGGTATCTAGCTAGAACAGCAAATACACCCACTCCCGGAGCAACGAATCTCCAATTGATTTCCTTCAATTACGATCCGTTTCCCGGCTTGACCGGGATCACCGGTGCTCTTCAAAGAGCCATCAATCTTTCTGGCATTAACGGCGGGATGAATAACCCCCTTACGGCCAACTCCACCGCCGACCGAGTATTCCGTTTGGATACCGACCGTGCGAATGGAATTTCCGGCTGGCCTATGCAAGTCTTCCCGGATTCACGCCATTACCTTGACACCGAGCATCTTGCAGGAGTCCCAGTTGGGGAGGTGGGGCAGCTCCTTTCCCACTCGCCCGGATTTGTCAGCCAGGGCGACCTCCTGGCGATGATCGGCCCGGCGCTCACCCCGCGCGGCGACACGTTTCTCGTGAGGACCTATGGGGATGTCGTGGACAAAACCGGGCGCGTCCTTTCCCGCGCCTACATCGAGGCCGTCGTCCAGCGCATGCCGGAACCGGTGAGCCCGGCCGGCACAACCGGGGTTGACAAGTGGCGCTACACCGACAAGTTTGGGCGGAAGTTCAAAGTGGTGAACCTACGGTGGCTCCGGCCGGAGGAGATTTGATGATGAATTCCTCATCGCACTTTCATTCCGAGAACCGCAGAGACGAAACGCATTCCGTGTTCCGTCGCGGGGATCCGCGCCTCAAGGGCAGCAGCGGAATCTTGAAAGAATCTCGCCGGTCTGCTTCCGCTTCCTGTGCGATGGGCTTTTCCCTTCTCGAGCTGCTGGTCGTGATGGCGATCATCGGGATCCTTTCCTCGATGGCGATGGTCGGGTTCAACGGCATCGGGCGTGCGTCGGGCGTGCGCGGGGCCGCCGACCTCGCGGCAAGCGTCGCCCTCTCGGCCCGGATCGAGGCGATGAGCTTCGGCTACGGATCCCTGCTGGTGGTGGACAATGGGACCAATGCCGATCGCAAGCTGCAAAGGCTCGCGGTCTTCCGCTACACAAACACCCAAGTGGACGGCGCCCCCATGTCGAATGCCGTGCTCGTCGGCAAGCCGGTGGCCCTTCCGAAAGGGGCGTTTTTTCTTGCGGCGGACTCTACCGCGACAAACGCGGCGACAATGACCCTGCCGCCGGGAAATGCCGACACGCCGGTTTACTACGTGAAATTCAACGGGGACGGCCAGCTCTCCAGCGCCTCCGGGGTGAAGCTCATCTTTGGTGGGGGCATCATGGATGCTTCAGGTAATCCGACCTTCCCCGATAGCATGAGGCCTGGACGCCAGGGGTTCCTTCTCCGTAAGAACGGACGCCCCGCCGTTTTCCAGACCGCGGCGCAAATGGACGCCACGAACCTATGAGGTTTTCCCGCACCCATCTGCCCCGCCACAAGGTGAGCGGGTTTTCCCTCGTCGAAGTCGTCATGGCGATCGGGATTGTTTCCTTCGCGATGCTCACGATCATCGGCTTGTTCGGCGGGCTCATGAAGTCCTCGAGCGAGAACTCCGACCGGCGGGAGCAGGTGGAGGCGGTGGATTCGCTCCGCGCCTACCTGAACGAGTCCGTCGAATTTTCCAATGCCTTCGTGCTCGCCAGAGACCGGGAGGAAGTTCTCTACCTCACCTATTTTGCGGACACCAACGGGGTTCCGCAATCCGGCTCCGAACATGTCTTCGGGTTCTGGACCAACTCCACCGCGACCGGCCTGGATGCTTACGAGCAGGCTCGCTCCGGGCGCTGGCTGAGGGCGAAGCTCTCCATTTCGCCCTCAAATCCGTCGGGCACGAATGGGACCACCTTTTCCGACTACTCAAACAAGTCGCTCCTCTTTGTGAACGCCGAGATCCGGGTGATCGCCGCTCCGGGGCAGGCCGCAACGAATCAGGGTGCTCTCACCACCACGCTGGCCGTGCGACGATGATGAAGTCCACCACGCCCCAATTCTTGCGCCCGACCCATGCATCGATTTGCGCAGGCCGTAGGCCGGTAGGGTCGGGCCTCCGTCCCGCCCGGGCGTTGGCTGCGTTCACCCTCCTCGAACTCCTCGTCGCGGCGACCGTCTCCATCCTTCTGCTCACTCTTCTTCTCAGCGCCGTCCAAAGCATCTCCAGCAACTATCTCCGCACGCAGGGTAGCATCACGCGCCAAGGCAACAGCGCCTTTGCCCTGGATCAACTGGTGCAGGATCTCGAGAGCCTCGTCGTCCCCCATTTCGCAGGGGCGGAGGCGCTCCGCCTGGCTCCGGAAACCGTTGCGGACGCCACCAACGCCGCATGGCTCACGCTACTGGCCACAACCGCCGTCGACGACACCTCGGCTTCACCCAATAACTTTAACGGGGCGACCCGCGCGGTCTCCTACCGGCTGGCCTACCAGAATTCGATTGATGGCGGCGCAACGGCCCCATGCTATGCGCTCTACCGGGCGGTGGCCTCCTCGCTGGACACATTCACAAACGCCATCAGCAAGGCCGACGCGCAGGCCGGGTTCTGGGCCTCGCTCCAGCCGACGAGTGTCGATTGCCTCCTGTCGGAAAATGTCGTCGCATTTTCCGTGCGATTCCTCAAAGCCGACGGCACCTGGACATCACCCGGAAGCGATATCCGCATCGGGCGCGACGGCACCACGGTGGATGGGACGCTGGCGGGGGGCGGCTTCAAGCGCGCCGAGGTCACGATCACCGTCCTGTCACCCGAGGGCGCGCGACGCGTGGCCGATGGCCTGCCGCTCTCCCAGGCGATCTCCCGCCACGGCCGCACCTCGGTGCGCCAGACCTCCCGCTTTTAGCCAGGTTTAACAAAAGCCGCAGCGCTCTGTTGCCGCCTCTTCCCAGCGCCTCGGCAGAGTGGAGTGGGTGGCTACAGAAAAACGGTCATGCCTCAGCTCTTCTACCCGGGACAAACCTTGCCGGACAAAGTGCCGTTCAGGCCCGCAAAGCGCTCATAATTGCCGAGCCCTTGAAGGCGCCCGCACTCGGGCACCCACGGCGCGGTTTCTTTTGTGAGCATGCGCCCGTCGCGGTGAGCGGCAAGCAGGGAGCTGTTGATGCCCCGGATGCGGGAGCGCACGGTAGCACCCACCGGCGCGCGCTCGACCCAGTCCGGGGATACGGGCTGCGGATGGCCAAAGGCCTCGAAGGCCGCATTCACCATCACAGTGAATGGCCGGCACATCGAGATGTCGCAGATCGGCTCGGCTTGGCCGGCTGCGCCCAGCGCGAGTTCCTCCAGCATTTCGACGCGGTTTTCCTTGTAGCTTTCGCGGGATTCCTTTCGCCCGTCGCGCCAGTGGATGTTCACGGTGGAAAAGTCGTGGAGCTCGATCTCCGCAAGATCCGCATCGATGACGGTCGAGGGCGCGAAGATTTCCTCCGCGCAGAGGGTAAAGTTGCAAACCACCTCCACGCCTCCGGCGGTCACCGCCCGGAGGCTCGAGGTGTCCTCGCTTTCGATCTGGTTCCCATGGACCAGCAGGGCCTCCACCGACTCGGGAGACGCGAGTTCGTGGTGCTCCGCTGCAGCAAAATACAAGCTGTTGGCAGCAGCATGGGCCAGAGGGTTATTAATCGAGCCGTCGAGCACCCATGCGCCGTCGGCTTTGAGGCGGCCGGCCCAGGTATTTCGCTGAAAATAATCGCTCCCCCGGATCCATGCGGCTACGCTGCGAACACGCCGCACCTTTCCGAACCTGCCTTCCACAAGCTCTTTTTTTAATTGCTGTACGACGGTTCCGTAGAGCGCGTTGAAGCAGACATCCACGCGCCGCCCGGCCTTGGCGGCTGCGGCGGCGATCTTGTCGAGATCCTGCACGGTAGCCACCGGCGGTTTTTCGAGCCAGACCGGCAGCCCGGCTTCGAGGCACCGCAGCGTGAGCGGCAGGTGCGTGTGGATCGATGTCGGATTGAGGATGACATCGAGGCTCCCCGCCTCATGGTCGAGCATCTCATCCAGGGAACGGAAAAGCCTGGCGCCACGCTTCGCGCAGGCCTCTGACTGGGCGTCTGCCGGGTCTAGCGAAACGGCGGAGACCAGATGGACATTCCTAGGAAGTGTCCAAATCCTCTTGATGAGCTCAAACGCGTATCCCCCACAGCCGATGATGCCAAGCCGAACGGGTTTCATAAAATATTAGCCATTTTTCGTTCAAACAAACCACCCCGAGACCGCAGATGTCGAGCCGCTCAAGCGCATACAATACCAACAGAATCACGCATAGCCCCGGAGAGGGGGCAGCGCGCCCATCGTGACGATCTCGCGCCGCCCGGAAATGTGATCCCAGCGGGACTGGGACTGCGGTCGGATGGGCAGCCGGCCCGGAGTGTGCGATTCTTACGGCGTCACAAACGCGGCCTACCCGTCCATTTCCCGAGCACGGAATTTGCGCAGGATCACCGTAAGGAATGCCAGCCCCGCAGTGGCAAAAATGCCGGAGATCAGAAAGCAGATCGCGTAGTTTCGTCCGGAGAGGTCGAGCAGCGGACCGAGGGTCATGCCCAAGGTGATGGTCGAGAGCGACTGCAGGATCCCCGCCGCCGATGCGAATTGCGTGAACCTCAGCTTCGGAAACAGCACCATCGGCAGCGAGGCCGCTGCTGTGAAATAGCTGCCCGAAAGCACGACGGAGAGGACATACACGACACCAAAAATGAACGGTCCGTTGACAAGGAAAAAACCGGCAAACGACACCAGCATGTAGAGTGACATCATCGCGATCGCCACCCTCAGGGCGCTGAGCCGGTCCACCAGCCAGCCGATGAAGAACGCGAGAAAAATCGAGACCCCATAGGCCGCCGCGGTGAGCTTGCCGAACGTGTCCTTCGGCATGCCGAGCGAGTCGGCATACCACTGGGCAAACGGCCCGAACGCCGCAAAGGCCAGGTTCGCCACCATCAACCCCGCGAAGATCCAACGGTAATAGGAATGCGAAAAGCACTCCTTGAAGTAGGATCTGGCATTCGCGACAAAGCCCCTCGGGTGTCCCCCCTCCACTTCCTCGCTCTCCGGCGGGGGATACCCGCCCTCCTTGACCATCACGCACATGAGCGTGAACGCCGCGCCAAAAAACAGGCCGATATACAGGAAAATCTCAAACAGGTGCGTCTCGGTCAGCTTGAAGATCCAATAGTTGAACACCATGCCAGCCCCCAGGCTCACCATCCGGAAACACGCGAAAAACCGCCCGAGCAGCCCGTGCGGAACCACGTCGTTGAGCAGGCCGTAGAGGATCGCAAGCGTCAGCAGCGCCAGGATCTCAAAGAGCGTCCAGAAGATGCAGAAAAAAAACAGGACGCAAAAATCCACCCCGGGCGACGCCGCCCCCAGGAGGCCGTGAACGGACTTCCCCAGCCACGGGCAGAACCCGATGCCGACCATCGCCAGTGCCGCCACCGGAGTGGGGATGATCAGGAACGGAATCCGCCTTCCCCACCGGCTCCGGAACCGGTCGGACTTGTAGCAGACGACAGGCACCAGAACCATCGAGATGATCGCGGGCAGCACGGTGAGCAATACCGAAAGCGTGGTTGCCGAGGCGTTGTGCTGCCTCAGCAGCTCGGTCACGCTTGGCAGCGCCGCCCGCTCGCGCATCGAAATCGCGAAATCCCCGAAAAGAAGCCAGAAAAACAAAATCGCCAGCCCTCCCGTCGTATAGGTCAATGTCCCGACGGTTCGGTTCTTCGGAATTTCGGCTGGTTCTTTTGTCATTCGATTACTTTTTCTTCCAGCAGCCTCTGCACGCCGGATTTGGAACCCCTTCATTAAATTCCTTTTCCTGCGGGAATGCCAGCTGCTCCTGCGCATAGGAAATCAACAGAACCACACATCGCCCGGACCTGCCTGGTAGCCCGATGAGGCTTCTCTCTCCGGGGATCGCGGGCGTCCATCGTGCATGGTTCGGCATCCTGCCGAGCTGATCTTCCGGCCAGACACACCGCGTTTATCCGAGCAATCCGTGCCGGAACAGCTTCTCCCCCCGACATCATGCGGTTCCGCAAGTATCTTGGGCGGCAATACCTCGCGAAGGACAACTCCTACATGGCCGGCGGGGAGCTGTGGGCGATGCCGATCTTGAGCATCTGCCTGCTCGGGCATTTGCTCGAACACACCGAGTCGCCGGCGATCCGGGTCGTCCAGCAGTATCTGAACGCCACCGGCCGGGAGCGGATCCACCACCGGGAGGACTTCATCGAAAGCCTCACCCACGACAGCATCATCGAGCAGATCCAGCACCTCAAGCGCCGCCGCCAAAACGACCTGGAACCCCTGCTCGGGATCTTCGACCAAAGCCAAAAAGACCCCGCCGACGCCCATACGCTCAGCATCCGGGAAGAAGATTACCCGCCGGAATTCCACGGCGTGATCCGCTGCCTGATCAAGGCCATCAGCCAGCTCGACGTGCGCGAGACGATGGACCTCGAGGACGATTACCTCGAAGATATCGAACGCGCGATCGCGGAAAAAGACGCAGTGATGAGAAAACGAACTCGATGCTTGTGGCGGGAGGCCTGAGCGAGAAAGACGCGCGCGCTCCCCGAGACCGGGCGCTACCGCGCCACTACCCAAAGATTTAAAAGCATACAGCCATTGGTATAACCACCGTCCAGTAGTTGCCCATCATGTTATAAATTTAAGGTGTATCAGTTCTGCAATGACTCAAAAAAAGGCCAAGATTACTTTGAGCATTTTCTCGCGGGCTTCCGATGGGGTCTTGCATGGGTTTGCGAAACGACTTCCTGACGCCGCCAAGTGTTGGGGGATACTCCCATGAAACTGTTGAAAACTCGGATAAAGTCAGTAACGCTTTGAAAGCCGCATTGCCCGGCTATGTGATCCAGAGTGTCTGGTGTGGTGGTGAGCAGATCGCAAGCCCGCTTGATTTGGCACTCACGCAAGGCCTCATGCGGAGACTGGTTTCGAACGCCTTGAAAAGTCCGGCGTAGATGTCCAGCACTCATATTCACCGCCGCCGCCACTTGCTCCACTGTCGGGTTTTCCATTATATGCACTGCATACCAGTTCAAGGCCCGGTTCACGCGGTCGGCAGGCAGGAAGTTGAGCGGAACGCGCGTTGGACTCTCAAAATTCTTCAGTAAAAAAAGGCTGAGTTCGGCCAGTGCGGCCTCGAAAGCGAGGTGGCTATAGTGACAGGGATTGTGATAATGGTGATTCAGCCTCTCAGCCAATTGACTGATTCTTTCCACATCCTCGGGCAGGAGCTTCGAAGTGAGAAATTGATTTTCTCCCATGGCCTGCTCCAACTCGATCGGGACCGAGGGGTAATGAAAAGCGGCCCTGGTCACCACTCCTTTGCCGCTCCAGCCATAAGCCACTCTGGGCCTGAATAACCAAAGAGTCGTTGGCGCCAAGGGATATTTTTTTCCTTTCGGGAATACAGGAGCGCATTTTCCCTTCAGGGTCGCATAGAATTCCCAGTTTAAGCGGCGAAGCAAAGGGGTATTCAGAAATTCGCGTTGGCCATAGGAAAAATACCTCAACATCGAACTACCACGGTTACCGCAATGCTCAGATTTGTCAATGTCATCAAAAAGTTTTTGGAAAACCAATTCCGTGGATTTAAAGTCGCCGTTTTTTACTGATGCAGAGAGTGTTTATGTCAGCAGGCGGCCAATGCGATGTGCGATTCTGTTAATAGTGTGATTGTTTCAGCTGCTTGCTTCAAATCAAGCCGGGCAATTTAGTCGGGTTGGTAGTTATTAAACCTATGAGCCTTCAACCATCCAGCTCACGAAACATTGCTCACATCTCCTGCATGC
>JBILBH010000086.1:0-4930 GCA_044353785.1 Terrimicrobiaceae bacterium
GATCGACCAAAAATTTGGACGATCGTCCAAATTTTTGGTCGGCGATGGAGGGCGGCGTCATGGGATGAGGGGGGCGAAGGTGTTGATAAGATCTTTGGCTGCGTCGATCGCTTTGGCGGGGACGGCGTCGAGCGTTTGGGTGCCATGGTTGATCAGGACGGCTCCGGCGACACATGCGGTGAGGCGGAGAGAAAGGTCTTCTGTGGGCGCGGACAAGGTGCCTCCAATTTGGACTGGGGACCAATACCAGCCATTGCGCGAGGTGGCAAAGATGGTTTCCCTCGCACCCGGGAGGAATTTCAGCGTGTTGAGATCGAGACCCAGCTCGAGTTGCCCGGAGAGATCACCCCCTTGGGCGATGCAAACGCTGCCTTCGATGCGGGCGAGGCCAGCGGATTCGACTACAAGATTGGTGAGCGTGAGGTTTCCTTCAGACCACTCGAAGTCGGCGCTCAGTTTTTGGAGCGAAGGATTGGTCCATGACGAATCGCGAAGAAAGGAAGCCGCGTTTTTTAGAAGCGGGTGGTGGAGACGGGCTGCAGTGAAGACGATGTTGCCGCGCCAGACGCCTTGGGCATCCCGTGTGGCCTGGCCCTGGCTTGTACCGTCGAGGTATTTTGCCAAATCGGGAACAGGAAGCGCGGCGACTGGCACGCCATCCCAGACGAGCGTCAACCGCGCTTTCGTGCCGGAATTTCCTGACGCCATAACCGATCCTCCGCTGGGAAGAAAAAAGCAGGAATCGTCGAGGTAATAGATGCCTTCACGCTCGCGAATGCGACTCTGCGCGTGTGCGAGAGGCGACAACCCGGGAATGGAAAGAGAACCTCCCCTCGCCACGATGTTGTATCCCCCGTCAGCAGGCTGCACTGTGAGAGCTTGGCCGATACTTTGAATATCTCCGAAACGCAGATCGGCCTTCCGCACATCAAAGCCTCCGAGTTCGAAGCGGGAGGGAAGCCACGAGGCAAGGAAGGAGGAGGCCGCAAGTTTCTTGAAATCATCGCGAGTGGCGTCATCCGGTGCGACTCCGGTTTTCAATTTGAATGCGGCCGAGAGGGCTTGAATTTCAACATTTTCGATTTTCCAAGCCCCCGCGAGCAGGGCGCGCCAGTTCCATTCGGCACGCAGACCTTTGGCTTCCAATCGATCCAACGCGGCCGACTCGCGGCCGATGAGCATCAAACTCTCACTGATCGCCGAATCGCCATCCCAACGCAGGGGTTGGAGCGTGGCCTCCGCTTTCAATGCTGCCCCGGCACGCGAGGCGATGAAATGGGAAAAAACCGGACTGTGAACGAAGCGTTCGATCTGGATAGAACACAACACCACAGCGCCTGCGAGCAGCGCACAAAAGAAAAAAATGATAACAACTCGACTGCGAGAATTCGAAGAACGCCTTGGACCGCGCACGGCCGAATTTTTAGCTGAACGAGAGCTTGGTAACGCCGGATGCCGATGCGGCGTTGAGCACATCCATGACGCGCTCGTGCGTCGTCATAGGATCGGGCCGGAGAATCACGGGATCCTTGTCACCGAACTTTGCAATCGTCTCTTTGAGCCAAGTCCGCAGCTCGGGAAGCTCCCGACTCTGCGGAGAATCATAGATTTTATTGTTCATCTGGACTTTTCCGTCGGGGAGGATGTCGATAATAATCGGGGTCGAGGGAACGCCTCCAGCAGCACCAGCGGAGCGGCCACTTGGAAGACTGATATTCAACTCCTTTTCAATAACTTGAGATCCAGCTGACGCCATGAAGAAGAGCAGAAGAACGAATACAACATCGACCATCGGCGCGATTTGAAACCCCGGATCTCCATCTTCGGATACACCACCTCCACCCATGGCTTAGAACAGCCCTCCAGTTGAAAGGTTTTGGATGTTTTGCATGACGTTGAGCATATAGGGATTTTTAGGATGCGGCTGGAGGGTTGGCGTCTTTGTCCACGACGGAGAAAGTTACGTTGCCCACGCCGGATTGTCCAACGGCCTCGAGAATCTTGCGAACATAGTCATAACGGACTTCCCGGTCGGCGCGGATGAGAACGCGAATGAGTGGGTTGGTGCTGACTTTGCTTTGAAGAATGGGAACGATTTCGGCCGGCATGGCATAATCTTTTTGATCCACCTCAATGGCTGTCATGCCATTCATGGCCGTGTAGGTCACATTAATAATAACCTGACCAGGATTGTCTTTGGCTTCTTTGGCCTGCTTGGCGATGGGGAGGTTGATTTCCTTGTTCGACTGCAGCACTTCCGTCGAGCTGATGGACATGAAAAACACGAGCAAGACCAGAAGGATATCGATCATAGGAGCGATCTGAAACTCCGGATCGGGTTCGTGTTCTGGCTTGCGGACGAGTTTTTTCTTGCCGCGGGGATTGGCTGCGTCGGACATTTTGTAAAAGATTATGTTCCCCAATCAATGGGCGATCCGCAATGAGGGCAAGGGGTTTCTCCAACAGAGATCGCACCATTGCAAACCGGGCAATTCGCCTCGGAGGCTGCCGCGAGATTTTGAGAAGCGCCGGATGCAGCCGCATGAGAAGTAAAGGATCCATCCGCGCCATCACCAATTATGATTCCATGCAACTCCTCGTATGGCACATCAATCATGAGTTGCTGAAGTTTGTCATCCGAGAGTCCAACCACAATCGTGGTCAAGTTGCGGAAGTAATAATAAAAAATGAACGCTGGGATAGCGATGAAGAGACCGCTGGCCGTCGCCATGAGCACCTCCCCGATTCGAAGAGCGAGACCGCGCGGGTCGGCCACACCAGACTGACCGAGAACGGCGAATGCACCCATCATACCAATAACCGTTCCAAGCAACCCGATCATGGGAGCTATGACTCCAATAACCGAAATGTAGCTGATTTTTGTTTTAATCGGCTGGGCTTGGCGCAATCCAAACTCAATCAAGCCACCTTGCACGGCATCCTGACCTCGGCCCAGGCGTTCGAGTGCGCCTTGGAGGACTTTGGCCGCGTAAGCCTTGTTGGCTTTGCAGGTTTCCCAAGCCTCTTGGTAATTCCCTGCATCAATTGTTGATTTTAAAGATTCCATGAGGGCCTTTGGTGCGAGGTTCTCAGCACGCAAAGTCATGAAAAGCTGAATACAATATGTAACCAGAACCATCGAAGTGCCCACAATACACAACCAGATCATCACGATCAGCGGACCGCCGTGGAGAATCATTTCAATGATGCTCATCTGATCTGGTGGCTTGTCAGCAGCATGGGCCATGGAGCCTGCTGCCATCAAGAGAAGGAGCGGGAGGATGCGATGGATGACTGAGTTTGTTTTTTGCATGGTTTTAGGCGGAGTTGGGAAAATCAGGGAACG
This sequence comes from Terrimicrobiaceae bacterium, assembly GCA_044353785.1. Classification (GTDB taxonomy): domain Bacteria; phylum Verrucomicrobiota; class Verrucomicrobiia; order Chthoniobacterales; family Terrimicrobiaceae; genus UBA967. The sequence continues at coordinate 3,347 of JBILBH010000086.1, forward strand.
ACGACTTTTTCTTTTTCGAGGGCCTCGGCGCGGGTCGCGGCGCGAGTTGCGGAAGATGGATCGTTTTTGAAGATGGTTGTGACAAGAAGATAATTTCCGAGAGCCTCGGATTTTTCACCGGCGCCTTCCTGGATTTCGGCCATAAGGCAGAGTGCTTGGCTCATGGCCACGGCGTCAGTTCCAGCCGGCAATTTGGTTTGCTTGGCAGCCTCGACGATTGGCGCGAGCTTCGCACGGGCGGTAATGACATCCTTCCTGGCCATCGCGAGACGGGCGAGCAGGAGCTCAGAGGAAGATCCAGCGCCGGGGTAAAGTTTTTGAAAATTTTTAAAGGCTGTCTCCGCGTCGGCGGCCCGCCCTTGGGAAATATACAACTCGGGGAGCAGGGAGGTGGCCCGCTCGGCCCATGGCGTGGGAAGGCCGCTGAACTTCTGCGTGAGCGGCTCGAGCTTGGCCAGCGCACCGGCGGCGTTTCCCGCGCGCCAGAGTTCATTGGCAGCGTCGAAGTCGGCAGGCGCTGCTTTTTCCACGGACTGGACATTCGCCATTTGAACGGCTGTTTCAACAGGCCCTATTTTGATGCGAATGGCATCGCCCTTGACTCCTGTGATCTCGCCTTCGCGGCGCTGACCGTCTTTTTGAACCAGGACATCCTGAGCCTTCAAAAGAGAAAATGGCGTCACAAGAAGAGCTGCGGCCACGAACCAGAAACGGGGGATGCTTGCTTTCATTGGCGTGAATCTCTAATACCTTCCCGCTCGTTAATCAATATTTTCATCAAATTTTATGATTCAAGTTCTCAGAAAAAATCAGCGCGCCCTGATGCTGGTGGTTGCCGTTTTGACGATCGTCGCATTCATTTTTCTCTACAACACAACCCAGCTTGACGAGTTGGCCACGATCAAAAACCCGACGATTTACGGAAAGTCACTCACGCCTCTTGCGATCGACCGTCAGGTCAAAAATTATCAGCTCACACTCGCGCTCGGGCAATTCGAGCTTTTGCAAAAACTCGGCGGAACCGCTCAAGATCAAGATCGGGCGCTCACAGAGTTTGTCTGGAACCTTCTGGTCCTCCAGCATGAGTCGCGCGCACTCGGCATCGAACCGACGGACGACCAGGTTGCCAACCGCATCAAGGAGATTCCGATTTTTCAAGCCGCCGGGCAATTTGATCCCCTGAAATACGGACAGTTCGTGAGCCAGCAACTCGCGCTGCGCGGGTTCACAGAGCTTCAGCTTGAAGATGTGATTCGCGACTCCCTCCGACTCGAAGCCTTGAGCAAAATAGTGGAAGCCCCCGCCGCCATCGGCGAAGGCGAGATGCAAGCGATGGCAAGGGCTTTTCAACCCGTTACTGCGAGCTTTGTGAAGTTCGAGCGCAAGCAGGACGCTGAAAAAATCCAGATCACTCCGGAGGAGGTCGCCGCGATCCACCAACAGAATCAATCCGCGCTCATGACGGATGAAACTCGCGAAGCGCGCTGCGTGGTTTTTGCGCTTCCAGCCGACTCCAAGCTCGAGGGCAAGGAAAAGGTCGACGCCCTGCAGAAGCTCGCCAATGCCGCCAGTGAGATGACAGAT
>JBILBH010000001.1:0-189354 GCA_044353785.1 Terrimicrobiaceae bacterium
GTTTCATTAACGCGGATTGCAGGGATTTTGAGTGTGCGGGCAGGTTTTGCCTGCAGTCCGACACAGCAGGAATCATGCCTATTACATTCCACGAAAATTAGTTAAAATGTTTTTCAGGGCCGACTAAAGTAGGGAGCGCCAATGCGCTTGGCGAGTTCGCACTCGACCCAGTCGGCGGTATCCTGTTTGCCGCATTGCGGACACGAGCGGTGGTTGCAGGAATGAAACGCAAAGTGGGTGGCTCCACATTTTTCGCAGGCGTGGACATGCCCGCCCATCGTCGCCGTGCGGCAGTGAGTGAGCGCCTAGATGGCGCGATGCCGTGCCCGATCCCCCACCGGATGCACCCGCAGGAAATCAGGCAAAAAACGGCGCAGCGCCCCGATCACAGTGGCTTCAAAGGCCATGGGGTCCGGGTCGGGTTGCCCGGATTACCTCGGCAGGCCGGTGGTCAGCAACTGTCTTATTGACATGATCGTCTGATTTCGTTTGTTGAGCGCGAAGCCAAGATAAGTTCGAATTGAACCATCCCTGCTGTCATCGGGCGCAAAAAAACATTCGATAGAAAATATTCGCTTTGCCCGATTTTCCGGATAGAATTCTCCCATGACCACGCAAGAGATCAGAACACTGCCAACCGATGAGAAAGTTCGGATCATGGCGGCAATTTGGGAAGATATGCGTGATCACTACGAGGAAGCGCCTATTTCCCAAGAGGTAATCGAACTTTTGAAAGAGCGCCAAGCACGCGTTGACCGTGGCGAAACCCAGCTTCTCGATTGGGATAAAGTGAAGTTCGCAATCGGACGCGGATGAAGAAAATTCTCATTTCAGAGGATGCCTTCGGTGACCTCAATGAGGGTTTCCTATTTTACGAGGCACAGGATTTTGGGCTTGGCGATTACTTTACCGCGTGTCTGCGTGCTGACATCGAAGGACTGAAGGTCACAGCAGGCATTCACAGAGAGGTTCAGGGATTTCACAGGCTTCTGAGCCGAGTATTTCCTCTCGGCATTTTCTACACGGTTCAAGCTGATGAGGTTACCATCTTGGCAGTGATCGATCTACGACGAAACCCCGATTGGATAACCACTCGACTCAACAAAAAATAAGTCTACAGTGCAATTCCTCGAATGGCTATCTGGGAACTGGGGGTCAGGGTTCATTTCCTTTCATTTTTTGATACTTCAGGGCCAGTAGCTCCGCGTATCGCCGCATCGAGGCATAAGGATGCTGGTAATCCAGAGGACCACGATGCCGGCGACAATCTCTCGTGGTGACAGTGATTTGAGATGTTGCATTCTGGTTGCTGTGAGGTGATCCAAGAGCTGATTTCTCTTGCAGTGGCGGGGGCTTGCAACCGCCAAAAGGTCTCGGGGAAAACGCCCAGCTTACGCGCTTCGCGGGCAGGAGCCACGGCAGAAGCAAGCGGCTGTTGGGCATCGCGGACGTTCGACAAGAAAATATCCCTTGCGGTAGTTGGGCTTTCCGGTATATTTTCCACACCGCATGGAGTTTGAGTATGATCCAGTCAAGAGCCAAACCAACAAGGAGAAGCACAGCATTGATTTTGATGAAGCCCAAGTGCTTTGGCTGGATGAGGATCGGGTCAAGTTTCCGGCACGGAGCGACACCGAGGAGCGCCATGCACTGATTGCGAAAAACGATGAGAAGATATGGGTTGCTTTCTACACGATGCGCGAAGCTGCAATTCGGATTATTTCCGTGAGGCGAGCCCGAGAGAACGAAGAAAAAATATATTATGACAGCTGAACAACTGGACGAGATTTTTGACAAAGGAGAAGAAGATATTCTTCCTTATCTGGATTTGGCCAAGGCCGTTCGGCCTGGGCACCAAGCCAAGCGGGTTAATGTCGATTTTCCATCTTGGATGATTTCCCGCTTGGATTTCGAAGCGGACCGTCTTGGTGTTCCACGACAATCATTGATTAAAGTCTGGATTGCGGAGCGATTGGCTACTGCAAAAAAATAAAGTCGAACGTTTAAGGGTGTAGCGGAGGCGAGGCACGAGCCCTCCGACTGCACCCATGGTTGAAACAAAACGGATGCAGGCAACGGCTCGTATGGCATCTATCGTGTCATCGACGCCTCCCGCTCGCCGTCGCCTGATCCGAGACGCTCGCAGAAAATATATCTTGCGCGACGTAGCACGTTGGAACTACATTCGGTCATGCCAGTCAAAGAATCATATGTCCGCGCCAGAGTTGATAACCGCCTCAAGCGAGATTCCGAGCTGATCCTGCATGAACTCGGCCTGACAACGACCGATGCCATCAGAATATTCCTTCACCAAGTCAGACTCCACAGGGGACTCCCGTTTGATCTTCGACTCAAGGAGGACAACTCAGACGTCCTTTTGCCGGCAGCTATTCGTCAGTCCGCGCTTGATGCCGTCTATGACGACTGAGCCAGGGCAGGTGTATCTGGTTGATCTTGGTATAGCAGCCAAGACGAGACCCATGCTGGTAGTTTCTCGGCGCGATGAAGATGCGCCGCGTGCTCTTGCTCTCTGCGCGCCGATTACGACGTCCACCCGCGATAGCGAGTATGAAGTATCCATCGGGAAGCCGAAGTTTCTGCACGAGACGAGCTACGTTAATGTGCAGGGCGTGCAAGCCATACAGCATCATGAACTCAAGCGTATGATTGGACGCCTGCCGGATGCGGATCTGCAGAAAGTCAAGGGTGTAATCGAATGGCTTTTCGACATCGACGCCAAAAAGTAATGGCCACGGGCAGGTGCCGGTGATCGCGGACGTTCCGCAAGAAAACAATTGACGTCCTTGAGTCTCAGCGCTATTTTTTGGCATCGTGACAGCTCAACTTCGTGAACTTCGAGAATTGCCAATTTCTGAGCGGATTCTACTTGTTGAAGACCTGTGGGATAGTATCGCGGAAGATGCGTCTGCATGCAGGTTATCGGTGGAGCAGTCTGATGAACTGAATGCGAGACTGGACGCACTAGATGCAGATCCTCGGCAAGGAGCGCATTGGGAGATCGCAAAGCAGCGGATTGTCGCCTCACTGTGAGCCTCTCCATCATTGTTCGTGACGAAGCGGAACAAGATATTCTTGAAGCCTCCCGTTGGTATGAGGACCGGGCGATGGGACTTGGTTTGGAGTTTATACGAAGCGTCGATCGCTGGCATGTCGGCTATTGGTCAGACTTTGGCGCCAGCTCTCCGGGATAGGTTGCGGAACGTTCGCCTCAAGAAAAAGATAGTCGACGATGAACATAAAATTAAAGAAAGCACTTGGGCTCCATCGTCCTCGATTATCATTAGCGATTATTTGCTGTGGAGTCGCACTTCATTTCGCTTTTCCGCGATACATCGTTGCGACTGGATCGATGGTGCCGACAATTCCACCGGGATCCTTTGTCCTCGCTTGTAGGCTTCCCCTTCTACCAAGGTCACTTGGAAAGAATGATGTAGTAGTCTTCAAACCTGTGGAAGGGGTAAGTCCGAAGCCATGGATGCATCGCATTGTCGCAGATGCTGGCGAGCAGGTTGCTCCTCCCGACCGGATAGGCCGAGTGGATATCTCAACAGAAGCGAAAGCGCAGCATCTGAAGGACGCGACGGATCCCTTAGTCGTTCCTGATTCATCCTTTTATCAGTCTGGCGACTCTTCAACGAGTTACCATGGACTCGTCGCGAAGGAGTTGGCGATTGCGAAAGTGCTGTTTCACTTCAAGCTCCCATGGCGATAGTCCAAACGATCGACTAAATGGTCGAACAAGCGTATGGAGAGCAACGGCTTACCAGATCCGAGTTTAATGATTCACTATAAATAAGATACCAGTCCTGCATCGAGTGCGCGCTCCCAGTCAGCCGCGCCTCATGTTTGACGTTCGCTAACCAAATGAGACTTCGCCCACCAAGTTACTCAATCTGGTATCCGGCCCTCGTCATCTTGGTCTGGGCATATCCAGCTTCATGGCTCTTATTCAAGGGTTTCTGGGCCTTTGTATACATTGAGTTTCTCGATTTGCCGGCCTACATGTTAAAACACGTCATCGGAATTGGCTTCATCCTGCTTGCAGTATCATCTGGCTTCGCCCTTTCCCTCAACCTGCTGATCTGGGCTGTTCCTAGACTCCGTCGAGCACTTCATCCACACTGGACAACGAACATTGCTGCATTTGCGGCTCTTTGGTTATTCTACGGGACGAGCGTAATCGTGCTGTCGCGGCAGTATCCCTACATTCCGCTTCCACCCGAAAACAAAAAGCCAATCCCCGGTGATGTCTCGGGACACGTCTAACAATGCGAACGGGTCTGTTTAGCTAATCTTTGTCCATTAGGGACTTTTGGCATTTCTGCTGCTAGGCAGCCTTGGATGCCAAAAGCAAGCAGGGATACCTCACCGCAGACGTTTGGCAAAACTAGTCTTGCGTGATCGAGAGTGGCATTCTAGTATCACCGTATGCGAACAGAACTAGTGACAACGCTTAAGCGGAAGGCAACAGATGTCATCTCTCAGCTTACCGCCGACCAAGAGCCGGTTTTGATTACACAACACGGTCTTCCCGCTGCGTATCTCATTGATGTTAAGACATACGAGGGCATGCAAAACAGATTGACTCTCCTTGAGGGTATCGCCCGCGGCGAGAAAGCCATTCTTGAGAAACGTGTTCTTTCCCACAAGGAAGCAAAACGGAGTATGGCACGGTGGCTCGCATAATCTGGACTGAACCCGCTCTCCACGAACTTGAAGAGATCGCGGACTATATTTCACTCGATAAGCCGGCAGCGGCCACGCGGTTTGTTCAGCGAGTTTTTGAGCGAATCGAACAACTTGCGACCCACCCAATGAGCGGGTCAGTGCCCGCCGAACTCAAAGGCACACAGTATCGCCAACTTGTCATTCCACCGGTTCGCATTTTTTATCGCGCACAGAATGACGCTGTTTACATCGTATACATCATGCGGGGAGAAAGGCTTTTTCGCAATGACGACTTGCTTGAAAGGGAAAATGGCTAACGGGCCGAAGAATTTTATCCCTACGCCTGCGACACTTCTGTTATGCCCCCTGCTGATTCCGCTCCGCAGGCATGAGTCATGCCAGAAGCAAGTAGGGATAGGTCAGACCGAAAAAACTTCAAACTTAATACCTAAAACTTAAAACTCCTTTCCATGCACATCCTCGACATTCTCAAACCCGGAAAACCGACCGTCTCGTTCGAGTTTTTCCCACCGAAGACCGCCGAGGCGCAGCATGCTCTCTACGACACAATCCGCGAGCTGGAAAAAATCCATCCGAACTTCGTGAGCGTGACCTATGGCGCGGGCGGATCGACCCGTGAACTCACTCACGATCTGGTTCTGCGCCTGAAGACCACCACGACGCTGGACCCGGTGCCGCATTTGACTTGTGTAGGCCACACACGCGAAGAGGTCTCGGCGATTCTCGAGCGTTACGCGGCGGCTGGAGTGAGCAATATCCTCGCTCTCCGGGGGGATCCTCCGCGTGACAAGCCGGACTACAACCATTCGCAGGACACCTTTCCGCAGGCAGTGGATTTGGTTCGTTTCGTAAAAAATTTCAGCGGACACCCCGATCCGCGCGGGTTTGGCATTGGGGTTGCGGGATTTCCCGAGGGGCACCCTGCCACGCCGAACCGCCTGTTGGAAATGGACTACCTCAAGGCGAAGGTGGATGCCGGAGCGGATTACATCTGCACCCAGCTTTTTTTCGACAACCATGATTTCTACGACTTCCGCGAGCGGTGTGCGCTGGCTGGCATTAATGTTCCGATCATTGCGGGCATCATGCCTGTGACCAGCCAGTCCTCGATGCGCCGAATGGCCGAACTTGCCGGCGGTGCTCGTTTTCCCGCGCGTCTTGTGAAAGCCCTTCAACGCGCCGGCGAGTCCAGCGAGGCATTCCGCCAGATCGGCCTCCATTACGCCACCGAGCAATGTGCCGACCTTCTCGATCAAGGCGTCGCCGGCATCCATCTCTACACGCTGAATCAATCCACCGCCACGCGTGAGATTTGCCAGCGGCTGGGCATTCTCTAAAACCCGCGCCCATGGCTGAAACACCAGACACCATCGCTAAAAAAGAAGTCCGTCTCCTCGGCATTCTTTCCTCTGACATTCTCGAGCTCGAGCCGGATTTCAAATGCACAGACGACCTCTTCGAAGCTGGCTTGGATTCGATGTCGATCATGCGCCTTCTCATCCATGTCGAAACCGCTTTCGGATGCCGCATTCCCGTATCGCAGGTGAACAGGGAAAATTTCTCGACTGTGCAACAAATTGCCTCGCTCATTCCAGCAGAGTAAGTCCGTGAATTCTCACGAAAAATTCGACATTCTGGTCGTGGGCGGAGGCACGGCCGGGATCGCCGCCGCCGTGTCCGCCGCACGGACTGGCGCGAAGACGCTTCTCGTCGAACGGCGGAGCGCCCTTGGTGGCATGGCTTCGAACGCTCTTGTGCACACGCTCTGCGGGCTTTACCTCCTGAGAAATGACGACACCCAGCCGCTTGTTTATGCCAACGAGGGCTTCCCGCGAGAGTTCGCCGAGAGTCTTATCCAAGCGGGCGCCGCATCCAGGCCGGTGCGAATGGGAAAACTCGATGTCCTGCCGCACCACCCCGCCGCCCTCGCTGCCGTGGCAGATGACCTGATGCGCAGAACTCCGAATCTGACGGTTCTTCTGCATACCGATCTCACCAGAATCGACGCCGCTGCAGGAAAAATCCACGCCGCGCACCTCCATTCGCGGGGAAGTATTTTTCCAGTCGAAGTGAAATCCCTCATTGATGCCTCTGGGGATGCCGAAGCCACTGCGCTTGGGGGTGCGGCCTTCGAGTGTGCGCCAGCCGATCGTCTCCAGCGCCCGGCCTACATTTTTGGAATTTCCGGCGCCGATGAAACCGCTCTCGCTGGTGATGCCCGCCTCAAGCTCGCGCACCTCCTCAGCGGTGCAGTCGCATCACAACATCTCTCTCCCGAAACGCTGGGCGTTGCTTTTCGCCACGGGATAAGCCGTAGCGAAATCTGGGCGACATTGGATCTGCAGGCTGATCCCTACGATCCCTGCTCGTCGGAGTGCCTCACGCGCGTGGAGGGCAGTGGACGCCTGCTGGCATTTGAAATCATGCGCTACCTGCAGGCTCACGCCGAGGGGTTCGAAAAGGCCCGCATCAGCTGCACCCCCGCGCAGGCAGGCATTCGTGAGAGCCGACGCGTGAGCGGGCTGGCCTGCCTCACGGAGGAGGACATCTTGCAAGGCCGGTCGGTGGAAAATCCCGCCGCCATCGCCTCTTGGCCGCTTGAGCTCCGCGAGAATGCCAAGGGTCCGCGATTCCGGTTTCCTGTTGAGAACCGTCCCGCTGGTATTCCGCTCGATTGCCTGCGCTCGCGAACCTTTGAAAATCTCTTTGTGGCTGGCCGTTGCATTTCCTGCACGCACGAGGCGCAGGCATCGATCCGCGTCACCGGCACATGTCTCGCCACGGGTGAGGCGGCCGGCAAGGCGGCAGCTGCATTTTGAGATGAACATCGCCGAGGAGATTTTTAAAAAAGCCGATCCCAACGCGGTGGCCATTTTCCACGACGGACAGGAAACAACCTATACCGTCCTCGATAAAAAAAGTGCCCAGCTCACCCGGCAACTTCGCCCGCTGATCGAGTCCCTGCCTTGCCCGCGAGTTGGTCTTCAATGTGCCGACGGGGTGGATTACATCGCGAACGCCCTCGGCATTCTGCGGGCTGGCGCATGCTTTGTCCCCATCGCTCCCGAGCTTTCCGCTTCCGAGCGGGGCCGCCTCATTGAGCAGATTCGACTCGATGTCATCGTGAAACAAACCGCATCCGATGCTGTAGTGCTCGAGTTACAGGACCATTCTTCCCCGCTTCCCGAGTGGATCAAGCCACTTGCGGAGATACACCCCGCCTTCATCCGATTCACTTCCGGCACCACTGGCAATGCCAAGGGCATCACGCTTTCCCATCAAACCCTGCTGGATCGCATTACAGCTGCAAACGACGGCCTCCGCATCACGCCCTCCGATCGCATCCTCTGGGTGCTTCCCATGTCACACCACTTCGCGGTCTCGATCATGCTCTACCTCTGGAACGGCGCCGGCATTGTTCTGCCGCTTTCGAACCTGCCGGGCGATCTTCTCGAAGCTTCGAAGCGTGCCCGCGCCACAGTCTTGTACGCGGCACCTTTTCATTACGATATGCTCTCCAGCTGCGACGGCTCCGCCGATGTTCACTGGCGATTGGCTGTCTCCACCACGGCGGCATTGGCTCCAGCCACCGCAGAGAAAATTTTCCAAAGGTTCGGCATATTTCCATCGCAAGCGCTCGGCATCATTGAAGTGGGCCTCCCGTGCTTGAATGTCCCTGCACCCGCTCGGCGACCCGGCTCGATCGGGCAACCGCAAGCATCCTTTCAAGCCAAGATTCAGAATTCACAGCTTTTCCTGCGCGGTCCCGGATGCCTCGATGCCTATCTCTCGCCTTGGCAGCCACGCTCTGAAATCCTGGATGAGGAGGGATGGTTTGCCACTGGCGATATTGCTGAAATCGACACGGAGGGTTTTATTTCCCTCCTCGGACGCACCAGCACGGCCATCTCGATTGGCGGAATGAAGTTCTTTCCCGATGAAGTCGAGGCCGTTCTCAACACTCATCCCGCTATTCAAGTCAGCCGCGTCTTCGCACGCTTGCACCCGGATTTTGGCATGGTTCCGATCGCGGAGGTTGTCCTAGCTGCTGGCATCGAATCCCCTCCCCGCCTCGATCTGCTCAAGCTTTGCCGGCGCGATTTGTCCGCCCACAAAGTTCCCGTCGAAATTCGTTTTGTGGATGACATTCCTCAAACTCCAAGCGGGAAAATCAAACGCCAATGAAACGCCTCCTCCCTCTTCTTCTTCTCCTCCTTGTTTCGCCGCTACAGGCCGAGGATACGGAAACAATCCTTCGCGAGTGGATTGCCAAACAAGCCGCCATCCGCTCGCTGCGGGCGGATTTCATCCAGACGCGCCGCCTGCCTGCTCTTCGTATTCCGCTCAAAAAATCCGGCACCGTCTGGTTCGGCACCGAAGGGCGCTTCCGCTGGCAAGTCGGTGATCCAGCCGAATTGCTCGTGCTCAAGTCGCCGAATGACTTCCTCGTGATCGAACCCAAAAAATCCCTCGCCCGCAGGTTCACTGCATCCTCCGCCGCTGCCCGTGCCATGCAGGAGCTTCCCTTGCCCATCGCCATCTCTCTTGCTGAGTTTCAGCGCCGATTCGAAGTCGTTTCCCTCAAGAACGACGGTGCCCGCATCGACCTTCGCCTGACCCCCAAGGACCCCCGACTTGCCGAAGGCCTCAAGTCCCTCCGTATCCTCTTCGATCCAGCCAGCGGCGCCGTTGACCTCTTTGAAATGACATTCCGCGACGGCAGCGAGGTTTCGACTGAATTCACCCGCATCGAGCGGAATCCCACACTCCCCGCTGAGCTTTTCCAACACGACCTCCGGGATTTCAAAATCGAAGATCAATCCTGAACCAAGTCACGTATCGTTGGTCTTCCACGCAGGCGCTATTTCCCGCTTCCCGCTCTGCGGCGATTTCACAGAAGTGTTTTTGAAAGGCCGGGCATTTTTCCAGAATTTTACCCAGCGTCGTCCTGTTCTGCGTGTAAATTGATTCCACTGCACGCACAGAGGCGTTTCGGGGTTGATTCCTGAGCAGGGCTGTTTCCCCGAAATAGCTTCCCGGCGTGTGGGTGGCGAAGACCGTGTTGCCGTCGCTCGAGACGCAATCTCCGACATCGCTGGTTCGAACCGCAGGGAATATGGACGGCTTCAGATGCAGGAATAATTCCTCCACGAGCGCATCAGCCACGCCCTCAAACACAGGCACTTTTTCGAACATCGATTTGTTGATAAAAATCGAGACCTTCAGTTTCAGGGAATCCAGCAAATCGGGCAGCACATGGGACTCGCTGTATCCATGGCGCGATTCCCAGAGGTAGTCGCAGCAACTGAGAGTCTGCTTCTGGAGATGAGGCGGGATTTTGCGGAACCGCAGGAAGGCGTTGATCTCATCGTGACCGCCCAGTAAAAGTTCCGCAGGTAGAGCCGTTCTATGCGCCAGGCGTTATGCTTGTGGCTGGCTTTAAAGCGAGGGGTTTTTTAAAAAATTCAGGATCACTTGCTCGGCGGCGCCGGCAGCTTGAGGAACGAGGCCGTGTTGCATATGGAAGCCGTGCGGCATTCTCCCTCCGATATGAAGTTGCACCGGGGAGCCAGCGCTACGCGCCCGCTTCGCAAAATCGACACCATCGTCGCAGAGGGTGTCATCTTCTCCCACGATCACAAGGGTTTGAGGCAGGCTCCCCAGATCGCCGTGGGCCGGACTGGCGCAGGGATCCGTCCACAACTCCTGGTCGGGAGCATAAATGGCTCGCTGGAAGGCGAGGAGTTCAAGGCCATTGTAGGGATGATCCTTTCCCGAGCGTCTCATCGAGGCGTGCTTCTCGAGTTCGAGGTCCAATACGCCGCAGTTCAGCATCAACTTGTCAGGAAGAGGATGTCCCTGCTCTCGGCAAAAAAACCAGAGCGCCGCAGCCAGATTGGCGCCCGCCGAGTCGCCACCAACAGTGATCTTGCCGGTGAACGTTTTCTTCATGGCCAGAAAAAAACCAATGCAATCGTGTAAGGCGCAAGGGTATCTGTCTTCCGGAGCCAGCCTGTAATGAACGGCTGCTACGGTGTGCCCGGATAAAGCCGCGATGCGTTTAGCCCAGCCGATGTGTTTTCCCGAAGCGGGCGCGATCCATCCTCCGCCATGCAAATACACAAATGCCTGAGCAGAGGTTCCGGGTGGCGTGCAAAGTGTCACCGGCACGTTGATTCCGGCATCAAGCGAAGGCAGGCTGATCTCCGAGACTTCGACCTCAGGAAAATCGTTCAGGCTGGGATGGTCTTTTTTCCCCCACAATTCTCGAATCTCCGCCACCCAGCGATCGCGCATGGGAACTCCCGGCACGAGTTGACGATACAAATCCGCCGCCGGCCCGCTTAACATCTCATCCGTGAGGTCGTTTTTCATCCCGCAGCCGCGTTTGTGGATTTCACTTCCTCCATCGCCGCCTGCAATTGATCCAAGCGCTGCTCCCTCGGGCCCCACAACTCCACTAAAAGCGGACGATTCTTTCCGGGCAAAACTTGAAACCGACCCTCGCGATAGATTTGTTTGAAAATCGCATCCACCTCATCGCGATAGGCATGATCGACCGGCCGAATGCCATCCGCCTCCATCTCCACCGGCCAGGCGTCGGATTTCGGCACAAATGCCAGGATGTCGAGATGATCCAGCGATTCCCTCACAGCAGGAACTATCGACTCCACAAAAGCCTCGTCGATATCCGTGCGGCCCTGATTCGCTGTGTATTGGGAATAAGCGATGTAATCAACCGGCGCACGGTCAAAAATCACATCATCCGTGCATTCGGCATACCGATGAATCCGGCTGATGTTGTAATACATCTGAATGCCATTGTGCAGCTTCGTGGAGGCATCGCGGAAAAGAATTTCATACGGTCCATAAAGCCCGAGCGCTCGGTAGGGTTCCTCCTCGCGACGGAACGACGGGTTTTTTCCAACCCACTCGTTAACAATAGTTGATTTTCCCAAGGAATGGGATCCGGATATGGCGATTCGCATGCGCGAGCTTTATTAGCCATAGACTGCACCTTCAAAACCGATTGGAAATGAAAATCTCGCCTCCGCTAGCGTCCGTGCGCCACGGGTGGTGCGTTATTTGAGCCTGCCAAGAAACATGCAGGATTCCCCTTTTGCGTTGACGATATCCATTTTGAGTTCCGGGCTGCCGCTCTTTCCAGTCGGATTTTGCCAGACGACTTTGTAGTGTTTTTTGCAGTCCGTGCACGCGATCATTGATCCCTCGGCGCACAATTTTCTGGCCTGCTTCTCGTCTTTGATATCGATGATCGTAATGGTGTTTGACGATTTACACACAAGGACGAGTTGGGATTTTGCGCCGAGGCTCTGAACATCGGATTTCTTGTCGATGACTTCCAATGCTGGCCCGCCTTTCCATGGCGGAAGGGCCAAGGCGGATGACATGAACAGTGTGCATAGGGCTGCCGTGAATGTGAGAGATTTTAGGGTTTTCATCTTGTTAGTTTGCCAGCCGTCAAAATGGCCACGCCATCCAGCGCCCGCCAATGGGGTGTTCCCCGCAGGCCTGCTCCGGAGCGAGCGTTACGAAGCTCCTGAAATGGCTCTTGTCGATGGGCGATCACCCCATTTGGAAACGGCTCGCCGCATCCGATCTTGTGCCATGAAAACTTCCCTATTGTTGCTGTCGGCAGGTCTCGCCGGGACTGTTGCCATGACGATTTTCCTCCTGCTTCCCCGCTGGCTGGGTCGCGTCCATGTGGATGTCATACAAGCCGGGGGATCCTTGGTTGTCGGTTCGGGCAAACCGTCTGCGTTTCCCGTGGGTTTGGCCATCCACATCGCCATGGGCATCGGCTTCGCGTTCGTCTACTCCGCATTTCTGAGTCTTTCCTCGCTGCCATTCAACGCCCTCACCGGCTTGCTGCTCGGCAGTATCCACGGCGTCGTAGCCATGTTGCTGGTGTCGATTTTGATCATGGAACACCACCCGGAGGCGCAATACCACGACCGCGGCCCCTCCACCGGCCTTGCTCAGTTAGGCGCACACATGATCTATGGCACGGTAGTAGGACTGGTTGCGAGCTTGGCGCGATAAATCCCGAATTCATCGTCGGCCACCTCAAACTGGGAGGTCCTTATCGTCGTCTTGTTGCTGGGCATGGCATGGAATAGCCTTCTGAAATGTTGCGGGATGCTGTTGTCCCGGCTTTGACTCCCCTCCAGCGTCGAGTGTCTCTTCTGGGTTAACCTGTGCGTATCATTTCTGCCCGGCTTTGCCCTATTTTTGGCTATTGTTCTGCTGTAGGTTTTCAAGCTCTGGCGTGAGTGTCGTTATCCAAGCGACGTTCGGCTCTTATAGGAACGACGGTCGAAACTTATGGGTTCTCCAACGCCGATGGATTGTGGATTTTTCTTCGAAGAGAAGAAGCCATCTCTGCTAGGCACCTCTCCAGCGATCCATGAAAAAACCCACACTTCACAGCATCCGCTGGTTTTAACCCGATGGCGGATTCTGGATACTCCATCGCTGACCGGAAACCTCAAAAAATGGGCCAGGCTGCATGTGGGGGGGCATGCAGCCTGGGTTGGGTTGAGCTGGCTTTTACCGGCCGAATCTGGGGAGGGGTTGTTTTTTGCGGAGTGTTACCGGCGTGGCGGAGTTGCGCGGGGCGGCGTAGTTCCAATCGAAGTCCTGATAGTTGGTGTTTGTGTCAGTGGCACCAGCGTTGGCCCGGAAGATCGCGTAGTAGCGCTCGGGGGCGATGGCTGGATAGGGGCCCTCATAGGCGTTGGCGGAGCCGTAGCCGACGAGGTCGTTCAGTGTTGCCAGGCCGAGTGGTGATGACACGGCCAGCGGCGTGCTGGTTCTCATGAGTGCGACTTTGCCTTGTTTCGCGGCGAGGTCGTAGAATCCCGAGGCGTCGGATTTTGGCAGGTCGTAGGCGTAGTCGCCGCCTGCGAGGGCGATGAGGTAGTAGCCTTTCGCCGGGATAGTGCCTTTGAGGGAAATCACGGTCCATCGCGTGCCAGAGCCGCCGGTGAGTTGAAGTGACCATCCCTCGAGCTGGGCGGGTGTGGTTCCTGGATTGTGGAGTTCCACATAGTCATGGCTGAAATCCGACCACCAGCGGCCGCCGCCGGCATAGATTTGGCTGATGACCACTCGGGCCGGCGGCGTGGTGACAGTGAAGGCTGCCGCACTCGTTGCGTTTGCGGTGGCGGTGGATACCCGGACGGGTCCAGTGGTGGCTCCGAGCGGGACTGTGGCGCTGATCTGCGTGGCGGAGACACTTTTCCAAACGCTGGCAGCGACGCTATTGAACTGCACGCTGGTTACGGCGGACAGGTTCGTTCCATTGATTAGGACGCTCGTGCCGACAGGCCCGCTCGCAGGTGAGAATGAGGAAATGGTCGGGGCCGGAAGCGGTGCCACGACGGTAACCGTGGCCGATGTCGATGTGCCGACAGCGGCTTGGCTATCGGTCGCGCGGGCCGTGAGGATGTAATTTCCCGAAGCAGCTGGTTTCCAAATGATTGAATATGGCGCGATGGTATCAACGCCGAGCGAAGTCGAGCCGTTGAAGAATTCCACTCGGGATACGACACCCGCAGCGCCGGTGGATGTGCGATCCGAGGCATTGGCTGTGAGAGTGATTTGAGATCCTAGGTTGATGTTTGTTCCACTCGTTGGCGAGGTGAGGCTGACCGTGGGAGCGGGGTTCACGGGAGTGGGCGTGGGGCTTGGTGATGGAGTGGGCGTCGGTGTTGTCGAGGCTGCCGCGCCTGTTATGACAAGTGCGTAGGGTTGGGCGTTTGTGGTCAGCGCAGCATCCATCGACACGGTGACTGTGTAGGATCCGGCGCGGTTCGGATTGGAAATGTAAACCTGCTCGGTGTTGTCCACCCTGTTTTTTCCTGTGGCAGCGGCGGCGGACATGGCGGCCGATGTCCACGCGCCTACAAAGGGCATCACGAACGGCAAGTAAACGGTGGCACCATCCGGTCCCGTGATTCTCAAATCCAGATCATGGACGAGATTCGCCGTCCTGCTGTCGGCAGCTGTCTGCGCGGTGCCGGCGGGGTCTGTCCAAGACAGCGTGGCGCGAATCGGGCTGACTCCATCCCAAGTGAACGTGGTGGTGGTCGATTTCACGGCCGCGGTGAGGGTGTTCTCAAGGATTCTTGGAACGGTCGGGCTGGTTTTTTGCGCGAGGATGATATCGGCGACAGCTTTGACATTGATCAATCCCCAGCCGAATTTGTAGTCGGGTCCTGGGTTTCCGAGGTCGTCTGCCGTGTGGATGAGGAGCGCCTTGAGAAGGCTGGCGCGGGGGCGCTGGCCGAATGTTTTTGCGTAGAGTTGCTGGATGAGGGCCGCCGAGCCGGCGGCATTCGGCGTCGCCATGCTGGTGCCGCTGTAGGTGCCATTGTAGGCCGAATCACTCGCGGCCGTGGTGGAGTAAACACTCACACCATTGGCAACGAGGTCGGGCTTGATACGTCCGTCGTCGCAGGGTCCCCAACTCGAGAAGGTGCTCATGGATCCAGCTGATGGAGCCCGCACTCCCGCCACAACGGCGTCGTTCAGCGCGCCGATAGTGACGATATTTTTAGCGAGGGCATTGAAGGTGATTGATTGAAAGCCACCTTGTGCGGTGAGGGAGCCTTGTTCGTTGCCCGCCGCCCAGAAGGGCAGGTAGTAAGGCAGGGACCACGCGAGCGCGTCTGTCGTTTGAGCTTGGGTCTCGTAGCGGCCCATGTCTGCTGTGGATGCGCCATATCCATAGGAGTGGTTCGAGAGGGGCACGGCTGACAATGCAGTGGCTGTCGCTGCGCCGCTGGCTGTCATCTCGGCGTAGTCATTATCCCAATCGTAGGAATCGACGGTGGCCTTCGGTGCCATGCCCTTCGCGTTGGCATCGACTCCTGTCGCCGCGATGGTGCCGGCGACATGGGTCGAGTGATTGTCGAGCGGAGTTGTGGCGTTTTTATTTGTGACCCTCCCGGTCAGCTCGCGGTGCGTGTTGCGGATCGAGCCCGCATCCCACACGCCGACCTTCACGCCAGTGCCATCAAGACCGTAGGGTGCCAACTGGATCAGGTTGGCGGCTGTAGAGATGGCCGCGTTCTTGTTGTTTGTGATGCGGTAGAGCGGCTGGTCGCCACGGAAATCGTGGAGGACTGAAATCTTGCCGCCTGCCTCATCAATACGCACGGGGATGCCCAGTTGGCCGGCTTTTTCCAGCACGGCATCCATGCGGCTCTCTTCGATCTGGGTCATTTGAGCCACGACCTTTTCGCGCTCTTCGGGATTGCTCATGTCTGCGGACTGCAGGAGTTGAACAATCGGGTTTGTCGGACCCCCTGCAGCCGCGTTTGCCGAAGCAGGGCCCTGCTGACGGGAGGGGTTGTTGTTTTGCGCCATTGCGGCTGCGCCGGTGGTATCTGAATTCTGAGTAGGATCCGGCGGTTGGGCTGGCAGTGGTGCGGGCGGCGTGCCTGACCTCGATAAGGCTATGGCAGGTGCCATTCCGCTTTGAGGCGTGTTCGTCGCAGCCCCGCTGGAATCCGGCGCGTCTGGATTCCCGACGCTGGCGTCGGCGGTTTGCGTGGTGACGGGGGATGTGTGTTTCCGGCTGAGGGCGTGGTCGGCATAAAAAATGCCGGTCAATGCGATGGAGGAAACACCCAGGCAGGTGAGGATTGTTTTTTTCATTGCGCTGAGGCTTTTGGTAAGTGCTCAGCATCAGGTGTGCCAAACACGAGCCGCCAATTCCAGTTGGTTGCAAGTGATCACAGCATCCCCGTTTGAAAGAATGCTGGCCTTCGCTCATGTAATTTGTTAAGGAAGCGCTTTATGAAATTCTCATCCTCTCCTGCGCGAGTTGTTTTCGCCATCCTGGGCATTGCTCTCGCTACAGCCTCGGCGCATGCGTCAACGACGCAGAAGAAACCCAATATCCTCGTCATCTGGGGCGACGACATCGGCCAGTTCAACATCAGTGCCATCAATCGCGGTATGATGGGTTACCGCACTCCGAACATCGACAGCATCGCCAGCGGGGGCGCGTATTTCACCGACTGGTATGGTCAACAATCCTGCACGGCGGGGCGCGCGGCCTTCATCACCGGCCAGTCGCCCATCCGCACCGGCCTCACCAAAGTCGGCCTCCCCGGCACACCAGAGGGCATGAAAACAGAAGACCCCACCATCGCGACCCTGCTCAAGGCGCAAGGTTATGTCACCGGCCAGTTCGGAAAAAACCACCTCGGCGACCGCGATGACATGCTCCCGACCAACCACGGCTTCGATGAATTTTTCGGCAATCTTTACCACCTCAACGCCGAGGAGGAGCCCGAGAATCCCGACTATCCGAAGAACCCCGAATTCAAAAAGAAATTTGGTCCGCGCGGTGTTATCCACAGCTTCGCCGGTGGCCGCATCGAGGACACCGGGCCGCTTACCAAGAAGCGCATGGAGACCATCGACGAGGAAGTGAATGAAAAAGCCCTTGCCTTCATGGAGCGCGCAGCCAAGGAGAACAAACCCTTCTTCCTCTGGTGGAATTCCACCCGCATGCATATTTTCACCCACCTCAAGGAGGAGTCCGATGGAAAAACCGGCCTCGGCATTTATGCTGATGGCATGGTCGAGCATGATGGCCATGTCGGCCAAGTGCTTGCGAAACTTAAGGAGCTTGGCCTCGATGAGAATACCATTATCATGTATTCTTCCGACAACGGCGCCGAGGCATTCACCTGGCCCGACGGCGGCACCACCATGTTCCGTGGAGAGAAAAACACCCAGTGGGAAGGCGGCTATCGCGTGCCGACCTTCATCCGTTGGCCCGGCGTGATCCAGCCCGGCACCGTGATCAACGACATCGCCGCGCACGAGGACATGCTGCCCACACTCGTCGCAGCCGCCGGCAATTCCGACGCCAAAGACCAACTCCTCAAGGGCGCGAAAATCGGCGATCGCTCCTACAAAGTCCACATCGACGGCTACAATCTCCTCCCCGCGCTCAAAGGCGAAGTCAAATGGCCCCGCCGCGAATTCATCTACTGGACCGATGACGGCAGTGTCGCCGCTCTCCGCTACGACCACTGGAAAATCACCTTTCTCAAACAAAACGCCCACGGAATGCATGTCTGGCAGCAGCCCTTCGAGGCACTTCGCGCGCCGATGGTCTCCAATCTTCGGATGGACCCTTTCGAATTGGCCCAGGACATCGGGATGGGTTACGACCGCTGGTATCTCGAGCACATGTTCGTCATCGCGCCAGCGGCCGCCTATGTCGGCAACTGGCTTCAAAGTTTTAAAGAATTCCCGCCGCGCCAGAAGCCCGGCAGCTTTAATCTCGACCGCGTGATGGAGTCGGTCACCACCTTATCCCAGTAGACACAAACTCCGAAAAGACACCCGCTGTTTCATCAACTCGCCTCAACCACCATGCCAACAAACGCCCTTGCATCTTCCGCCCAGGAAAATCTCACCATAGCCCAAGAAATGCTCGCCTCCGCCACCTCTTGGGTATCGACAAATGGAATCAAATTCGCCCTCTCCCTGCTCGGTGCCATCGCCATCTATGTCGTAGGCACTTGGGTGGCGGGCCTGATCCGCTCGGCTCTCATCAACTCGCTGAACCGCCGGGGCACCGATCAGACCGTCAACACCTACATCGCCAATATCCTCCACGGCCTCATTCTGGTATTGGTGATCGTCACCGCGCTCGGCCAGCTTGGTATTCCGACAGCCCAGTTCGCTGCTCTTATCGCCGCCGCCGGTCTGGCCATCGGCTTGGCGCTCCAAGGCAACCTTTCGAACTTCGCCTCCGGGTTCCTGTTGGTTTTCTTCCGCCCATTCAAACGCGGCGACTATATCTCCGCCGGCGGCACCGAAGGCACCGTGGAAGACATCGGCATTTTCACCTCCACGCTGGCATCCCTCGATAACAAGAAAATCGTCGTTCCCAATTCGGCCATCACCGGCGCAAACATCACAAACTTCAGCGCCCATCCGAAACGGGCGGTCATCGTTCCCTGCACCGTTGCTGGAACCAACACCCCGGAAAAAGTCCGTGCCACTCTGCTCGGCATCACAGCGGGCAATCCCCATGTCCTCCCCGAACCTGCACCGGTCGCTGTTCTCTCTACACTTGGCGAAAATAAATACACGATGGAACTCCGCGTCTGGTGTAAGCCCGAGAACTTCTGGGCCGCCCAGTTCACCCTCAACGAGGCTGCCAAAAAAGCCCTCGACGAGGCTGGCGTCACCGGACCTCTTCCAGCCTTGCGAGTAATCCAAAACTGAGAAGTCGCTGCGCCGAGGCCATGATCAAAGCCTTCCTTCTTCTTCTGCTGCTGCCCGCTGCAGTCTTCGCCGGCACGGTGTCGGAGGAAGTGGCCATGATGGCTCCGCCTCAAGAGGATTCCGAATGGCGTTTTCGCATGGCACCCTACCTTTGGTTGACCTCTGTGAGCGGCACTGTCGGAGCTGGCCCGCTGAGCGCGGATGCCAACATCGGGGCCACGGACGCGCTTTCCAAACTAACATTCGGAGCCATGTTCCTCGCGGAGGTCGGCTATGATCGTTGGTCACTGGAAAACGATGTGATCTTCGCCCAATTTGAGGCGGGCAAGGAAACGCCCGGCCCGCTTTTCGGGCAGCTCACCTCCACCCTCAATCAGTTCCAATGGACGAGTCTCTTCGGCTACCGTGTGATCCAATCGAAGCGCTTCAGCTTCGATCTCCAAGCGGGTTTCCGCATGATGTCTCTTGGGCTTGATCTTGAACTCAAGCCCGCATTGCTCAAGGGCCGCTCCCGCTCCTTCTCGCGCACATGGGTGGACCCAGTCATCGGATTTCGCTCCCGTGCCTACCTGACCGATTGGCTTTTTGTCGTCGCGCGTGGAGACATCGGGGGATTCGGCGCGAATTCGGAACTCACCTGGCAGGTATTCGCTGGTGTCGGCGCGCAGATCAACCGCTGGGGGGCGCTCATTGCGGGATATCGGGCCATTGGCTACGAATACAACCAAGCTGGTTTTTCGTATGATGTGACCACATACGGTCCAGTCGCGGGGTTCGAATTTAGTTTTTAAAACACGCTTTCCTCTCAACTGTCTTCCCGAGGTTTTTACCGCAACGATTCCGAATTCTCCCTAATGCTAATTATTGCAAAGTCCGAACAAGCTATCCTCATCAAATGAAACTCACGCCACATATTCTCGCCCTGCTTCTCGCGTTGGCTTTGCCGTCTCTTGTTTTGGCCGACCCTCTTCCCTCTTGGAACTCTGGCGTGGCCAAGCAAGCCATCCTCGACTTCGTGGAAAAAACCACCGACGCGGATTCCAAGGATTTCGTCCCTCTGCCAGAGCGGATCGCTGTTTTCGACAACGACGGAGCGCTCTGGCCTGAAAACCCGTTGCCGTTCCAACTTGCCTTCGCGCTCGACGAATTGCGCCGCCGCCTGCCCGAGGAGCCCTCGTGGAAAGACGATTCCGCTGTGCAAGCCGCGCTTGCTGGTGATGTGCCGGCATTGCTCGCAGATCATTACAAGGGCCTTTTCCATATCATCGAACTCGTTGGGTCTGGAATGACCACCGAAGATTTTGCCGCCCGCGTGCGCGCTTGGTTTTCCACCGCACGGCACCCGAGGTTCAAGCGCCCCTACGATCAACTTGCCTACCAACCCATGCTGGAAGTGTTGGAATTTCTGCGCGCCAACGGATTCAAAACCTTCATCGTTTCCGGTGGCGGGGCGGATTTCCTGCGGGTCTTCACGGAAAAGACCTACGGCATTCCGCCCGAGCAGGTCGTCGGCTCCAATACCCGGGCCGTCTTTGAATTGAGGGATTCCGGGCCCGTGCTGGTGAAAACAATGGCAGACCTCTTCATTGATGACAAATCAGGCAAGCCTGTCGGCATTCATCAATTTATTGGCCGCCGTCCCATCGCTGCATTCGGCAACAGCGATGGTGACAAACAAATGCTGGAATACACCACCATCAGCAATCCCCGTCCCTCCCTCGGGCTGATCGTCCACCACACCGACGCCGAGCGCGAATATGCCTATGACGCGAAGCCCAAAAGCACCGGCCAACTTGTCGCCGCTCTGGCCGAAGCAGCCGATCGAGGGTGGATCGTTGTTGATATGAAAAAAGACTGGCTACGGATCTTTTCCGAATAGTTTTTAGCTTCTCGCGAAGCCACATCCTATGAAACGACTCTTTCTTTCCTTCTCAATCAGCCTGACCACGCTCCTGGCGCAGATGGAACCCCAGCCTACAACTTATGAGGCGCTTCAGCCGGTGTCTGCGGCCGATTTCGTTCCCGCCACAAAGCTGACCAGCTCGCTTTATACCATTGCTCCTGCCGCGCAGCCGGACGGCCTGCATCTCACCTACACGCTTCAAGGCCCCAATGGCGCCGAATCCGTCACAGGCACGCAAAGCCTTGCTGTTCGCACCAGCGAGATCCAAGCGATCACGGCGCTCGATGCACTTGATGAATCCGAGGAGTTCGGAAAGGCACTCGTCAAAGCGGGGGCCGAGAAGGTCGAGAGTGTGAAGGAAGCCGCAAAAGATCCTCTCGGCACGGTTCAACGCCTTCCCCAAGGCGCTGCCCGCCTGCTGGGACGCGTCGGCGACGCTGTCAAAAACACTGCCGAGGGCAAAGCGAATCCACGCTCCGGAGCCGAGGCGGTTCTTGGTGTTTCCCGCAAAAAATCCGCGCTGGCCGTCCAGCTTGGAGTGACACCTTATTCGAGGGATGTCCTCCTGCAGGAAAAGTTGGATGCCACCGCACGAGCCATGGCAGGCGGCGCACTGGTGGTCGATCTCTCCGGCTTCTTGCTCAGCGGGGGAGTGGGCACCGCGATTTCCGTGGTGAATGTGAACCAAACACTTCAACGCACGCTCATCGAATCCACGCCGCAGGAAATGACTGTCAAAAACCGCGCTGCGCTCACAGCCCTCGGAGCCACTCCCGCCGAGGTGGAGGGGTTTCTTTCCAACACCGCCTTCTCACCTTGGCAGAAGACAATTCTCACCGCCGATCTGAAGGATATCGGCCGAAATCCCGATCCGTTTCTCCGCTTCGCCTCGAAAGCCTCCACGCCGGAGCAAGCTCTCGACTTCATGCAAGTCGCGCACATTTTGCGAAAGCACCACCAAGATTCCGCAGCCCTTCTGTCGTTTCGGGAAGAAGCGGGTGTTCTTGCAGCTCTGGATTCCCAGGGCGTCCTGGTAGCTCCTGTTGCGGGTGATCTCATACTTTGGATGGAACCGACTGAATCCCGCGCGAGCACGCTTCGCAAGATGGCGCAGGACGATTCCAATGTGAAATCCGTCGCCCTCGAGACCGACGGAGTCTTCTCTGCACGGGCTGTGGATGAACTCACCAAGCGAGGCATCGTCACGATTCCTCAAGTCCTTGGACCGATGCCTTGAAATTCACCGATTTGAATACGCTCCCTCTGATCCTGACACTGGGAGCGTGCTCTCCTTGCTCCGTGGTTAGTTCCCGTCCAACCGCGCAGCGCCCGTTTTTTGCTGATTACTGTGAAATCTACCCCCCCCCTCGGCGAGGCGTGGCACGCCGCCGGATACTGGTAGCAGCCATGTTGGTTTCCGCTGTGCGAAAGATGCGACACTGGTAGAGTAATCAGGCAATTTGCGTTTGGCTTATCGCTGTTCGAATTTGAAAAATGGGCCATGCCAGAGGATGGATCTTCCTGTTGAGCGCGACTTCGGTTTATCCACGGATCATCTTTTTGTCTCTTGCCCGTGATCTCGGGCAGGCTTAGTTTCCGGTCATGCACCCCGTGGTGAACATCGATGATCCGGTTGGGAAGGTCGTTGGCAAGCGCGCCAACCTCACGCAAGAGAATTACATCGATTACGCAATGAGCCTGCAGAATAGCTTGCGAGGGTTTCCACAACCGAAAATTCCGAAGGGAGTTTTTCGATTCGAAACAAACGAGGATGCTGACCAATGGCTGATGGACCATTTGATCCGGAAACCGGCGAATTGATTCCTCGGCCGCCCGAGCGCAAGGATTTCGTTGAACTCTGCCGCGAGCTTCAACTGCGCGGAGCAAGGTTCATGGTCGTGGGAGGGTTTGCCATCATTTTAGCTGGGTATCCGCGAACCACTGGCGACATTGATATCCTCATCGATACTGATCTGGCAAACGAGGCCCGTGTCTATGAGGCTCTCGCCACGCTTCCGGATGGCTGTGTGCGGGAACTCGAAGCCGGTGAAGTCGAAAAATACACCGTCGTGCGCGTGGCAGACGAAATCATTGTGGACCTCATGGCAAAAGCCTCCGGGATCGACTACCACGAAGCCTCCCAAAGTCTCGTCATTCACGAAATCGACGGCGTGGCGATCCCCTTCGCCAGCCCCGAGCTGCTCTGGCGCATGAAGTGCCGCGCCGGTCGCGAAAAAGATCGCGGCGACATCGAATTCCTGCGGCAGTATTTCGCTGCCCGGGGCATCCAACCGCCGCCGCTTTGACGGGCCAGGTCGGTCTTGTGCTCTGATTAACTCTCCGAGAAAACAAGGCGTGACAGCCCATTGAGCAAACAATTCGTTCGGCGCCAGGCGCAGCCGCCAAGGCCCAAGGATGGTCGCGATCCCCCATGGCGAACTTTGGAAACGTCGCGGGGAAGCGAGCTATTTGATTTGACAGGTGCTTTTCTTTTTACAAATGTCAGTCCGATGCAATTTTCGCCCCCCATCGTCGCATTCGCTTTAGCCGCAACTCTCCTTCCCGTCTACGCTGAGCGTGATGCTGCGCCCATCAATACCGAACAGATTTTGCAGGAGGTGGAGCAATTGGAGGCAAAACAAAAAGACCGGCTTCTTGCAAGCAAGACACAAATGGTCAACATCCTGCAAAACTCCCTCAAGAGTGGACCCGCTGCTTCGCGACTTTATGAAGATGCCGTTGAGGCGACCCAATTCAACGGTCTCAAAGATAAAAGTCAGGCCTTTTCGGATTGGAAAAAGAAAAATGCGGATCTCCTCCGCTCTCAGGAAATGCAGACAGCCCTTGAGTTACATCTACGTTACTTGGTTTTGAGCCTTCATCGCGCAGATTCGGGAAAACCAAATGATTTTGTAAATCCCTCTTTGTCATATATCAATGATGTATCAAAAATGCTCTTGGATCAGGCCAAGGGCATCAGTTTTCCACCCGAGGCAAAAGGCCTCCTTGACCGCTCCCTTGCCGACAGCATTTTCGCCAAATGGATGCTGCTCGGGCCATGGCTCCCCAAAGCGAATGACTGGGAATTGAACCCAGGGAATATCGATGGAATTTTTGAGAAAAATATCCGCCAATCACTGCGCAAAGAAAACAGCCCTCTTCTCGTTGGAACGTGGGATCTTCAGATCAAAATTCAAGCCGATCGGATCACTCTTGGACGACTGGATTACGAAGCCGACAAATTCCATATGGTCACCCAGCCCCGCATGCTTTTCTCCCGCGCCAACGATATGACGCTCGTTGGTCTTAAAAGCAAAGGCTGCGCCGAAATTCTCCAGCTCCTTCGCTCTCACCCGGAGCACCCTGATTTTCCCCAGTGGGCTAAAACAATTCGTCAGGTCCTGTCTCCCCCCCAAGCTACAGAATCCCCATCGCCAAGCCCTTGAGTCGCCTCCTGGAGGCGGGGGAAAGGAACCGAAGTCAAGGAACCAGTATAAAGGCCACATTTTCTTCCGCTCCTTCAAAAGTGTGGAGGCTACTCTCAGCGCATCCCGTAAAAAGCCGAATTCGCGCTGCAACTAGGCGTAAGCTCCTACACGTTGCTCCGCTTTTTTCCCTGAGTGAAGAAAATGGTGTATTCGTTGCGCTCGATACCAACGGAACTCTCCACGCACCTCTGGCAGGCGACCTCATCCTATGGACGCCTCTCAGCGCGCGCAGAGGATGAATTCGCAAAGACAGGTATCCTTAACACGCTTCAGGCCTTCGGCCCAATCCGCTAGTGGTAGAGAGCTCTTCGAAAAACAGCCTCAGATATTACTGCCGAGAAAGGTGTGGATGCCGCACTCGCTTTTGTCGAAGCCGGTCCAGCGGCCGGCGCGTTCGTTTTCGCCGTTCGCGGTGGGACGGGTGCAGGGTTGGCAGCCGATGGAGCGGTAGCCGCGTGCTGTGAGGGCGTTCACGGGGAGGTCGTGTTTTTTGATGTAGTCCTGCACTTGGTCACGGGTCCAGGCGGCCATGGGATTGAGTTTCACGATGTAGAGGTCGCGGAGGACATCGAAGTGGTAGAGTTCGACGATCTTTGTTTTCTCGCGTGAGTCGTTTTGCTGGCGGCGAACTCCGGTGATCCAGACATCGAGTGTGGAGAGTTTTTTTTGCAGGGGAATGACCTTGCGGAGGGAGCAGCAAAGGTCGGGCTTGGTTTTCCAAAGCTCGGGGCCGAGTTCGGTGGCTTGCTCATCGAGGGTTTGCTCCGGGACGAGCGGCTCGATGGTGATGCCGAAACGTTTTTCGACAGCGGCTTTCAAGTCCAGCGTCTCGGTAAAGAGCAGGCCGGTATCGATCGTGAAGACGGGGAAATTCAGGCCGTTTGTGAAGGCCTCGTTCATGACGACGAGACCGGCTCCTTGAAAGCTGGTGCCGATGGCAGCGCGTGTGCCGAATTTATCCCATGCCCATGACAAAACCTCGCGCAGGCTGGCGGATTCCAGCTCCTCAGCCTTGCGACGGATTTCTTCGGGTTCGAATTTCGACGGCATAGGGTTAGAAATTGACCACAGAGGTCACAGAGAACACAGAGGTGAAGAAAAAATTCTCTGCCTACCGGGCTTTACCAACTCTGTGCGCTCTGTGGTCAATTCAGCTTTAGAGTGCTTTTGCTGCGGCTACGACGTGGGCGGCGGTTATCCCAAGTTTTTCCATGACGATGTTGCCCGGGGCGCTGAGGCCGAAGCGGTCGATGGCTACGGTTTTGCCGTCGAGGCCGACATAGCGGAACCATGGGTCGGAGATG
The DNA here is from genome assembly GCA_044353785.1 of Terrimicrobiaceae bacterium. Taxonomy (GTDB): domain Bacteria; phylum Verrucomicrobiota; class Verrucomicrobiia; order Chthoniobacterales; family Terrimicrobiaceae; genus UBA967. The sequence continues at coordinate 25,689 of JBILBH010000001.1, forward strand.
CCGGCTTCGATCGAGACGCGTTTGCGGCAGGATTTTGGCAGAACGGATTCCTTGTATTCCGCGCTTTGGGCTTCGAAGCGCTCGAAGCAGGGCATGGACACGACGCGGGCTCCGGCACCAAGTTCTGCGGCAGCATTCATGGCGTGTTGGAGTTCGCTACCGCTTGCGAGGAGGATGTATTCCAGCGCGGCGGTTTCTTTTTTGGCGATGTAGCCGCCCTTGAAAGCACCTTCGCGGCGCGTGGCGACGGGGATGTCGTTTTGGGTTGGCAGATTCTGGCGCGAGAGCACGAGCATCGTTGGGCCGTTGGTCTTTTGGAAAGCTGCGGCGAAGGCTCCGGCTGTCTCCTCGGGATCGGCGGGACGGATGACATCCAAGCCGGGAATCGCGCGCAGGGCGGCCACGGTCTCGACGGGTTCGTGGGTCGGACCGTCTTCTCCAACTCCCACGGAGTCGTGGGTAAAAATATAAACGGTCGGGAGATGTGACAACGCAGCGAGGCGGATCGATGGTCGGCCGTAGTCGCTGAAGACGAGGAATGTCGCCCCGCTGGCGCGGAAGATGCCGTCGTAGGCGATGCCGTTCATGATGCCGCACATGGCGTGTTCGCGAATGCCGAAGTGGAGGTTGCGTCCGGCGTGGTTGGTGCGGTTGAAATCGCCGCCATCCTTGATGTAGTTCAGCGTGGAGCCATGCAGGTCGGCGCTGCCGCTGGTGACGAGTGGCATGGCGGCACAGATCGGCTGGAGCACATCGCTGCCGGCCTTGCGGGTGGCGATGTTGACGGCTGGATCAAACGGCGGGATGACATCGAGGAGGTTCGGAGTTTTTCCCGCGACGGCATCATCAATTTCCTTGGCCAGATCGGCGTTGGCGGAGCGCCAGGCGGCGTAGGATTTTTCCCACGCGGCGTAATCGGCTTTGAGGGTGGCTTTGCGTTTTTCGAAATAGGCGATGGTCTCCGGAGCGACGAAGAAAGTCTCCTCGGGCAGGCCGAGTGCCTTGCGGGATTCGGTGACAAACTTCACGCCGGCCTCGCCGTGGGCTTTGTTTGTGCCGCTGACTTCGGGAATGCCTTTTCCGATGAGTGTCTTGGCGATGATGAACTGCGGCTTACCGCTGGTGGCGGATTTGGCCTTTTCCATGGCCTCGGCGATCTCGTGGAGGTTGTGTCCATCGATCTGGTGGACATCCCAGCCGATGGCGGCGTAGCGCGCGGCAGTGTCTTCGCTCTGGGTGACGGGACCCATGGCGTCGAGCGTCACGTTGTTGGAATCATAAATGAGGATCAGGTTGTCGAGGCCGAGGTGGCCTGCTAGCGCGCTGGCTTCCATCGCCACGCCTTCTTGGAGGCAGCCATCACCGGCAAGCGCGATGACATGGTGGTTGAAAATGCTGTGGGCGGATGTGTTGAAGCGGGCCTCGCACATTTTGGCCGAGATGGCAAAACCAACGGCATTCGACACGCCTTGGCCGAGCGGGCCTGTTGTGGCCTCGACGCCGGGCGTTTCGTGGAACTCCGGATGTCCGGGAGTGATGCTGCCGAGTTGGCGGAAATTTTTGACCTCTTCCAAGGACACGCCGTAGCCCGCGAGGTGTAGCCAGCCGTAGAGGAACATGCTGCCGTGGCCTGCGGAGAGGATGAAGCGGTCGCGGTTCAGCCAGCGGGGCTCATCGGGATTGAAGCTCATCGAGGTGCCGAAGAGGACGGCTCCGATGTCCGCCGCTCCAAGCGGGAGGCCGAGGTGGCCGGATTTGCATTTCGTGACGGCGTCCATGGCCAACCCACGGGCGTCGCGGGCGGCGATTTCGAGAGAAGCGGTGTCTAAATTCATGTGGGATTTTTTATTTAGCCTGCCAGAAAAGCCGCTTGGGCGGCCGATGGCAAGAGACAATCCCGTGACGATTCCGCTAGGATGCGGCCCGTTCGGCGCGTCGGAATTCTTCCATTTCGCGCTTGAGGGGTTCCCAATAAATGCGGTCCTTCTCCTGTTCGGCCCGTACCTCGGCATCCTACGCCTTGCGCAAACGCGGCAGATCGGGCGCGATGGCGAGCGCGAGGAGTGGGCGTGCGGATACCATCGCGGCGGCTTCGCTCGGGAAGCGGACGGCGGGGTCGAGGAGTCGTTCCTCGGTGCGCGACTCCCTAAGCCAGAATTCGATGCGCTGAGGTTTTGGCTCTTTGGAATGCGCCTCATAATGGCTCTCCACCAAGGCACTGATCATGGGCCAATCCTTGAGGCGTTGGGTTTTCTTCGCATTGACGAGGTCGGGGACGGCGAGAAGGTGAAACGCCCGTCCATCCGTGACCGTTGTGCGCCTCTCCCAAAGCACGCAAAAATCCGGCAGGTCGCGAAGTTTTGTCATGACATTGACGCGGAGCCCTTCGACACCAGCTACCTTACAGCGGTAGTGGACGGCGTGCCCGCGATCCAAAACGCGCGGGTCTAAGCGTGGAATGGCAATTCTTACGGCATCAAGCTCCGCAAGCGCGGCGTGAAGGCCTTCAAAGTTTCCTCCTTCGCGAGAATGAGAAAATCGACGTCTTTACTAAACTGCGCTGCGCCGTAGAACACGCAGGCCTAGCCGCCCATAAGCAGCGCCTGAAGCTGATGTTTCTGGATCGTAGAAAGGACTTGTCGGATCGGGGCCGGGATCAAGGCTACCTCCCATGGCTAGATATTGAGCACAGATTTTCTCGCTTTCCCAGAAGCGCTCGAGCGGGGTGAGTTTTGCCCATTCCTGCCATTCCTCAGGCCAGTCTTCGAATTTCATCGCGAAGCCACAATAACGCTGGTGGCGGGCTTGTCGAGTGTGGGCTGTCTGCTTGGGCGGAGGCATATTACGACCACCCGCATTTGCAGAAGTTACGAAAAATTTACATAAAACGCATTCTCCACTCTGCGGCTACCGGCAGACTACTCTTGCCATGAAGCACCTCTCCCGCATTCCGACCAGAGCCATTGCCTGTGCAGCGGCATTTGCCATTACCTCCGCAACGGGCGCTTTTGCCGCCGATCAAGAAAACACCAATCTTCTCCAAGGCCTACACTGGCAGCCCATCGTGCTGCGAGGATCTGTGGAAATAAAAGACGGACAAGTGCTGTCCGGCACCTCGGGAACGATTGGTGGAGAGCGCCTGCCAGCACCGGATGACGACCGCTCGAAGCCGTTCAACGATTGGTGGAATGGCAAATACATGCTCGGCGGCGGCGGCAATTTCGGCTTCGACCTGCGCCGGAAATTGGCGACCGAGGGCGTTTCCTTCAACGGCAACTACCAAGGAGCATTCTTCGGTGTGGTGGACAGCGAAAAAGGTTCTCGCGGATTCTGGGATCAACAAATCAACTTCGGCAACGAGATCAATTTCGGAAAGCTTCTAAAAAATGAACCCCTCGAGGGCGTTCTCGCCTTCTCGAGCTTCCGCTACCGCGACTCGACGCAGAACTCGAATCCGAACAACTTCGTGATGGCGCAGTCGATGTTCAATCCCTCAAACTGGCAGTCAGGCACCCAGTTCCGCGTGCTCTCGTTCGGTCTCGAAATTGGCACCAAGGGAATGCTGCCCATCAAAGACATGGTCGTCTTGCGCGGCGGCTGGCTCCAGCCACAAAAGGAATTTGCCGATCAACCGCTCTCGAAGCTCTTCTTGAACAATGCGGTGAACAGCGCCAAGGGCATCGGTGGCAATATCCCGTTCTCATCCAGCTTCTCCACATGGGGCGGCACGCTGAAAATCCAGCTCCAAGAAACCATCTACCTGAAGAACGGTCTTTTCATGTCCTTTCCACAAGCCACCGCTTCGACCAACCACGGCCTGGCTTTTCAAGGATATGGTCCCGCCACGAACCAGAACGGCCTCTTCTACATGGGTGAGACCGGTTACACACCCAAAATTGGCGAAGCCAAACTGCCGGGCAAATATGCTCTCGGCGGTTACTTTTATGGCACACCCGCGAACAAGACCCGCTCTTGGAATGGCACAAACAATGCCGGCCAATACGGATTCTATTTCCAAGCCGATCAGATGCTTTATCGCGAGCCAAGCGAGGCCCCTGCGGCGCAACCGCGAGGCGATGGGAAATCCGTCGTCAGTGGAAAGACCGTGGCCAGCGAAAAATCCTTCACCACTCCCATGAATAACCTTCCCCGTGTCTTGTCCAAGCAAGGCCTGAGCACCTTCAATTTGCTCACCTTCGCTCCGGGATATGCTGTGAAAAACACCTGCCCCTTCTACTTCCAAAGCGGCTTCGTTTACACGGGCCTCATTCCTGGACGCGACGAGGATTTGACGATGATCTCCCTTGGCTACGGAGCATATCAAGGCGATGTCAGTCCAGCGGTGGATGGCTACACCGCTGTGATCGAAGGCGGATACCGCTTCCAAATCAATGGTTGGTCTTATGTCCAACCCTTCGCTCAATATCTCTCGCATCCGAATGGAACCGGAACAGCCTCTGTTCAAAATGCCGCAGTTCTCGGTTTCCTGGCCGGAGTGGTTTTCTAACGCAATTCAGCATGGAAATTTAATGCAAGAACGCCAAGATTCCATCATGGAAACGGGATCTCCGATCAGTATGCCGGGTTCGCGACGAGTTTTTTTTAACCTCGTTTGCATCCTGTGCTGTGCTTTTTGTCTGAATCAGGCTCGCGCACAGCTGTCTTCTGAAGGGCTTGCAGACATAGGATTCACCGAGTTGCAGGGCATGTTGGGAGGCTCATTGCCAACAGGCCAGGGCATTTCGGTAACTCAGGTGGAGGCTTCCGTCGATGGCTCTTACAGGCCGGACACGTCGTCATTCTCCAGCGGGGTTTTTTCCTTTCCCTCAGGCGGGAATACAACCGTCTCTTCCCATGCCACCTCCGTGGGAGCTTATTTGTATGGCAGCGGATCGCTTTCCCCAAGCCTAGGCGCGGGAAACTCATCCATCGCGGTTTATGAAGTCAATAGCTGGCTTAGCGGCGGTTTTCTTCAAGCAACGACGGCCTCCCAATTGCCAAAGAACGAGACAGCTTCGATTCAAAATCACAGCTGGATCGGAACGACCAGCAACGTGACCCTCGATACCCAGATTCTGAGGCGTTTCGATTACATGCTGGACCGTGACAATGTGGTGGCAACGGTGGGCTTGAACAATGGAAACGGCCCGGTTCCGAACCTCATGGCCCAATCCCACAACGCTTTGGCCGTGGGCCTCTCAAATGGAAGCCACAGCTTCGGCTCGACATCCTTGGACGGCTCGGGCCGAACAAAACCCAGCCTCGTTGTGCCTGCGGGGGCGACAAGCTGGGCCGCGCCAACGGTCGCCTCCGCTGCGGCCTTGCTGCTGGACAAGGCGTCCACGACTCCGGGTTTATCGAATGGCTCGGAATCCGTTGCGATCCGCTCCATTCTGCTTGCAGGAGCATCCAAGGAAGAGGAGGAATTTTCAACCCCATGGACCAACAGCGAATCCTCGCCGCTTGATGAACGCTACGGAGCCGGTGAGCTCGACGTGGCGTCGTCTTATCGCCTTCTGACCGCCGGAGAATATGCGGCCTCGTCGACGAGCCTTGTCGGCAGCGAGGGCTGGAATTTTGGCAGCGCCTCCAGCCAGTCTGCTGCGTTTTATTTCTTTGATCTAAACGACGCCACGCCTTTTTCGCTCACAGCGTGTCTGGTTTGGAATAGTAAAGTTATGCCTTTTGATACGAATCCCTCCCCTTTGGCTGTGTCCTACGATTTTTCGACGCTCGTTTCGAACCTCGATTTGCGGTTGTATTCCGCAAGCGGCTTCACGTTGGGAACCCAAATCGCCGCCAGCCTCAGCACGGTGGACAATGTGGAATTGATCTATGCCACCGGCCTCTCGCCTGGGCGCTATGCCCTGTCAGTCAGCTCCGATTCGAATGCTGTTGATTACAGCCTTGCCTGGACTGCCGCAGTGCCTGAACCAGCCTCTTGGATTCTCCTGTTGCTGGCAGTTCCGTTGGTGAGGGCATTTCTCCTGCCAGCTCGAAAAGTTTGAGCCGCGTTACTCGTCTGCCTCATCGTTTTCGCCTTTTTTGTAGGTGAGGCCGCGGAGTTTGCCTTCGATAAAGGCGTCGATGTCTCCATCCATTACGGCCTGGATGTCACCAATTTTCACGCCGGTGCGGAGGTCTTTGACCATCTGGTAGGGTTGGAAGACATAGCTGCGGATTTGATTTCCCCAAGCCACATCGCCTTTCTCGCCGTATTGGCGGTCCACCTCGGCACGCTTTTTGTCGCTTTCGATTTGGAAAAGTTTCGCCTTGAGGAGTTGGAGGGCAAGTTCGCGGTTCCGGCCCTGGCTGCGTTCGGCCTGGCAGGCCACCACGATTCCGGTGGGGATGTGCGTGAGGCGCACGGCGGTTTCCACCTTGTTCACATTCTGTCCGCCTTTACCGCCGGCGCGGAAGGTGTCGAGCTTGATGTCCGCTTCGTTGACTTCCACTGGCACATCTTCGATTTCCGGCACCGCATCGACGCCTGCGAATGAGGTGTGACGGCGCTTGTTAGAGTCGAAGGGCGAGATGCGCACGAGGCGATGGACTCCGCGCTCGGTCTGCAGGTAGCCGTAGGCATTCTCGCCCGTGACGCGCAGCGTGGCGGACTTGATACCCGCCTCGTCGCCGAGCTGGATGTCCGTGATAGCGCACTCCAAGCCGTGGCGTTCCATCCAACGCTGATACATGCGCAGCAGCATATCCGCCCAATCGCAAGACTCGGTGCCGCCCGCTCCGGCATTGATGGAAAGGAAGGCTGGGCAGTTGTCGTAGGGACCCGACAGCAGGGCGGTGATCTCGAATTTATCGAGGTCTTTTTGGATCGCGGAAAACTCTGCCATCACTTCGGCAACAGCGGCGGCTTGATTCTCCGGCGGCTCTTCCAATGCGAGTTCACGCAGCACATCAAGATCGGCGGCGCGGGACTCCAGCGCCTGCATGGGTTGGATTTTTCCACGCAGCGAGGAGACTTCGGCGACATCGCGCTGGGCGCGTTCGCGGTTGTCCCAGAAATCCGGCGCCGCCATGCGGGCCTCGATTTCAGAGAGTTTTTGGGTCAGGGCCGGCAAGTCAAAGAAACCTCCGCAACGAGGCCAAGCGGCCCTTGATCGCGGAGGTGTCCAAATTCTGAAGTTCTTCGTTCATTAAGCCCGACACACTACAGCCGCATGGTGTCTCTTTAAACTTAATTCTGAAAACTCCCGCGCTGCGGTCTCAGTTCGCGTTCTGCTTGGCGGGTGGTGCCACTGGCGTATCGAGCCGGTAAATCGTCTCGCCTTCTTTCATGACGCCGATGCGGTCGCGGGCGATGATTTCGACATACTCGCTGTCGTGTTTGAGAAGATGCACTTCGCGTTCACGGCGAGCTTTCTTGAGTTCTTCTGCGGCGAGTGTGCTTTTCTCCTCCGCGAGTTGCACGGAGAGCGCGCGGTGGCGGGCGATTTCGGGATAGAATGCCGCCACGGCCACGGCTGCGCCGCCAGCGATGATCAGGGCGATCATCATTCGGTTGGCCTTGTGCCAGACCTCGGGATTTCTGCGGCGTTTGGAGCGGATAGGCTGCACGGCCTTATCCGTAGCCGAATGACGCCAAAATTCCAACTACGGCGTTGGGTTTATTTTTGACTTGTCGTTTCGTTTTCGAGGCCAAGCAACTTCACAAAAGGCAGGAAGAAAGCGCCGCAGAGTGCGACCATTGCTTGGGCACCAAATCCTCCCAGCGAAATCAGTGTCGCCGTTGCGGATGGCGTCCCAAAAAAAGCACCCAGCAGGGCGTTGAAGATCGCCTCGCGCAATCCCAGCCCATACAGCGCCACCGGGAGCATGGTGAGAGTGTCCACGATGGGCATGATGGAAAAAAGCACACCGATCTGCAGCGGCGATCCAAAAGCTCTGGAGCTAAAATAGTATCCCAGAAAGTGTGCCGCCAGAGCCGTCGCCGCCAGCAAGCATCCCTTCGAAACAGCGCCCGGTCGTTTCGCCATTTGGTGGAAAATCGCTCCGGATTCCAGCAGGTGCGGGCTGAACCGCGGATGGCGCCGTCTCACGAAATCGCCGAGCTCCGGAATCGATGTCGTCCACCACAACGCGAGCAGGATCAAGGTGCCGCCGAGCAGGCTCGCTGCCGAGAGCACGATGCCCCGTCCTATTTCGCCTGAGAGGAATGTTTCCCGATTCCATGCCAACGCTGCCGCCATGAAGACCACTAGGGCCACTAGTCCGCACAGACGGTCGGCGAGGACCGAGAAGGCGGATGCCATTTTTTTTTCAGGGTAGAGGCGCATGAGATACATCGTCCGTACGGCGTCGCCACCTGCCGATCCCGGCAAGCCAAGCGAATAGAAGAGTCCGATCGCGCTGAAGGCCACTGCATCGCGCCAGCGCAGTGGAAGGCCGAACGCCTGCAGGATCACCCACCACCTTGTCGCGCAGAGAACCTCGCTCACAGCCGCTGCGCAGGCCGCGCCTGCGAGCCATGCGAAGTCCGCCGCCGCCAAGGCCCGTGCGGCATTTTCCCTCAAGGCAGCATCACCAAAAATCCTCGCAAAAATATAAATCGTCACCGCTGCTTGCAGGATCGGAAGGAGGTATTTTTTCATGTGCGACGAGGAGCGATGTCTTACCACACCGCATGTGGACCGGCATCCGAAAGATTCGTTCGCACGGATTCGCTTGCGCATCCAGCCTGCGACGGCCAGAAGATTCCCATGCGCCAGATTTTGACAGCCTTCTTCGCCATGTTTTTTCTCGCTAGCCTGCACGCCGAGCTTCCACCTTCGGCTTACGAGCAGATGCAGGCCGCCGCCCCTGAGTATCTGACTCTCGAAATCCTGCGGGTGAATATTGAGCCTGGCGCCGAGCAGGGTCAGCAGGATGTGGAAATCACCGCGCGCCTTGTGAAAGTCAACCGGTCCTCAGCAAACCTCCAACCCGGCGGCTTGCTGAATATCCTCTATACTCTCACCGATCGATCGCCGGGCTTTGTGGGCCCAGGACAAGTCACTATTCCCACCGAGGGCGACAACACCGTGGCATATCTCAAAAACGGCGAGAAGCCGGATGAATTCGTTCCTGCCGCCGGGGCGATGACTTTCCGCAATTTCTGATCTTCCTGTTCAATGGATGCCGATGATGTCTTGCTCGCCGTGGATCCCTCGCTCCGTGGAACTGGCTTCGCCGTGCTCCAGCGCGCTTCCGGCAAGGTTCGCTGCCTGCATTTCGATGTGATAAAAAACCCGCCGAAGCTCACGCTTGCAGGCTGCCTCTTGGAAATTCACACACGGCTCACGGATGCCATTGCGCGATTCAATCCCAGAGCCATGGCCGTCGAGAGCGTGATCTATGTGCAGAGTTTTCCTACCGCGATCACGCTGGGATCCGCGCGTGGAGCCGTTTTGCTGGCCGCTGCCCAGCGCGGATTGCCCATTCACGAATACGCGCCTCGTCGCGTTAAGCAGGCCGTCGTGGGTACTGGCGCCGCGCAAAAAACCCAAGTCGCCTTCATGGTTCGCACACTCCTCGGCCTCACCGTCACACCTCCAGCTGATGCTGCGGATGCCATAGCAGTGGGCTTCACCCATTTTCAAACTACCAACTTCCCCGCTCCCGCCCCGCTCCGCCGCCGATGAAAATCCTCTTTCCCGGTCGCCTCTCGTTTGAAGCCGCGCTCGCTCTCCAGGAGCACCTTGTCGGGCTGGTGCAATGCGGCGAGGCCGACGAAACCCTCATCCTCCTCGAGCACGAGCCCGTTTACACCATTGGCCGCACACGCGACCGCTCGAGTCTCCGCGAAGGGCTTCCGCACCCCGTCTTTGAGACCAATCGCGGCGGCCAGGCCACCTACCACGGCCCCGGCCAACTCACAGGTTATCCCATTCTCGATCTAAACACGCGCGGTCGAGACCTCCATCTCTACCTCCGTTTTCTCGAGGAGTATCTCATCCGCTTCTGCGCTGGCTTTGGAGTCACCGCCCAACGCTGCGACGGCCTCACCGGTGTATGGGCCGGGGAACGAAAACTGGCCTCGCTCGGCGTCGGCGTTCGCAAATGGATTTCCATGCACGGCTTCGCCATCAATATCCTTGCCAGCTCGACAGGCGCCTTCTCAAGCATCACTCCTTGTGGTCTTACCGGGGTGGAAATGACGAGTCTCGAGCGGGAGAGTGGCGCGCAGATTGACTTCGAATCTTCTCTCCAAGAGGCTGCGCACCTTTTTCAGGAAATGCTTCCACAACTCTCATCTGCTCCCTCGGCCTGAATCTTTCGCAAATCTCGAAACCCCTATAAAAGTTGCAGGCCGCCGCGACGAGTGTCACGACGGCCTGCTGTTCCCCCCAGAACGATTTCAATTTCTCATAGGTCTTCGGCGCACACAAGAAGTTTTTTTATTTTTTTTCGGGGTCTTGATTTCTCTCGAAAAATCCGACCGCAATTATCCGTCCCCCAACTCAACATTCCAATACGCGATGTCCAGGAAATGACGCCAACTCTCGTGCGGGTGGCTCGATACCGAGATATTCACGAACGGCCTCCAGCGCGGGCGTTTCGGCTTTCGGGTGAGCGCCATTCCCGCCTCGTGCGGGAGGCGGTTCCCCTTGCGCGTGTTGCATGGAATGCACGAACAAACGATGTTTTCCCAACTCGTCTGCCCGCCACGATCCCTTGGCATGACGTGGTCCAAGTTCAGCATCTCGCGCGGAAAAACCTTGTTGCAATATTGGCAGGTGTTGTTGTCCCTCTCGAAAACATTGTGACGTGTGAACTTCACTTCCTTCTTTGGCAAGCGCTCGAAGAAAAGCAGCACAATTACTCGTGGCACCCGAATACGCATCGAAACCGTTTTTGCCATGTCCGGGTCTGGATTTATCCGCGAAAAATCCTGCCAACTCTTGAAATCATGGGTCAAAAAACCCTGACCGCCCTCTGCAGAAACCACCTGCGCGTGACCCTGGTAAAGTAGGGTGAATGCACGGCGGGCACTGCATGTATTCACCGCCTGCCAAAGGCGGTTGAGAACCAAAACGGGTGTATCGAGAACCGATTGCATAAAGGTGTTGGAGTCGGCAACGGACATCCATCCCCTTCAGACGGAAATCCCCGCTGACTCGCGCAGAAGTAAATCCATCAAAAGAAAATGTCAAATACTTTCCGGGAAATCTTTTTGCCCGACCAGTGATCATACTAGCCTTGCAGAAAAAATATAACAAACTGCAAACAAGTAATTAAACAAAATAGCTCTCCTCTCGTGCCGCACAAAAGCAACGGCTTCAGCCGCGAAGTGCTTTCGAAGCCCTTTTCCATCAAAGGGGCATGCCCGTTCCGGCCGTGCAGACACTGATCACCTTTACCCTGTCGATCCTCATCTCCAAAACCAGCAGCAATCCGTTTTCCAAATCATCCGGTCCACTTTCGTCCCGCTACACCATACAAATTCTCACCCGCTGTATCTTCACACGGACTGCCTTGCCTTCGAGTCTCTCCAAGAACCACCCATCCCCAATTTCCTAAAAACAGCCCTTCCGCTGCGTTGCCTTGGCCTTGGCTATCCGTGCCTTCTTTTCAAATAAAAGCCCGTTTAACGCCATTCTAGCGCCCTGTTTTTTACCTCGATTCTCATAAAATGCCGCCGCCATTCGCTCTCCTCTCCCGTGTTCCACGTGGAACAATTGTGGAGATTCCGTAGCCCGCTCCTCCTGAAAATAAAGACACAATTAACAGATTTTCAAAAATTCACCTGAAGAACTTGCCGATAAGAGGGTATTCTTTGGGTTAATCTCCATCCGCAGTAACCCATTCAGTCCGTTTGTGAAACTTGTCAAAACCTTGTTCGAATGATAAAAAATAATCAATGATGCACAAAACTTATGAAAATTCGGCGATGACAACCGAGATTTCATGGATAAAAGAAATGTCTCTTCTTTGTGTCCACCGTGGTTAATTCTTCTAGTTTCGGTCTACTTCGTGACACTAATTTGTCGCTTAGCCTCATAAAGAACGATACCCACCGAAGTGGCCAAGTTCAGACTCCTCGCCTCGGGCGCCATGGGAATCGTCAAACACTTCTCCGCATTTGCCTTGAGCAAAGACTCAGGCAACCCACGAGACTCCCTGCCGAAAACTAAAAAATCTCCATCCCGGAAGGTCTCTGTCCAATACACCCTGGAAGCCTTGGTCGTGAAATAAAAAAAACGCCTCGTGCTCTCGGCGACTTGCAAGTCTTCCAGCGAACCCCAGCGCTTCACATCGCAGAGATGCCAGTAATCCATCCCTGCACGGCGAAGGGCCTTTTCATCCAGCGAAAATCCCAGAGGCTCGACCAAATGCAAGCTCGCTCCGGCAGCGAGACACAGCCGCGCAATATTACCCGTATTCGGCGGAATCTCCGGCTCGACAAGCACGACATGCAGCATGTCCTCATCCTACATAGCCTCGCTGTCATCCGCAATTCTATTCGGCGCATTGTTCCACGTGGAACATGCGCTACGGGATTGGGTGTTCCTCGGAGGGCCAACATCCCCGTTGTCTAGGCGCCGGTGTGATGCCGAGGAGGACAACGGCGTTCCCAGAAGCAAGCCGAAATCCACCGAGAAGCTACTCGACCACCCAAAGATCGCCAGCCCACCCGCACAATGGGCAAGGGAGTCAGCAACCACGCGATCGACGAAAAATGGAAGCCCGGCAATATCAAGCCCCTCCTGAACTGGACCTTCAAAATCTCCAAAAACCGTTGTTTCGGAGAAAAATTCTAGGATGTCATGGGCCTGTATTGCCTTGCGAGTGGCCCGAGCTTGCTCGACTTGAAAGCCCGTGATGAAAAAGTTCCCGCAAGATAGACAAATCCCACTGCCATCGCGCGGTGGTGCATTTGAAGACATGGGAGCAGTGGACGTTCCGGCAGATCGCCGCATCCCAGCCAATACTGTCGCGAGCAGATATCGCTACGCATTAGACAAATTGCGCGATGCCATGCGCCTGGAGGATGAAACATGAACAACGACGAAAACGAATCTCTTCTCCGCCGGGCCCGCCCGCAAGAATTGCCAGCCAGGTTGAAGCACCGGAGCCCATCGCCTAGGCTCCACGGGTCACGTGGGTTTCGCTGGCCATGTGCTGGATGCTGAGCATTCTTCTCAGGACCACTCCGGATGTTCCGACTGGCAATTTGCCCTTCGACCGCGAGGTATCTCTGGCGCGAGCCGCAACGCTCAAGTGCATCATCGCCACCGGACAATTTCCGCAAGAGATGGAAGACTCTCTGATCCAGTAACCCCTTCAGATGGATTTGGATTATCGCCTGCTAAAGGCCGCGCCACGGCATCCCAACCTGTAACGTAGAAGATTACCAAAACCAATTAAGAGATGAGATTTTCCATCGCCTCTTTATCATAGCTGTCTGCATCGTCACCCTTGTCACCCTGTTCTATTCATGAGCAAACTGGTAGGGCGCAAGAAAGTTGAGCGCCCCCCCTGGCCGTGCCCCGGGAAAAGAACGAACCCACATGATTCGAGGAATTCGTGCCGCCACCTGTGCCCGATGCTGACAACGTAGCCTCAGCAGCAGTCTTTCAGGAAGTCTTTGTTTCCGAGAGGAATTCGCGCCTTGGAAAAAAACACTGGAAAACCTGAATCGAGCGAGAGCACGATTCATTTCACAGCAAGGTTCTTGAATCCCGATTTCAAGGGCGACGATCAGGGCGCAGGGGAATTGGTTTTAAAGAGCCTTGCTCCCTCAGCCCCCCTGCTTATGGAAGTCGCCCAGGCGCTCCGCCGACCGGGGCTTTGTTGGCCGCTTGATTACTCAAAAGGGGTCGAGATACCTCTTTCTCACGTTGAAGCAATGTTGCCTACCTCCCGTGTCTTCCAAGAGCGGGCACGCGCCGATGGGTTTCCCCGATTACTCATTTCGCTGATTGTTCAAAGCAACATCTTGGACCGGGCATCTCAGGTGATTGACGATGGTCTGGAGGGGCAAGCCCTGGAGCGGTGCTCAACTGGCAGATCTTTCCGGCAAACTCACCCACATCGATCTGCGCGCGCGTCAATCCGACGGTCTTCGCTGGGAAAGAGCATTGTTTCTCCAACTCTCCAGAAAAGATCTGTTGAAGCTGCAGGAACTGCCCGCCGCGCGCTCGAGCGCTACCGCATGGCCCACGGGCACCCGCCCGCAAGCCTTGAAGACCTGGTTCCAGCCCTTCTGCCATCGGTCCCTACAGACCCGCTTTCCGGCAAGCCGCTCTGCTACAAACAATCAGAGAGCAGCTCGTATCTCATCTGCGGCACGGGCTGGGACCCGACGGACAACGCCGACTCCAGCATAACGGCCCTCAACCGTTACAAAAAAAATTTGGGATCAAGGCGACTGGGGCGTGCGGGTGAAGTTAAGGAACTCCGAGATTTCGAGTATCCTTTCCAAGAACCAGCGAGTTACATGAACCGATTGGCGAGGGCCGGATCGACCGGGCGGAGGCGGCGAGCATTTCGCATAGGGCAATATGACCCAAATACGAAGAACTAGTAGGCGCATTTTGAAAAAACGAGCGATTCTAACCACGAATCCGTGCCTCTACAATGACCGGACAGTAGCTTTCAACCTTTGGCCGATTGATCACTGAAAGTTCCTCGATGTTCCCGTCCAGGATATCTGCTAGGAGATGCACAATGCGTTTGGGTCCATGCCTGGAGGTGGCATACGCCGTGATCAAGCGGTTGTGCGACGGCAATCCTGGGGTCGCTATCGAAACGCCAAAGGGGGGGGGGAGCCGATCGAGCTACCACCGAAAGGTCGTTTTTAGAAACTTTTCTACCAAATTCCTATCCTCAAATTTGAGCTGAAATGAAAACCCTCACCGCCGAGGCGTCGTTTTTTTCGAGACTTTGGCCATGCGATCCATACTGGCTTGCGTCGAGGAATCGACTTCCAGCACTTCTGCTTTCGGATCGGCTTCCAACAAAAACGGTATGCGCCGCGTCTTGGCGACATTTGTGAAAAAAAGACGCACGGCAGTGGGCAAATCCAGACCCATCTCCTCAAGAGCTGATGCCGCATTTTCACGCAGTTTCCGAGAAAGCCGGATTTGAAGCGTTGTCGAAGTTGATGTCATGGTTTGTATATTACTTGTCATGCATATTATGTAAAGTCCGCCTCGTCAGCTTGCCGGTTCGGATGGTTGGTTTTGTGTGGCATAATCATGCCAAGCTGTTTTGCAAGCGATGAGCCTTTAGGAGCGCGGTTTGGCTCGTCTCTCGATCACCCCACGATCCGCGATGCGACCTCTTTCATGGTTTCGCGGAGGGCGGCGTAGCCGAAGTGGCCTTGTGGAACGCGGAGGAGGCTGGAGCCGGACCAGCGGGATTGGAGGAGCTTGAGATCGTGAAGGGGAGAGATGCGGTCGTGGAGGCCACCAGTGAGGAGAATGGATGAGGGGTCGCAAAGTGGAATGCCGTGAAGCGGGGAGACGAGGTGGTCAAAGCGGGCGGTATTGCCGCGCGAGTGGCCACGGCGGCGGAGTTCGCGCCGCATCACGGCCGAGCCGGGGCTCTCCCAGATGGCTTTGTCCATGTTCACGATGGGCTGCACAAGAGATACGAACCGGAAATCGGCTTCCAGAAAAGACAGCAGTGCGCCAGTCCATCCACCGTAGCTTGTGCCGACGATGGCGAAGTCGTGTGTGCCCCGTGTGCGGAGCAGGGCCATGAGTTGACGGAGTTCGATCACGCCTTGCCGGATGCCCTCAGCGTTTCGAACGAGGTCGGCCGTGATGGCCAGCTCGCCGTTCCAAGTGCGGCGCGGCGTGCGCGAGTAGTGATAGGGCAGGTGGGGAAAGGCAACGCTCCAGCCGTTTGCGTTGAACCACGCCGCAAGCCGACAGTAGCCGATATCACTCGCGCTCATGAGGGCATGAAGTAGAAGGACGGTCGGTGCGTTTATATCGCGGGCTGGAAAGAATCGCACGCGCACCCGGTCATTTTCGGGGTGTCTACTCTTGCGGGGGGAATCCCATTCGATCCAGCCGTTTTTAAGACTCGGACGCTGGGCCGGTGGCATGCGGTAATACTGTTCCCGGCTTTGCCCGCCCCACTCGGCCAGATACCGCTCCAGAGCATCGACCGAACAGGCATCTCCCCTGCGCCTCCATTGGATGGCATGCATCATGTTGCACATTATGCCATCGACGAGCCAGGAAAGCGGGCGTTTCACGAGAGCCTTCATGGTTCGCGCATGCGCTCCTGAGGGGAGTGCGGGAGGTCATCGGCTGTGAGATGGCATTTCGTGAAGAGGTCATTCTTGAGGCGGATAAGCGCGGCGGCGGCATCGTCGCGGAGTTTTTTGCGTCCGCCCTCCACAGTTGGAAAAACGGGCTCACCCACCGCGATATAAACTTTGGCCCGCCGCCAAGGGAGCCAGTTGCAGCGGTTATAGAGCCGCTCACTGCCGAGAATCACAACCGGCAAGACCGGGCAGCCCGCCTTGGCCGCGATGAGAAACGCCCCTTCGCGCATGTCGGCACCAGCAAGAATGGATTGGGCGCCGTCTCGCATTCCGCCTTCGGGGAAAACACCGATCATGCGGCCCTGCTCGAGCCGCCGCAGGGCATGTCGCAAGGCCTGTCGGTCGTCGCCGTGGCGGTCTACGGGGATCACATCCAGCCAAGTGAAGGAGGCCTTCGACCACGAGGTGCCGAAGAGCTCGGCCATGGCAATCCAGTCGATCTTCCGCGGCAGCCAACCGCTGAGAAAGGGCGGGTCGAAGTGGCTAATGTGGTTGCTCACCATCACGCAGGGGCCTTTCGGGATACTGCCGAACCGAACGAATCGCACGCGCGCGCCGAAGTGGAGAACGAATTTTAAAAACGAGACAACGCCGTGATAGAAGACCGTATGAAAGGCGTCGCGGGCTGTCATGGACTTACTGGGCGGCTGTTGTGAAAAAGCGTTCCTGCTTGGGAGTGATTGGTCGGCCGAGCTTATTCAGCACCAGCAGCATGTCCTCCCAGACCTTGCGTTTTTCCGTGATCGTTTGGTTCCGCAAAAGCCAGGCCGGGTGGTAGGTGACCATCACGGGAATACTCTCGAACTCGAGCCAAGTTCCACGAATGTCGCGTATGAGTCGCGTTTCGCCGAGCAAACCCTCGGCTGCGGTCGCCCCGAGGGCGACCATGGCTCGGGGTTTCACCAAGCGCACTTGCTCGCGCAGCCAAGGCAGGCAGGTCGCCATTTCCTGGCCCTTCGGCTTGCGGTTGCCAGACTCCTCGCCCGGCATATCGGGGCGGCATTTCATGACATTCGCGATGAAAATGTCATCCCGCGTGAAGCCCATGGCCTCGATGATTTTTGTGATGAGTTGGCCCGAGCGCCCCACGAACGGCTCGCCCTGCGCGTCCTCCTCGGCTCCCGGCGCCTCGCCGATGAACATGAGCTCGGCCGAGCGGTTGCCCACTCCGAAGACGACCTGCGTGCGCGATGCCACAAGATTCGGGCACTTCACACAGCCGAGGATCGCTTTTTCGAGCAACTCCCAAGTCCATTCAGTGGCAGGCGGAGGCGGCAGGGGCTGGACTGCCGCCGCCGGGCGGGTGGTCGCCGCCTTGCGAAGACGCTTCAATGCCGTTTTTGAGGCTTTGGGCGCGGCTTTGATGCCTTTTTGAACCTCCATAAGAAGAGGGAGCGCCTGTGCCAAGCCTTGCTGAAAAACATCACTCATTGGTGCCAGAATTAACAATCCCTCGCAGGCGGGGCGAGATTTTGCTGCGGAGGCATGGAATTTTGTTTCACGCGATCGGGGCGAAGGGCATAGTCCCAACCTCTTTTATGGCTAAATCCGACGACTCCACACCCACTGACAAGGCGGCCGCAGCCCGCCTCAAGAACCTCGACCTCGCCCTCCAACAAATCGAAAAAGACTACGGTAGCGAGGCGATCCGCCGCCTCGGCGACGCGCATGTGTCGCAGGTCGAGAGCATCCCGACCGGAAATATCATGATCGACCGCGCGCTCGGCGTGGGAGGTTTCCCGCGAGGCCGTATTATCGAAATCTATGGCCCGGAAAGCTCGGGAAAAACCACGCTCACACTCACAGCGATCGCCCAAGCCCAGAAGCTCGGTGGCTTGGCGGCATTTATCGATGTGGAACACGCGCTGGACCCCCATTACGCACGCAAACTCGGCGTCAATCTCGACGAGCTTCTTGTCTCCCAGCCCAGCTCGGGCGAGGAGGCTCTGCGCATCTGCGAGACGCTCGTGCGCTCGAACGCATTGGACATCATCGTTCTCGACTCCGTGGCGGCTCTGGTGACGAAATCCGAACTCGAAGGCGAGATCGGCGACGCCGTCGTCGGTGCTCAAGCCCGCCTGATGAGCAACGCACTCCGCAAGCTCACCTCGTTCATTTCCAAAGCCAATACGATCTGCCTTTTCACAAACCAGATTCGCGAAAAAATCGGCGTCATGTTCGGCAATCCCGAGACGACTCCCGGCGGCAAGGCGCTCAAATTCTACGCCAGCATGCGTGTGGACATCCGCCGCATCGGCGCGATCAAGAACAGCGATGGCTCGATCTCGGGAAACCGCACGAAGATCAAACTCGTGAAAAACAAGGTCGCCGCGCCATTCACCGAAGCCGAGTTCGACATCATGTATAACGAAGGCATTTCCAACACCGGCTCGCTCCTGGATCTCGCCCTGGAAAAAGGCATCGTTGAAAAACGCGGCTCCTGGCTCAGCTACAAAGGCGAGCAACTCGCCCAAGGACGCGACGCCGCGAAGGAAGTCCTCAAAAACGATGCCAAAATCTACGCTGACATCGAGGCGCAGGTGTTGGCGGTGCTGTAATTGAAGAGCCCAAAACGGATTCGATTTTCAGTGGAAATTTATGCACCTGCTCGCGCGCTAACAGTCGCGCCGAGTAGAGTGTTCTTTTTCAAATGACACCGCTTGTTCTTGTTGTCGGATTTCTCGGATCGGGGAAGACCACATTTCTTAAAAATCTCATGCCCGCACTCGCGGTGGAAGGGCTCGCTCCGGAGCTGATCATCAATGATTATCAAAACGCTCGGATCGATGCGGAGCAGTTCCGCGACCTCGCCGCCGAGGTCAAAGCGCTGAGCGGCGACTGCGTGTGCTGTGGATCCAGGGATCAATTGCTGGAAGCGTTGCGGGAATTCCGACACGAGGCGGGCCGTGTCATGATCGTGGAGACCAATGGCACGACCGATTCCGCGCAGCTTATCGAATCCCTCGCGCTCGATCCCTCGCTGAAAAAATTCAGTGCTCCAGTCCAACTTTCGGTCATCGACGGCAAGCGCTGGCAGCGCCGGTTCTGGCACAACGCCCTCGAGCGCGAGCAGGCCCGCACGGCCTCGCACATCCACATCTCGCGTGGGGATGCCGTCGCGCCAGAGCGCATGGAGGCCGTGATGGAATCCTTGCAGGAGTGCGGAGCCCGGGGAAGGCGGACAGATCCCGTCGGCTTCGCCAAAGACCTGGCGCACATCTCGGAAGCGGCCTCAGAGTCACAGGACCACGCTCATCCAGAGGGCTGCGGCTGTGGGCATCATGAGCATTCGCACGACGCTCAGGGACACGATGCCCACCATTTCGCCTCCTGTGAGATTCTGTTGCCGGAAATTCTCGAGAGGAAGGCGTTCGAGACCCTCATGAATGACTTGCCCGAGGAAGTCCTGCGGGCAAAAGGACTCGTCGTTTTTGACGATGCCCCTGGTGAGTTTTTTGTTTTCCAAAAAGTCGGGTCCGATGACGAAACCCGCTTTTTTCCAGTCGGCGGCGAGCCACGCGTCAAGACGCCGCTCTTGCTACTCATCGGGCCCAGCCTTCCGGTCGAGGCCCTCCGAGAGCGTGTGGCGGGGCTCATGGCCGCCCGGTAGAGAACCAGCTCAGATCGGCAGCAAGGTTTGTACCATGTTGTCGATGACTCCGGATGAGATCGCGTAGCGCGTGAGGCTCGCTGTGTCGTGGATGCGGAGTTTGTCCATGAGGTTCTGACGGTGTTTTTCGACAGTCTTGATGCTGATGTTCAGCTCCCCAGCGACCTGCTTGTTCGCCGCGCCTTCGGCGATAAGTTGCAGCACTTCCACCTCACGGCTGGTGAGTTTCACGGCTGGCTTGTGGCCATTGCCGGAAGGAATCTCATCATAAATCGTCCGCATGCGGCGTGAGATGGCCGGGCTGTGGAAGGTATTGCCCTTTGCGACCTCGTGGATGGCGTGGGTGATCAGATTCGAAGGCGAGTCCTTGAGCAGGTAGCCGTGGATGTCACCGTCAATGACTTGTTGGATGTATTGGTCGGTTCCGAATGCGGTGAGCAGGATGATTCGCACATCCGGGGCGAGTTGGCGGATCTGGCGTGCGGCAGCCAGGCCGTTCAGGCGCGGCATGCCGATGTCCATGAGCAAGACGGTCGGGCGCTTCTCGACGGCGAGGTCGACCGCTTTGCGGCCGTTGTCTGCCTCGCCGATGATCTCGATGGTTTTGTCCAATTCGACCAGTGAACGCAGCGCCTCCCGGATGAAGGTGTGGTCGTCGACGATCATGAGCCGGATCGTTGAGGTCACCTTCGGCTTGGATGGTTGGTTGCCGGGGGCGCTGCGCCTGGTCACCGTGAGAGGCCGCATGGCATCACGGGAAGAGGATGTTGAAAGGCGTTTTGAAAGAGTGATTTTTTTCATCGGGGTATCTTGGTAGCAGTGATGGATTGGTGCGGTAATAGGGTGGAGGCGAGGTTGGCCGGAGCCGCTGCGCTCCACATCCCTAAGGGAAATCCCTATATGCCCGCCGGCTTGTTTATCGACTCGTGGACTTGGCCTCTTCCGCATGGAATGCGCGGGCAGTTGTAGCGACTCGTTCGCGAGCGGCCAGCGTGCGACCTTCGCTGCGAACCTTGCTGTTCACTGTTTTTCCCGCATTCGTGCGGGCGCGGTCCTCACGGTCGATGTGAATCTGGGCGGCCGGGGTTGTCGTGTTTTTTGATGATGTATTTTTCATGTTTGGATCGGCTTCGAGCCGCTCTCCGCCATGCTCAACCGGGAGGGTGAAAGGCGCGATGGGGCGATGACCTAATTGGCGGAGTGAGGGGGTCGGGATTGATTGCCGTCGAAACTATGACTCACCCAATGCTCGCTAAATTCGCCATCAACTACACCGTCTTTCCGGAACACAACAAACGCGTGGAAACCCACCACACGGATGATCCGGTCGAGGCGGAGACCTTCCTTGTTCAACTTCTCACCAGCGGAGCCCGCATCCACTCCATCTTGCACGATGGCGCCGCCGCCGAGCCTCATCAGTTCGACCGCCTGCTGAAAGTCGCCGCCACCCGGGTGGCTGCAGAACTCCTCAGCCGCTCGCTCCACATGGACTACGCCGAGGTCAAACACCGCTTCGGATTCGCCTCTTAAACAAGACGTCTCATTTCAAAAACAAACACCATGCTCAACACGCATCAGAAAAACAGCAGTGGCAGGCTTGTGGACACCTTTTCCGGGATAGTCCAAATACCTGTCGATTCCATGCACCTCGAAGCTGAATGGATCATGCCACCGAACGCCTCGGGGGTTGTGATCTTCGCCCACGGGAGTGGCAGCAGTCGCCACAGCCGGAGAAACCAGTTCGTTGCTTCCATCCTCCATGAATCCGGGGTCGGGACTGTCTTGCTGGACCTCCTCACCCGTCAGGAGGAACGACGGGACGCCGCCGATGGGCAACTCCGCTTCGATATTGAAATGCTCACCAACCGCCTGATCACCGCTGTGAGATGGGTGGAAGACCATCCGGCAGCTCACGACCAGCCGATCGGGCTATTCGGAGCGAGCACAGGTGCGGCGGCTGCCATCGCAGCGGCATCCATCCTGGGCGAACGCATTCACGCGGTCGTGTCGCGCGGCGGGCGTCCGGATTTGGCCTACGAGCACCTCCGCCATGTCACCGCACCCACGCTTCTGATCGTGGGGGAGCGCGACGATGCCGTTGTGCATTTGAACAAAGAGGCCAGCCAGCACCTGCGCTGCCTCAAGAAACTCTCCATTATCCCTGGAGCCACACACCTCTTTGAAGAGCCAGGCGCACTGGAAAGAGTGGCAAGCCTCGCCGCATCGTGGTTCAAAAAACACCTCGCGCGGGATTCTCGCAAACAGGAAATCCACCGGGAGGTCGTGGAAGTATGAGTGCGCGATTTGAAAACCGCGTGGAGGCCGGAAGAATCCTCGCTGCAAAGCTCATGATCTATGCCAACAGGCCGGAAACCATCGTCCTCGCGCTTCCCCGCGGCGGCGTGCCGATCGGCTACGAGATCGCCCGCGCTCTCAACCTGCCGCTGGATGTCATGATCGTCCGAAAGCTCGGTGTTCCCGGGCACGAGGAACTCGCCATGGGTGCGATCGCCAGCGGTGGCGTGCGCGTGCTGAACCGCAGCGTCATCGAGAGCCTGCGCATTCCTTCAGACTCACTCGAGGCAGTGGAGAAGCGCGAAGCCTTGGAATTAATGCGGCGCGAGGCGACCTACCGTGGAAACCGGCATCCGATATCTCTTAAAGGAAAAACCATCATCCTCGTCGATGACGGAGTCGCCACGGGATCGACGATGCGGGTCGCCATCAGCGCGCTCCGCGAGCAACGCGCAGGCCGCATCATTTTGGCCACACCAGTGGCTCCGCCGACCGTTCGGTGGGAAATGGAAGCCCTTGTGGAGGATTTTGTCGCCCTTGTCATGCCGGAGGATTTTTTTGGCGTCGGGCAGTGGTATAACGACTTCACGCAAGTTTCCGATGACACGGTTTACGAGCTTCTTCGGAAGGGTGCGAAACTTCAACCGTCGGAGGTCGTATGAACTCCGCTGTGGAAACAATTCGGCGCAGTGCGGATCCGCTGGCCGGCAATGCATCGGACTACGACGCGCTCATCGAACGCTGCGAAAAGGCGAAAGTCGTCCTGCTCGGCGAGGCCACCCACGGCACACATGAATTCTACGAAGCCAGGGCGGATATTACCAAACGCCTTATCGAAGAACTCGGCTTCAATGCCGTGGCGGTCGAAGCCGATTGGCCCGACTCATGGAGGGTGAATGAATTTGTGACCGGTTCGGATGGCGACACGGCCGCTGCGGACGCGCTAAGCGGGTTCAAGCGGTTTCCGCAATGGATGTGGAGAAACAGCGATATGCTCGACTTCGCGGGTTGGCTCCGCGACCGCAACCTTGATTCGGGCAGCAAGGAAGCCGGGTTTTACGGCCTCGATCTCTACAGCCTCAACGAGTCGATGAAGGCCGTCCTCGACTACCTGCGTGAAACCGATCCCGCCGTGGCGCGGACATTTTCCCACCGCTACGCGTGTTTCGACCACTTTGGTGGCGATCCGAAGCGCTATGGTCTCTTCACAGGCACCGGCATCTCTAAAAGCTGCGAGGACGAAGTTGTCGCCGCCCTCGCTGATCTGCGAAGGAAAAAAGGCGCCTGGCTCGGGCTCGACGGCCACCGCGCCGGAGAAGCCTTCTTCTGCGCCGAACAAAATGCCGCAGTCGTCGCTGATGCCGAAAATTATTACCGAACGATGCTGCGCGGCGATGTCCAGTCGTGGAATCTGCGCGACCGGCACATGATGAATACCCTGTTGGCCATCTCCTCTCATTTGGAGGCTCTCCACGGCGAGGCAAAGATCGTTGTGTGGGCGCACAACTCCCATATTGGTGACGCCCGTGCGACGCAAATGGGCCATCGCGGCGAATTCAACATCGGCCAGTTGGCTCGGGAACACTTCGGCTCGCAGGCCGTTCTCATCGGGTTCACCACCCACAACGGCACCGTTACAGCGGCATCAGACTGGGACGCGCCGGCGGAACGCAAGTTCGTGCGCCCCGCCCTCTCGCACAGTTGCGAGAAGCTCTTCCACGAAACAGAAATTCCACGCTTTTGGCTGGAATTTTCAAAACACAAGGAAGCCGCCGATCTGCTGCACCATCCGCTGCTCGAACGGGCCATCGGAGTCATCTACCGCCCCGAAACCGAGCGCGAAAGCCACTACTTCACAGCCAGCGTCTCCGAACAATTCGATGCGGTTTTTCACTTCGATGAAACCCGCGCGGTCGAACCCCTCGAGCGCACCCCGATCTGGGAGGCCGATGGAGCCGCCGAAGTCGACGAGACTTACCCAAGCGGGCTTTGAACAAGGAAACTCCAAAGCCCGTGTTGTCCAAGCCATCCCGCCGGGGGCGCCAGCGCTCCGGCGGGGCTTGGGTCATCGTCCTCGCATGACCCATTTCACGGCTGCGCAGCGGCGTCCGAGAGGGGCATGGTCGTCTCAATCATTCACGCGGAGCGGTGTCTGAGAGTTGTTCGGCGTTTTCCGTGATTGATATTTGGGCCATGCCGGAGGGTGACCCTGCCGTTGGCTTGGAGCGGATCAACTGCGCGTCACTTGTAGGCCGGTGTCTGAGATGTCCATTCGCACGAAGCGGGCTCTAGGGTTTGGCGGACGGGTGGTGAGTTCGTGGCGGATGCGGGAGGCGGCTTCGGCGTCTTTGGCGAGGAAGAGGATGTAGCCGCCTCCGCCCGCTCCAGGGAGTTTTGCAGCGGCTGTCCAATCGGAGACGCGGTTCAGGATGTCTTGGACAGCGGGCGGGTTCGTGCCGGCGTCCAGAGCACAGTTGAGTTCCCATGTGCGGCTGACAACGCTGCAGAGGCCGTCCCACGATTCGCGTTGCAGGATATCAAACGAATCACGCGCATGGGCGGCGATTTCGTCGAGGCGTGACATCGTCTCCGGGTGGTTGAGAAACATTCCGCGCACGATCTCGCGGAGGATGCTCTTCGCGACGCGGGTGATGCCTGTGTAGTAGAGCAGGGTCATGCCATTGGCATTCGATGGGCCAAAGAGGTGCTGGGGGAGCCAGCGCACGAGGCCGCGCTGGGTGAAGCCGGGCGAGGATTCGATCATTTTCAGGCCGCGATGGATTCCTCCCGCCTGATCCTGCCAGCCGCCGCCGGTGGTGAGAAGTTGCTCCAGCGCGAGGGTGCGCGAGCAGATTTCCTCGTGATCCCAGCCCAAGCCACAAACTTCGGAGAGTGTGCCCAAGAGTGTAGCGGCCAGGATGCTGCTGGTGCCGAGGCCGGAGCCTTTTGGTGTTGCGGCGAGGAGGGAGATTTCAAGGCCGCCGCCAAATTCGCCGAGAAGGTCTTCGAGAGACCCAGCGTGGCTGTGGGCGGTGAAGCGTGGATGGAAGCCGGCGAGCGCGAGAGCGGCTTTCGCGAGCGAAAACTCGGCACCTACGTGCGTGAAGTCTTCCAACTCCTCAAAAGTGCGGACGCGCGTTTCGGCTCCGAGGTCGATGGAGCGGATCACGATCTCGCGGTGCAGTGGCACCCGGGCGAACACCTGCACGGGTGGCTGGCCATTGAGATCGAGTGCGACATTCACCACCGCGCCGCCGCGCTTTAGGCAATACGGAGGCGTGTCGGTCCAGCCACCGGCGAGATCGATGCGGACGGGACACCGGCCCCACACGATCTGGTCATCAACCGCTGTGCGGACAGGCGCGCACTTTTTGGAAGCGATGCGATCGACCACCAGATCACTCAGAAACGAGAAGGCCCGCTTTTGGTAGAGGGCTGAAAGGCTTTCATCGCCGCGTGTTTGGGCGACCTGTGCGCAAAACATGGCTTCGGAAAGAAAATCCAGAGGCGAACCGCTCGGCTGCGCCAAGACAGGCGTGGGGGCACTTGTTTCCGCAAAAAATCGGGCCGTGCTGTCGAGGTCGAGGCGATAGAAGGGATTGTTGCCGCGCTGGGCAAAGAGGCGCGGCGTGACCGAGGCGATCTGGAGGCGTCGATCGGCGAGGAGGCGCGCGGGATTGAAGCGCTCGGTGATTTCTTGCGCCGAGAGGCGCTCGCTGTTTTTCCAGAGCGCCAGAAGCTCGGCATCCATTGCGGGCTCTCGCGAGGACATCCAGGAAACCATGCGCGCGGTGAGATCGGGGGGCTCCAAGATCGGGAAGAGGCGCGCGGACTGGATATCGGTGTTCGGCGAGAGACCGCAATCCGCTGGAATCATGCCGCGTCTCTGGAACCAAAGCTCGCAGGGCTGGCCAAGCCATTCGGTGGATGAATCGCCGATCGCGCCCTTGAAGGAATCATCAAATCCATAAACGCGAAGGCAGCGTGCGGAGTCGCCGACGGGCGGGGTGTCCACGCAGACTCCGGGCGAAAGTGCAAGCGAGCCGATTTCTCCCGGGAGATTGGTCAAAACATTTTCGGATGTGAGCGGGAGAGCCGCCGGGAGGATGCAATTCTCGACCCAGATGAGCTTGTTGGCGCTCTTGCGTGAGCTGAAGGCGAAGTCGGAATTCAGGACATACATGTCCGGATGCGGCTTCAGCGAGAGGTGGGATTGCCCGCGCTGGTCGAGGCTGCGGTTTTGCAGAGCCGACACGGATTCGACCATCTGTCGGCTTGTGCCAAAGTGGTAAAATTCAGCATCCGGGAGGGGCACGACCGCGCAGGTCAGGCTGGCGATGTCGTCATCATGAACGACGGGACGGCTCCCCATGCACGGCCCCATGCCGGCGTAGAGTTCGTAGAAATCCGGAACACCTTTGGCAAATTGTCCTGTCTTGGCATTCCATCCGCATTTTTTGAACAGGACAGAAACTGCTCTGGCACTCAGCAGCCAGAGGCCCGTATCAACAAGGAAGAGATGGTCCGCGGCGAGCTGGGTGATTTCGTCCGGCTTGGGCTTTTGAAGAAAAAAAGCAAGTTCCTCGGGGCTGGATTTTGGAGTAAAAAAAACGCCGAAGTGCGACGCCGTTTGCGCATCCACCCACATGCCAAGGCCAAGGATGTCGGCATCCGGCATAGCAGGGAGCCTTGGCGGGAACCGCAAGAGCACATCGCCGCTGGCAACCATCACACGGCTCTGTGAGGGGGCGCGTGCGGCGATGTGGCCGAAGCCGGGCATCTGCACATCCAACAGCGTCTGGTCGAGTCGCTGGCCGTCGGCCCAGCGCAAAGCGGGAAAAGGCATGAGGATTTTTCCCGTGGCGGCGTAGGCTGGCAGGCGGCGGCTTTGTCCTCCGGCCATGAGGGCGAGTTTGAGCGAGGGTTCATCACACCATTCCTCCAACGAAGCGTTCCCGCCATTGCTGCGCCAGGCCTCCGCCAGCAGGTGCGCCACGCCACCACCGGAGCCTAGCTTGCGGCCAGCAGGATCGCACGCGGCGAACCATCCCGCCCCCTTGGCCGTGCCGGGGAAGTAGGCCGACATGGCAGGTGGGAGGGAGATAAGCCGCTCGACCATCATGTTAGAGGAGCTCGGCGATCTGAATGGCATTCAGCGCGGCGCCTTTCAGCAATTGGTCGCCGCAGACCCAGAAGGCGATGCCATTTTCCATCGCGCAATCGCGGCGGAGACGGCCGGCGAAGCAGTCGTCCTTCCCGGCGCAATCAAGCGGCATGGGATATCCATCCTCCACGAATTGGAGTCCGGGCGCATTTTTAAGAACGGTGCGGGCCTCTTCGAGGGAAATAGGTTTTGAAAACTCGGCGCTCACAGCCACCGAGTGGGCACGGTAAACGGGAACGCGCACGCAGGTCACCGAGGCCTTGAAGTCAGGCAGGTGCATGATGCGGCGACCTTCGTTTTCCATTTTCATCTCCTCTTTCGTGTAGCCGGTATCCAAGAAGGAATCGACCTGTGGAATGACATTGAAGGCGATCTGGTGCGGGAAAATTTGTTTCACGATCGGGCGTCCCTTGGTAAGCGCCTCGGTCTGATGACGGAGTTCATCGATGGCGCGCGCGCCGGCTCCAGATACAGCCTGATAACTGGATGCGAAGAGACGGGTCACACCAAAAGCGCGGTGGAGCGGATGCAACGCCATGAGGGTGATGGCTGTCGTGCAGTTCGGATTGGCAATGATGCCGCGATGGTTTTTGACATCCGCTCCATTGATCTCGGGAACGACGAGCGGCACATCGTGCGACATGCGGAAAGCGGAGGAATTGTCCACCACCACGGCGCCGCTGGTCACGGCCGCGTGGGCGAAGTCACGGGAGATGGTGCCGCCGGCGCTGAAGAGCGCGATGTCTATACCTTCAAAAGAATTCAAATGAAGCGGCTCCACGGTGAGTTCCTCACCACGAAAGGTGAGGGTTTTTCCAGCGGATCGGGGAGATGCCAGCAAGCGAAGACTGGCTACTGGGAAGTTGCGGCGTTCCATGACACGAAGCATTTCGACTCCGACCGCGCCGGATGCGCCAACAATTGCGATATTGTGGGGTTTTGACATAATTGAAATATGACATCAGAGATGCCGAAAGGGCAACCCTCGGAAGACTGGGAAATGCGAGTCGATATCGAGCGCCAGATGTTGGACCTGCGCCATCGAGACAAGTTGATCAAATCCTGGCCGGTCTCAACATCACGGTTCGGAGTGGGATTTGAGCCGGGCAGCTTCAAGACGCCGACCGGACATTTTGCCATTCTCGAAAAAATCGGCGCCTCCGCACCGTTGTGGACGGAATTCAAAAGCCGCCAACCCACAGGCAAACTTGCCGTCCCCGGCGGCGAGCAGGATGGCATTCTCACACGCATTCTCTGGCTCTCAGGCCTTGACGAGCAAAACGCCAATACCCGCGACCGCTACATTTATTTCCATGGGACGAATCGTGAAGACCTTATCGGAACACCGGCCAGCCACGGATGCATCCGGCTCCGGAATGCCGATATCGCTGAGCTTTTCGAACTTGTGCCGGAAGGCACGCGGGTGGTCATCGCTTGAAGATTTCGCCGCTGAGGAATCCATCGGCTGCCCAACTGTTTTTCTCGACGCGTATCCGAACCGCTCCGGTGCGATCCTGCCGGAAGAGGCGGATGCCGAGGCTTTCCACCATGGAAGCCCATTGCTCATCGATCGGTTCGTTTGATGGAAAACCTGCCGGTGTGGCCACGATGAGCGAGGGATTCACGGCTCGGAGGAACGAGGCCCCGGGGGGCGCTCCAGAGTGGTGGCGGCCTAGAATCACGATATCGGCCGGGATTTCCGTGCTCTGATTTTCCAGAAGCCACTGAAATGTTGTCGGCCCAGCGTCTGAGAGAAACAGGATCCGTGTTTCTCTAGACTCCAGCAAGGTGACGAGGGACTTGTCATCCGCTGTCGCGGCAACGAGACCTTCGGGCGGATGCAGGATAATCAGCGAAGCGGATGGGCTAATCTCGAAACGATCCCCCGCACGTGCTTTTGATGCAGCCAAGGCAGCGGCATCCATCGCCGCGCGCAGGCGGCGACGCACAGGC
The DNA here is from genome assembly GCA_044353785.1 of Terrimicrobiaceae bacterium. Lineage (GTDB taxonomy): Bacteria > Verrucomicrobiota > Verrucomicrobiia > Chthoniobacterales > Terrimicrobiaceae > UBA967. The sequence continues at coordinate 54,987 of JBILBH010000001.1, forward strand.
GAGCGGTCTGTGAGCGGGGAGTCGATGATTCGCGGAAGCGTATTTGCGTCGAGAAAGCTACCGACTCCGCCGATGTGGTCGGCATCGCCGTGCGTAAGCACCAGGGTATCCGCCCTCCAATGCCCCGTGCTGCGCATCCATGGCGTGAGAATGTTTTCAAAATTCCAACGCGACCCGCAGTCTACAAGCCAGAGGCGACCTCCGCTCTCAATAGCTGTTGCTCCGCCGGAGCCGAAATCAAACACTGTGAGAGCAGCGGGCGCCGTTTGCCAGCTTCCGATCGGTAGAAACGACCCCGGCAAGGCCGCTGCCGCTTGGATGACGAAGACCAGAAATTGTGTGAAGACGAGGTTCGCGTTGTTAAAAGCCGCTGCCAAGGCTGCGCTGGCGAGTCCGCCGGTCAGGGCAAGGACTGCTGTGGCCATGATGAGAAAAGACAAAGGCACGACGAGAAGATTTGCTGCCAGTGCGGAAATGGAAACCATGTGGAAATAAAAAACCGTGAGTGGCAGTGAGCCTATCCAAGCGGCCAGCGAAACGGCCAACAAGGAGGCTGTATGGCCTGCTGCTTCGTGGCGCTTTTTCTGACAAGGAGTCCAAAGCGATACTGGAATGAAGGGGTCCGGCTCCAATCTGCAGCGAATCCTTTCTTGGAGCGGCCCGGCGATGAGCAAAATCGCGGCGACCACGGTGAAGGAGAGCTGGAATCCGGGATTGAAAAGTTCGTTCGTCGATTGCGCCAGAATAACGAATGCCGCCGCGCACAGGGAATTCAAGGCGATGGGTTGCCTCCATGAAACCATGCCGATCAGAAAAATCGCCGTCATGGTCGCCGCGCGGATGCTCGAGGGTTTCCAGCCTGTGAGCAACGCGTAGAAGAAGAGAGCCGGAATGATCACACACGTCGCGGTGCCGCGCGGGACTCCAACGACCCGGAACACCTGCCAGAGGATCACGGCGATCATTCCCACATGGAGACCTGACACAGAAAAAAGATGGAATGTCCCCGTTTGCCGGAATTCATCCTGCAGCGCATCGGGGATATCCGAGGTCACTCCCAGCACAATACCGGCGAGAAGATTGCAAACGAGTGGATCATCAGAAATGCCCTCCCTCAGCGTGGCCTCCATCCACTTTCGGCAGGCTACGGCGAGGCCTGGGAGCGAAAAGCCCCGCGCGGAAGCTGTGATTTCCAAATCCTTAGCAGATGTGGCCACGAGTTCGCATGTGATGCCGCGCAGTTCCATGACACGCCGCGCATCGAATTGGCCGGGATTGCGTGGCGGTGCAATCCGACGCAGGCTGCCGATGAGGCGCACCGCGTCTTCGAGGGTGGGTGTGACGGCAGGAACAATAGCCAGAATGTCGCACGGGAGGTCGATTATTACCCCGTCCATTTCGATGCGCGTCGCCTCAACGACAAAGCGGGCTTTTCCACTCGTGCCCACCGTGGGTTCGGTGCGAACGATTCCCTCGATCAGTGCCACTTGAGGTGCGGCTCCGAGCTTTTCAGCGAGACGCGCTGCGGAGGACTCGCGGGTTTGTATGACTTGCAGTGTAGCGAACAAAAATGCCACAGCGGCATAAACACAGGTGCTTCTGCGAAATGGCAGCCACACGGCAAGTGCCATCGCGGCCAGAAGGAGAAATGTCCCCGAGCCGATCGGGATGAGCCACGCCCCAAGAATCCCAGCAGCCGCTGCGCCCGCCAAGCCTGCGAAGGGCAGTCGCTGATGCCAAAGCGGGGCCTTTGCAGTCACGCTCCGGTAGGCCTTGCGGCGGGGTTAGTTGAACGAAAACGGGCTGTAGAGGGATTCCTCGTAGCCCGAGTTGTAGAAGCCATCGATCGCCGGCTCGTTGTAGGCGAAGGGTTGTTCGGCCTGATAGAGGCGCGAGTTTGTATATTGACCGGGAGAGCGAGGCCCGGCAGCATTTTGCGGGGTGGGCGAGTGACCGTAGAACCCGCGTGTGTTGGAAAAGAATGCGAGCAATTGCGTATCGGCACCAGCGGATTTCAGGGCCGACATTTCGCTGGGCGAGAAATTGCACACCTGACGCGTGCTGTTCAGATAGGCGATGATTTTGTCATCTGGGACATTGCTGGTGACCAGACTCCGAATGTCGGAGAAGTCGAGCTTCTCGCCGGCGGACATTTTCGATGTCGTCGAAGAGGCCACGCCGCGCGAGGTGGCAGCCGAGAGCACGGCGGGATTGACCTGGGATGTGCTTGAGCAAGCGGAGAGCCAAAGGGCGAGTGGAGCGAGAAAAAGCAGGGTGATGCGTTGCATGGAGTTTGTATTGCCTTTCTGCGGGCACTGAAGGATTACCCCAGCATCGGACAGATGGCAATGACTTCGCTGTGCGGTTGTTCGCTGGGTGGTGCGCCCAGCCATCTTTGCTTGCGACATTTCTCCGCGCGCCTCCGGGTTTGTCACTCCGAGTTCATTGTTCCTCGGCGCTGTGGAATCCCATGCGTCTTTTGGGTTGAGCGGGTAGCGGCGTGAGCAGCGGTTGGATTTGCTTCCAAATGATGCCAAGAGATCGATCTTGCTCGAGCAGTGTCTGGTCGATCTCGGCCAGCCTCTTGAGGATGGCTGTATTGGCGGCAAGTTGCTCGCGCATCTGAACAAATGCCCTCACCACGAAAACGCTCATTTTGACCGCCTCAGGGCTGTTCAGAACAGAGGCGGCCATGATCGCCCCGTGCTCGGTGAAGGCGTAGGGCAGAGTTTTGGAAAATTTGAGCCGGGCAAGGTGGTCGCAATTTGCGACCACCTCCTGCTTGTCTGCAGAGGTAAGCTGAAAAACAAAATCCTCAGGAAACCGTGCAGAATTACGTTTTACCTGCTCATTCAGGCGTTTGGTCGGCACATCATAGATCATGGCGAGATCGGCATCCAACAGAACCCGCTGGCTGCGGATGGTGAGGATGAGTGATTCCAAAACGGGTTGCTTTTTCATGGTTGGTGAAGGGGCATTCCGATAGCCCGCACAGGTCGTATCCGCTCGGCCTCGAGCCAGTCGGTCTGGTCGAGGTATTCATCAGAAATGGAGTAGGGTTTGCCAAGAAAGCGACGGATCAATCGGCGGCTCTCAAAATCGCGCCAGACCGCTTCGTCGTCGTTGAATTGCCGGGCGAGGGCTTGCGGGTCGGTGCAGACGCATTTCTCATCCCACCTGCGTGGTTGGACGTGTCCTTGAGCGGGCGTTGGAGTTTCACAACAGCGTCTTTTCTTATCCAGCTCAGTATAGGAATGATATGTAATGATACTGATTGGGCGGTCGATTTTTTGAAGGATAAAATCACGGCATCTCGTCGGCCCCTCACCCACGCGGGTGGAATTTTTTGATCACTGCCTGAAGGCCGCTCTTTTCAATGTGGGTGTAAATTTGCGTGGTTGAGATATCCGCATGGCCGAGGAGTTCTTGAATGACGCGCAGGTCGGCTCCACCGCCGAGGAGGTGGGTGGCGAAGCTGTGGCGCATGAGGTGGGGATAGACATTCGCTTCGATGCCAGCGCGGGCGGCGTATTGTTTGATGAGCTGGCGGATGCGGGGGGTAGTGAGCTTTTTGCCCCTGACCGATAGGAAAATCTCGGCGCCGGTTTTTTTGGAGACGAGTTCGGGGCGTTCGCGTTGAAGGTAGGCGCGGATTGCCTCGCAGGCGGGCTGGCCAAGGGGGATAAGGCGGGTCTTTTTGCCCTTGCCGGTGACTCGAATGAACGAGGCATCGAGGTCGATGTTTTCGAGGCGCGCGTCGCAAAGTTCGGAAACTCGGAGTCCGCTGGAATAAAGCAGTTCGAAAATTGCGCGGTCTCGCAGGCCAAGCGGATCATTCGGGACGATACTCTCGATGAGCTTCCGCACCTGCTCGACATGCAGGGCTTCGGGAAGATGCTTCTCGGGACGAGGCAAGGTGAGCGTCTCGGCAGGATTTTCCTTCCATCCCCGACGGGCGACCAAGAAGCGGAAAAAAATCCGCACGGCCACGGCATCGATCCTCACCGAGGAGGCTTGAAGTCCGGAGCGCTTGCGGAAGACTAGAAAGTCGGTGATCTGCTGCGGCTCAACCGACCTCCACTCGCGCGTCTGCTTTTCCAACCATGTGGAGAAGGCCTCCAGCGAGCGCTGCACGAGCAACTGGTAGCTCTCGGAAAGCCCCCGTTCGGTGGCCAGATACATGAGAAATTCCTCGATATCCTCGGACATGACAGGCGCCAGTCTCTGGCTTTCCCGCACTCGCGGCAAGAAGGCTTCCGTGGCGCTGTTGTGGAGTGCCCGACCGGCGGACGAGTGCCTGAAAACTCGTTCGCCCTCGACGCGGTGTGTGCGGGCGTTGATAAAGTGGGGTTCGCTTCTTTTATGGCCGCCGACGACCGTTCGATTTTAGATAAATATCTTTCCCGGTGGCGGTGGGTTTTGTTGGCGTTGCTTCTTCTTGCAACAGGGCTCGGCCTGAGCCGCATTCGGGTGGATGCCAATGTCCTCGATCTGCTCCCGCAGGACCTTGTGGCGGTGCGCGGGCTTAAAATTTTTCTCGGTCATTTCGGACAACCCCGCGAGTTGATCGTGATGGTTGAGTCCAGTGACGCGGCGGAAGCGGGCGCGCTGGTTGATTCCTTGGCTGATAACCTCCGCGCCACTTCCACGCTCACTGTGCACAGCGCTCCGCCATGGGCGGCGGACCCGCGCGAGCTTGTGCCTCTGGCGGCCTACGCACTTCTCAATCAGGAGCCGGCTAAATTTCACACAACGCTCGAGAAACTCTCCACCGCAGGTGCAAGTGCGCGAGCCTCGGAAGCTGTCGAGCGCCTGGGAACAACCGTGGCTCCGGAGGAATTGGCGCGTCTTGCCTACGATCCGCTCGACCTCCTCTCCGCGCTGCCATCCACCGCCGCACCGGATTTGGCGAACCGCGAGTTTTCCTCCTTGGATGGCCGCACGCGGCTTCTTTATGTCACGCCGGTTTCGCCAACGCCTTCGAACGAATGGGTCGCACAAACAACCAAACGCATTCAGAAATGGCAATCCGCCTCGCCCGGGCGACTGGCGGCCCGTGTGGGATGGACCGGCGAGCCAGCTTTCGTGCAGGAAATATCCAGCGCCATGGAGCTGGATATGCGCTGGTCGTCCATTTCCTCGCTCGTCTTTGCGGCGCTCATTTTTTTTCTCGCCCACCGGCGTGTGCGTCCACTGTGGGGTTTGCTTTTTTATGTGAGCTGCAGCTTTGCCATCGCCCTTGGGTTGACGGCCCTTGTTTTTCCAGGGCTTTCAATCATCAGCGTTGGCTTTGCCGCCATTCTGGCAGGGCTTACAATCGACTACGGCTTCATTCTCTATCAGCGCCGCATGGAACACGGCGGAACCTTGCAGGAAATCCGGGCCGCCACATCGCCCGGTATTTTGGCTGGCGCGATGACCACCGCCGCAGCGTTTCTGAGCCTGAACCTTTCCGGCCTGCCCGGCATTGCCCAACTCGGCACGACCGTCGCCATCGGAGTGCTCGCTGGCGCGTTTCTCATGATTTCTTTCTATGCGAGGGATCTCCAAAAAATGCGACTTCCCGCCCCCTGTCCGGCTCGCCCTTTGCCCCGATATCTCCTGCTCGCGGGAAAAGCGTGCGCGCTGTTTGTGCTTCTTAGCACGATTTGCACGCTCGTTATCGTTGGTTTTCCCCGGTGGACGGCTGACACCAATTCCATGCGGCCTCGTGAGAGCATGGCATATCCCACGCTCGACAGGCTTGGACTGGCGCTGGGCAACGATCACGAAGTCTTGAATGTGATTATGTCAGGCCCGTCGGAATCGATTGTTTCCGAAAAACTCTCCCTCGCCCGGGCATACCTCACACACGCTCTGCAGGAGGGTTTGCTCTTGAGCTTTGAATTGCCTGATCTGCTGTGGCCGGAGGCGGAATTTTTGAGATTTAATCTTGCATCGGCCGCCGCTGCGACATCTCAAAAACACCAACTCTGCGAGTTGCTCACGAACGCCGGTTATTCGGAAGCAGGCACATTTCTGACCGGCGGCCTTCTCGATCAATGGCAGGCGTGGCAGGCCTACAGCACATCTCCTCTGCCAGAGAATGCCGCTTTTCAGTGGATCGCGAGGCGCACGATGAGTCTGGGCGGACCCGAGTTCGCCGCGTGTGGAGTGGCTATCGAGTCCGGCAAAAATCCCGCCGCTGTCGCCGTATTTATCAACACACTGGCCGCGCAGGGCATTTACCTCACCGGGTGGCACAAGCTCGGCGAAGCCCTCTCGCAGCACGCCCTCGCCCATGGATTGCTGGCTGGCACCGCCTTTCTGGCCGTCCTTTTCGGAGCGCTGTTTCTCTCTCTCCGCAGTCTGCGCGACACCCTGCTTGTCCTTGGAATCACCGGGCTGAGCCTGCTTTCCATGACAGGCCTGATGCGGCTTTTTTCACTCGATTGGAATTTCCTGAATCTCTGCTCTATAACCCTCACCATTGGTGCCGGAGTGGATTACAGCATCCACATGATCTTTGCCCTCCGGCAAAACAACGGCGACCATGCTTCGGCGTTCCGGGATGTTGGTAAAGCCCTTGCGCTTTGCGCGGCCACGACCGTCGTGGGATTTGGCTCCCTCGCCACCGCCCAGACTGTCGGATTGGCATCCCTCGGCATCAACTGCGCGCTGGGAGTTGCTGTGAACGCTCTGTTCGCCTTGTTTCTCCTGCCTTTGATGTGGCGCAGGCGTCTCCCTTTCCGAGCCTGAAGCCGTTTGATAGCAGGCGAGATGACCGCCACACAACAGTCGAAATCACTCACGATGCTTTACAAGCTGGCGTGGGCTGCTAAATTCTCTCATTCAGTAGCGGGGCGTAGCTTAGCTTGGTAGAGCGCCTGGTTTGGGACCAGGAGGTCGGAGGTTCAAATCCTCTCGCCCCGATTTTTTGTTCCTCCATGCCGTCGAGAACGAGGCCACAGTTTCTAGAATCATCAACTTTACCGTTCGGCGGAACCTGCGGATCGCAGGGTGAAAGAAAGTCAAAAGCGGCGGCCCGTATTATTCCGCCAGCAACAGCCTGGCGACACGCCGGAGCTGCGGGGTAGGGTTCATCTTGGCGCGGAGTGGGGTAACTTTCACGGAATCGCCATCCGATTCCAGTAGCCACGAAAAAATGGCGACAGGCGGATTCGTTTCCGAAAGTGGGCCGTCGGCAGAACGCAATTCGCCGAAACGCCAGTCGCTGACCACCCAGCCCCGATCTGTTTTTTTCACGCTGAATAATCCATCCGAGAACCACTCAAGGCGGCGGGCTGAACGAGATCCAGCGATGGGCGCGAGGGCCTCATGGTTTTTCAGGATGAAATCAAATGATGGCTGCGCGTTGGGTTTCAGAAGGGAGTGGTAGGTGATGACGAAATCCTTCTCGCGTTCAGCGACGCCACGCCAAAGAAGCGTGTTGAATGGCGTCGGGGTGGAGATGAATCGTCGTACTTCGATGCCAGCGGAGGTGAGATTTTCGCGCATCTGGGATTCGGCGATGGATTTCGCAACAAGGCTCCATGCTGCGTAGAGCGAGGCCAGGAGGAGTCCGGCGGTGTTCGCCCACACGCGCAAGCGGGGGTGGTTTGTTGCAGCCCATGCGATGGCCACTCCAAGCAGGAGCGGCGCAGTGAAAAGCGGATCGATAATAAAGAGATTGTTCCAGCCCTCGCGGAAATCGCTGAATGGCTTGAAGAGCATCGTTCCGTAGACGGTGAAAACATCAATGAGCACATGGGTGGAAAAAATGGCTAAAACGGTGAGGGCCGCTCTGAGGGTGGAGACGCCTCCCTTGTGGAGACGCGCGATCAACCAGCCGAAAAACGGCGAGGCAACGGCTATGACCAAAAGCGAATGTGACCATCCACGGTGCCACTCGAGCTGCTGGATATGATCGAGCCAAGGGTTGATGACGAGGTCGAGATCGGGAAGAGTTCCTAGAGCAACACCCCAAACGATGGCCTTGTTGCCGAGGCGTCTTCCCATGCCGGTCTCGGCAACGGCGGCGCCAAGAGCGGCTTGGGTGATCGAATCCACAACGGCGAAATCCGACTGGCGTCAGAAACTACTCCAGCGTGTCGTCCAACGCCGCGAGCAAGGTTGCGATGGTTTCGCTCGTCTCATCGCCCATGTTTGAAATGCGGAAGGTTTTTCCCTTAAGCTTGCCGTAGCCGCCATCGATGACGAAGCGGTGTTTCTCGCGGAGGCGCTTGATCCAGGCGGCGACATCGATGTCGCGATTGTTGTTCACGCAGGTGAGAGACAGCGAGCGCCGACCTTCCGGGGCAAAAAATTCAAAGCCCCGGTCTTTCACCCACTCGTGCACCTGAGCGTTGAGCGCGGCGTGGCGCGCGTGGCGGGCCTCGACGCCTTCGCTGAAAATGTCATCCAGCTTGGACTCAAGCGCATAGATCAGCGAAATTGCTGGCGTGCTCGGTGTCATGTCCTGCTCTTGGTTTTTAGCAAACTCAACGAAATCGAAATAGTAGCCACGATCCTTAACCGACTCGGCGCGTTTCATCGCACGCTCGGAGACGGCAAAGAGCGCCAATCCGGGCGGCATGGCCAGCGCTTTCTGGCTGCCGGTGAGCAGCACATCGATGCCGAGTTCGTCCATCGGAATCGGCTGCGTAGAAAATGACGAGACGCTATCTACGATGAACATAACCTCGGGGAACTCGCGGAGTACGGCTGCGATCTCGGGAAGCGGGTTGCGCACGCCGCAGGAGGTTTCGTTGTGGATGAGAGTGAAGGTATCAAATCCGCCCTCGGAGAGCTTCGCACGGATCATATCCGGTTCGATGGACTGACCCCACTCGACTTGCAGCGCCGCAGCTTCTTTGCCGCAGCGTTTGCTGACATCAAACCACTTGTCGGAAAACGCGCCGCACATTCCGTTGAGGACTTTTTTTGCCGTGAGATTCCGGATCGCACCTTCCATGACGCCCCATGCCGACGAAGTCGAGAGAAAGACCGGACGCGTCGTTCCGAAGAGAGTCTGAAGGCGTGGCTGGATGCCGCCGTAGAGTTTTTTGAACTCAGACCCGCGGTGGCCGATCATCGGCGTGCACATGGCGCGGAAGGTTTTTTCGGAAACTTCGATCGGACCCGGAATGAAGAGCTTGATGTGTGACATGGCAAAAAGGTGAAGCGTCCATGTTACGGCTGACACGAGGCCGATGACGAAGAAATTTTGCAATCCAGCACGCCTGACGCCAAGATTCCCCGCATCCCAATGGCCGCAAAAAAATCCTCATCTGTGATTCACTTCATCAGCGGTTCGGACGATGCCGCTGTGAAGAAAGCCGCCTCCGAACTCGCCGCCAAGCTGGCTCCTGGCGCGGATGCGTTTGGTTTGGAGATTATCGACGGCGCGGTCGAAACGGTGGATGCCGCCATTGCCCGCACGCGCGAGGCCATGCAATCCCTCGCCACAATGCCGTTTCTCGGGGGCACCAAACTTGTGTGGTTGAAGAGTGCTGCCTTCCTGGCCGACAGCGTGGCTGGGCGTTCGGAAAATGTCATCGCGGTCGTCGAGCAGCTTTGCGATCTGCTGGATGAGGGGCTCCCCGACGGAGTCGCTTTTTTACTGAGCGCGCCGGGTGCGGACAAGCGCCGCTCGGCCTATAAGCGCCTCTCCAAAGCCGGAACCACGATCCTCCACGACAAGCCCACGCTGGGCTTCGGCGCGGGCGAGGAGGAAATCATCCGCTGGACGATGCAGCAGGCCCGGGCGCGGGGATTGAAAATCTCGGCGGATGCTGTCGAGGTGCTCGCCACCCGCGTGGGTCTGGATTCCGCGCAACTCCACAGCGAACTCGACAAGATCGAGACGGCCTTTGGTTCGGGCCACCCCATCGGTGAGCGCGATGTCCGCGACCTCGTCCCTGCAACGCGCGAGAGCGGTGTCTTTGACATAGGCAATGCCATCTCCGCCCGCAACCTTCCGCTTGCCTTGGAAACGCTCGATCAGCTTTTTTACCAAGGCGAAAAAGGCGTCGGCATCTTGCTGGCATCCATCGTCCCGACCGTTCGAAATCTTCTCCTCGCGAAAAGCCTGCTCATCCGCCACAAGCTCCGCCCGCCCGCCGAGGCGAATTATTTCGGTGCCACACTGGCCAAACTCCCGCCCGATGAAACGGATTTTCTGCCTCGCAAAAAGGACGGCACCCTCAACGCCTATGGACTTGGCATCGCCGCCAAAAGCTCAGTCCACTACGCACTCGAAGAGCTCCAACGCGCCTTCCACGGCTGCGCCGATGCGAATCTCCAACTCATCACCAGCCAAGGCGCGGAGGACGTCGTCCTGACTCGCCTCCTCATCGGTTTCATGGGCAGGTAAATAGTTGGCAGCTCATACCAATAGCAGGCAGGCTTTTGATGAGCTTTCGGATGGCTGCTGACAGGGCGTAAATGGTCTCTGGGAGTGCGCCCTCCCTCCGCCGGAGAGTTTTACCTGCGAACCTTTTTAAAGTCTTAAAACAAGCTGACTTCGGTATCAGGCCAGAAAAAAACGAACCGGACACGGAGTCCCCAACCACATTCAAACGCGGGATGTTTTTGCGAAAATGACCCCTCATACCAATGGCTATTAGGTTTTGAATTTTAGCGAGCCGTATTCACTTGTAGCGGCGTCTCTCTGAGCGCCGAATCGCGGAAAATCGGCGCTCACAGACCGCTGCCACAACAGGAGTCCAAAAGCATTCAGCTTTTGGTATCAGGTGCTGCAGGAATTCCAATCAAGCCTACCCCGTTTCCCTTTCATAAAAAACCACGCCAACCCTCTGGATGTGGTCCAGCAGAGGTTCATGGCAAATCGCTTTTTTCAACAGGAGATCCACCTTTTGCGGAATCGGCGCTTCGTCGAACTCCCCAAGCATGGTTGCCAAGTCCCCACTTTGAAGCGCATCGCCCTCCAGGGCCAAGTCGATATCCGATCCCTCCCGGAAGTTTCCTTTGGCACGCGAGCCGAACAACACAGCACGGTGGACTTGCGGATGCCGTGCGAGGATCGAGCGGATCTCAGCCGCGACGCGTGGCGGCACCGCCTCGTTCATGTTGCCTGCTCCCGCAAGTTCGCCAGTCGTTGGCGCAATTGCGCAAAAGTCCTGGCATACTCGTTCACGATCGCAGAGCAGATATCCTGGACCGTTTCCTCGTTGTAGGTGTGAGTCGTCTGATTGCGACTTGTGATCATCCGCATCCACAAGTCTCCATTCTCAATCAACCCCGCCGCAAAGGCCGCCCGCGTAGCATCCCTCGATCCGTAGATGCCGCTTTGACCGCTTTCTTCCAGAAAATCCTTGAGCGTATTCCAAGCCAATTCATGCGTGAATTCGAATGCCTGCACCAACCCCTGTCTCTCCAGCTCGCTCAAAGGGCGCTGGCGGGAAAGCGACACTCCGCGCTCCAACTGCACGAGTGCCCTCTTAAAGTTCTCGAAACGCTGCAACCAACGGATATCAGGATATTTCATGGGTTGCTTTGCCTCTCTGCAATCTATCAGACCAAGCGCGCCTTGGCATCTGCGGAGAGGTTTTTCCAGAGGCTGGCTAGCGAGGTGGTGACGGATTCCTTTGCGGTGGCAACTTCAGTCGGGGTGAAGGATTTTCCTGCCTCGGGAGTCTGCGCGGCAAACATGTAGTATTTGATCTTTGGCTCGGTGCCGGACGGGCGCACGGCAACGCGGCGGCGGTCGGCGAGCGTGATCATGAGCATCGCTTCGGCGGGAATGCGGTCGCCTTCGATGTCGTGGATCGTGTCGGTGGCGAAATTCAAGATGCCGGTGACCTTTGCTCCGTCGATCTCGGCAGGCGGGTTGGCGGCATAGGAAGCGACGAGCTTTTTGATTTGGGCCGCACCTTCAGCGCCATCCATCGTGAGCGATTCACCGCGCTCGAGGTAAACTCCATACTCTGCGAAGATGCGGTCGAGCAGGCCGACAAGCGTGAGGCCCTCGGATTTCGCGTAGGCGGCGGCCTCGGCGATGAGGACGGCGGCGGAGTTGCCATCCTTGTCCCTCACGAAATCCGATGCGCTGTAGCCGTAGCTCTCCTCGCCGCCGAAGACATAAAAGCTCGAGTGCTCTAGGCGCAGGCGGCGCGTCTCCTCCTCGGAGAGGGCGGTGTAATCCGGACGCAGAGAGGCTGGAATGGCGGCCTCGTATTTGCCGAGCTTCTCGCCGATGTATTTGAAACCGGTAAGCGTCTCCACGCAGCGGAGGCCAAATTTTTCTGCAATCGCCTTTTGAAGATCCGTAGTGACGAATGTCTTGATGATCACGCCGCGCGAGCGGTTCGAGTCATGGAGAATTCCGAATTCAAAAAACCGCATCGCCCGATACCAAGCGAGGATCGAGCCGATCTGGTTGCCGGTGATCAGATGCATTTTGCCTTCGGCATCCCGCGCGGCAATGCCCATGCGGTCGTCATCCGGGTCGGTGGCGATGACGAGGTCCGCGCCTGTGCGGTCGGCCTGCGCGATCGCCATCGAGAGCGCCTCGGCATTTTCAGGATTCGGAGACTTCACGGTCGGGAAGCGTCCATCGGGAATTTCCTGCTCGGCCACGCCGTCGCATTGGAATCCGAGGCGCTTCAGCATGGGTTTGATGATCACGCCGCCGACGCCGTGCAGCGGAGTGTAAACGATCTTGAGAGAATTCTCGCGTCGGATCAGCTCGGGATCGATCGGCAGGGTGGCGAGGCGCTCCATATAGGCCTCGTCAATGTCCGCACCCATCGGAATGATGCGCCCGCGCTCGCTCTCCGCAACCGGCGTGAAGCTTTCCGACTCCACGGCATTGACGCAGTCGATGATCGCCGAGGCATGCGGCTCGGTGACCTGACAGCCGTCTTCGAAGTAAACTTTGTAGCCGTTGTATTCCGGCGGATTGTGACTTGCGGTGAGATTGATCCCCGCCTGGGCCTTCACATGGCGCACGGCAAACGACAGCTCCGGCGTGGAGCGGGGCCCCTCGAAAAGGTAGGCGTTGCAGCCCAAATCGGTGATGATTTTTGCAGCCAACTCGGCAAACTCGCGCGAGAAAAACCGCGTGTCGTGGCACAGGCAAACGGCTGGTTTTCCCGCTCGGCCGTTTTTCGCGAAATATTCCTTCACATAGTGCACAAGACCCTGCGTGGCGCGGCTGATGTTGTAGGTGTTCATCGCATTTGTGCCTACGCAGGCGAACTCCGGACGCCCGAGTGGCTGGGGATTTCCCCGCTCCACGGTGGTCACCGCCGCGCCAATCGTCTTCCCGCGCAACCCGCCCGTGCCAAACGCCAGCGTGCGGAAAAACCGATTGTCCAACTCGCCCCAATTTCTGCCAGCCACCAACTCCTCCACGGAGGCCTGATCCACCGGAGATGCACTTTTTGAAAGAAGGCTCTCGATATTTTTAGCTGACTCGGGAAGAAGTTTTCCATCAGCAGTAGCTTGGCAAATCGTGGAGAGAAGAGAGCTCATATGCGGAGAATTAGCACGAGGCGAATGCCCCTGTAAATCCCAGAGCCCAGCCAAACTTCGCCGGTGTGTATCCTTCCGAAATGCCGACGAGGACGTCGGTGCTATTGGCCAGAATTTACAGAATTTTAAAAATTGCGCTGAAGGAGTCGCCGATAAGTAGAGGAAATCCTTCGGATCGGATTTTATTCTTTGTAAACCATTCTCTGAATATGGTTAACCGACTCGCTACACTCGCCCTGCGGGCAAACTTCACTTGTCGTTCTTCGCTGTGCTCCGGGTCTGTCTAAAACTTCTCCAAATGCTGAATTCGGGATAAAAAGGGGACGTAATAGGGAATCTCCGGTTACGGCAGATTTTACTGCTCAGTAAGCGTTGCACTAAGCACAGCATCGATCTGATCAGCAGGGGAAATTCTCAAGCAGGACAGACTGGGGCGTGTACTCACGCCGTTTGCCAAGTGGCTGGAAAAGTACTCGCGGCCTTTGATGGCTCGGGTATGAGGGCGGTAAGGTTTGCCGCCATGGCTAGCTTCAGCTCCTTGACGTTTTTGAGCTGGGTTCAGGAGCGAAACCAAATGCAGGAGATGGAATCGGTTTTGAAGACTGCGGCGGCAAAGCCGGAGGTGCAGTGGATCGAGGCGGAGATTGCCTGCCGGGCGTGGTATTTCAGCCCTGCGGTATGCGCAAGTGAAGGGACGGGCTCTGCACTATGATCGCAACCAACTTCAGGTTTAGGGCCGTTTGAAGAATTCTGAATTTTAAATTTTGGCATCGCGACAAAAGCTCATTTTAAAAAAATCGGCAATTTTTTTATGGCGGATTCATCAGATCGAGTGGTTGGAGTGATGAAAACATGTTTTAGAATGGCTTGGATATGGTGGTTGTGCGATTTTAACTCAATTCAGACGAATTAGTTGCGCGTATCAGCAAATGTTATATGTCAGGTTGGCCAATCCGATCTGACAGGTGGCTCTTTTGATCCTTGTACACCGGAGGAAGGTGCCGTTCATCGAGTTCTCCATGGAACTGAATACATGTTCAACAAGTGCGCCCCGGCGACCTTTTCGCACGTTTTGTTTTTGATATTCAATTCCTTCAAAATCTGCGCGATTTCCTCGCTGGTATAGGCGCTGTCTGCGTGCAGAGGCTTCCCGGCATCAGTCTCGCTCACAAGCTCTTTCAAAACGACGCCATCGTGCGTGCTGGCTGGTGCCACTCGATAGTCGGTGATCAAGGATGTGCCCGCATCCGTTTTGATATGATCTTTATAGCCAAAAAACTCACTCCCTTCTTCTTCAGCTAACGCGCATCCGTATTCTGGCGGCAGCTTTTGCCTTCATCCCAATCGACTGGAACTTGTCCTGATTTAATTTGAGCATTTTCCTCCCGGCTGGAATTTTGCGATCTACTTTTCAAAAAGCCTCATTTAAAATGGGTTCCCTAGGCGGTTCAATGCGGAGGCAAGGAATTCAGTATAGTTGTGATAAACACTCAGGTTTGAGTTGTTCGGAATCTTTTGAGAAACAGAGCTGCGAGGCCGACGAGCATTAATAGGGCGAGGGGGCTTGATTCTGGAACGGCAGCGATGTCGGGTTGGATGAGGAATTGGAGAGTAGGATAAGACAGATCGGTTGGTGTGAGATTGAACTGGGTGGTATTTTGTCCCAGGCGGTCTTGGATGCCGAAGGCATAGCCACTAGTCAGGTCTTGGAGGGCGGCTGCATAAGTATTGTAGAAGTCGGGGTTAGACTGGGCCCCTTCGAAGAGGAGATTTGGCGAGGCGATACCGATGGCCCACCAATCATCTGATGTGAAGGCTCCCAGGGCCTGGGTTGAATTTCCATAGGTGGCATTGACGGTGCTTCCGACAAGGCCAAAATTCATCCCCGCCACAAGGTCTCCGACGACCCGGGTTTCCAAGGTATTTCCAGGAACCGCGACCAGTGCCTCGAGTCCAATCGAGTAGCCTGGGTTGGTGCCATAGAGTCCCGTTGACGCAGTCAGAGCCGTGTAGGGAACGTAGATAATGGATTGGACATTTCCGCCCCATGAGAAATTGGATATCTCGACATAACCAGTGTATTCGGTAGAACCAAGTGTGATGTTGCCGGTGTGGAAAGTGGCATTGGCGCTGTAGGCGAGGGCTGGTTGTCCAGACGCTCCATAAGATCCTGCGAGCTTTGTTGTAAGGTTTCCGCCCGAGTTGAGACTGCCGCCGGGATTGAGCGCAGCGATATAGTTATCCCATGTATGATAAACGACTGTCGGACCGCTGGCACTGCCTTCTGTGGGCATTTGACCTGGGCCAGCGGCGCGAACGATGTTCCAAGTTGCAACAGAGGCATCTATGGGAGAAGGGTTGGCGATACTCGTGGATCCATTGTTTGTGAATACGGACCCGGATCCAGCAACTTGGATATATTGAGTTCCATTTCCTGCATTTGTGATGATATTTGTTCCGGCAACAGAATTTGTCGGGCTGGCCGCATGAGGTTGGTAAATTTTGACAGCATTGATCAAGGCTTGAGTGTTCTGGCTTGTCTGGTAGGGGTTTGTCGCTCCGGTTGGAGGGTTCAGAACGTTGATGCCGGTTGAAATTGCGACCTGGTCAATGTAGGAAAGGTTTGCGTAAACTTGGTTTGTATCGCTCCAAGAGAAGTTTCCGGAGGATCCTGTTATGATAGGTTGAATAGTCAATTCAAATGCTTGGAACCGTGTAGTGAAGTTATCAGGCGTGGCTGGGGAAGGCTGCCAACCTGGGTAAGGGCCCATGACTGGGCTGTAGGTATTGGAGAGCCCAGTCATAGCGCCACCGTAGCTGACATAGGCTCGGCCTCCGCCGAAGGTGGTGATCGAAACTGTCCCATTAGCGATCGATGCAAGCGGGTAGCTTGAGTTAGTGAAAATGTTTGTAGATATATAGTTGCTTCCATTCCATATGTTAGCGGATCCGATGCTCATAGCATCGTTATAGGTAAAGTTCCCCGTGCTGGCATTAAGGGTTGCTGCCCCTCCACCGAGGAAGTTAACCCTTATGTCAGAGCTAGCGCGCTCTCCTTGAGTCGCATTAACGAATTCGACATTGACCGACGGAAACTGGGCACTTGCGGTGTGACCTATTAAGATAGCGCAAATAAGCAGTGTGAAAGTGATGTTGTTTTTCATTATAGTTGTTTAAGCGTCCGAAGACGGTCGGAATAAAGACAAAATTTTTGGATTTTTAAGAGCAACACTCAAACCTCCATTCCCAATCGCTAACGAGCAGCAGTATCTTTGTCAATCTTTTGTGATTCCTTGCGTTTTTCAGTCGCAGGAATTGGGAATGAACTTTCAAGTGAGATAAACCCGTTTTTAAGAGCACTGGCCGCGTTTTGAAAAGAAAACGGAATCTGTATTGCTCGAGTTGTTTGAAAGAAGGGATTGGCGGACGATCCGGAGTCCGATTGTTCGAAACTGGCTACTTCGAAACCGATCCTGCCAACGGCCTTCCTTCGGGCAGCAGGTGGGTTCCTCCAAGTTGCTCCATCGGAGTGTAACCCACTCCGGCATTGAGTCGGAAGTCGCGCTGGCAAGGAATGGGTTCGCTCGGAGCGTCTCCGAAGCGCATCAGGGGAAGTGGCGTTCTCGACCTGACGAAGAGAGAAGGCCGTTTGCGATTTCCAAGGATTTTGCACTGGCTTTGGCCTTGGAATTGTTCACCTGTCTCTGGATCTGATCGAGGGGGAGGGAGGCCACCACGAGGTTGTGACGCAGGAGAAACGGGTCTTCGAGTCTGCCGACAGCTGGGTCCTCTGGAAAATCACAAACAAGCGCGCGACAAAGCGGGATACGTTGAAATCGATCATCGCTGGGTGCACTAAAAAGAAAAGGAACCAGACGGGATCGGAATGGAAGCAATTCCCGAACCTCATTATCGAAATCCTGCCACCCGTCCTCAAGCTCGCCAGCCAGGTTTTTGCCAATATCTACTTGCCTCCACGGCAGTAGGGGCAGTAACCACGCATTTGGGAGAGTCCGAGGGGAAACCAACACCATTTAGAGTTCTCGCAGTCTTCTGTGCACCAGCGTTTCGAAATGACCCACATTGAAGCTTGGAAAAACTCGGTCTTTAATCGCATTCCAGAGTTGGGTGTGATCGAGGGGAAGCATCTCATGGTGGATGACCTCGCCGCTGAAACCAACCTTGCAGAGGCGGCACATGTAACGCGCAATAGCAACTACCGATACGAGTTCGACATCCTCTGTTGCTTGTTCTGGTTGCTCCACCCAACGGATGACATTTTTTAAATTCGCTGGAATGCTTTTATTGTCTATGAATTCGATAGCCATCTGCCGGGAGGAAATCCCCATGTGGAGTATCTCCGATTCGGCAATCGTTACATCATTCTCTTGAGCATAAGTATAAACGGGTATGTAGCCAGCCGGTTGTACGCGTAGGAAAAGCAGCTTCCCGATGTCGTGAAGCAGTGCTCCCATGAACGCGCTGTCTTCGATGTTTAAAAACTCCATCTCTTGGCAGGTGAACTGGGCGATATTGGCCGTGGCGAGCAAGAATTTGAGGTGGCAGGCCCAGTTCGCATCCTCGTTGAGATACATGAAACTCTCGCAGCAGCGCGGCAAGGCCTTGGCTACTGCCCCAAGCCGTTTTTCCCCAAGAAAGTTCACACACATCCGGGTGTCCTCTATGAATGAACTGAAATCCTTCTTTTTGGCCTGACGCACCGCGTTGGCATTCTGGAGCATCTGGAAGGCGAGTCCCGGATCGTGTTCCGCCAAATCCATGAGGGGATGCAGTGAAGTCACCATGCCGCCAGTTGCCAGCGTGAAGGCCGCTGCCGCTGAGCCAACGACCGGACAGCTCTGGAGGGCCGTGATTTCCCTTCGCAGCTTAGCCTCGCAAATCACAGGGAAAGTTTTGCTGTCGATCATTTTGTTCCAATGCTCGATGCTTGCGGCCTCCCGATGGGCGTCCTCCGAGTCCTTTTCGTCTTTCCTCAGAAAGCCTTTCGGGATCCGCTCGCCCACCTTGCGGACTCCCTCGCTCGCGGTTTTACTCCATTCGGAAATGTCGATTTCGCCTGCGCGCTTCTTGATGCTATCCATCGAACGCTGCTCCGCGAGGGCTTTCACGGCCTGCTTTATTTGGGGCGATTGGGGAATGATCCGCTGGAAATCCTCCTTCTCCAGTCGCATCATACGGGTGTGAGCTTGGGCAATGATCGTGGTGCTTCTTGGTGCGTTTTTGATCAAGGCCATCTCTCCAACAATTTTTCCATCCCCGATTTCTCCGATTTTTTTCGGTCCCAGATCCTCTTCTATTGCGATGTAAACTCCGAGCAGCCCTCGGTCGATCAGATACATCGCGTCCCCCGCGTCCCCCTGCTTGAAAAGCGTGGCCCCTTCTTCGATTTCGTAATCCCGGAGGTGTGGAATGATCGCATGGATTTCGTGCGGTGGAAGGGAGCGCAGCAGGTCGTTTTTAGCTAGTCGATCCAGCAAGGCGGTCGCCTGCCTTGTTTTCTGATCCAACTTGTAGATATCCGACAAGTAACTGCAGAGGAGCGCGTAATATCCAAGAATTGCCGCAGCGTCCTTGAATTCGTCCCAGCGCGATTCCTTCACACCCAAAGCCAGAAGTTTGAGATACTCATCAAAACCTGGCACTGCCGCCTCCAGCGCCTTTCTGCGAATTTTGGAGACTTCCAAGATAAACGCCTCTTTTTCCGCCTCCGCGCCTTCAGTCTTCCCAGCCATAAGCGTGAAGATCTGCTCGGTGGCTTTTATCATCACAACGAGTTCGTCCAAAAAAGTTCCCCGTTGATCTAAAGAAAGACCTGTGCGCTGACAAAAGGCCTCGTCCTGCTCAAAAAAAGACCAATACCATTCCTTCTTATACACCCTTGCGACTTCGTCATCGATGCATTCTTGGATATAAGGTTTTCTATGAAAACTTTGAACGCCACAGTCGTAGGCCTCTTGGATTTCTGCATGCGTCGTTTTAGCCGCATAAAAGACGACTGGCACATTGCGAAAGAAATAGTCGCTCCGAAGAGTCCTGAGAAAGCCAAGCCCTGTCGAGTCTTGGAGCTTGAGTTCGACAAAAATCAAATCAACCAAGACATTCTCACGCAGAAAAACTATCGCCTCCTGAGCACTGGAGACGGATGCGCTGCGGTGGTCATAACGCGCCAAAACCCCCTTCAGCGCCAAAAAGGCGTTGTCGTCGGGATCAACTAATAAAATATTGGCCATGGTTAGACACGCAAACAAACTCCTCTCCCTTTCTGCTTATGATTGCTTGCAGATCAAGAAATTCGTCCTGCCCGAAAAAAGCTGTGGCACTGATCCCTATCAACAAAACATTGTTCACGAGACGCTGTAAACCACAAATTTCCGTAATAAATTTGAGAAGCTAATCAAGCAGTCTTCTCTGGGAATCTCTTCTGTATGCTGACTATGAGTAAAGAATAATTAAATAGTGTGTTGCCCAGTTTAGAGCAGCACGTGAAGAGCATTTTTGTCTCAACAAGTCCTCATGAAGTAAACAAACTGTTTTATCGCAATTTAGATTCTAAACTGGGCAAAACCCTACAATAAGTCTGAATAGGCGCAATAGCTTAGTCTTGATCTGATGCCCATGCGTGCCCTGGGAAGCCTGCCAAGTCCCGTAGCATGTGCTGAAAGCATCATTTTTATAAAACGGAGGAAGTCGTATCTCATACCACAATGTCACTTTGAAATTGGACTTTGCATCGCAAAAAATGGGGGTATGGCCGTCTCGGCCGTGTGGAGACTCGTCTACTTGCTCACAATGCACTATGATGCTCTACTCACTGCGTCCGCCGAAGTCCACTTTCGGATAAGTCCGCAAGTAGGAGGCGACTTCGTTGGTGAAGAGGCCACCGAACTCTGCGAGTTTTTTTTCGCCCATGCCGCCGATCATGCGCAGGGCGTCGATGTAGGTCGGGTATTCGCGTGCCATTTGGCGGAGGGTATTGTCGCCGAAAATGACATACGCCGGCACGCTGCGCTCGTCGGCGAGGCGTTTGCGGAGTTTGCGCAGGCGGTCGAAAAGCGTTTCGTCACACTCGATCTCCCCGGTGCGGGGGACGCTGATTTTTTTCAGCTCCACGGGCTTGGAAAGAATGATGACGCGGCGGGATTTCAAGGCTTCGAGGCCGAGGTCGGTGAGGGCGATCGTAGGAAATTGTCCCACATCCTGCGCAAGAAAGCCGAGGCGCAGGAGGTCGCGGCCGATGGCGCTCCACTGCGAACGCGTAAGGGCCTTGCCGATGCCGTAGGTGCTGAGCTGGTCGTGTCCCCAGCGTTGGATTTTTTCGTTCGTGGAGCCGGTGAGAATTTCGATGAGGTGGTTCATGCCGACCCCGAAGCGCCCGCCTTGCCGCACGCGGTAAACGCAGGAGAGCAGCTTCTGAGCGTGGGTGGTGGCGTTATAGCTCTCTCGGGGCTGAAGGCAGTTGTCGCACGAGGCGCAATTCGGCTCGGTGTAAGGCTCGGCAAAATAGTGGAGCAACTCGCGGCGGCGGCAGGTCGGGCAGTCGGCGTAACCAATCATGAGCCGCAGTTGCTCGCGGGCGATCCGCTGCTCGTGCGCATCGGTCATTTCATCGATGAAATGCGTCTGCTTCGCGGCATCACCGGCACTGAAGAGCAGGAGGCAGTCGCCAGGCAGCCCATCGCGTCCAGCGCGGCCGGTTTCTTGGTAGTAGCCCTCGATGTTTTTCGGTAGGTCGTGGTGAATGACCCAGCGCACATTGGGTTTGTTGATACCCATTCCAAAGGCGATGGTGGCGCAAACGATGCGCGTCTCGTCGCGAATGAACAGCTCCTGGTTTTGTGCCCGCTCGTTGTTTGTGAGGCCTGCATGATACGGCACTGCGGGAAACCCCCGCTCCGAGAGGCTCTCCGCCAAGCGATCCGCAGTGGCCCGTGTGGCGCAATACACGATACCGCTATCCATCGGCCGCGATTTGATGAAATCCAGAATCTGCTTCGTCGGCTGCTCCTTGGGAATGATGCGGTAGGAGAGGTTCGGACGGTTGAAGCTGGCCACAAAGACCTCCGGCTCGCGGAGGCGCAGATGCTTGATGATGTCCTTCCGCACCCGCTCGGTGGCTGTCGCCGTCAGCGCCATGAGAGGAATGTCGGGGAGCCACTCGCGCAGCTTCGCAATCTGGCGATACTCGGGACGGAAATCATGCCCCCACTCTGAAATGCAGTGGGCCTCGTCGATCGCGATCGCGCTGACATTCCAAGCGCGCAGATTGTCCTGCCAATGGTCGAGCATGAGCCGCTCCGGCGCGGCATAGAGAAGCCGGTAACGGCTCTGGTGCAGGCCTGCGAGACGCGCTTTGGTTTCTTTGACGCCGAGCGAGGAATTCAAAAATGTCGCCTCCACACCTGCCGCCTCAAGCTGGTTCACCTGATCTTTCATGAGAGCTATCAAGGGCGAGACAACAAGCGTCAACCCCTCCCGCAACAACGCCGGCAACTGAAAGCAAAGCGACTTCCCACCGCCCGTGGGCAGAAGCGCAAAGGTATCCCGCCCGGCCAGGTTCGCCTCCATGATCTCCCGCTGAAGCGGACGAAATCCATCGTAACCAAATGTGGCTTTGAGCGCTTTTTGAAGTTTATCCATGCGAAACAAGGCCCCGGAGACTCCGCGAAACAAGCCCCCGAATCGAGTGCATTTTTCAAGCTCCAGCCAAAAACGCCTCGCCCTTCAAGCCGCCTTCTCGTTTTTCCTCAGTCCTCATGCTCCGCACCAAAAAAATGTGGTTTTATTGTAGGGTTCGGTAATTTTGGGAGAAAATGAACCCTGACCCCTAGTTGGATGCTGGGATGGGGTTTACACGTAGTTTCGCGGGTTCTTTTTGCGCGATTTGGGGTTAGGCTGTGGCAGTTTTTTGGATTTCGAGCAGGCGGGTAATGCCTCCTCGGGCGGCGGCGACCATTTGTTCCAATTGTTTTGGGCTGAAGACATTTTCTTCGCCGCTGCCTTGGAGTTCCACGAAGTCGAGTTTATCGGTCATGACGACATTCATATCGACGCTGGCATCGCGGTCTTCGATATAGTCGAGATCGACGAGGACCTCGTTGTTCACGATGCCGACGCTCACGGCGGCGACGCGGTTTTTAACGGGGAGTTCCTTGATTTTTCCTTGTTGGACAAGCCATTGGCCGGCGAGTTCGACGGCGACCGATGCGCCGGTGATCGCGGCTGTGCGCGTGCCACCGTCTGCCTGCAAGACATCGCAATCCACCCAAAGTGTGCGTTGGCCGAGTTTTTCCAGATCCACGACGGCGCGAAGGGATCGGCCGATGAGGCGTTGAATCTCGGTGCCGCGTCCGTCCACACGCCCGCGTGAGGAGTCGCGTTGTTTGCGGGTGAGGGTCGAGTAGGGGAGCATGGAGTATTCGGCCGTGATCCAGCCGCCGGTTTTGTTTTGTTCTTTCATCCAACGCGGCACGCTCTCTTCGATCGTCGCGGCGCAGATGACCTTGGTATTGCCGAAGGAAACGAGGACAGAGCCCTGGGCGTGGGGGGCGATGCCTTTTTCGAGGGTGACAGGTCGTATTTCGTGGGCTTGGCGGTTGTCGTGACGGCTCATAAAAGATAAGTATTCTGACGGCTGGGAGCGGGGTCGGGCAAGGAACAAAAAACGACCGCTTGACGCTTTGAGACGCGTTGCATACCCTGCTCGTCCAATTTTTTAGAAAGTAGGTGAATTTATGCCGGAAATAATCGTTCGAAAAGGCGAGCCCATCGATAGAGCCCTGAAGCGTTTGAAAGGGAAGATCGATGCGGAGGGCTTGATGGATGAAGTGCGTCGTTTGCGCGCTTTTGAAACGCCCGTTCAGCGCACGCGCCGCAAAGCAAAAAACAATGCCAAGCGCGCGAAGTTGAAAATCCGATTTAATTTCAACCCCGTGTCCTGACTTTGGACCGCGGTCAAATTGTTATCGCCGGCTGCGGTTTCCTCGGGGAAGCCGCAGCCGGTTTCTTTTTGGAGGCGGGATGGCGCGTGCTTGGGTTGTGCGCAACAGCGGAATCCGCTGCCAGACTCGCAGGGCAGCCGTTTCGTGTCGCCGTCGCTGATATTTCCAAGCCCGTGACTGCGCCGGCTGGATGGGAGCATCCCGACGTGGTTGTGCACTGCGCGAGTTCGGGACGCGGCGGGGCGGATGCCTATCGTGCGGTTTACCGGGATGGCTTGGAGCACCTCCGTAACGCATTTTCGCCGAGGCGTCTGATTTTTACCGGTAGCACTTCGGTTTACTCACAAGTCGATGGGGGGTGGGTCAGCGAGGAATCCCCGGCCGAGCCGGATCGCGAGACCGGGAGGGTGTTGCTCGAAGCGGAAAAGATCGCGCTTGATGGCGGCGGCATCGTGGCGAGGTTGGCAGGAATTTACGGCCCGGGCCGCTCGGTGTTGTTGAAAAAATTTCTGGAAGGCTCGGCTCTTCTCGAAGCCGGAGGCAACAGGTGGATTAACCAAATCCACCGCGACGACGGCGCGAGGGCATTGCTCCAGTTGGCGAGGGATGAGTCGGCGGTCGGCATTTACAATGTGTGCGATGACACGCCGACGACGCAGCGCGAGATTTATGGATGGATCGCCGATTTTTTGAATCGTCCTCTGCCGCCTGAGGGGCCGGCAGACCTGAACCGCAAGCGCGGGTGGACGAGCAAACGCATCAGCAATGCGCGTTTGCGGGCGTTGAGCTGGAGCCCAGGCTACCCCGGCTATCGGGACGCCTTGCCGGAACTCGTCGGCGCGTAGGCGTCAACCTTCTGGCAGGGCTTGCACTTGAACGACCGGCAGCGGGAAACGCAGGCGGAGTTCGCCGTCGATTTTAACTTCGACGGTGTAGACGCCCGCTGTCGGAATTTGCAACCCGCCGAAGACATGGACATTTGTGGCATGGGCATCAAGCGCGGGAAGTTGGAATGCCACCTCGCTCTCCGCGATCGGCGTATCCTCTTCCGGCGTGAGAATGGCGGATTGCTGAGTGAACTGACCGACGCCGCCACACCAGCGGGTCCAGAGGCAGAGCTTGAAAAAACCGAGGGGTAGCACTGGGGCGGGGATCATCCCGATTATGCCCACGAGCGTCTGCTGGCCGCTGGCTTCCTGGCGAACATCCTCGCAAAGCAGGCAGGCCTGCAAATCGGGTAAAATGGCTTCGGACATGGAGACAATAGACTCTGCGATGCGTTTTCATGCACGAACGAAATGACAGGGGCGACACAGCACGGCGAAGTTTCTAAATTCTGTGCAAACTTAGATCCAGAGCACAGAATGCCCACATGCGAACCGAGTCCGAAATCCACCAACTGCGTCGGGATTATCAGCGCGAGCCGCTTGATCTGGCGACATTTCACGACGATCCCTTGGTGCAATTCCGCGTGTGGTTTGAGGAGGCGCGGAGCGCGGGGATTCTTGAGCCAAATGCCATGACTCTGGGCACGGCGGATGGTTCGGGCCGCGTTTCCTGCCGCACGGTTTTGCTGAAGGGCATCGACGGCGGCGGGTTTGTTTTTTTCACGAACTATGGAAGCCGTAAGGCCGGACAAATTGCGAAGAATCCTCAGGCGGCGCTTTTGTTTCCTTGGATCGCGTTGGAGCGTCAGGTCGAGGTGGCTGGCCGCGTGGAGAAAATTTCCGAGGCCGAGTCGCTGGAGTATTTTCTCAGCCGCCCCCTCGGCAGCCGTATCGGAGCCTGGGTCTCCGAGCAAAGTTCCGTGATCCCCTCGCGCGAGGTTCTTGTTTCAAGGTTCGAGGAGCTGAAAAAGCAGTTTGCCGACGGGAATGTGCCGAAGCCTGAAGGCTGGGGTGGCTACCGTGTAGTTCCGGAAACGATCGAGTTCTGGCAGGGCGGTGCGGACCGCCTTCACGACCGTTTGCTTTACATGCGCTCGGGCCAGGGATGGAAAATATCCCGGCTGGCTCCTTGAAATCTGCCTGCGCTGGCGGCGGATTTATTTCGCCGGCTTATGCTGGTCGTCGAAGTTCAGGTAGGTGTAGAGGGTGAGGCTCTTCTCGTAGTCGTCGAGCAGGCGCATCGCTTCATTCGGCTTCAGGCGGTCGCTTTTGATCGCGGCATCGGTCTGGGCCTTCATCTGGCGGGCGAGTTCGTTCACATCCCATTGGGTGAGCGAGAGGACTTGGCCAATGGTGCTGCCGGGCAGGACTTCCTCGACATAGTGTCCGGAGTCCTCGTCCTCATCGAGGTAGATGTGCATCTCATTGACGCGGCCGAAGAGGTTGTGCAGATCGCCCATGATGTCCTGATACGCGCCGGCGAGGAAGAAGCCGATGTAGTAAGGCTCGCCGGGTTGCCAGCGGTGCAGGGGAAGGGTTTCCTTCACATCTTGGAGGTCGATGAACTTGGCGACTTTGCCATCCGAGTCGCAGGTGATGTCCACGAGGGTCGCGTTGCGATCGGGGCGTTCGTTCAGTCGATGGATCGGCATGACGGGGAAGAGTTGGCCGAGAGCCCAGTGGTCGAGGAGGGATTGGAAAACGGAGAAGTTGCAGAGGTATTGGTCGCCAATGGCGATTTCGATTTCGCGGACTTCCTCGGGGATGTGTTCGGCGTTGCGGAAAAGCTCGACGATATTTGCGGCGATCTGCCAATAGACGGTCTCGATGCCGGCCTTGGCGCGGAGGTCGAGGAGGCCGAGGTCGAACATCGATTGGGCGCGTTCGCGGATTTCCTGGGCGTCGTGGAGGTTCTCGAGGCGGTTTTGCGGAGTGAGGTTGTTGCGGATTTCCAGGATGTCGGCGAGGAGTGGAATTTCTCCGCCTGATGTTGCAGTCGGGGTTTCCTGGCGGTTGGCTTTTTCGATGGCACCAAAGGTTTCCACAATGAGCACCGAGTGCTGGGCGACGATCGCCCGCCCGCTCTCGCTCACGAGCGTGGGATGCGCAACAGACTCCGAGTCGCAGACCTCTTTCACGGTGTAAACAATGTCGCGCACATACTCGTCGAGCGAGTAGTTCATCGAGCTGTCAAAGGTCGTGCGTGAGCCATCGTAGTCCACGCCCAGTCCGCCGCCCACATCAAGGTAGCCGAGTTCGTGGCCCATTTTGGAGAGCTTCGCGTAGAATCGTGCGGCTTCGCGGACGGCGCGTTTGATGGTGCCGATGTCGGGTACCTGGGAGCCGACATGGAAATGCACAAGCTTGAGGCAATGGGCGAGTCCGGCAGCGTGGAGCATGTCGCTGGCCTCCACGAGGTCGGCGGTGGAGAGGCCGAACTTGGCATTCTCTCCGCCACTGGTGGCCCACTTGCCGGCACCCTTCGAGAGAAGGCGGACGCGGAGGCCTATGAGGGGCTCGATTTTCATCGTCTGCGAAACACGCAGGATGTGGGCCAACTCTTCGAGTTTTTCGACGACGAGGATAACGGTCTTTCCGAGCTTGCGACCGAGGAGGGCGTTTTGAATGAAGCTCGTGTCCTTGTAGCCGTTGCAGATCACCAGACTCTCGGGGTCCGAGTGCACGGCGAGGGCGGCGAGAAGCTCTGGCTTGCTGCCAGCCTCGATGCCGAAGTGCCAGGGCTTGCCCGCATCGATGATCTCTTCCACGACTTCACGGAGTTGATTGACCTTGATCGGAAAAACGCCACGGTATGGGGAATTGTAGCCTGACTCGGAAATAGCCGTGGCGAAGGCCTTGTTGATCGTCTCAACACGGTCGCGCAAGAGGTCGTGAAAACGCACAACGAGCGGGAACGCCAGCTTTCGGCGGCGCGCCTCGGCGACGACATCCATGAGATCGATCGTCTCGCCGTTGCGTTTGGGATACACGCTGACATGACCGGCGTCATTGATGCCGAAGTAATCACCGCTCCAGCGGTCGATATTGTAGAGTTCGCGGGCTTCGGTGATGTCGAAGGATGTGGTGGTTTCCATGGCTTAAAAATTGATAACGGTATGTGTCGATGTTTGGCTGACGGCGGCGGCTTCTTCGGGCGTGATCCAGCGTTCGGCGAATGCGGCTCCCCATGAGTCCGAGATGGCAATTTCACCGGTTTGCTTGTTGTAACCGATGATCATGCAAACATGGGCGCTGTCACGCTGTGGCCGAAACTTCCTAACCTCCTTGCGCGCTGCGGCGAGATTTTTTTTCCACTCTGTGGAATCGGTCATGTTCTTGCGCGCTTGAATGCGGCTGTTCACGGCATTGTTGAAGTCTTCTGAGGAGAACATCGCCCACATGATCGGCAGGCCGCGATCGATAAATCGCGAGATGCTCACAGCATCGATCTTCATCGCGGGGGATTCGATTCTTCTGCCTGCTTGGATGACGGACTGGCTTGCGCCAGCAGAGATGGCATCGATCGAGGATCCTCCGCCAGCCTGTGTGCCACCTGCCATCGCAAGGGTATACATGTCGGCAGGGACTCCCATGTAGCGCATGACACGCTCCCACGTGGCGGGAACGCAGTAGCCCTTGGGACCTTGATTCACCATAGGCATGTCTTTCAATACAACATCACCGTTTGACTTTTTTTCTATGCGATTGGCAACCGCCTCTCGAATCACAGAATCTAGAATTCGCGATTTTCCTCCGGCATCCGCCGACTCGGTGGTCATGACACGGAGGGCTACATATTCGTCCCGTGGCGAGGCGAGCAGAAAGGCATGTCCGTTCCAGTCCCATCTCTTGACGGACTCGCGTGTTTCACGGCCTTGGCCGAAGCGGTCTGCAAGCGGTTCGCCAAAAAGCTTGGTGAGCACTTCGGTAAGTTTTTTTTTGTCGTTTTGAATGCTCCTTTTGTAATCGAGAATTTGAGTGTTTCTTGCTCGTGTGGGGCTCTGATTGGAATCAACCGAATCGCCTTTGTTGGCAAAAATGATGGAAAGTCTGGCTGGTTTTTCCTGCTCGGCATAGAGCGCGAGGGAATAAGGACGGCATCCCAGCAAGAGTTCACTTGCGTCGGGGTATTTTCGGAAGCTTGAGTCGGTGGAGGTTCGGGATTCTTCGGGCCATTCAAGACGGGCGGCCACATCCTGCACATTGTCATCCCACAGGGATTCATCAGCAAAAATCGGCACTCCGAAGGCTTCATTCAAATCCCAGATTGTCGGTGCACCCGACGCGCTTTTTGTCAGAATCAGAAACAAACCGGCCACGATAAAAAAGGCGGCTTTCGTGTAGAGTCGGTTCATCAAAAGAGTCGGCACACTAAGACTCTGGAAATTTTTTTCCATTCGAATTCTGCGCCCGCGAAAAATTTTTGTCTGATCAAATTCTTCCGTGGTGACACAGGAGGGTTCAGCGATGTATTGAACAACTGCCGAATCTCTCAATATGCATCGACCCAAATCCGCGGAATTCGCCGAAGAGCAGGGCGTTTTCTTCCCCGAACTGGCATCCGCCGACCGCGCTCGCGCGGCGGGAGCCGTGAAAAACTTCGTCCTGGACACCAATGTTCTTTTGCACGACCCGAATTGTCTGAATCGTTTTGAAAACAACCACGTTTTCATTCCGGTGGATGTGCTCACGGAGTTGGACAATTTCAAGAACGAGCAGAGCGAGCGTGGAGCGAACGCGCGGCAGGCGCACCGACTCTTGAGCGGTATTTTCGGGCATGATTCCGTGAGCGTCACGGGTGGCGCTCCGACGACTGGTGGCGGCACCGTTAGGGTTCTGGTGAACAATTTCCTCGAGAAGAGTCGTCAGTCGGCGGGAATGAAACGGTTCGCGAAAATTTTTCCGGATCAGAACCGCATGGACCACCGGATCATCGGGGCCGCGCTGGCGCTGCAGGAGCAGGAGACAGCGCCCACTTTTCTGGTGACGAAGGACATCAACATGCAGCTCCGCGCCATGGCGATCGGCCTGCCTTGCGAGGATTATCTCAACGACAAGGTGGCTGTCTCCGATGCGGAGAGCGGAGAACTACGCTCGATCGAAGTCGAGGCGCATGAGTTGCAGCGTTTCGGCAGCTCAGGCTTGATCGAGTTGCCTGCATCGCGCATGGGGGCTCTGGATTTGAACGAATATGTGTTGCTGAAGGTCTCGGACTCGAAACACCTCCCGGCACGGCACAATGGCAAAGGCGTTTTGTCCCGCCTGAATATCCCATCAAGTCTCCAAATCCCGAAGGGCATCGAGCTGCGGCCTGCCAATCCGGGGCAGCAGTGTTTCCTGGATGCCTTGCTGGATCCCACGATCTCGCTGGTGACCTGCTACGGCCAGGCGGGCACGGGGAAAACACTCCTCGCCGTGGCAGCGGGGCTTTATCTCACCGGTCGAAATGATTTCAATGGCCTCACTGTGAGCCGCCCTGTCGTCGCCATGGGTGACACGCTGGGCTTTCTGCCCGGCACGCTGAATGAAAAAATGCACCCCTGGCTGCAGTCCATCTACGATGCGTGCGAGGTGCTTTTGCCACTTCAGCCGCCGAAACGTGGCGGGAAAAACCGTCCCGATGCGGATCGCCGGAAGGACGCGCCGCCCGCGCAGCACGCAGGGCAACATCATCCCATCGTCAAACCCTACGAGCAACTCATCGAGCGCGGTCTGCTGGAAATCGAGGCGCTTTGCTACATTCGCGGCCGCTCGATTCCGAACCGCTTTTTCGTGCTCGACGAGGCCCAGCAACTCACGCCGCTTGAAGCGAAGACTGTCGTGACACGCATGTCGCGCGGCTCGAAGTTGGTCATGGTGGGAGACCCCGCGCAGATCGACAATCCGTATGTGGACAGCCGATCGAACGGCCTTGTTTACACGCGCAACAGGCTGCGCGGCCAGTCGCTCACGGCGCACATCCGCTTGAGCAAGGGCGAGCGCAGTCCTTTGGCTGAAATCGGCGCGACCAAGATGTGATGGCAGTTTTAAAGTTTTCAGCGGCGGGCCGGCCGGACAGATTGTCTTTTTGAGTATGGATGATCTGAAAAATCGAAACATTCACCCGGAGACGCGGCGTTTTTTAGGACGGAGCGAAAAGGAGGCGTTGCTCGGCCAGCGCGGGGCGGTGCTTTGGCTCTACGGGCTCTCGGGTTCGGGGAAATCCACGATCGCCAATGCCGTCGAGCGCACTTTGCATGTGGAGGGCCGGTTCACCGCGATTCTGGATGGCGACAATCTCCGCGCCGGCCTGAATGCCAACCTGGGCTTCTCGGATGAGGACCGCGCGGAAAATGTCCGGCGCGTCGCCGAAACGGCCAAACTCCTCGCGGGGTTGGGCGTGATCGTGATCGTGTCTGTCATAACTCCACGCCGCGAATTGCGGGCTGTGGCGGGGCGAATCATCGGCGGGGATTTCCACGAGGTCTATGTGCGCGCGGCCTTCGAGACTTGCGCGGCGAGAGATCCGAAGGGTCTGTATGCAAAGGCCAGGGATGGCGCGATCAAGCAATTCACCGGCAAGGACAGCGGTTTCGAGGAGCCCGACAACGGATGCCTGACTCTTGACACGGAGGCGTCTTCGGAAGAGGAATGTGCCTCGCATTTGCTCGAATATCTCCGCTCGGCCACGGCCCACGGACGCCCGCTCTGACCAGCGCGGCCGCTTTTGCAAAGCGCTCTTCAACCACACATGCCAACTTATTCTCTCGACCATCTGGACCAGATCGAAGCGGAGGCCATTTACATCCTTCGCGAGACCGCCGCGCAGTTTCAGAATCCCGCTCTGCTTTTTTCCGGCGGCAAGGACTCGATCGTGATGGCCCACTTGGCGGCCAAGGCTTTCTGGCCGTCGAAAATCCCATTTCCTTTGCTCCATGTGGATACCGGCCACAACTTCACCGAGACCATCGCATACCGCGATGCCTTTGCGGAAAAAATCGGCGCACGCCTGGTGGTCGGTTCCGTCCAGGCATCCATCGATTCCGGCCGCGTGAAGGAGGAAAAAGGCCCGTTCGCCTCCCGCAATTCTTTGCAGACCGTCACGCTGCTCGACACGATCGAAGCGCAAAAATTTGACGCCTGCCTCGGTGGCGGTCGCCGCGATGAAGAGAAGGCCCGCGCCAAGGAACGCTTTTTCTCGCACCGGGACGAATTCGGTCAATGGGACCCAAAAAACCAACGCCCCGAGTTGTGGAATCTTTTCAACGGGAAATACCATGCCGGTGAGCATTTCCGGGTTTTCCCCCTGTCGAATTTCACCGAGATGGATGTGTGGATGTATATCCAGCGCGAGGAGATTGAGCTTCCCTCGCTCTACTTTGCCCACCAGCGCCAGGTCTTCGCCCGCAACGGCTCGCTCCTCGCGGTCTCCGAGTGTGTTCCCATGCTCGACACCGAGAAGGCCGAGACGAAAACCGTCCGCTTCCGCACGATCGGCGACATCACCTGCACCGGCGCGGTGGAATCCACCGCCTCGAACCTCGATGAGGTCATCGCCGAAGTCGCAGCCGCCCGCCAGACCGAGCGCGGCACACGCGCCGACGACAAGCGCTCCGAAACTGCCATGGAAGACCGCAAACGCGAGGGGTATTTCTGATGGAAACACGAATTTCTCACCACGGAGGACACCGAGGTTTTAAGACAGACTTTATTTCTCAAACGCCAAAATTTTCTACCCCGAATTCCAAACCCTCCTCTGTGTTCTCTGTGTCCTCCGTGGTTAAATAATTTTCTTAAAAATGGATCTTCTTCGCTTCGCAACCGCCGGTTCTGTTGATGACGGCAAATCCACTCTCATCGGACGCCTGCTTTATGATTCCAAGAGCATTTTCGAGGACCAGCTCATGGCCGTCGAGGAAAGCTCCCGCCGTCGTGGCGATGCCGTCGTAAACTTGGCGCTCCTCACCGATGGTCTGCGCGCCGAGCGCGAGCAAGGCATCACGATCGATGTGGCCTACCGCTACTTTGCCACGCCACGCCGAAAGTTCATTATCGCCGACACGCCCGGCCATATCCAATACACGCGCAACATGGTCACAGGGGCCTCTACGGCCGACCTCGCGATCATTCTCGTTGATGCCCGCAAAGGTGTGATCGAGCAGACCAAGCGCCATGCGTTCGTTTCCAATCTGCTCCGCATGCGGCACCTCGTGCTTGCGGTGAACAAGATGGATCTCGTCGATTACAGCGAGCAGGTTTTCCAAGACATCGTCGCGAGTTTCTACGAATTCGCATCCCGCTTGGACAACGTGGCGGACATCACGCCCATACCGCTCTCGGCTCTCAACGGCGACAATGTTGTGGAGAAATCCGACAAGATGCCGTGGTTCAAGGGATCCTCTCTTCTTTATCATCTCGAGACCGTTTACACCGGCGGCACGGCGAACCATGTGGACGCCCGCTTCCCGGTGCAGTGGATCATTCGCCCCCTCTCTCAGGAACACCACGATTTCCGGGGTTACGCAGGCCGCGTGGCTGGCGGGGTTTTCAAGCCCGGCGATGCCGTGACCGTTATGCCCTCGGGCTTCAGCACCCGAGTCAAAAAAATCCACCTCCCCGGCGGTAAGGAACTCAACGAGGCGTTCCCGCCGCAGTCGGTTGTGATGACTCTGGAGGATGAGATAGATATTTCCCGTGGCGACATGCTGGTGAAAGCCAACAACCCGCCCGAAGCCTCGCAGGATGTCGAAGCCATGGTCTGCTGGTTCTCTCAAAAGCCCATGGAAACCCGTGGCAAATACATGCTTCGACACACCACGAAGGAAACCAAGGCCATCGTGCAGGAATTGCGCTACCAAGTGGACATCGAGACCCTTCACAAAAAAGAAGGGACTTCGGCATTCGGAATGAATGACATCGGCCGCATCTCGCTCCGGACCGCCTCGCCATTATTCTACGACTCCTACCGCCGCAACCGCCTCACCGGTTCCTTTATCCTTATCGATCCCGGTACCCACGAGACCGTCGCGGCGGGCATGATTGTTTGAGGCCACAGGAGTCCTGCTCTCCATCGGCCGAGATAGCTCCATCGAGTCGTCAAAGATGCTGCTTGCAGGGTTGGCTGTGGAAAAAGACAACGGTTTCCCAAGGTTGGATCGCCGAGCATCTGGGCACAAAAAACACAGCCAATGCAAGCAGGGTCATCCACTGCATGGATTTATCGCGGATCGAGAAAAAGGCTTCTGCGAAATTAACGAGGTTTCTATTGAAAAAATGAAAGAAAATGAACCCTGACCCACAGTTTATCAAAAAAACTTAGCATCCTGTCGGGATAATGCCTCCTCATTGGGAAGAAGTAGGAATATGTGTAGTGAGTTGATGAATACCTTTGCTGAATTCGGCCTGCTGGCCACCTTGCAGGAAACTTTGCTGGAAAAGGGAATCTTGCGTCCGACGGAGATTCAAGTTCGGGCGTTACCAGCGCTCCTGAGCGGACGCTCGATTGTGGGCATCGCTGAGACTGGGAGCGGAAAGACTCTGGCCTATGCGCTCCCGGCGATGCACCACATGAAGAGCCTGGAAATAGCTGGTGATGCGATCACGCTTTCTGCTCGGCCAAGGGCTGTCGTGGTTGTTCCAACTCGGGAACTCGGTGAACAGGTCACGAAGGCCTTCAAGCCATTCACTCACACGACTCGTCTCCGCGTTCGATCGGTGCTTGGCGGCACCACCACGGAAGTTGCGAAGCGAGGGCTTGCTGGGCCGTTTGAGATTCTCGTCGCAACGCCGGGACGACTTGTGCAAATGCTCGAGAGGCGGCTCGTGGAATTGGACGATGTGCGAATGCTGATCCTCGACGAAGCCGACCAGATGCTCGATCACGGATTCATGCCCGATGTCACAAAAATCATCCAAGCCTGTCCGCAAAAGCCTCAACTGGCTTTGTTCTCGGCGACCGTCTCGCCAGCGGTGGAAAAGCTCATTGCCGATTTATTTTATGGAGCAGAAGTGATTCGGAGCGCGGGGAGCCATCGAGTCGTCCCGACACTCACGACAATGCAGCAGGTCGTCATGGGAGGTCAGCGGTTCCCTCTACTGGAACGTTTGCTCAAAAAGAAAGTGGAGGGCGGAACGATCCTGTTTACGAACACGAGAGAGCAATGCGACAAGCTCGCCGCGGAACTCACCGCCGCGAACATTGCTTTTGTGATTTATCGTGGAGAAATGGATAGAGTGCAGCGTCGGCAGAATCTGAAACTGTTTCGCGAGGGGGCTGTGGATCTGCTCGTTTCGACCGATCTGGCCTCACGCGGGCTGGATGTCGACCATGTCGGGCGAGTGATCAACTATCATTTGCCCCAGCAGATCGAAAATTACCTGCATCGTGTCGGACGCACCGCCCGCGCGGGTCGTCAGGGGCTTGTGGTGAACTTCGTCACCGAGCGAGACGCCCCACTTGCGAGCCAACTGGAAAATGTCCGCGCCCTGCCGACGCCTCAACCTCCCCCGCCTCGCCACAGCCCAACCAAGACCCAACCGGTCAGAAGCCGGATTCGTAGGCTTTTGTAATATTCATAGGAGGAAGGTGTAAATTACTAATCATTATTTTTACGTAAAAATAGCGTGGCAGGCGGATTGTGTATGGCTTCAGGGCCATGCACAGCATTGATTTAATGGGGATCAAGAAGCAGGTTCCTAAAACGTTGTGGTGTTTCGTCTCGGAAAAAACGAAACAAAAAAGCCCTCAGTTTCAGCCAAGAAACCCGTCCACTTGACTTCTCCAAGCGGGGAGATTATCGGAAACGCATGTCGTTCGCTCAAATCACTCAAGAGGCGCTCTCGCTGCCATCTCCAGAAAGGCGTCAATTGATTGCAAGGTTGGTGGCGGCTGGAACCGACGAGGACTTGGTGCTGAAAACCACTTTGGCGGAAAAAATAGATGATCGCCGCGCTGAAAACTGGGTTGCCCTGGACGACTTCAAAAAGCAGTTCAAGGATCTTTAGGCTGTGCAATACCGGCTTTTTGTGGATTTGGAGGCCATTGAGTTTCTCGCCTCATCAAAGCCACCTTTGCGGAGGAAACTAGTCGCCCACCTTTCAAAAATCGAAGCCTTCCCGGAATCCAGCTCCGACTATTTCGAGAACGACTCTAAAGGGCGCCGGATCGACATAGCCATTTGCTCCGCCAACGCAATCCACTACTGGATCGATTTCGCAGACCGACATGTAAAAGTTCTCCGAATCAGTCAGGCCGATTCTTAAACTCAAGCCGTATTTCTCCCGAGTCGGCTGCATCTCGCTCCGAACCGCCTCACTGGTTTTTCATCCTCATCGATCCCGGCACGCATGAGACTGTGGTGGCAGTTCCTCTCCTGTGCTCCGTGTTTTTTTAGGCGGCGAGGAGCTTTTTGATCATCGGCTCGTCGGGGTTTGGACCGACGACAGCGATAGTGAGGCGAGAGGGATCGAGGATTTCGCGTGCGACGGCAAGGATGTCATCGGGGGTGATGGAGCGGAGGCGTTCGTTGACGATTTCGGGGTCCACTATTTTTCCTTGGGCGAGGATGGAGCCGCCGAGGCGGGCGTTTTGACTGGAGCTGCGTTCGAGCGCCATGCGGTTCGAACCGATGGTGTATTCCTTGGCTCGGCGGAGTTCGGCTGAGCCGATCGGTTTTTTGCGGAGGAGATCGAATTGGTTGAGAATGAGCCTGAGGGATTTTTCGAGGTTGCGGCGGTCGAGTCCGGCGGAGATGCCGAGTGCGCCGCCATCGTTGAGGCTCAGCCAGTGGCTGCTCACGGAGTAGCAGAGTCCACGCTTCTCACGCATTTCTTGGAAGAGGCGGGAACTGGCATTCGCGCCGAGGATGACATTGAGAAGGTGGAGGGCAAAACGGCGCTCGTCGCGGTGGCTGAAGGCAGGCAGGGAAAGCGCGAGTTGGGTTTGTTGGATATCGCGGGTTTCAGTCACGATACGGGGGGATTTTTGAAGGGCGGGAAAGGGCTTGGCTGCGGGCGATTTTCCGGTCGGGAGGTCTGAGAGGAGCTTGGCGACTTTTTCGACGACCTCGTCGTGTTGAATTTTTCCAGCGGCTGTGACGATGGTGCTGGGGGCGTTGTAATGGGACGCGCGGTAGGCACGGAAGGCGTCGGCGTCCATCCCCTCGATTGTTTGAAGTGTTCCTGTGATTGGTCTGCCAAGCGGGTGGCCGGCCCACTGGGTTTTTTCGAGGAGTTCCTGGACGCGCGAGGAGGGTTCGTCCTCATACATGAGAATTTCCTCCGCTATAACGCCGCGCTCGCGGTCGATGTCGCGCGGTGAGAACCGGGGGTTCATGTAGATGTCGCAGAGGACATCGCAAACCCTCGGAAAAAACTCGGCAGCGGCGGTTGCGTAGTAGCAGGTGCGCTCCTCGGCGGTGAAGGCGTTCATGTCGCCGCCGACGCCCTCGACTTCCTCCATGATGCGACGCGCGGAGCGGCGCTGGGTGCCTTTGAAAAGCATGTGCTCGATAAAGTGTGAAATGCCATTCAGGTTCTCCGGCTCGTGGCGTCCCCCGACAGAGGCCCAGATGCCCATGGCGGCGGTTTCGGCGTGGGGCATTTCGCAAGTGGCGATGCGAAGGCCGTTGGGAAGTTTGGTGAGGCGCGACTTATTCGCCATGGGGTGCGGTGTGTTTATTCAAAAAGGTGAGGATGCGCTCCTCGGCGATGGAAGCTCCCCGGCCGAGGAAAATGAGGTGTCCATCGTCAGGGAAGAGGAGGAGTTCGGAATTTGGAAGCTGCGACTTGGCAGTCTCCACCGGCGCGACAGGGATGGCTTTATCCAATCCGCCGTGAATGAGGAGCGTCGGGGTGCTGATGGTCTTGTAAGGGATTTCAGGCAGGGCGCGGACCTGGAAGAGATCGTTTCGAAGCCCCGTCTCGCGTGGAGAAATCGGGGACAGCGAGAGTGCCAAAGCACGAAAGAGCTCGAGTTGATCGGGATTGTCGAGAACGAGTCCGGTCCAAATCTCACGGTCTTCCGCACTGCCGAGCGATGCTGTGGAAAATGCCGCACGCAGAGCAGCAGCGGGGTCGTTTTCGGCAAGGCGGGCATAGAGCCAGGATCCGATATCCCCGGTCAACCCCTCGCCGACCGCCTGCGGGAATGGCACGGCGGGCGCGGCAGGAGGATTCAGGCGGCCCACGGCCGCGCCCACGAAAACAAGGGCGCTGGTTCGTTGAGGGAAGCGGCGGGCGAATTCCAAGGCGGCCGGGCCTCCCCAGCCGAATCCGAGCACGGCAGTTTGGCCGATGTCCAGGGTGTCGAGCAGTTGTGCGGCGGCATCGGCTTGATTCTCCGGAGTGATACCGGTTTCAAGCGGCGTGCGGAGGTAGCCCGGACGGGAGGGCGCGATGACTTGGAATCCCTCGTCCGCAAGAAACCCGGCCAACGCGGCGCCTTGGTCATAGCCGCCAGGCGCATCGTGAAAAACAAGCACGGCCGGACCGTCGCCGTGTCGGATATACTCGATAGGGCCGTTCTTGGTGGCGGCAATCTGGGATGCCGAATACAGGTCTACCAACCGTGCCGAGCGCCACGATTGGAAGAAGGCAAGGACGCCTCCGATGGCGAAGAGGGTCAGAACAACCAGAAGAAAAGCAGCGCGCGGAAGAAGCCGGGATTTCATGACATTAGCGTTTCGCAAGGCGGGTGAAAAGCCAGAGTCCAAGACCAAAGAAGACAAAATTGGGAATCCATATCAAAAAGTGTGGGAAAGCGGCCGGACTGCCACGAAAAGTATCCGCCATCAGAATGAAAAAGAAGTAGCTGAAGGCCACGATGAGACTGAGGGCGAAGCCCACGGAGGTTTCCTTGCGGTGGGTCGTGATGCCGAGCGGGATTGCGATAAGTGCGAAGGCGATGCAGGAGAGCGAGGTTGAGAAACGCTTATTGAGTTCCACCAGCATCTCTTGGCGTTTCTTGCCCTCGGCTTGTCTGTAGGCCGAGTAGAGTTCGAGAAGCGTGTAGGAACTGAGCCGTCGATTGCTTTGGAATTCCTGGAAAAACTTGTCGAGGGCGAGCGGGAACACGCCCTCTTTCATTACGATGCCGTGGTGGATTTTTGAGAAGTCCTCACTGGCTTTTGCTTCGCGTTGTTCGAAACGCGCATCGAACAATTTGAAAAGCAGGCGCGAATTGGCCGTGTCGGGAGTGAGTGCACCCTCCTTGGCAAAAATCATTTTGGATACGCGCGAGTCTTCATTCAGTTCAAAGACCAGTATGTTGCGGAGTTGGTCGCCGTCTTTTCCGCCTACGTAGACACGGCGGTCGGGGAAGGCGTCCACCACTTCGTCCGCCCGGAAAAGCGCAGCGGGATTGCTTGTGGCCATATCCACTACGGCGCGCGTCATTGCCTGCTCGGAGCGCGGAGCGACCTCGATATTGATCCAAAAACACAAGAGGGTCAGGAGGACGGCGATCACAAAAACCGGGGCGCTCACGCGGGGAATGCTTACGCCGTTTGATTTGAGCGCGATCAATTCGCTGTCGGCGGACATGCGGCCGAATACCAAAAGAATCGCCGTGAGAAACCCCCATGGGATTGTGAAGGTGAGGGAAAATGGCAGCACCAGGGCCATGAAACCGAGGACGGTTAAGATCGGAACATCCGGGTTGTTCACAAGGATGTTTAGCAACTCGCGGAAGATATTTCCGAGAACCAGAACCAGACTGAGAATCAGCACGCCAAGTCCCGCCGTGACAAGGATGCCGGTGGCGACGTGGCGGTCGATGATTTTCATCAGGCGGCGGACGGGTGTTTATTCCTCGAAGACACCCATCTTGCGGAATTTGTCGTAGCGCGCGTGGAGGAGTTCATCGACCGAGGTTTTGAGCAGCGTCTGGAGTTCCTTTGAGATGGCAGACTTCAAATTTTCCGCCGCCTGCTCGGGATTGCAATGTGCGCCGCCGGCGGGCTCGGGAATAACTCCATCCACGAGGCCCATTTCGAGCAGGTC
The DNA here is from genome assembly GCA_044353785.1 of Terrimicrobiaceae bacterium. GTDB lineage: Bacteria > Verrucomicrobiota > Verrucomicrobiia > Chthoniobacterales > Terrimicrobiaceae > UBA967. The sequence continues at coordinate 94,288 of JBILBH010000001.1, forward strand.
GGGCGAGCTGAGCTTGAGAGCCTCGGCCGCTTCGGGAGCGTGCTTTCGGTGTTTCCAGAGGATGGCAGCGCAGCCCTCGGGACTGATCACAGAGTAGTAGGCATTTTCAAGAATGAGGACGCGGTCGGCGACGCCGATGCCGAGAGCTCCGCCTGAGCCACCCTCGCCGATCACGACGGAGACAACGGGTGTGCGGAGAGTCATCATGTCACGGATGTTCACGGCAATCGCCTCGGCGATGTGGCGCTCCTCCGCACCCACGCCAGGATAGGCGCCGGGAGTGTCGATGAGGGCCACGACGGGAAGGGCAAATTTCTCCGCGAGCCGCATGAGGCGAAGGGCCTTGCGGTAGCCTTCGGGGTGCGGACTTCCAAAGTTGCGAAGGAGATTTTCCTTCATGTCTCGACCCTTCTGTTGGCCGATCACCACGCAGCGGACGCCATCAATCGAAGCCAGGCCGCCGGGCATGGAGGCATCATCGCCGAAGAGGCGGTCGCCCTTGAGCTCGACAAAGTCGGAGAACGCCATTCGCACATAATCCAAAAAGAACGGGCGGGCGATGTGACGCGAAATCTGAACGCGCTGCCAGGCGCTGAGGTTACCGTAGATCCGGCCGCGCATGGATTCCAGTTTCTCCTGCATGCCTCGAATCTCGCCGCTGAGATCGATATTCCTGTCTTCGGACTGCTTTTTCAGCTCCTCAATTTTTTGTTCCAGTTCGACGAGAGGCTTTTCAAAATCCAAGGTCTGTTTGTTCATGGGCGCGTTATTTGATGCTGACGGGTGTGCCGGATTTCACGAGGGCGTAGATTTCGTCGAAATCCGATTGGCTGAGAATGATTCCGGACGGCGCTGGTGGCGTTGATCCATCCGCAGGCGGAGCGGGCGGGGTGCGGAGCACGATATTGCCGGGGTTGATGAGAACCGTGCGTTCGGCTTCGGCATAGTCTTTCGCGCCGAAGGCCACGCGCGCTTCGCCTTTGCGGGCGATGCGATCGACGACCTTCGCCTCGACTTTGCCCTTGGACGCTTGGCCACCAAGGGTCATGGAAACGGTGGGATACTCCTTGAAAAATGCGCCCGCATTCATGAGGGACACAGTCGAACTGGAGCGGTCGATCACGACTGCGGTGTCCACCACGGGAATGAGCAATTGCTGGCCGATCTGAAGGTTTATGGAAGTCATTTCATTCGCCCAATAGATCAACTCGGAGTTGGTTTTGAACTGGGACTTTATGCGGTCCAGCGAGTCGCCTTTTTTCACCGTGTAGATAGTGTTTGTAGGAGTCGCAGCAGGATCGCGGAAGAGGGCGAGATGGATGCGGCCGAGCGCGGCACGCGCTTCTGCAGACTTGGGAGAGTCCGGAAAGGTGCCCAAGTGGGCCGTGATGGCATCTCGCGCTTCGACTGTATTTTGCGCAAGGACCGGCCTGAGAGCATCGAAGGCGGCCAAGGCGGGATGGGGAGTGGGCGCGGGTGTCGGGGTTGGAACAGCCGTTTGCTCGACGATATCCAGTTTTTTTTCTTTGTAGTAGAGTTCGTAAATGAAGTATCCGCTGCCGCCCAGAATGCCGGCGACGAGAAACAAAATCGTGAGTGCTTTGATGAACATGGTTAGCCGAATTACGCTATCCGCTGCGTTCTGGAAATGAAAACCCCGAAATCAGGCGAGGCCGCGGCGTTTCCATTCCGCGACATTGTCACCTGCTGAGCGCTGGATCATTTCCATCGAAAACTTGAGCAGGCAAACCTCCCAGACGTCGTCCACACCGGCGATGAGCGCCCGGAAGGGATCGTCGCCATTTTTTATCTCCTCTTCCATGCGGGCGATCGCCTCGTCGAATGGCTCGCGAACGAGTTTCTCGGAGAGGTCGGTTTTGCGGAATTGAAATCCATATCGCAGAACTCGGGCGGCCGAGGGATTCGCCTCCAGCCAGTCGGCGAAGTCCCGCGCCTCCTCGCCAAAGCCTTCGAGGAGGACTTTGCTGAAATGTGCAGGCGAAAGAATGCGCGGGCGCTCGGCTTCGATCGTGCCGGACCGAATGCGCACCGTCTCAACATCGTCGAGTGGCTCGGTGACGAGCGAAAAATGGAAGCTCGTGGTGCCAAAGGTCTCGATAGCACTCTGCGGCGTCACAACAACGCGGGTGTTCTCCATCGCGTATTGAAAATCATGCTCCTTGAACATCGTTTGAAATTACTTTGGCAGGTGCCTAATTCAATCAATTAGCTGAAGCAGCCCGAATTTCGAGGGAAATGCTCTTGCCGCTGGAAGCAGGCAGAAACTACATTTGGGCCATGAAAGTATTGGTGACCGGCGGGGCCGGATTCATTGGATCGCATGTGTGCAGGCGCCTCTTGTCCGAGGGGCACGAGGTGGTGGCGATCGATGATTTCAACGATTTCTATGATCCGGCTATCAAGCGGGCAAATATCGCCGCGCTTGGCTGCGGAGTTTTAACTCGCGAGGGTGATATAAGAGACCGTGATTTTGTGCGGCGGGTTTTTGCCGAAGGGTGTTTTGACGCCATCATCCATTTGGCCGCGCGCGCAGGGGTGCGTCCCTCTCTCAAAGATCCCCAACTTTACATCGACACCAACATCACCGGCACACACAACCTGCTGGAAGCGGCGCGGGAGCAAGGCGTGGATCGGTTTGTGTTTGCATCCAGCTCCTCGGTTTACGGATTGTCGAAGGTCGTTCCTTTCAAGGAAAACCTAGCACTGCCTCAAACGCTGAGCCCCTATGCGGCGACCAAGATCGCGGCGGAACACATCTGTGGAAACTACGCGCACCTCTACAAAATGCGGGTTGTGTGTCTGCGCTTTTTCACGGTTTACGGCCCGGGGCAGAGGCCGGATTTGGCCATTCATAAATTCACAGGCGCGATTCACCATGGACGCTCAATTCCGCAGTTTGGCGATGGCTCCACGCGGCGCGACTACACTTACATCGACGACATCCTGCAGGGAGTAATGGGCGCACTGCGCTACGAGGGGTCGCGTTTTGATATTTTCAACCTCGGAGAAAACCAGACTACGACTCTCTCAGAGCTGATTTCCACAATCGAAAGCGCCCTAGGCAGAAAGGCCATTATCGAATATCTGCCCGAGCAGCAAGGCGACATGCCGTTCACGGCGGCGGATATCACGAAAGCCCGGGAACTGCTGGGCTACAACCCCCAGACGAAAATCCGCGAGGGAATTCCGAAGTTCGTGGAGTGGTATTTGAACAAATGAAAGACGCCGTCGAAATTGCTTCCGCGCTCATTCGCATTCCAAGTGTGAATCCGGACGGCGGCGATCCCGGAACGGATCGCACCGGCGAGGCGGCCTGCGCTTCGTGGGTGGCGGATTTTTTACATGGCTGTGGAGCGGAGGTTTCCTTGCGCGAAGTTTTGCCAGGCAGGCCGAATGTCGTGGGGCGCTTTCCAAGTCGCCGCGCCGACGGACGCCGGATTCTTTTCGCTCCGCATCTTGACACAGTGAGCGTGGCCGGAATGACGATCGATCCTTTCAGCGGCGAGGTTCGCGACGGGCGATTGCTCGGGCGTGGCGCCTCGGATACCAAAGGCACGGCTGCCGCGATGCTCTGGGCACTGCGTGAGGCGCGCGAAACTCTGGCTGAATCACCCTGCGAAATCTGGTTCGCCGGGCTCGTTGGCGAAGAGGCGGGGCAATTTGGCGCGAAGGCTCTGGCGGCAGAGGAGAAATTCGACTTCGTGATGGCGGGTGAGCCGACATCACTAAATATCGTTCACACGCACAAAGGTTCTTGCTGGCTTCAGCTTCGCACACACGGCAAGGCAGTCCACGCCTCCCAACCCGATGCGGGAGACAATGCGATTTATCAAATGATGCAGGCCATCGAGTGTCTGCGGAGCGAGGGACTCCCGAGATTGGCGGCAATTTCAGATCCGGTCCTTGGGACTTCAACGCTGAGCGTCGGAACAATTCGCGGCGGGTCGAAGGTCAATATCGTTCCCGATTTTTGCGAGGCTGCGGTGGATATCCGGATCATTCCTGGCGTGAATCCAGAGTTCATCGTGGATCTTTTGCGTGAGCGTGTGCCGGGTATCGAAATCAACCTGAAGCGCTCGGAACCGCTTTACACCCACCCCGCGCATCCGGTTATTGGTTGCCTTCAAGCACTCGGATCCAATCTCGTTGGCGCGCCTTGGTTCTGCGATGCCGCTGTCTTTGCCTCGCAGGGATGCCCCTCCGTGGCGATCGGTCCAGGTTCGATTGCGCAAGCGCACACGGCAGACGAATTCATACGCGTCGCCGATCTGGAAGCCGGGGCGGAATTTTTTCTGCGTTTTTTGAAGTCGCTCGATTAGGCTGTCGCATCAGCGTTCTTGATCTCTGTCCCGCGAAATGGAAGATTCGCTGGCATAAGCAAGGAATATTACAGTTGGGAAAAAGAGTCCCGGGCCTCTGACAAACCTCTCTACGCCCGCAAAATCGTCTGGGTGCCGCTGGCGGTCTTCGGCATTGGCATTTTGACCGCGTGGATCGCCTTCGGCGTGTTGACGCAGAAATATGAGGCGCGTGCTGAGGAATTTGACCTCAAGCAGGTGAGTCAGATGGAAGCGGCATCGATTTTGTATGACCGCAAGGGTCGCGAATTCGGGAAACTTTTCATTCAAAACCGTCAACCTGTTCCCTACGACCGCTTGCCGCCGATGTTGGTGAAGGCCGTGGTTGCCGCTGAAGATAACCGATTTTACGATCACGATGGCGTGGATTACATGGGCATCTTCCGCGCGGCCCTCACGAATTACCGCAAGGGCCGCATCGCCCAGGGAGCCAGCACAGTCACCCAGCAACTGGCCCGCAATTCTTTCGAGCTCCGCGAGCGCACCTACGAGCGCAAACTGGTGGAGCTCTACCTCGCCTGGCGCATCGAAAAAAATTTCACCAAGAAGGAGATCATGGAGCACTACCTGAACCGCGTCTATTTCGGTAGCGGCTTCTATGGAGCGGAAGCCGCTTCGCAGGGGTATTTCGGAAAAAATGCGATCGATATGACCATCGGTCAGTGCGCGACCCTTGCCGGACTGCTCAAGAGCCCCCAAGCGCTTTCACCATTTAACAATCCCAATGACTCCACCGAGTCCCGGAATTTTGTCCTGGGCCGCATGCGGGAGCTGGGATTTATCACGCGTAAGCAATACGAGGAGGAGTTGGCGTCTTCCTTGGGAACCGTCCAGCGGACGAATCCTTTCAAGGTCAGCTACGCCATCGAGCTGATCCGCCAGCAGGTCATCAAGGCACTCGGCTTCGAGCGCGCCATGAACGGGGGTTACCGTATCGACACGACATTGGACTCCGACTTGCAGCAGGCGGCGGACAGCGCCACGCGGGAAGTTTTATTAAAAGTCGAGCAACAGCCAGGCTACAGCCATCCGACATTCCAGCAATACCGTGCAGCCACCAAGAAAATCGAGGACGCGATCAATCGTGGCAATATGTCCGTAAAAATGCCGGAGCCCAAATATGTGCAAGGTGCCGCTTTGGTTGTGGAGAATACAGCAGGCGGGATTCTCGCTCTCACCGGCGGGCGGGATTTCAAGCACAGTGAATACAACCGCGCACTCCAAGGAAAACGCCCCGCTGGCACGGCATTCACTCCCTTTGTTTTCGCATCCGCCTACGAATCCGGAATCTTCCCTGGCGAGATCGTGCAGGACGCCTGTATAGATAACCGCTATGTGATGGTCGGAGGCGAGACCGGTCTCCTCGGCGAGTGGGGTGTTGAGATCGAGGACAACGAATACGAGGGCCCCATGACCACACGCGATGCGCTGGTGAAAGGCAAGAATGCCGCCACAGTCCGTCTCGGAATGCAAGTCGGTCTCGATGCGGTAAAAAAAACCGCCGCCGCTTCGGGTGTCGGTTCGCCGTTGAGGGATTACTCGAACGCCTTCCTCGGCAGCAGTGAACTCAGTCTCGATGAACTCGTGCTCGGTTACACCGTCTTTCCCAATGTCGGCCAGCGCCCGGCCGACCTTTACATCATCCAGTCGATCCGTGAGCCCGAGGGAGAGATCATTTTCAAGGCACCCCGCAAGCGCTACCGCGCGATCTCACCCGCCGCCGCCTACGAGACGCATTCTGTGATGGCTGATTTCATGAAGCGAGGAGTCGGTTCGCTCGGGCAAAAAAAATTCGGCCTCGCCAACTTTCCGGTCGCTGGAAAATCCGGCACCGCCTATGGATTCACCGATACCTATTTCCTCGGTTACACAAATGCCGTGACCTGTGGCGTGTGGGTCGGCTTTGACAAGCCTACAAAAATCTACCGTGGAGCCTTCGGCAAGGATCTCGCCCTGCCGATCTGGAGCCAGATCATGAACGCCGCCGCCAAGAGCTACCCGCCCCGCGAGATCGAACGCCCATCGGGACTGAAGGAGGTCGAGATTTGCCGCACATCCGGACTTCTCGCCACACCGCGCTGCTCAGCCAAACCGACCGACCCCGTCACCGGCGAGCGTGAACCCGACTCGAATACTTACAAGGAACTCGCCACAGAAAAGCAGTTGCCAACCATCCCCTGCGACATCCATGGCGGCGGCGTTCGCACCTATGCCAAGGAATTCGATGAAGCCGATTGGCCCCGCGCAGCCACCGCCATCGATCTCACAAAAATCCGCCCCGTAGCCGTAACCTCGTCGCCATTGGTTGGCTTCAATGACATCTACCGTTCCGTCCGCCCGGGCGCGGAATCAGAAAATGACGAGGACATCCCCGTGGCCAAGGCGGTTCCGGTCAACACGCCGCCTCCCGCTCCGGATGCTGCTCTGCCTGCTGCGTCGGCACCCGGCGAAGTCGAAATCCGCCGTGCCGAGCCCGTGAATTCCCGAACCGCCCCCATGGAACAACCCGCCATCGAGGCACCGCCGCCTGCGGCGATTGATTTTTTCTAAAAGTCCGATGGTTGAACTCCTCCAAGTCACCAAGCGCTTTGGAACACACGAGGCCCTGAAGGACGCGAGTTTTGCAATCAAGGCCGGTGAGTTCATGACATTCCTCGGTCCTTCAGGATGCGGCAAGACCACCTGTTTGCGACTCATCAGCGGATTGGACACGCCAACCTCGGGTCGGATTCTCATCGACGGAAAGGATATCACTTTCGATCCACCCTACCGGCGTGATGTGAACCAGGTTTTTCAGAATTATGCCCTCTTCCCGCATCTCACGATTTACGATAACATCGCCTTCGGACTACGCATGAAACGCGTCGCCCAGGCAGACATCACACGCCGCGTCGAACAAGTCGTGCAGATGACCGCACTCGGCGATTTCGTGAGGCGCAAGCCAGCCCAGCTTTCCGGCGGCCAGCGTCAACGCGTTGCATTGGCCCGCGCGATTATTTGTGAGCCCAAGGTCCTCCTTCTCGACGAACCGCTCAGCGCCCTCGATGCCAAGCTCCGAACCCAGATGCGCCTCGAACTTAAACAGCTTCAGAAAAAACTCGGCATCACCTTCATTTATGTGACCCACGATCAAGAAGAAGCCCTCACCATGAGCGACCGCGTGGCCGTGATCAACGCCGGCCGCGTCGAGCAGATCGGGACAGTAAACGAGATTTATTACAGGCCCGCCACACGCTTTGTCGCATCATTCATCGGCGAGACAAACATCGTCGAAGCACAAATCCTCGCCTCCGACTCCGGCATGCTGCGATGCCGCCTCAAAGGTGGTCTTGAATTGCATGTCCGCCAACCAGAGGTCCACCCTGCTGGAAATATCATCCTCTCCCTGCGACAGGAAAAAATCCGCCTCCATCGCAGCGATCCCGGAGGCCACAATTCCTTCTCCTGCCGAGTCAGCATGGAAATCTTCAAAGGTGCCGTTGATGAACTCACCCTCTCCATCCAAGAAAATCTGACTCTCGGGACGCTCATCGCCAATGATGGCCAAGAAGGAACGGATTTCCGCGAAGGTGATCAAGTTTTTGCCAGTATCCAGCCTGAGGATATTCAGATCGTTGCTGAGTAACCCTTCCTGTTGTCCACAAGCAGGAGGTCAAATTGAGACAGCAAAGTGTTCATTTCCGTTCAATTTATTTTTGAAAAAAAGATTTGACCCATAATTTCAATGAGATACGACATGGCACGGATAGTGCTTGAGTAGCGGAAACCGCCGTTTCAGGCAGTTTATCTCGGGACAGCCACAAGGCGACTCCCGCGAATAGAAACAAACAACAAACAACTAAACAAAAATGAAACTGAATAAATCGATTGTTGCTCTCACGAGCCTGGTGGCCTTTGCTGCCACGCCGCTCTTCGCGGGAACCGGCAAAACCTTCAAAGAGACCGTTGTGGTCGAAGAGGAAGCATCCTCCTGGTATAATGCCGCTCTCAGCACCGGCTATGACAGCCTCTACATGTTCCGTGGCGTGAACACGCTTCGCACCAATGGCGGATACGGCAACAGCCTGTGGTGGACTGATGCCAACTTCACATGGAACATCTCCGACAACGACACCCTCACCGTCGGTGGATGGCAAGCCTTCGGCTTGAGCAAAGCCAGCTACCGTGAATTCGATGCCTACCTCAACTACATCCACAGCTTCGGAGATCTCGCGGTTGGTCTTGGATACACATTCTACTATGTATATCCTCCTGGAGGTCAAGACTTCGCAAATGAGCTGAACGCCAAAGTCGCTTATGCAATCGACCTCGGTTTCATGACACTCACTCCAGCAGTGACCTACTACTTCAACCTCGGACCTGATAATGATACGGGTCTCGAAAATGGCGTTGTCAACACTGCCAGCAGCTATCTCGACATTCGTGTCAACGGTAGTATTCCTGTGATTAAAGATGTTCTCTCGGTTGATCCGTGGGCAGCCTTCGGCTTGAACTTTGGCTACAACTTGGACGGCAATCTTGAGCAATTTGATGGAGCCAACAGTCTTGAATTCGGTGTGGCTCTTCCCTGGAAAGTTAACGACATCATCACCGTTTCTGGTTATGTCGCCTACAGCTATGCCTTCGAGGATCTCTATGGCATCACCGAGCCCAACACCTTCTGGGGCGGCGGCAAAGTGGCTTTCGCCTTCTAAAGTAGTTTAAAAAAAATTCAACAAAAGCCCCTTCTGGTCACGCCGGGAGGGGCTTTTTATTTCGCTCCCGGAAGCAATTTGGAGTTGGCCGTTTCCACGCGCTGCTTGGCTACATCCTCCGGAGAGACTTTGGGAGACTGCGGACTCCAAGTGGCTAAAATATAATTTAAAACCTCAGCCGCTTGCTCATCACTCAAATCTGCACGCCAAGAGGGCATGATGCCCTTGTAGATTTTTCCATCGCGCTCCAACGGTCCCCGCTGGCCAAGCAGCAGCAGGCGAATCAATTCCTCAGAAGGGCCGACGAGGCGAGGCGATCCCTGAAAAGGCGGGCAGTTCCCTGGAATTCCCCCACCGTCCACCTGATGACACGCCGTGCAGCGCGTGAGGTAAACATCCCGACCGGTGAGCGGTGTCGTATCAACGGTGGAAACCGGAGTCGGACCACAGGCCGAGAGGGCCAGCGCACAAAGAAGTCCCGAGCCGAATGGGACTATGGATCTCCATCTGAGCTCGGTATCCAAGCGGTTTTGTAGAAAAATTGGCCTATCCATCTTCTCTGTGAACTCTGTGTCCTCGGGGGTCAATCCTCCCGCTGCGGCAAACCCAACACGCGGCGGATATCCCCCGCCATGGCTTCCGCGTTCGCAAGTTGGTCCATTTTATAGACCAGGCGCAGGTTTCCCTTGGGATCTATCAAGTAGGTGCTGGTCGAGTGGTCGATCAAGTAGTCCTCCTCGCCCTGCGGCCCTTTGGGATCTTTGCGATAAAACGCACCGTAGGCGCGCGCGGTGTTGCCGATTGCTTCCGGCAAGCCTGTGAGACCGGTAAATCTTTCATCAAACATCGGCATGTATTTTTTGAGGTCAGAGATGTCATCCCGCTCGTCCACGCTCACAAAAACAACGCGCACCCGATCTCTTGCCTCCTCGGGCAGAGCACGACGGGCGGCGGCGAGGTTGGCCAGCGAGGCCGGACAGATATTCGGGCAGCAGGTGAAACCAAAATTCAGCAAAATCAAACTCCCTCGCTGATCCTGCAGGCGAAAAAGATTCCCATTCTGATCGGTGAGTTCAAAGGGATAGGCCGCCCGCAGTGGCTCCAAGCTTTTGCCAAACCAAGTCGAATCGGTTTTGTTGGCTGACTCCATGCCGGCGATGACAAAAATTCCTCCTCCAACCAGCAAGATGAGCGCCAGCAAAAGTCTCAGAGCGGCACGACGATTTGTTTGAGCGAAAGTCTTAGACATTTCTCAGCAGCCGGATTTCCTCGGCAGCGTCCTCTGCACGGAAGACCGATGTTCCCGCCACAAGCAGATTTGCTCCGCTGCGAAGGGCATCGGCCGCCGTTTTGACATTGATGCCGCCATCGACCTCGATGTGGAAATCAAAAGGCCCCGCCTCGCGCCAAGCCACCGCTTCGGCGACTTTTTCCAGCATCGAGGAGAGAAACGGCTGACCGCCAAAACCGGGGTTGACGGTCATGATCAAAAGAATATCAAACTGCCCGAGAAATGGCTTCACCTGCTCCACAGGAGTGGGCGGGCTCACTGCAAGTCCAGCCAGAAGCCCGGCATCCCGCACGGCGGCGAGGGTCGTTGAGACGTCGTGGTCGGCCTCCACATGCGAGGTGATCGAACTGGCGAGAGGCAGAAAGCGAGGAAGATAATGGTAGGGGCGCTCGATCATCAGGTGCACATCAAGCGGCAGGTGCGTGTGGCGCGAAGCGGCTTCCACAAAGGCCGGACCGAAGGAAATGTTGTCCACAAAATGGCCATCCATCACATCGCAATGGATCCAATCCGCACCGGCATTTGTGATGCGTTCGACCTCCGCGCCGAGACGGCTGAAATCACAAGCCAGAAGGGACGGGGAAACGATGGTTTTGCGCGGAGCCATGGAAATGACATACCTTGCCGATATGGAATTTGCCAGCGACGAATATTTTATGCGCGAGGCGCTGCGGCAGGCCCGCCGCGCCTATGCCGCCGACGAGGTTCCATGCGGCGCGATCATTGTCAGGGATGGGGAAATCATCGCCCGGGCTTGGAACCAGGTCGAAATGCTCAAGGATGCCACCGCGCACGCCGAAATGCTCGCCATCACCCAAGCCGAGGCGGCAGTGGAGGACTGGCGTCTCAATGATTGCGATCTCTATGTGACCAAGGAACCCTGCCCGATGTGTGCAGGAGCCATCGTCCACACAAGACTTCGCCGCGTGATCTTCGGTTGTCCCGACCCCCGAGGAGGCGCCGCCGGAGGACTCATCAATATTCTCCAAATGCCCCAACTCAACCACCGCAGCGTCATCACCTCCGGAATTCTCGCTGACGAATGCGCCGTGCTGCTGCGCGATTTTTTCCGGGCCAAACGCGAGGCGGCGGAAGTGGTGAAATGGACCACAGAGGACACAGCGAGCACAGAGGAAAGGCTGAGATGAAGAACACGCCAGCTGTTCCTTTTGAAACTTTTCCTGCCTTGGATGAGCTTTCCAAAATCCGGGCGGTTTTTTTACAACGCGTGCCGGGTTTGGATGTCAAAACCGACCGCGAAACGGCCTTGAAGCGGCTCGCGGGAATCCAGCGTGAAGCATTGGATGCAGTGGGTTTTTTAGACATGCCTCTTGCAAAGGCCGGTCAAGTCCACAGCGCAAATGTTGTCCGCATTTCAAGCACAGACACTTTTCCCGTTCCGGACTGCGACGCCCTCATCACCACCGAAAGCAACCTCTGCCTTGGAATCTATGTGGCAGACTGCGCCGCAGTCTACGTCGCCGACCGTTACGGTCGAGGCATCGGACTCGCCCACTCTGGCCGTAAGGGAACAGAACTCGGCATCGTTTCAAAAACAATCGCCGCCCTCTGCGTCGCCGCTGGAGCCGATCCACAAGATCTCATCGTGCAAATCTCTCCATGCATCCGCCCACCGCACTACGAAGTCGACTTCGCGGCCGAGATCCGTAGCCAGATCGCCGAAGCAGGAGTCCATGAAATCCACGACTGCACCAGCTGCACCGGCTCAAATCTCGAAAAATACTACTCCTACCGAAAAGAAGAACGCCAAACCGGCCGCCTCCTCGCAGCCATGGCACGGCTGTAGGCGACGGCGCCAACAAATGCTATGCCGTCTTCTCTCTCCGCCGCCGAGCTAAGCGAAACCCCTTGGAGGGTCATCGTCCCGCATGACCCAAGACTGAGCCTTCCCGCAACTACGGCGTCCCGTTCCGATCACCGCGCGCCACCCCTTGCTCGCGCAGAAACGCCGCTCTGCGGCTGACGCTTGGGACGCCAAGGGCCTGGCGGTCCCTACCCGGGATTCTCAAACCGATCAACAGTGGCCCAGACCAATGGAATTTCTCGAACCAAGGATAGAACGAATTTTCACGAATGGGGAGCGGTTTTGCCGGAGAATGTGTTTGCCGGTCTTATTCGTTATCGGTCAGAAAAATCGTGGTTCAAAGCTCGACGGGCAACATTATGGACAGCAGGGCCTTACTTTTTTTCCCAGCGTTCGAGGGATTCTTCGTGGAGGTGGCGGCGTTTGAAGTGGCGGGAGATGATGCCGTAGCGGGGGCTGAAGAGGTAGGCGAGGAGGAAGAGGAGGCCGAGGATGAGAACGATGGCGGGACCGGAGGGGATGTTGGCCCAGAAGGAGACGAGGAGGCCTGCGACGGCGCCGAAGGTTCCGAGTGCGGCGCCGCCCCAGAGCATGACATCGAAGGAATCGCTGAGGAGGTAGATCGTGGCGGCCGGAAGGATAAGGAGGCCGAGGGAAAGCAAGACGCCGACGGCTTGTAGGGAAGAAACCATGGCCAAAACGATTAATAAAATGAGCATTCCAAGTAACATTCCAACGGGGATGCCTTGGGTTTTTGCCACGGAGGCTTCAAAAATGGTGAGCAAGAGCGGACGCTGGAAGGCGACGAGGAGGATCATGGCGACGCAGGTGATGGCGTAACTCGTCCAGAGGTCGCTATCGCCGACGCCAAGGATGTTTCCGAACAGGAAATGGTCGAGGCTCACTTTGACTCCGGCGTATTTGATGAGGGCGATGCCAATCGCAAAAGCGACGATGTAGAGTGCCGCGATGGCGGTTTCCTCTTTGACCCTTGAGCTTCGGGAAATGAGGTGTCCCCCGAGTGCCACGAAGACTGCCGCGAGGAGCCCACCGAAGAGGAGGCCGAGCGGGGAGAGGCCGATCAGGATGGCGGCCAGGGCGAGGCCGGGCAGGAGGGAGTGGGAGAGGGCGTCTGCCATGAGGGCGAGGCGGCGGATGACGACGAAGGCACCGAGGAATCCGTTTGTGAAACCCACGAGCACGCAGGCGAGCAGGGCGCGGCGCATGAAGTCGTATTCAAAAGGTTCGAGAATCCAGTTCATGAGTGGTGATGATGGGCGTGGCCGCTGAAAACATGCACGGCGTAGGCCCGGTCGAGGTTGTCTTTGGTGAACGCCTCGGCTGTGGGACCGCAGGCCACGAGTTCGCCATTGAGGAGCAGGATGTGGTCGAAGAGGGCTTCCACGCTTTTCAGATCGTGGTGCGAGGCTACGATGAGTTTGCCGGCGTCGCGCAGGCGGCGCATGGCTTGGGCAAAAGCCTCCACAGCATTTCGGTCGAGGCCTGTGAATGGCTCGTCGAGCAGGTAGATATCGGCTTTCTGTGCCCAGGCCCGAGCCAAGAAGGCGCGCTGCTGCTGGCCTCCGGAGAGGGCGGAAATCTGGCGATCGGCGAGATCCTCCAAATCACAAATGTGGAGCGCCTCCCCGACGGCTGCCTCATCTTTGGCGCCGAAGCGACGCCATTTCCCCAAGGCGGGGTAGCGTCCCATTTCGACGAGGCCGCGCACCGTGATGGGAAAATCCCAGTCCACCGCCTCGCGCTGGGGCACATAGGCGATCTCGCGGCCGGAAGTGCTCTCGAGTTGATGTCCGCGAAATTCAATCCGTCCGGTTTCAAGCGGGAGCAGGCCGGCGATGGCCTTCAAAAGGGTGGTCTTGCCGGCGCCGTTGGGGCCGAGCAGCGCGACGCAGGATCCGCAGGAGAGCGTGGCGTTGAGGTGGTGCACCGCAGGGATGCGGTTGTAGCTCACCGTCACATCTTCGAGGTGGAGTTTGTGGCTCATGGCTTGGGAATGGTGACCACATCCTCGACAAGTCCATTTCCCCAGAAGGTCGAATCGGCGAGGGTTTGTCCGGCGACTCGCACTTCGACGCGCAGGGCGGAGTTTCCAGCTGCGGGGTCGAAGTTTCCAAAAACGGCAAGGTCTTCTGGATCGGCGGCGTTCATGGTGAACGAGGCCGGGAGCGAGGTCGCAGGGCCTGCGGATTCCACGGAGGGCTGATTGGCAACACGCACGGCCAAGCGGGCCGGAGCGGACGCTGTGAGCAATACCTCGTAAATGGCCATTTTTTCAGGCTCGATCGGGGCAGATGCTGGAGGCGGTGCTGGCGGGGCGGGCCTTGTGAGGAGCCAAACCGGCACGCCAAGAAGAGTGAGGCCAGCGGCCACCAAAAACAGACGCAGGAGAGGGAAACCGCGCACGGCCTATTTCAAAGCCTCCACGATCGTCGAGACATTGGTTTTCATCATGCCTTCGTAAGTCGCCGCTGGGCCGCTGCCGAGCCCATCCGCATAGAGGACACCGCCGGGTTTCGCCCCGGTCTCGTTGGTGATTTGTTCCAGTACCTTGGGATTCTCAATATTCTCGGCGAAGATGGCTTTGACCTTGTGCGCTTTGATTTCCTCGATGAGACGTTTCACTTTTTGAGAGGAGGGCTGGTCGGATGTCGAAATGCCCTGCACGGCGAAAATCTTAAAGCCGTTGTCCTTGGCAAAATATCCCAGCGCATCGTGGGAGGTGACGAGCACACGGCTCGCCTTGGGGAGCGCGGCGAGTTGGAGGCGGACCCACTTGGAGAGAGCAGTCAGGCGGGTCTGGAGCTTTTGGGCGTTCGCCTCGTAGGTGGCCTTGCCTGCTGGATCGGCGGCGACGAAAGCATCGCAGATATGGGCCGCAACGGCCTGGACATTTGAAATGCTATGCCACCAGTGTGGATCAGTGGATCCATGGCTGTGTCCATGAGAGTGGTCGTGGCCTTCGTGTTCCTCGCAAGCTCCTTCGACAGGCTTCACAACATCCCCGCCGACCACGAGGCGAACACCGGCTTTTTCCAGACTCGGACGCAGCTTGTCGAGGTAGCCCTCGAATCCTAGACCGCTCGCAAGGAGGATTTGGGATTTGGCGATGGTTTTTCGATCCCCCGGCGTGGGCTCGTAAATGTGCGGATCGACTCCGGCTTTGACGATTTCCGTAACCTCCACGCGTTCGCCTCCGATTTCGCGTGCCAGATCGGCCATCACTGTGCTGAGCGATGCCACGCGGAGCGGTTCAGCCTGTGCAGAGGTCAGCCATGCCAAAATGGCGGAAAAAATCAGCAGTTTTCTCATACGGGAGGAAGCTGCATCACCCCTGTCATGCAAGTCAATTGCAAAAAAGCTCGCATTGGGAGTTTGCAACCTTGGCGGAATCGGATCAGTATGTTTTATTCAATTTAAAAACTATGGCTGATTATGATTTGATCGTGGTAGGCGGCGGACCTGCAGGTTATGTGGGGGCGATTCGCTCGGGACAACTCGGAAAAAAAGTGGCGGTGGTTGAAATGGACCGCGCTGGCGGCACCTGTCTGAACTGGGGTTGCATCCCCACCAAGTCGCTCCTGAAGAATGCCGAAGTATATCAAACGATCAAAAACCACGCCGGTGACTTTGGTTTGAAAGTCGAAGGCCTCTCCTACGAGTGGGACAAAGTAATCGGCCGCAGCCGCAAGGTTGCAGACCGCCTCGCAGGCGGCATCGAGATGCTTCTCAAGAAAAACAAAGTCGACTACATCCGAGGCGAGGCCTCGATTCCTAAGGCCGGAGTCGTGGAGGTCATCGACAAGGATGGAAAAAAAGCCGAGCACAAGGCGGCAAAAATCCTCATCGCCACAGGCGTCGTGACTCGCGAGATGCCAGGCTTCCCGTTCAATGGAAAGAGCGTTATCGGCAGCCGTCAGGCCATGGTTTTGGAGAAACAGCCAAAAGAAATCATCATCATCGGAGCCGGCGCCATTGGCATCGAGTTCGCGTATTTTTTTAACGCCTTCGGTTCGAAGGTGACCGTTGTGGAAATGATGCCGAATATCTTGCCCGTCGAGGACACCGAGGTCAGCCAAGCTCTCGAAAAATCCCTCGCCAAGCAGGGCATCAAGCTCCTCACAGGCACGAAGGTCGATAAAGCCGAGACCACGAACAAAGGCGTGCGCCTCACCGTGAGCGGCAAGGCCACCGAAACGCTCGAAGCCGATATCGCGCTGGTCGCGATCGGTGTTTCACCTCTCATGCCGAAAGGCGTTAAACTGGAAACCGATGCCAAGGGTTATCTTAAAACCAACGACAGCTATGAGACGAACGTCAAAGGCATCTACGGCGCGGGCGACATCATCGGGCCACCATGGCTCGCGCATGTGGCCAGCTACGAAGCCGTCCAGTGCGTGGAAGGCATGTTTGCCGGTAAGAAGCCGAAAAAAGTCACCGTCTTTCCGGGTTGCACCTATTGCCAACCGCAGGTTGCGAGCGTTGGGCTCACCGAGCGCGCCGCTGTCGAGAAGGGGCTCAAATTCAAGGTCGGCAAGTTCCCGTTCATGGCCAGCGGCAAGGCTCTGGCGGTCGGCGAGAGCGAGGGGTTTGTTAAACTCCTTGTCGGCGAGAAGCACGGCGAAATCCTCGGAGCGCACATCATTGGGGCCGATGCCACCGAAATGATTGCTGAGCTCGGCCTCGCGATCAACATGGAGGCCACCTACGAGGAGATCACGGCCACGATCCATGCCCATCCAACTCTGAGCGAAGCCATCCACGAGGCTGCCCACGCCTCGCAGGGACACGCAATCCATTTTTAGGGATTCGGAATGATTTCCGGGGCCGGAAGGAAGTTTTAAGTTTTAAGCGGTGTCTGGCGGATGCGGAGACTGAGTTTTCAGCCGCCGCGTTGTAGCGCGTTGCGGCTGAAGTTTGGGCCATGCGGGACGATGGCCCTTTCGAATCACGCCGCCGCGCCTTGCCTCTCGTATTTAAAAGGCTACCAGCCTTGGGATCAGAGTGCGTTGTCTTTGGAATAGAGCGAGGTATCGAGCTGCGCGGCCACTTCGGCTGCGGCCATGAGATTCGTGGCCGCGTGCTGATATCGCGCGGCGTGTCCGATCAAGTTCGTTGTGACCAAAGGATCGGCGTCTTGAGACATCATTTTGTGACGCACGCCGACAACCCACGCGTCGAACTCGGCAATGGCTGCGCGCAGCGGAGTCGTGTCAACGGAACATGGGCGGCCAGTTGAAAAAGAGGCACCGATTGTTTCGAGGATTTCGGCGAACAGCTCGCGGATTTTTTTCGTGAGTGCGAGAGCGTCCTCCGTCTTGCCCGGATCGGATTCCCAGATGCGATTCGCGATGAAGCGATCTAGGTGATCGACGAGAGCGCGGAGGTTTTGGATTTCGGCTTCGCTGTAAACGGGGCGGACGAGATTCGCGAGGCGCAGCTTGATCTCGCTGGGCAACTGACTCAGGCGCGCCACACCTTCCAGAGATGGTTTGCCTGAAAGCAGGGCCTCGCGTTGGATGCGCAGCATTTCTTGAAAGCGCTCGCGCATTTCCCGCTGCGGCAAAAGCGGCCAGAGTGTGCGCTGAAAAACGGCGGCAATGACGGTGCCGGTTGAGATGCCGAAGAAAATATCCGCGATGGCTTGGAAGGAGACAGGTTCCTGGGCGTTCAGGCCCATAGCGCCAACAAGCCCCATCATCGAGATATTCATCGCCGTGGAGACACCGGCGGTCCGGTAGGCCGTCTGCCCATAGACGAACATCCAAGTAAAAATCAGGATATTCATCACTGCGTAGCTGGACAGGAGCGGCGCGGCGAGCAGGAGTCCGAGGCACAGAAAAAAAATGCATGGGATGGATGCCACGACCACATGCCATGCGCGTTGGTCTCCGCGCCCCTCGGGGCTGATCGGGAGAAGACAACAAAACAACCAGGCGCAAAGCACCATCGTGGCGCCACCCGGAGGCTGCACCCAGTTCATGAGCACCATCGCGGCAACCAGTGAGATGGCGGAGCGAATGCCGTTTGTGATCCAAAAGGCGGGAGGCAAACCGGGAACAAGCCAGTGGAGATCGAGCACCTGGCGTTTTTTTGTTTTCACCGGCAATCCATTCAAAAGATCCAGGCCGCGCGCGAGTTCCTGGTGGATTTCCTCCAACGACAAGCACTCAAGGCTGATGCCCAGAATATCATCCAACTCCACATCCCGCGAACGGGGATCGCGGCGGAGATTGATGATGGCTTGTTTGAGGGCGTCCATCGCGGCTTTGATGGCCGCCGACCCCTGCCGTAGCTCGGCAGAGTCTTGCTTGGGCGCTCCGAGCAGGGCGAGTTGCGCTTCAATGGCCTCGTGGACTGCGACGAGCTGTTGACCCGCATTATCGAGATAAAAGGAATTTTTCCAACCCAGTCCGGCGAGCGGCCTGATCGCGCCGTGAATCCGGCTAATGACGGCCAGAAGCTCGACATAGGTTTCGATCCTTGCCCGAAAGTAGCGGCTCTCGCGTCCACCGAAGCGGAGGAGTTGCCTGAGTTGATTCAAACGCGCTTCGATGGCCGCGCCATTCGCGGGGGTGCCCGAGCGGGTCTTGGAGAAAAGCTCACGCAGATCGACAAATGCGCCACGCAGGCCAGTCAAAAATTCATCGGCTGCGTATCTCGGCCAGAGCAGGCTTTGCACAAGCAGCACCGCAAGGATGCCGATGCAGACCTCCTGAATCCTCCAGATCATGAACTGCCAGGACATTTCAGGTTGTCCCAGTCCATTGCTGCACACGACAACGGCTGTCATGGCGCAAAGCAAGAACGCGTAGGGGTAGCGCGCTTGACCGAACATTGCAGTCGTGCCAGCGACGAACAATCCAAGCAGGCTGAGATAGATCAGCGGGTCTTGCTCGAAAGAGGCTGTGAGGAGGTAGCCAACAACGCCCCCAATTACCGTGCCAACAACCCGAAGAATGGATTTCTCCTCAATCGCCCCGATGTATTGGGCCACCATGAGCACAAAGACTGTGAAAAGCGCCCAGGTGGGCTCATGGCTTTTATTAAAGAGAGCGGCAAAAACCGCGAGTATCCCGGCAATGCCGAATTTCACGCTGAAGCGGAAGGCTGCATCGCGCGGCAACGCGGTGATGGTTTTCCATAACAAGCCCGGCGCGGAAGTGGGCTGTGCAGCGGATTCGGCGGTGGCGTTCATCGAAGAGCCACGAGCTTATCCATGCCGCGCATGCCGACAACGAAAGAAAGAACTTTACCCGCCCCGCGCTCCCGCAATGATTTCCCGCTCATGAGCGAGAAACAACAGACAGCCGTCTCTCCGAGACGGGAAGAGGATTTTCCGGAATGGTATCAACAGGTCATCCGCGCGGCGGATCTGGCCGAGAACTCTGAAGTGCGCGGTTGCATGGTCATCAAGCCCTGGGGCTATGCTCTTTGGGAGCGCATGCAGGCTGTCCTGGACGGAATGTTCAAGGCGACCGGCCACAAAAACGCCTATTTCCCTCTCTTCATTCCGCTCAGCTACCTTGAGAAGGAAGCCGCCCATGTGGAGGGTTTCGCCAAGGAATGCGCCGTCGTGACGCACCACCGGCTTGAGGCCCGCGACGGCAAACTCGTGCCCGCCGGCGAACTCACCGAGCCGCTGGTCGTGCGCCCGACCTCCGAGACCATCATCGGAGCCGCCTATGCCCGCTGGGTGAAATCCTGGCGTGATCTTCCGATTCTTCTCAACCAGTGGGCCAATGTCGTCCGCTGGGAAATGCGTCCCCGCCTCTTTCTTCGCACCGCCGAGTTTCTCTGGCAGGAGGGTCACACCGCGCATGAGACCCGCGCCGAGGCCGAGGAGGAGACCATGAAAATGCTCCGCGTTTACGAGACCTTCGCGCGCGACTTCCTCGCCGTGCCGGTTCTCTGTGGCGAGAAGAGCGAGGGTGAACGCTTCCCAGGCGCTGAGCGCACCTATTGCATCGAAGCGATGGTGCAGGACCGCAAAGCCATACAGGCAGGAACCTCGCACTTTCTTGGTCAGAATTTCTCCAAAGCCGCCGGCATTCAGTTCCAATCGCGCGAGGGTCAACTCGAGCACGCTTGGACGACCAGCTGGGGCGTGAGCACGCGGCTCATCGGAACTCTTATCATGATGCACTCGGATGACGACGGACTTGTCGTCCCGCCGCGCATCGCCGACACGCATATGGTCATCGTGCCGATCACTCCCAAAGAGGACAGCAAGGCAGCAATCCTCGAAGCCGCCGAAAACCTCGCCTCCAGCCTGCGCTCGGTGAATTTTCACGGCGCGCCGCTCGGAGTGGAGGTCGATTCCCGCGACCTCGGCGGTGGTGTCAAAAACTGGGAGTGGATCAAAAAAGGCGTGCCCATCCGCATCGAGATCGGCCCGCGCGACCTCGCCCAGGGAACCGCCGCCGTCGCCCGCCGCGACAAGGGGCCGAAAGAGAAAGAATTTCTCCCGCTCGCCGAAATCCCGCAGCTCGCGGCCACCATGTTGGAGGAAATCCAGAGTACGCTCCTCCAGCGCGCCACGGAATTCCGCGATACCAACATGGTGCGGATCGATACGAAGGACGAGTTCTACAAGTTCTTTACGCCACAGAATGCAGCGAAACCGGAAATCCATGGCGGTTTCGCCCTCACACACTGGAACGGCAGCACCAAGGTCGAGGAACAAATCAAAACCGATCTCAAAGTGACCATCCGTTGCATTCCTTTCGACGAGTCGCCCGAGCCCGGCACTTGTCCGTTCAGCGGGGAACCCAGTCGCCAGCGCGTGGTTTGGGCGAAGTCGTATTGACGGTGGGGCTTTATGGTCGCGCCGCCCGACTCCAAGCCGACTTTCGGCGAGGCGGCACGATTTTGGTTGAAGCTCGGGTGCATCGGATTTGGCGGCCCTGCCGGACAGATCGCGATCATACACCGCGAACTTGTGGAGCGGAGGCGATGGATTGCGGAGGCGGATTTTTCCAAAGCGCTGGATTTTTGCATGCTCCTGCCGGGCCCCGAAGCCCAGCAGTTGGCGACCTGGCTCGGTTGGCGTTTGCACGGAACCAGGGGCGGCGTCGTGGCAGGGACTTTATTCGTGCTCCCGGCGGCTTTTCTTCTTCTCGGCTTGAGCTGGATCTACATGGCGGGCGGATGTTTTCAGAGGCCTCGCGGCGGCGGTGGTCGCACTCGTCTTTGCCTCTGTTCCGCGACTGGGTCGGCGGGCTCTGAAAAATCCCCTGCACTGGGTTTTGGCGGCGACTTCGTTTCTTGCAATCCAGTTTCTCAACGCCCCGTTCATTGCCATCCTTGTCGTGGCTGCGATGTCGGGTTCGATTTCGACAAGGAGCCAGCCGTCTGCCCCGAGAAACAACGCGGAGGCTTCGTCTTGGCGAGGCACTCTGGCGACGGCGGGTGTTTGCCTCCTGCTTTGGTGGACGCCAATTCTGGGTGTGGCTGCGTGGCTGGGCTGGGAAAGCACGCCCGCGCGGATGGGTTTGTTCTTCAGCCAGGCAGCAGTGGTGACATTCGGAGGAGCCTATGCTGTGCTGCCCTATGTCGCTCAACACGCTGTCGAAACACACGGTTGGTTGAGTGATGCACAAATGATTTCTGGCCTCGCCCTGGCGGAGACGACACCGGGGCCTTTGATCATGGTGCTGCAATTTGTGGGTTTTGTGGGCGGTTGGCAAAATCCGGGATCTCTCCCGCCAGCCAGCGCTGCAGTCTTGTGCGCCGCGCTGACGACATGGGTCACTTTTCTGCCCTCATTCCTTTTCATCTTGGCTGGCGGGCCGCATGTCGAAAAATTCTTTGCCCTGCCGTGGCTGTCCGGCGCTCTTGCAGGGATCACAGCCGCTGTGGTCGGCGTGGTTTTGAACCTCGCGGTGGATTTCTTGCGCCACGCCCTGTGGCCAGCCGGCAGCGACATTGATTGGTTCGTCGGCGCGCTCTCTGCTTCGGCGTTTTTTGCATTGAACCGCTTCCCCTCGGCACTTTTGCCAGTGGTGGGATTCTGCGGTTTGGCAGGATGGCTCAGCGGGCTTTGAGGTTTCCTTCGCGTTGGTTCGTAAACACGGCCCCTGCGCGTGCCGGCCTGAGCGAGACTCAGAGCTCGCTGGCGGAGGTGGTCTCCTCTGGCTGGGCAGCCTCTCCCGGCAGTTCGGCGGGTGCGGGAGTTTGGATGCGGCATTCTCCGATGTGGATGCCGCCTTTTTCCACCACCATGGCGCGCGAGGTTACCGGACCTTCCAGGCAACCGCTGCTCAGGATTTGAATGATGCCATTGCAGTGGATCGGGGCGCGCAGCGTGCCTTGGATCGTGATGCGGTCGGCCTCAAGCGGCTGCGAGCACTCGATGGCGGCTCGTTTTTCCACCAGAATGGAGTCTGCCGTGATGCGCCCCGTGCAGGGCTTCTGCATATTCAAGCGAACCTCGCCCTCGCAGCGCAGGTGGCCGTTGAATGTGCCTTCGATGCGCGCCGAGCCGCAGATGATCCAAGGATTGGAAAGCGAGCCCTTGGCGCCGATTTTCAGCAGTCCCCGGGTGTCAACCGCGCGCGAAGAGTGCGCGGTGATGTTCACCTCGATCAACTCGATTGGGGCATAGCAACCCGGGCAGATCGTGCTCTGCGCTTTCTGCGAAACCTGGTGGGTCCGCCCGCATTTCAAGCAATGAACGGGCTTGCCGGCATCCAGCTTTTTTCCGGCGAAGGAGGGAAGTTCCGTGACTCCAGACGAGCGCACTCCTTCAGCGGCGGCTAAATAGTGGGCCCCGCAGGAGCGGCAGTTTGTGGATATGAGGTGGGGGGGCTCAAGCTGCACGAAACCGCAAACCGGACACCGGAATGGTGACTTCGGCGGTGGGGTCGGCATTTGGCCTTAGGCCGCGTCCTCTGCGAGAGAAGGTTTGGAAACGATGCCGCGCGAAGCGTTCTTCGATGGGGTCACCTCGGAGTGGCCGATGAAGGTTGCACCTTCTTCGATGATGATGCGCATGGCCTTGAGATCGCCAAGGAGTTCGGCGTTGGATTTCAATTCGCAGCGCTCCTGAACGGTCACATTGCCATTCACCGTGCCGTGGATGATGACCGTCTTGGTGCGGACATCGCCTTTGATCACAGCATTTTTGCCTAAGGTGAGCGTGCCTTCGGAGATGATCTCGCCGTCGAGCTTGCCGTCGAAAATCATTTCGCTGTCGAATTTCAAAGTTCCTGTCAGTTCAACATCACTGGTAAGGATGTTTTTGGAAGTGGAGGGTTCTGAGACGAGAGAAGTGATGTTGTTGAGATTCATGTTGCGGGGCAGGCTACACACTTTTCCGCGCGGCGGTCAATGGCACGGGCTAATGAAAAACGGAGCATTTTTGAACACGGCGTGCGAAAGTTGTTTGTTGACGCATGGCGCGGCGAACCGATACCTTGCCCCGCTCGCGCGCCTGCGCTTCACAGAAAACAAAACAATTCTTTTTCATGGAAACAGCGACCAGACTTCAACAACTCACACCATCCCTCACGCTTGCCGTTGACAGCAAGGCCAAGGCCATGAAAGCCGAAGGCATTGAAGTTTACGGCTTCGGCGCCGGAGAGCCCGACATGGACACTCCCGAGCATATCAAGGCGGCTGCCATCAAGGCCCTCCAAGATGGTCGCACCAAATACACCCCCAGCTCTGGCATTCCCGAACTCCGCCAGGCAATTTCTCAGAAATTTCTCAAAGACAATGGCCTCGATTACAAGCCCAGCCAAGTGGTGGTGAGCAGCGGCGCCAAGCACTCGTGCTTCAATGCCATCGCCGCCGTCGTGAACGAAGGCGACGAGGTGATCATTCCCGCCCCTTACTGGCTGAGCTACCCCGAGATGGTTCGCCTCGTCGGTGGCGAGCCCGTTTTTGTTCAAACAACCCAGGAAAACAACTGGAAGATCACGCCCGAGGATTTCGAAAACGCCATGTCGCCCCGGACTAAGATGATCATCATCAATTCGCCCGGCAATCCGACCGGATCGATCTACACCCGCGAGGAGCTCAAGGCCCTCGCCGAAGTCGCCGCCGAGGAGGACATCTTCATCCTATCCGACGAAATCTACGAAAAACTCACCTACGACGGCGCGGAGCACATCAGTATCGCTTCGATCTCTCCAGAAGCCTACGACCTCACGATCACGGTTAACGGCTTCAGCAAAGCCTATTCCATGACCGGATGGCGCCTCGGCTACTTGGCTGCTCCGGAGCCAATCGCCCGTGTGATTGATTCCATGCAGAGCCACATGACATCAAACCCTTGCTCATTCGCTCAATACGGCGGCCTTGCTGCCCTCACAGGCGATCAGCAATGCGTGAATGACATGCGTGATGAGTTCGATATCCGCCGCCAATACATGTTCGAGCGTCTCACGCAGATTCCTGGCATCTCGGCTGTCCGTCCCCAAGGTGCGTTCTATGTTCTGGCAAATATCAGTGCCCTCGGCCTGAAATCCCAAAACTTTGCTGACCGTCTTCTGACCAAAGCCAATGTGGCACTCGTTCCCGGCATCGCCTTCGGTGACGATCGCACGGTGCGTCTCAGCTACGCTACAAGTCTCGATGTGATCAAATCTGGTCTCGATCGCATCGAAGAGTTCTGCAAAACACTCTAATAATCCGAAATTTAAAAAATAGGGCGCTACGATTTTCGGGCGCCCTGTTTTTTTTGTGATTCGAAAAGGGAGCGCCAATGGTCGAGACGCTCCTTGATGCGTTTTTCGAGTCCGTTTTCGGTGGGAGTATAATACCTCCGCCCCTCGGGCAGGTAGGCTTGAGGCACATAGGAGCCCTCAAAATCGTGGCTGTAGAGGTAGCCTTTCCCGTGCCCAAGCCGCTCCGAGCCTTTGTAATGCCCATCGCGCAAATGCTCCGGAACGGACAGCGTTCTCCCTTCCCGCACCTCGGTGGAAGCCTGGCCGATTGCCACAGTCGCGCTATTGCTCTTCGGCGCAGTGGCCAGATACAGCGTCGCATGCGCAAGCAGCAAATTCGCCTCGGGCAGCCCGATGAACTCGACGGCCTGCGCCGCTGCCTGCGCAACCAGCAACGCATTCGAATCCGCCAACCCAATATCCTCGCTGGCACAAATGACCAGGCGCCGCGTGATGAACCTCACCTCCTCGCCGGCGTGCAACATTTTCGCCAACCAGTAAATGGCAGCATCGGGATCGCTGCCTCGAATGCTTTTGATGAATGCGCTGATCGTGTCGTAATGGTCATCCCCCGTGCCGTCATAAACCACGGCTTTTTTCTGGATGCTTTCCTGAGCCGCCGGAAGGTCAATCTGGACGCAGCCATCCTCCAGCGGAGGCGTTGTGAGGGCGGCAATCTCCAGACCATTCAGACATTTCCGCGCGTCCCCGTCACTCAACTTGGCAAGAAATGCAGCGGCATCCGGCGCAATCCGAACACGCATCCTGCCCAATCCGCGCTCCACGTCCCCAAGTGCGCGTGCGATCAAAACCAAAAGGTCGCCCTCGCTCAAGGGGCGAAGCTCGAAAATCTGCGAGCGTGAAATCAACGCGCTGTTGATGCTGAAAAACGGGTTCTGTGTCGTCGCCCCGATCAGACGCACCACGCCATTCTCGACTTCGGGTAGCAACACATCCTGCTGGGCCTTATTAAACCGGTGAATCTCATCCACAAAAAGAATCGTGCGCGCACCATTTCCACGCCGGGATGCCGCCGCCGCAACCACACGGCGGATATCCGCAACATTGCTCTCCACCCCGCTCAAGCGCTCGAAGCGCGATGCCGTCGCCCCCGCGATGACCTGCGCCAGCGTTGTTTTACCGGTTCCGGGCGGCCCGAAAAGGATCAACGAGGAAATGCGATCCGCCTCGATCGCCCGCCGCAGAAGTTTGCCCGGCGCGAGAAGATGCTGCTGCCCACAATACTCAGCCAGCGTGCGTGGACGCATTCGCGTTGCCAGCGGCACATCCGATGGATTTGCGAGTTGTTCATTGGGAAAAAAATCTTCCACTCAGCCTGCTACTTTCCAGCAATCATAGAATCTCTCCAATGAAAAATCTTCGTCTTGGTCGAAAAATCGAACGCTTTTCGCGAAACCTTGTCGAACGCTTCGCCACCATAAGACTCCGAATCGCTAATATTTAGTCTATCCCCAGCTGGCTTTATACCTCCGCATTATCAGCAATAGCCATACTCCAGACTATGAACCGACGATTGAGATCGCACAAGCCAACCAGAATAAGATTTGACAAACCATCCCACTGGATAACCTAATACCTAAAGAGACTAATGAATCCTCTCAAAACAGAATCAACTGATTTAGTTACCAACTCGGTCCTCTATAAAGAATTCCTCGCCGAACGAGACGAAATCCTGCGCCACAAATGGATTGAAAGCGAAAAGATCGGCCGCGATATTGGATTCGAAAAAGCTCTGCTCGACTGGATTTTGAAATATCGTTCTAGTTGGCGCAGCAGTCGGGTTAAATCTCTCAGAGATCAAAGCACAGCCAAAGCTGATCATTAACACAACATCCAGCCCTTTAATGTGGTCCCGCGAGACCGCGAAGGAAAATGACTCTGGAACAAAATCAATCCGATAACACACCCAAGACAGCCATGGACTGCGAGGCCATCGAAAAGGCCATTCGCCGTATGGCCCACGAGATCGTCGAGCGTCACGACTCGACATGCCGCCTCGTTCTCGCCGGAATTCCCACGCGTGGCGTGGAGGTGGCCCGCCGCCTCGCTGACCACATTGAGAAAATCGAAGGTTCGCGCCCCTATCTGGGCACTCTGGACATCTCGATGCACCGCGACGACCTCTCGACCCGTGGCAAGGTGACCGCGCTGGAAGTCACCGACCTGCCGGTGGACCTCGACGCCCGCCCGCTTGTTCTTGTCGATGATGTTTTTTTCACCGGCCGGACGACCCGCGCCGCGCTCGACGCCTTGGCCTCGTTCGGGCGTCCCTCCACCATTCAACTCGCCGTGCTGGTGGATCGCGGTCATCGCGAACTTCCCATCCGGCCCGACTATGTTGGCAAAAACCTCCCCACCTCGCGGGAGGAAAAAATCCGCGTCCGCTTCGATAATCTCGACGGCGTGCCCGACTCGGTCGTCGTCATCAAACCATGAGCACCTGGACCCGCAAAGACCTCACCGGACTCGACGAACTCACCGGCGCCGAGATCACTTTCCTCCTCGACACCGCCCGTGCGTTCAAGGGCGTCGGTGAGCGCAGACTGAAAAAAGTGCCCGCCCTGCGAGGCAAGACGCTCGTGAATTTCTTTGTCGAGCCAAGCACCCGCACCCGCACATCGTTTGAGGTCGCCGCCATGCGCCTCAGCGCGGATGTGGTGAACATCTCGGCCACCGCCTCCAGCCTGCAAAAAGGCGAAACGCTCAAGGACACTGCTCTCAACCTCCAAGCCCTCCAGGCAGACATTATCGTTCTCCGCCACAGTTCCCCTGGTTCGTCCCACTTTCTCGCTGAACGCCTCGCCTCAAGCATCATCAACGCCGGCGACGGCGCCCACGAGCACCCCACGCAAGGCCTGCTCGACATCTTCACGATCCGGGAAAAATTCGGCCGCATCGAGGGCCTGAACATCGCCATCGTCGGCGATATCCTCTTCAGCCGTGTCGCCCGCTCGAACATCTTCGGCCTGCTCAAACTCGGCGCCAGTGTGACCCTCGTCGGACCCTCGACCCTCGTCCCCAAGAGCTTCGAAAAACTCGGCGTTCGCGTGAGTCACCGCCTTGACGACATTCTCGCCGAAGTGGATGTCGTAAACCTCCTCCGCATCCAACACGAGCGCCAGCGCAAGGAATACTTTCCCGGCTTGGGCGAATATGTCTCGCTCTTCGGCCTCACCAAGGCTCGTGCCGCCAAACTCAAGCCATCCTGCCTCATCATGCACCCCGGCCCGATAAACCGCGGGGTGGAAATTGACAGCGACATCGCCGATGGACACCAAAGCGTGATCCTCGAACAAGTCACCAATGGCATCGCTGTCCGCATGGCCGTCCTCTACTCCTGCGCCGGAGGAGCCGGCGTGCCGCTATGAACGCCAGTCCGAGGGAATTGACCGCAGAGGACACAGAGAGCACGCAGAGTAATAGCTTCCCAATCCAATCCGTTCGCCCAATGAACCCACATGCCATGGCCTCCGCCTTCTTTTCAAAACCCACCTGCCTTCCCTCTGTGTTTTCTGTGTCCTCTGTGGTCAATCCATGAAAAAAATCACCCGTATCGCCAACGGCCGCATCATTGATCCAGCCAACCACCGTGACGAAACCGCCGACCTCTGGATGGCCGACGGCAAAATCATCGACCCCATGCCGGGCAAAGAGACCGAAACCATTGAAGCCGCCGGTCTCGTTGTGGCCCCCGGCTTGATCGACATCCATGTCCATCTCCGCGAGCCAGGCCAATCGCACAAAGAGACGATGGCCAGCGGCACGCGCGCCGCAGCCGCCGGTGGATTCACCACCATCGTTGCCATGCCGAATACAAATCCCTCGGCCGACAGCGCCGCGACGATCACTTGGATCAAAGAAAAAGCCGCGCGAGAAGCCTGCGTGAATGTTCTCTGCACCGGAGCGATCACCAAAGGCCTCAAAGGCGAGGAACTCGCTCCCGTCGGCTCGCTCTTCAACGCCGGAGTGGTCGCGCTCACTGACGACGGCCATTGCATCCAAAACAACGAAATCATGCGCCGCGCGGTGGAATACGCCCGCATGTTTGGCCTCACCGTGATGGATCACTGCCAGGATTACTCGATCGTCGGCGACGGCATCATGCACGAGGGCGAGTGGAGCCTCCGCCTTGGACTGCCCGGCTGGCCACGCGCGGGCGAGGAGATGATCGTCGCCCGCAACATCATGCTGGCGGAGCTCTGCGACTCCCCGATCCACTGCCAACACATCAGCTCCGGTGGCAGCGTGCGCCTCATCCGCGAGGCCCGCGCCCGGGGCGTGAAAATCTCCGGCGAAGTCTGCGCGCACCACATCGCGCTCACCGATGCCACACTCGCCGCCTTCGACAGCAATTTCAAAATGAACCCACCCCTGCGCACGCAGGAGGACATCGAGGCCATTATCGCAGGCATCGCCGACGGCACACTGACGATCCTCTGCAGCGACCACGCGCCGCACGCCTCCTACGAGAAGGAAGTCGAAATCGATCACGCCCCGTTCGGTATCACCGGCCTCGAAACCGAGTTCGCCATTTTCCACGACATTCTTGTCCATAAACGGCAGGCGATCGACCTGCCCCGCCTCGTCGCCCTTTTCACCTCCGAGCCCGCCGCGCTTCTCAAGCTGGATTGCGGCACACTCTCCTGTGGAGCGGCAGCGGATGTCGTGCTCATTGATCCCAAGCTGGATTGGACTTTTGATAAAACCCAATCCGCCTCCCTTTCCAAAAACACGCCGTTCCACGGCCACACTTGGCGCGGTCGGGCCGTTCGCACCATCGTGGGCGGCGAGACAGTCTGGAAGCTGGCAGACTAAACGCGAATCCAGCGTTTGGAGAAGTTTTCGACAGAATTTTCAGAATGGGTAATTGATAATGGCCCGCTATTCGAGGCATTCACCACACCCGGTCCGCAGGAAGCTGAGAGCAATTTTAAATTCTGTAATTCTGTCTTAAATCCGACACTGGACTAAAGCGTCTCGGGCGCGTTCAATAACTCGGCGATGCGCTTGAGAAGACGCCCGGCCGCGCCGCCGTCCAGGACACGGTGGTCGAAGCTCAGCGTGAACATGGCTTCCACAACCGGAACAAATTCCTCCAGCTGGGGATTCCAATTCGGGACGGTTTGTCCAGCGCCCATGCCAAGAAGAACGGTTTGTTCGGGAAGCGGAATCGGTGTGGCAAGAGTCAGGCCGAAGGTGCCGTAGTTGGTAATCGTGGCGATGGATCCCCCAGTGTCGGCGGCAGGCAGGCGACGTTGACGCGCGAGTTCCACAAGCCGGTTGTAGCGGGACACCAGATCGTCGAGCGGGAATTGGTCGGCGTTCCGAATAACGGGAACCAAGACGCCGTCTTCGGCTTCGACCGCGAAACCGATATCCACCGAAGGCGGGTGCACAATACTCTCACCAACGAGTCGTCCGGCGGGAGCGCTGTTCTCTCCTAAGGCAACAGCGAGAGCGCGAAGTGCGTAGAGGGCCGGTCCGGGCTTCGAGGGATGTGATTTGCGGTGGGCGAGAAGTTTGTCGAGCTGGATGGGGATTCCTACTGTGGCCAGCGGGCGCGACCAACTGCGAATCATCGCATCGGCCACGGCCTTTCGCATCGGCGAGGCTGGGGTGATTTTATTGTTCTCGATACTGCCCATGAAGCGCTCGAGGTCCTCGATGGTGACACGCCCGCCTGCGCCGCTTCCGGCGATGCCTGCGAGGTCGGCCGCGCGGAGTCCAAGCTCCGACATGCGGGCCTTCATGCGGGGCGAGAGGTAGGTGACTCCACCGGCATGTGCTGGAACAGGTAAGCCGCTGGGGATGGTGGGCTCGACTTTCTGCGGAGCGGGTGGTGTGTCGGAGCGCTTCTTGGCAGGCTTGCGCGAGGTTTTTTCAGGTTCATCCAAGCCAAGGCGCTTGGCTTCGCCAGCACTGACTTCGATCTGACCGAGAATCGCACCCACCGGGTAGCTTGTGCCGTTTTCGGCGAGGATCTCCGTGATCACTCCCGAGCAGGGCGCCGTCACAGCCATCATGGCCTTGTTGGTTTCCACTTCGATGATATCGGCATCGGCTTGAATGCTATCCCCTTCTTTGAAAAGGAGGCGAACGATGGTCGCCTCGGCGATCGATTCGCCGAGTTGGGGCATTTTAATAGGAACGAAGGCCATGGTGGATCAGATGTGAAGGAGACGCCGGGCTGCGGCGGCAATGGTTGATGCTGTGGGGCGGTGTGCCGCCCAAAGGTCGGGGTGGTAGGGAACCGGCGTGTCTTTGGCGTTGATCCGCATGGGGGCGGCATCGAGGAGGCCGAAGCCTTCGGTGGATATCCGGGCGAGGACTTCGGCGGTGACGCCGCCCCAGGGCCATTCCTCGCTGACGCAAAGCAGGCGGCCGGTGCGGGCGACGGATGCCAGAATCGTGTCTGTATCCAGCGGCTTCACGCTGCGGAGATCGACGACTTCGATTTCGTATCCGTCCTCCACCAGTTCCTGCGCGGCTGCGAGGGATTCATGGAGCATGGCACCATGGGTCACGATGGTGGCATCGCGTCCAGCCCGCGCGATACGCGCCTTGCCAATCGGCAGGGCGGCCTCGGGCAGGGTATCCGCTTTGAGATGATAATAGAGAAACTTGTGCTCACAAAAAATGACCGGGTCATCAATGTTCACGGCCTCGAGCAGCATCGAATAGGCATCCTCGACAGTAGCCGGTGTCACAACCACCAAACCAGGCCAGTGGGCGTAGATGGCTTCCAGGCTCTGACTATGGAACGGGCCGCCGCCGGATGTGCCTCCGGAAGGGAGGCGCACCACGATCGGGCAGGGAACGCTGGTGCGGTAGAAAAGTGTCGCGGCGTGGTTGACGATCTGGTTGAGGCCGCAAGTGGAGAAATCGGCGAACTGCATTTCCACAATGGGGCGCGCGCCTTCAATGGCAGCACCAATGGCCATTCCGACGATCGCGTCCTCGCTAAGCGGAGCATCCAGCACGCGTCCGGGGAATTCGGCGGAGAGGTTTTTCGTGGCTTTAAAGGCGCCACCGAAATTGCCTATGTCCTGCCCGTAGAGAAAAACGCGCGGGTCGGTCGCGAGGGCCTTTTGCTGGGCGAGACGGATGGCTTCGAGATAGGTGATCATGAGGCGGCGTATTGTTCCCGATATTCAGGCCTGGAGAGGGCGGCCCAGTCGTCTTCGCTCGGGTCCGGCGAGGGTTCGCGGCGGACTCGGTCGGCGGTGGCATTGACTTCGTCTTCGGTCTCACGCCTCCATACAGCGACTTCATCCGCTGTGTGCCAGCCTTGGTCCACGATGTGCTTTTCCGCGAGCAGCAAACAATCCGCGCCGACGGCGGATTTTTTTAATTTTTGGTCGAGATAGGCGAAGTCGTCATGCTCCCCGTGGCCAACGAGGCGCAGCAAATCCGCAACGACCAACTGCGGGCCGCCACCTTCGCGGGCGGCATGGATGGCATTGCGCAGCGTCTGAAGACAATCAAGCAGGCTTGTGCCATCGGCCTTGTGAGCGCCGACTCCATAGCCGGCGGCTTTGTCGAGAAGGTCAGCGCAGGCGTATTGGCGCGAGTTCGGCGTGGAGTAGGCGTATTGGTTGTTCGCGACAACCACGACGAGCGGCAACTTGTCCACAGCGGCGGCATTCAAGCCCTCATGGAACGCGCCGGTGGATGTCCCTCCGTCGCCGATGCAGGTGGCTCCCACGACGCCCTGCTCGCCCTTGAGTCGGCGGGCCAGAAGCGCCCCTGCCACGCAGGGAATCATGGCTCCAAGGTGGCTGATCATGGCGTAGTAGCCATCGCGCGGACGACCCCGGTGGATGTTTCCGTCGCGCCCTCTCATCGAGCCAAGTTGCGATCCGAGGTAGGTGCGAAGCGTATCAAGAATCGAGTCCCCGAAGGCGAGGCGTCCCCCTTGGTCACGAATGAGCGGGGCAAAAATATCACCGCGCCGGAGTTGAATTCCCACCGAAACGCTGAGCGCCTCTTGACCGCGGCCGAGAAACACCCCGCCCTTGATCATGCCGGCACGATAAAGGCCAGCGAGTTTTTCCTCCAACACCCGCGAGGTCAGCATGACGCGGTAGGCTTTGATGAAATCGGACTGGGTAACCGGCGCGATCTTTTTCGACATTGTGTTTGTTTTATACGGGGAAGCCGCCACCCGCTGCAAAGCATTCCTTCACTCCCCCCTCACGACGATTGACCAAAAATTTGGACGATCGTCCAAATTTTTGGTTCAGAGTTGAGGGATTCAGCAGGCATGAGGGAGAAGGAGGGGCTACTTCGGGGTGGCGGCGTCGAGGTGGGGGTCTTTTTGTGTGGTCGCGAGGAGGATCCCCTCGTTTTGAAAGGATTCGTAGATGGCGAGGCGGAGTGCGCTGGGGACTTGGTTTGCAGAAAGGGGGTTTGTTTTGTCGATCCAATATAGAACGCGGAGGCTGAGGGCGTCCTTGGTAAAATCTTGAAACAGGACATCGATCCCTCGGCGGGCGAGGATATTTGGATTGGCGGAAACGATTTTGTGAATGAGGTCCATGGCTTCTTTAACGGGCGCTCCTTGGGTGATGGCGACGGTGAATTCCTGCCGGGCATGGCTGTCGGAGAGTGTCCAGTTCACTACCTTGCTTTGGAGGATGACGCTGTTGGGGATGAGGATTTCGACGCCATCGCCCCGGCGCAATTGACAGCAGCGCGTGCCGATTGAGGTCACCATGCCGGAGCAGTTTTCGACATCGATGATGTCGCCAATGCGGATCGGACGCTCGAAGAGAAGAATAATCCCGCTGATGAGATTGTTCATGAGCTGCTGGGTTCCGAAGCCGACGGCGATTGCGGCGCCGCCGCCCAGGAGGGCGAAGATGGTGAGGGGGATTTTCACCACAGCCAGTGCTATCAAGCAGATGACTCCCAGCAGCAAAATGTGGGTGAATTTTTGCACGATCGCTCCGGTATTGGCATCCAGGGCAAACCGCGTGCTCACCCGGGCGCGCAGCCACCGGCTGAAGGCGGACGATGCGAGTCCGCCGCTAACAAGGATCGCAACAGCAATCAGCAACATGCCAAGTGTGACGGGACTCGGACGCTGGACGACCTGACCATTGACGAAGACCGAGTCATTGAGGGTGAAAATCTCGGTGTTCCAGAAATTATGGATCTGTGTGGCAAGGGAGTTGGCGGCTGCGTCCATTTTATCGCCAATGCCTGCGCTCTTGTGACGGGCTGCTATGTCTGAGGTGGTCAACTTGATCAGTTCAAAAAGACGGGAAAATCTGTCCTCCCACTCTGTGAGGTTTGCCTCTTCCTGCTGGAAGGCTTTGTCTAATATGTCGCCATTAGGGGGCGTTTGCGGAGCGTCTCCCGCCCCATCGGTGGGCGAGGCTTTGCGCGAGCGGTCCTGAAGTTTCGAGCGCAGTCCTGTGATGAGCGGTTGCCACGCTTGGACGTCCTGCGCCTTCTCGTCCAGCAATCGGGCGATTTGCTCGATGGATGCGGCGTTTTTTGTATTCCAGAGATCGTATCGCGACTGCCAGACTTGGCCGGTGATCAGAAGGGCGATGCGGTTGTATTCGAGGAGTTCGAGTTGGTTCTCGAGGCTTGTCGCAAGACGGGAGGTTGCGTCTTTTTCGCCCATTGGCTGGTTTTCCGGTGCGGCTTTCTTGAGTTGCCTGCCGACCTTTGCCACG
This sequence comes from Terrimicrobiaceae bacterium, assembly GCA_044353785.1. Classification (GTDB taxonomy): domain Bacteria; phylum Verrucomicrobiota; class Verrucomicrobiia; order Chthoniobacterales; family Terrimicrobiaceae; genus UBA967. The sequence goes on from JBILBH010000001.1 coordinate 128,873, forward strand.
GAATCGGCGATTTTGTTTTCGAGTTTCTGGATGTCCGAGAGTTTGGTTTGCAACAGCTGCTCGGGAAAGGAAACACGGCCTTCCAAGCTGGCGGCATTGAGTTTCTCCAGCTGAATGCGGGCTTTCTGAAGGTCGACATCCGCTTGCCAGTTTTGCTTGTTCGAACGCAAAGTATGCTCAGCGAGGATGGCTTGCACCCGTGTCTCCTGAAGTTGCAAAAGCCAGGCATCACGGGGCGACTCCGCCGGACCATCGGCTTGAAGCGACTGGAGTTTTTGCTGTTGATCCTTGAGCGTCGCAAAGGCGGTAGTCTCCTGCGTTGCGCGGGTGGATCCGATTTTGTTTAGCGCCTCGAGCCAATCCTCCGCCTGCCAGCCTTTGAGGCGTGCTTTGTCATAAAGATCGAGTCCGGTCTCAGGCGTGGCTTCCGGGGGTTGGAAATGCGCAATGGCCTCGCGGATTCCGGTAGTTTGTTTTTCGAAAGCATTCGCCGCGGTGCCCCAGTCTTGGGCGAGGGTTTCGGATTCGACAAGCTGGGTGAGGAGGTGCAGATACTCGCGGTATTCCTCGGGCGTGGCGGGTTTCTGTTTCTGGAACTCTTCCAGCCCGCCCTGCCGGACCTCGTCGAGAAGTTGGTGATAGTCCTTTTCAATGGCCGGAATTGGAGTGGGAGTCGGCTCTTGGGATGAGGCTTGAAAAACAAATCCAAAGATAATGCCGAGGGCTGCTGTGAAAAAAATGTTCATTTTAGCGGTGATTCCTGTTGCCAAGCCAAGAATTGGCGTTAGGATACACACCCTTTTCCAAAATGAAGCCAGAAATTCATCCAGATTACCAAGAGACCGTGATCGTGTGCGCATGCGGCGCCGCCTATAAAACACGCTCCACTCGGCAGAACATCAAGCTCGGCATCTGCGCTGCTTGCCATCCTTTCTTCACCGGCGAGCAGAAATTTGTTGATACGGCAGGCCGCGTTGACAAATTCAAGCAGCGCTACGGCACGGTTCGCGTCGCACGCGCCGTCAAGAAGCCTTAATCAGTCTCTCTCTCTTTTGTAAAACGGTAAACGGGTTCAAGGCCTGTTTACCGTTTTTATTTCATCATGGACTTTGAACCTCTCATCGAACGCAAGCGCCGCCGCTTCGAAGAACTGGAAAGCGAAATTTCCTCGCCCGGCCTCTTCGAAAATGCCGCACATGCCAGAGAGGTTCTGCGTGAGCATGGCTCTACAAAAGAACTGCTCGAATCTTGGGAAAAGCTTGCGCGTGCCCGCCGCGAGTTGGAGGAAAACCGCGAGCTGGCGGCATCCGACGACAAGGAGATGGCGGCGATGGCCCGCGAGGAAATCGAACGCATCGAGCCGGAAATCCCACTCCTTGAGCGTGCCGTGCAAGTGGCGCTCCTCCCGCCCGAGCCTGATGAAGACCGCGATGCCATTGTGGAAATTCGGGCCGGCACCGGCGGCACGGAGGCGGCTCTTTTCGCCTCCGATCTGCACCGCATGTATTGCCGCTATGCCGACTCTTTGGGACTCAAAGTGGAAGAACTGGAATCCAGTCCGGCCGATCTGGGTGGCTTGCGCGAGGTCATTTTCCGTATTTCCGGCACATCCGTCTTCCGTCGCTTTCGCTACGAGAGCGGCGTGCACCGCGTCCAGCGCGTGCCCGCCACCGAGGCCCAGGGGCGTATCCATACCTCTACCGCCACGGTCGCCGTTCTGCCCGAGGCCGAGGAGGTGGATATCGAAATCAAACCCGAGGACTTGCGTATCGAAGTCTGCCGCGCCGGCGGACCCGGTGGCCAAGGCGTGAACACCACCGACTCCGCTGTGCAGGTCATGCACATCCCGACCGGAAGGATTGTTCGTTGCCAGGACGGCCGTAGCCAGCAAAAGAACAAGGAGGCGGCCATCAAAATAATGCGCTCTAGGCTCCTTGAGGATAAACGCCGCGAGGAGGAGGAAAAATACTCTGCCCACCGGCGCAGCCTGATCGGCGGCGGGGGACGCGAGGAAAAAATCCGCACCTACAATTTTGCGGAGAACCGCGTCACCGACCACCGGATCAAGCTCTCGCTCTACTCGCTCGACCGTTTTCTGGAGGGCGAGATCGGAGGCCTCGTCGAAGCCCTTCAAGTCAGCGACATCGAACAACGGTTGAAGGATTCCGGTATCGCTTGATGCTTTCGGCCCGCAGAATTTTTTGGCGGAGTTTTTGAAATAATTATCTTGTGGCCTCACTGGGCATTATCCAGATTGCCACCGCTTCAGGCGGTTTATGAATACCAATCCAGCTAATCCCACCGACCTGTCCGGCTTGGAAATGGACTTGCTCCAATCCTTCCAGCCTTCATGGGTCAAGGACTCCACTCCATCCAGTCAAATCTCCCTAGCCTCCACGCACGGCGATGAGGACACCCCCGGCAACCGGCGCTCAGGCTTCGACCGCGACGAAGGAGACTCCCGATGGGATCGCAAACGGCCAAAAGGCGACCGCCTCGCCCGCAGGCCATCTGGTGAACACTCCGACAAATCGCGCAATCGCTCTTTCGGCGATAAGCGCCCTGCCGGAAAAAGCAGCGGCCCGCGCCGTGATGACCGTCAAGGTGGTGGCCGTCGTGAAAGCGAACCGGTCCAGCGACCCGTTTTTCTTGAGGGCTGGGAAATCAAATTTGTTCCCGAGCCACGCGGCGTTGATGGTTTGCTCAAGCAGATCAAATCGACTGCCAAGACATATTCCCTCTTCGAGTTGGCCCGTCTGGTCCTAGAAAAATCCGCCCGATACCTTGTGGAATTTCAACGCAAATCCGGCCCTTCACTTTTTCAAGTGGTGGAGGATGGCACGCTTTGGTTGAGCGAAAGCGATGCCGCAGCGCGGATTCTTGCGACACAATGGGATAAATTTTACCGCCTCGAGCGCATCGCCGTGGAACCGCCAAAAGGAGCCTCCCCGATCATTGCCCAGTGCGGCATGAGCGGCGTCCTTCTTGGGCCACCCAACCTCCACGACTACCAGCTTAAAGTCCAAAAACTCCATGCCGAGCGCTACAGCAATATGGCGTTTGATAGCTACAAGGCCCGCATCCGCATGGTCCGCGATGAGGAATCCATCCAAAAATGGCGCGACGAACAAAGCTCGCAGAATGTCTATTTTCCACTCGAAGCCCCCGAAGGCAGCCAGCCTGAGCCGCTCAAGAACCTTGCAGAAGTAGCCGAGCACTTTCAAAAAACTCACGCAGCCACCGCGATTATCAATCCCGGGGATCACTTCACCGCTCCAGGCTCTGCACCGGTGAACGACTCTGCGCCAGCGGTCATTGAGTTCACCCGCCGTGAACTCGACAACCTCATCCGGTTCCCGCTTCCGCTTGCCAATACCCTCGGCCAGAAACTTGCCGGCGGTGGGTTGCAGATTTTTAAAGCTCACGAAAACATCACCTATGTCTCCGTGGCCCGGCCCAAGATGCTCGATCGCCAGGCGAATCCCGTCTCGGAGAGCCTCGCCGCCATTCTTGATTATCTGGAATCAAATACCGGAAAACCCCGGGGGGAACAATGGAAGGCTCTGCTCGCGCTGCCTACCCTGCCATCGGATCCCGCACTCCGCGAGTCGGCCCTGCTCCGCGATTTTCATTGGCTCTTGCTGCAAGGCCATGTCATCGACTTCGCCTCGAAAGGCCTCGAAATCCCACGGCGACCAACCGCCCGCCCGCCACAAGAGAGGCAGGAGAAATCCCAAAACAACCGCCCGCCTCGGCCTGTCACCACCCCCAAGGCACCTCGGCCTGCGGCAATTGTGCCACAGACACCCCAGCCGAACCCTGAGCCACCCGCTGAAGTGTCCAAGGCCGAATCTGATTCCGCAGAACTTCAATCGAACGAGCCAGAGGCTTTGCCCCAAATTGCGGATGTTCTGCCTGACGCCCCGGATGTTTTTTCTCAGGTGACTGCGATTTTACCCGAAGAAACTGACCTGGCCTCCGAGGCGATCGAGCCTCTTTCTGAAGTGGTCGAGACACCAGCCGCGTCGGGCGATTTTTTGGTCGCTGCGGATTCCGTAGCCCAAGAGAAGCCTACGCTCGATAGCGACGAGTCCGTTCAGGACTCCATCGAAAGCCAAGTCACCAAGCCGCTCGTGTGACCCACGGCCAGAAGCGGCTTGGTGGGATGCCACGCCAAGGCGCTGATGCCGGTGCCAAGTCTGGCGCGCTTGCGGCGGAATTGACCCTTCTCAAAAGTCACCACCAGCAGAGTTCCCTCGCCATCACCTGTCGCAAGTTGGCCGGTCAGCGGTGAAAATTCCAGCGCCAGCACTTCGCTCTCGCTGCCATCAACCTGAATCGGTTGGGCTCCATCCGGACCTTTTGCAGATGCGCACGGCCAAACCGTCACCACCGGACTCCCTGCCGTGGCGAGGCGTTTGCCGTCGGCCGAAAAGGCCAGCGCGCGAACCTTGGATTCAAACCCCTCCATGTTGAGCGGATTGTCCTTCGGGATATCGTAAACATGCACGCTCGCGGTCTGGTCCGCCGTGGCGAGCCAGCGTCCGTCATTGCTCCATTGCACCTGTAGGCTCGCGCCGCCCCAATCAAATCGGGCGAAAGGCTCTTTTTCACCAAGCCGCCAAAGCAGCGCTCCACCCGCGCCCGCCGTAGCGATCTCGGCGGGAGTTTTGGGATTCCATACAAAATCCGACACCACGGTCGGCAAGTCGCGGAGGCTTTTTTCATCACTCCCGGTCGCGTCGAAAATGTGCAGCGTCTTGCCCTGCCCCGCTGCCAGGAGCGCTCCGTCCGGACTCGTTCGCACATGTTCGATCATGCCCCGTCCGGGCTTCCATTCCCGTGAGCCGCAGCGGATTTTTCCGTCGAACCCACAAGTCGCAGGCTCGCCGGCGAACCAGTCCGAGCTTCCATTCCCCATGCCATGGCCCGGGAGTTCCTTAAGAAGCGTCGCCGCCTCGTCTGCTACAAGCACCGCACCGGTGGCGGGAGTCGCGAGAAGACGCGTCCCCTCGGGATTCCATTTCAGGTCGAGGATGTGATCCTCTGCAGTGATCGAGCCGGGGCTTTTCAAGCGAGGCAGGAGCGGAATCCGCTGGTGAGGGCTTCGCGATCCAGTTTGCGGCCGATGAAAACCAGGCTGTTCTTGCGCGGGCGCCCTGCCCACGGACCACCACTTGCGGCATCGATGAGCATGTGCACGCCTTGAAAGACCACACGGTCGGCCTGACCCTTCACGGCAAAAACCCCCTTCATGCGGAAAATGTCCTGCCCTTGGTCGCGAACGAGTTTCGAAATCCAGTCGTTGAGTTTTTTGCCATCGCACTCCCCCTCGGCCTCGATGCCCACGCTGGAGATGTCCGAGTGGTGATGGTGGTGATGTCCATGCGTGTCCAGAAAGTGGGGATTGAGTTCCGTGGCGCGGTCGAGGTTGAAGCCGCCCACCTCGAGCACCTTTTTGATGTCGATCTCCGCTCGCGTCGTGCGGTGGATCACGGCCAGGGCATTGATCGCGCGGATACGCTGCTCCGTTTCCTCCAGCTCTTCGGGAGTCGCGAGGTCGGACTTGTTCAGAAGAATCACATCCGCAAAAGCCACCTGCTCCTCGGCCTCGTGCGTCTCATCGACATGACGCGAGAAATGGTGTGCGTCCACCACCGTCACCACACCATTCACCACCGTCTGCTCCCGCAATTCCTCATCCACAAAAAATGTCTGCACCACCGGCCCCGGATCAGCCAGGCCGGTCGTTTCGATCAGGATGTGGTCAAACTTGTCGCGGCGCTTCATGAGATTCCCCAGAATGCGGATCAAATCCCCGCGCACCGTGCAGCAGATGCAGCCGTTGTTCATTTCAAACAATTCCTCCTCGGCATTGATCACCAACTCATGGTCGATGCCAATCTCGCCAAATTCATTTTCGATCACCGCAATCCGCAGCCCGTGGTTTTCCCCGAGAATGCGGTTCAACAGCGTGGTTTTTCCGGCTCCGAGGAAGCCAGTCAGAATGGTGACAGGTATGCGAGACATGGAACGAGTAAACAGGAAAAACCAAAACGCTGAAAAGACTCTTTTGCCCCCTTTTCTCGAGAGCTCCTAAAGGCTCGGTGCGCTGATTTTTACTCTGCGGGCGCGGAGGTTGCCGCTTGGCGGGATTTGAAAAGGATGCCGAGCAGGAAGGTGACTGTGCTACCGATGAACACATAGTAGGGCCAGGAGATGGCAGGCCACCAGGCTGGCATGAAGAAGCCGAAATTCCACTCGGCAGGAATCAACTGGAATGTCAGGAGGGCCAGTGGATCGATGGCGGGGATTTTGACTTTTCCAAGAACCAGAACGGCGGCAATGCCGAGGAGCATGGAGAAGACATTGGCGATGTCGTTACCACGGGATCTTGTGAGGACGCCGAGCAGGAAGATGCCGAGGAGCGAGCCGTAGCCGTAGCCGAGCACGCCGAGGGCGAGAGGGATGATCGTGATGTTTGTTTCGAGCACAGCGTAGGCGGCTCCTGTGGCGACAACAACCATGAGCCCGGCAAAAACGAGGGTCGCTATGCGTGCAGCGCGGATCGACTGGGCGTCGGTCGATGTTTTGTTGAAGTAGGGCTGGTAGAAGTCGCGGATGAATGAGGTGGCAAGGGCGTTGAGCGCGGCGGAGGTCGAGCCCATCATGGTGGCAAAAACGCCGGCGACGATGAGTCCACGAATGCCGGCTGGCATTTCATGAACGATATAGTGGGCGAAGATTTCGTTGTGGGCGGTCGGGAGCGAGGGGTCCGGGCTGATTTGGTAGTAGACCCAGAGGAGAATGCCGACGGCGAGGAAGGCCAGCACGATCGGGATGTCGGCAAATCCGCTCACGATGAGGCTGAACCGGCTTTTTTTGATATTCTCAGCGGTGAGCATACGCTGCACCATATCCTGATCGGTGCCATGGGTGGCCATAGTGAGGAATGTGGAGCCGAGGATGGCTGCGAGGATGGTGTAGGGGTTTTCGAGCATTTGCCGGAGGGCCTCGCCGAAGGGCTTTGTTGCCTCCCACCCAGTTTGAAACATCGCGACTTTTTGACCGTCCAGCATCTCATTCACCTTTCCAAGACCGCCGGGGATTTGGTGCAGGATGGTGAACATCGCAAAAACGACGGCGCCGCACATAAGGCAGGCTTGGATGAGGTCGGTCCAGACGACTGCCTTGATGCCTCCGACGGCGGTGTAGGCGGCCGTCACCGCTGTGACAAAGACGATGCCCCAGAAGTAGGTCCAGATGGAGATTTCCGTGCCGGGAAACAGGTAGCGCCAGATCACGACCAAGATCACGCCGCCGAGGTAAAGGCGGACGCCGATTCCCAGCACGCGGCCGAGCAGGAATATCCCGCTCGCCATGTTTTTCGTCCGCGAGCCGAATCGCAGGGTGAGGTATTCGTAGATGCTCTGTACCTTGAATTGGAAATAGGGGGCGATGAAAAGATACGCGATGATGATTCGGGCGAGAATCGTTCCGATGGCCAACTGGGCGTAGGCGAAGCCGAGTGTCTTGTAGCCCTCGGCCGGCGTGCCGAGGAATGTCGCCGCGCTGGTCTCCGCCGCGATGATCGAGGCGAGTACGGCCCACCAGGGAATCTTGTGCCCGCCGAGTGCGAACTCTTGCAGCGTGTCATTCCGCCGGCCGGCGTAGAGGCCGATACCTACGATCACGACGAAGTAGGTCAGAATAACGAAGCCGTCGATGAAAAGGGCAGCGCTGTGTGTCACGGGCGGAGTGTTTTCACGAGCACCACGGAATTTCTTCCGCTGGTTTCGTATTTCTGGAGTCGCTCAGGCGGTAGAATGGACGGGTCCGCAGCTGTGAAGCCACCTTTTTGCTGGAGGTAGCTGTAGGCTTGAGTGGAGAGGGCGAAGAGGGATTTTACGCCCTTCTCGCGAGCGAGGTTTTCGACAAACGCCATGAGTTTGCGCCCGTAGCCTTGGTTCTCCTGCGCTTTGCGTACATGCAGGCAGGCGAGTTCGGCCGCGGATTGTTCGGGATAGAGATGGAGAGCCACGCAGGCCACGGGCGAGCGATCGACTTCCAAGAGCCAGTAGTCGTTCAGACACTCAAGAATTTCAGCGCGCGAGCGGCGGACGAGTTCCTCATTCTGCACGGACTGCCGGATGAGCGAAATGACGGAGCGGACATCCTTTTTGAAGATGCGCCGGATTTGTTGATACTCGTTCGAGTAAACCATGGTTCCGATGCCCTCGTGGCTGAAGACCTCGCTGAGCAGGCCCTCGTTCATGCCGCCATTCAGCAGGTGAGCGCGGGCCACGCCTTGACGGCAGGCTTTGGCACCGTTCTCAAGCTTTGAGAGTAGGCCAGTCGGGAAGTCGGCTTTGCGTTTTTTGACGAGATCTTCCGTTTCTGAAATCGAAAGTTGGCGCGGCAGGGGTGTGGATTCCTCGAAGACACGGCTTGGCGCGAGGTAGAGAATTTTCGCTGCGCCGAGTTCCACGGCGACTTCCAGTGCGACGCTGTCCGAGTTCGCCCGGTAGGTGCGTCCCTCGCCGTCGAAGCCCATCGGAGGGATGACAGGAATGATGCCTTCGTCGAGAAGGAGGCGAAGGGCCTTGGTGTCCACGCGCTCGACCTTGCCGGTGTATTGTTGATCCACGCCACCGAGAATGCCGGCGGGATGGACGATAAGTGCGTTGATGTAGGCGGCACGCAGATCGACGGAGGAAAGGCCCTCCATGATCTCGTTGGTGAGCCGGATCGCCGCATCGATACTGACTTGCAGCGTTGGCTCATCGGTGAGGCCGATGCCGTCGGAGTTGGTGATCCGGACTCCGCGCGCGGCGGCGAGAGCCTCAATCTGGTGGCTTGCGCCATGCACAAGAACGACTTTGATACTCAGGGAGCGGAGCACGGCGAGATCCAGCAGGATGTTCGGAAAATTCTCCGATTCCACGACCTCGCCATCCACCGCAACCACGAAAATACGCTCCCGGAAGAGGGGCACATATTGCAAAATTTCACGCAGGTCGGAGACGTTCACGAATGAGTGATCCGCTGATAACAGATGATCCGCTCGCGACATAGAGGAAAATAACGCTGGCGGCGTGGCTTGTCGGCTCGTTAGTTTGCGGTCCATGTCCTTTGAAAAGTGCCTACTCGCGGCGCAGGGTTATCTGGAGCTTGGTATGCCGGTTGAGGCCATGGCGGAACTTAACGCCATGCCAACCGAGGACAGGGATGTCGAATCTGCTTTGCAGTTGAGGCTCTTTATCACGATGAAAAGCCACAACTGGGACGAGTCACTTCGCATTTGCGAGCGGCTGCGGGAAATTTATCCGGAAGCTGTCTCCGGCTACATCCATGGTGCCTTCTGCCTGCATGAGCGCGGTAGCACCGATGCGGCGTTGAAGCTTCTTCTCAGCGGCCCGCCGACACTCGCTGAAGAGGCGACCTATTTTTATAACTTGGCCTGCTACAGCGCGGTCTTGGGTGATTTGGCAAACGCGCTTGATTACGTCCAGAGAAGCTTCGCGATGGATGACAAGTTCCGCGACATCGCCAAGTTAGATCCTGATTTGATCGAGCTAAGAGGTCAGATGTGAGCGGGGTGCGGCAGGCATTTGAAAAAAACTTCGCCGAAGGTGTCGAAGTCGGTGCCGCCTTGGGCATCTTTCGCGGCGGCGGGGAGGTGGTTTCTCTCTACGAAGGTTTTTGCAACACCGATCGCTGTGCACCGTGGAGCGAGAAGACACTTGTTCTGATCTGGTCCGCCACCAAAGGCTTAGCCGCCGCCTGCACGCTTCATGCCATGCAGGAAGCGGGGGTGAATCTTCAAACGCGCGTCACCGATTTTTGGCCGGAATTCGCGCAGGCTGGAAAGGGCGCGCTCACGCTTGGCCATGTCCTGTCGCATAGCGCGGGGTTGTGCGCGCTCGAAGATCCCTCGGCGAATATTCTCGATCGCGAGAGCGTCGTGCGAGCGATCGAAAAACAAACGCCCCTTCTGCCTGTGGAAGCGGGTCCCGCCTACGGGCCGAGGGTCTTTGGATTTCTGCTGGATGAAATCGTGCGCCGCCTCGCCGGTGGAGAGCCCCTCGCGGATTATTGGCGCCGTGTTTTTGCTGATTCGCTTGGCATCGACCTCTGGATCGGGCTCCCTGAACATCTCAATCCCCGCGTGGCCACCATACTCCCGCCGCGCGCGGGCCCACCCGCTCCAAGTGACGAGCTGTTCTTGAGAGCATTTACCGATCCGAATTCCCTCACGCGCCGGGCTTTTGCCAGCCCGCCCGGCCTCTCTGGCATCTCTGCTATGAACGCCCCTCAAGTCCGGGCCACCTCGCTGCCCTCGATGGGAGGCATCGCCTCCGCGCAGGCCTTGGCGAAATTTTATGCCATGCTTGCATCCGGCGGCTTCATGCAGGGTAAAGTCTTTTTCAAAAACGAAACGCTCGAGTGGATGTCCACCCGCCTCACGCAAGGCTTCGATCCCGTGCTGCAGCGGGAAATGTCTTTCTCGGCGGGCTTCATGATGGATCCGCTGGATGGGAATGGTCGCAAAATCCGTTCATTGCTGGGCCCCTCGCCCTCCGCTTTCGGACATGCCGGAGCTGGGGGGAGCCTGGGTTTTGCCGATCCGGAGCAGGGCGTCGGGTTCGGTTATGTTATGAACCAGATGGAGAGCGGCGTTCTTCCGTATGAACGCTGCACCTCGTTGGTGCGCGCTTTTTACGAGAGTTAATTCACAATCGTCACTGAAGTGCCGGCTGGTGCGTTTTCAAAGAAAACCTTCACCATTCGTTCCGGCATGCGGATGCAGCCGTGGCTGTCTGGAACGCCGGGAAGAAATCCTTGGTGCATGCCGACCGCCGTGCGGCCGAGTCGCATGAAATAAGGCATCGGAGAACCGGCAAAGTTTCCGCCGGGTGGCACGGGATCTTTGACTTTCGAAACATTTTTCACCAGCACATCGCCCTGGGCATTCACATAATCGCCGTAAAGGTTCGAGACATGATTGGGATTTTTCTGTGTGATTTTATAGGAACCGGTCGGGGTTCCATAGCCTTCGCGGCCGGAGGAGATGGCTGAAACGCCAACGAGCTTCGAACCTTTGTAGAACGAGGCTTTTTGATCCGAGAGGTCGATGATGATGGATGGCACACCTTGCACCCCGTCGCCGTCCCAATAGGAATTTTTGTCGGCGAGGGTGGATTCCGCAGAGCGCGAAATGATCGAGCCGTCGGTTCCGAGATAACTGGTTCTCGTGTTGGTCAGGCGTTTGTCGTAGTTCGCACAGCCGACGAGAAGCAGAGCTATTGCGGTGAGAACGGTGAAATCCTTGCGGGTCATATCTTGAGGCCGGAATTAAACGCAGCAGCGCCACAGCGTCAAGCCACAGGGCAATCCTTTCAAGGTGACAAAGAAATTTCCCACTAAGGCTTTTCATTTCAAAAACCCTTGTTCAGACTCCATTGAACCTGCCCCATTCAACACAAAAAAATCTATGCCAGTAACAGCCAAAGGACTCGAAGGAATCGTAGCAAACTCAACCAGCCTCAGTGATGTTCTCGGTCAAGAGGGTATCCTCATTTATGCTGGTTACGACATCAACGAAATCGCCGGAAACGCCAGTTTTGAGGAGACGATTCACCTCCTCTGGCATGGGGAACTTCCGAACCGCGCCCAGCTGGATGCTCTTTCTAAAAAGCTCCGCGCGGCCCGCGAGCTGCCGCAGCCGGTCGTTGATTTTCTTCGCAGTGCTCCTAAAAACGCAGGGCCGATGGATGTCATCCGCACGGCTGTTTCTATGCTGGGCCTCTACGACGCGAATCCGAAGGACGAAAGCCCGGAGGCTAACTACAACCGCTCCGTCAGTATCACGGCGAAAATGGGCGTCATCACCGCTTATTTCCACCGCGCCCGCAAAGGGCTCGACCTCCCGCCCGTTCGCACGGATCTCGGTGAGGCCGCTCACTTTCTCTATCTCATCAATGGCACCGAGCCGAGTGCTGAAGCCGCACGCACGCTGGATGTCGCCTATGTTTTGCATGCCGACCACGGCATGAACGCCTCGACATTCTCGGCCCGCGTTACTATCGCCACTCTTTCGGATATGTATTCCGCCATCACTTCGGCCATCGGAACACTCAAGGGTCCGCTCCATGGTGGTGCAAACGAGGGCGTCATTCACATGCTGCAGGAAATCGGTAGCGAAGACAAAGTGGACGCTTGGGTTGAGACCCAGCTCGAGCAGAAGAAAAAAATCATGGGCATCGGCCACCGTGTTTACAAAGTCCTCGACCCGCGCGCCCCTCATCTTCGTGAGATGGCCATCATTCTAAGCAACCAACTCGGCGAGCCGAAGTGGATTCGCATGAGCGAGCGCATCGCCTCGATTCTGAAGGAGCGCAAAGGTCTGAATGCGAATGTCGATTTCTACTCGGCCACCGTTTATTACTCCATGGGTATTCCGACAGACCTCTTCACGCCGATCTTTGCGATAGCTCGTGCGGCTGGATGGACCGGCCATGTCATGGAACAACTCGCCGACAACCGCTTGTATCGTCCCCTCAGCGAATATACCGGCCCGGCTGTTGGCAAGAAGTTCCAGCCGATCGACGGTCGTCCATGACCCCACGCCTCAAGGCGCGAGGGCTTCGGAGGTCATTCCGTATCGGAGGTGCATCCATCGAGGTTCTACGCGGCATTGATATCGACATAGCTGCTGGAGAGTCCGTGTTTCTCTGCGGTGCGAGTGGAGCGGGGAAGACGACGTTGCTCTACACTCTGGCTGGCTTGGAGACCCCGGAGGCGGGAACGGTGGAGTTTGAAGGCCAATCGCTCTACCGTCTCTCGGGCAATGCGCTCGCTCGCCTGCGCAACAAGCGCATGGGATTTGTCTTTCAATCCTACTTCCTCCTGCCGGAGCTCACCGCGCTGGAAAATGTCCTGCTGCCAGCGCTCATACGGGGAAAATCCGAACTTGCCCGTGGGCGCGATCTCTTGCATCGCGTCGGCCTCACTGGACGCATCGACCACCTGCCGGCGGAACTCAGCGGCGGGGAGCAGCAGCGCGTCGCCATCGCCAGATCGCTTATCAACGATCCCGCCATTCTTTTTGCGGACGAACCCACCGGGAACCTGGACTCGAAGAACGGCGAGGTGATTATCAATTTGCTCCTCGATCTTTCGAAAGCCGATGGACGCGCGCTCGTCGTGGTCACGCACGATGAAAATCTTGCGAGCCGTGGCGACCGGGTGGTGCGGATCGTGGATGGCTGCCTGGCCACGAATTGAAATGCCGCTCGATTATCCGCCCCCATTCAATGAACTCACGCGCGAGCTGCGGCGTTTGCCGGGCCTTGGTCCCCGCAGCGCCGAACGGTGCGCGCTCTGGCTCTTGGGACACAAGGATGCGCGCCCTGCGCCTCTGGCAGCAGCCATCACAGCGGCATCTGCCTCGATTCATCCATGCAAAAAGTGCGGCTTTTTCGCCGTCACGGAACTTTGTGAAATCTGCCTTCAGCCGTCGCGCCAGGGGAAGGAAATCTGCATCATCGAACAAGCCACCGATATCCTCCCGCTCGAGCGTAGCGGGGTCTTTCAGGGGCTTTACCACGCCCTCGGTGGCCGCCTGTCACCGCTGGACCATATCGGTCCTGCCCAACTGCGCATTCAATCCCTGCTGGAAAGAATCCGCGAAGAAAACCCGACGGAGATCATTCTCGCGCTGAGTGCCGATGTCGAGGGCGAGGCCACCACAAACTACCTCACCGAAATCCTCGCGCCGCTGGACATTCGCACGACCCGCATTGCCCATGGACTGCCCGCCGGCGGGGGGCTGGAGCATGCGGATCAACTCACGCTCCAGCGCGCTCTCACCGGTCGTCGTCCAGCTTGACCGCGCGGCTGCTACTCGACCGTCACGCTCTTCGCTAGATTCCGCGGCTTATCCACATTGCAACCGAGAACGACTGCCGTGTGATAGGCGAGAAGCTGCAATGCGACAGTGTTGAGAAACGGGCTCAGAAATACCGGAGCCGCTGGCAGGAGGATCGCCTCATGGCAAAGGGATGCGAGTGTGTTGTCGCCCTCCGTGCCGATAGCAATAACAGGCCCTCGGCGTGCTTTGATCTCCTCGATGTTACTTACATTTTTTTCAAAGACTTCATCCTGTGGGGCCAAGACAATAGTCGGGGTTTCTTCATTGATCAGGGCGATGATGCCATGTTTGAGCTCGGCGCTGGGATGTCCGGATGAAGCGATGTAGGTAATTTCCTTCATCTTTAGCGCGCCTTCCAAAGCGATCGGAAAGTTTGCCTGCCGGCCCATGAAGAGAAAATTCCGGGTCTTGGCGTATTTTTGCGCGATGCCTGCGATAAGAGCGTCTCGCTCGAGTGTGCGTGCGATCAGGTCGGGAAGCCGCTCGAGGCTTTCGATAATTTCCGCCGCATCGGCCTGGGAAAGATCGCGGATGCGACCAAGCATGAGTCCAAGCATAGCGAGAATCACTAGTTCGGAAGTGAAGGTCTTTGTCGCCGCCACGCCGATTTCCACCCCCGCGCGCAGGCCGATGCCCCCGTCACTCTCGCGGCTGATTGTGCTGAAGACATTGTTGCAAATGCCCAGCGTGAGAGCTCCTTTCCGCTTGCTCTCGCGGAGGGCGGCAAGAGTGTCGGCGGTCTCGCCGCTTTGGCTCATCGCAAAGACTGCGGTTTCCGGATCCAGCGGCGCGTTGCGGTAGCGGAACTCGCTCGCGTAATCGCATTCGACAGGAATCCGCGCCAGACTCTCGATCATGTATTCACCGGCTAAAGCGGCATGAAATGTCGTTCCGCAGCCGGTGAGGATGATGCGCTTCAGCTCGCGGAGTTGTTCGTTCGTGCGATGGAGGCCGGTGAAGCGGGCGGTGGATTCCTCGGGAATCAATCGTCCCTTCATGGCTTCGCGCAAAGTGTCAGGCTGCTCATGGATTTCCTTGAGCATGTGGTGTGGAAAAAGCCCTTTCCCTGTGGCGCGCGCCTCCACCTCGATTTTTCGGAGCTTCGGCGCAGCTGCCATGCCGCCAGATACAGTGGCCAGATGGAAGGACTCGCCATCAAGCGCGGCGATATCCTGATCCTTGAGGTAGATGATATCCTGCACCCAGCCATCCAGAGCGGCAGCATCGCTCGCGATGAACTGAGCATCCTTTCCGATCCCCAGCACCAGTGGACTCCCGCTGCGCGCGGCGGCAAGGAACCGCCCGAGATCCGCATGAATAACGGCGATGGCATAGGTGCCGCGCACATGGCGGAGGGCTTCCTGCATCGCATGAAGTAGCGCTGAACGGTTTCGGTCTGCATTTTGATCAAATGCCTCGCCGATCAAGTGAGCCAGCACCTCGGTATCGGTTTGCGAGCGGAAGACATGCCCTCTGCCGGTCAGTTCGTCCCGAAGATGCTTGTGGTTCTCCACAACGCCGTTGTGCACGAGAGCCAGTCTGCCGGAGGCGTCCAGATGAGGATGGGCGTTGTCGGTGGTCACACTTCCGTGCGTGGCCCAGCGAGTGTGACTGATGCCGGGATTCCCTTGCACGGGATTCCGCGCTACCTCGTCCACAAGCTGTGAGACACCTCCCACCGCCTTGCGGGTTTGAATTTCATTTCCACTCAGCACGGCCACGCCGGCGGAGTCATAGCCTCGATATTCCAGACGACCCAGCCCCTCCAAAAGGAAGGGCAGGGTGTCTGTTTTTCCAATCGTTCCAACAATTCCACACATGACAGTTGATGTTTTGGTTACTTCAAATCGCCGCTGAGCGGAGTGAAGGTGAAGCCAAGCTCCTGAAGACCGATCACCGTTTTGCGAAGTTCCTGAGGGTCCAAATACCAGTGGAAATAGAATCCCGCCCAACCATCGCGGACAACTTTCAGAGCCTTGGCGCGTTTCAGCAAATCCTCCGATGTCGTCGGTGCCTGCAGTTCATACCAACCAAAGGGATCGATGTAGCCGATTGTCTCAGGCATGCGCTTGAGACTGTAGGTATCGCGGTAGATGTAAGGCGAGTTTAGCTCCGTCGCCTGCGTTTTTCCGGACGCGTCATTGAAGAAGAAAATACCCCGGTCACAGGCAAACGGGTGAATGCTTGCGAAGACCTTGTAGTCCACTGGTGATGCCAAGTAGTGCGGTGTAAGCCAGCCGACAGGCTTGAATCCAGCGTTCTTCAAGATGTTCAAACCACGGTTCACTCGGTTGCGGGCCCAGCTTGCCGAGTCCCCGGGAATAGCGCCGACAAGCGTGAGGAACCCCTGTTCATCTGCGGTGACGCGATAGAATTCGTAATCGTCGCCGCTGACACCGGAGTAGGGATTCATGATGCCATCAATCTGGTGAGTGGTGCCGTGCTGGAGGACTTGGCCGCCCTCGCTGATCCATCGGCGCATTTCTGCTGACACCGGCGAGTTTTTTGTGATGCGGACGACTTCACTGATGCCGTCATTGTAGATGCCCGACCAGTCGCGATACTCGGGGATCAGGCTGATTGTAAATGGCACATTCAGGTCAGCCAGCACATCGCCGAGCGCTTTCAGCGTGGGAACATCGGAGACGGCCGCGACATCCTCGATCCGGAAAAACGCGCGGTGGTTTTCCTCGTGGTAAATTCCAAGCATATCGTGCAAGAGGTCCGCAAAGGCCAGCGAGCGGTTCTCAAATGTCGTCGAAATCATCGGCATGTCGGCGACGAACCAGAATTTTCCACTCTGCACGATGTAGGGCCACTCGGTACCGCCCTCATCCAAGCAAACCGCATGGACGATCGCTTTCGACGGCTCGGTGATGCGAATGCGGCTTAAGCCGGCATCGAACGGATCCTTTTCCAAGTTCGTATTTTTATAAACGACCGTGGGATGTTTCTCGCCAGAGTAGGACTCAAGCTGAAATCCGTAGCGATCGGTGAATTGTGTGCGCGGTGCGTAGTTCGAAAGGTCCCACGCATAACGCCACAGGTTCACACCCATCCACACGAACGGCTTCACAGTGTTTTCCAGATCGGTCTGGAATTCCGCAGGCAATGGCGATTCGTTCCACACGGAGGCGACATAAAATGCCGCGTCATTTGCAGCGATGTCACCAGATTTGTATTTCGCGAGTGGCGTGCGGGTCACTTTGGCGTCAAAGTGGCCGAGCAGATTTTGCAGCTTCAGGGAATAGACTTCCCCAAGCCAACCCCACTGGCCGTCGTTGTCATAGACAACAAGGATGTTGGGTGCTGCTGGCAGTGTTTGGCTCTGCATTGGGGGAGGTGCGAGCAAAACCACAGCGGCTGTGACCAAGGCGATGAGGCATCCGCAGGGGATGACCATCGAGAGCGAGGTGCGTCTTTTGTTTTCGGTTTTTGCATTCATAGTTTTGTTGTTTCTGCCGCACCCTCGCGGCGCGGGATGCTGCTTGCCATGGGGTCAAAGCCCAAGAGTTCCCTGCGGCGAACGGAAAAACCTTTATGTTGCGGCGATTTTCGCATCCGATCCGCGCACTCGATTCCGGACATTGGAAACATCTCTTCACTTTCAACTCGATGCACTCGCCAGCGGCTCCCGCGCACGGGCGGCAACATTTCGCACCCTGCACAACGAGGTTCGCACACCGCTTTTCATGCCGGTGGGCACTCATGCGACAGTCAAAGCGCAGACGCCGGATTTTTTGCACGATTCCGGCTCGCAGATCCTGCTGGCGAATACCTACCACCTGCTCCTGCGTCCCGGAGCGGAGGTCTTCCGTAGGGTCGGAGGCATTCACCGGTTCATGAGCTGGGAACGCTCGGTGCTCACCGACTCCGGTGGATTCCAGATTTTTTCCCTGCCCCACTCCCGCTCGATGAGCGAGGAGGGCGCGGTCTTTCAAAGCTATCTCGACGGCCGCACGATTGTTCTCAGCCCGGAGCTGAGCATTGAAACCCAGAAGGCCATAGGCAGCGATATCATGATGGTGCTCGACCAGTGTGTCCCTTCCACGGTGGATGAGGCCACGGCTCGGCAGGCAATGGAACTCACGCACCGGTGGGCCGCCCGGAGCCTTGCGGCCCGGGGCGACTCCCGGCAGGCGATGTTTGGGATTGTGCAGGGTGCATTGAATCAGTCCCTGCGCCAGGCAAGTGCCGACGCACTCTGTGCGTTGCCCTTTGAGGGATTCGCTATCGGAGGTCTCGCCGTGGGCGAGGGGAAGAGCGAGCGGGAGGATACCTGTGAGTTCACTGCGGGCCTCCTTCCGGATGACAAACCGCGCTATCTCATGGGCGTGGGAACGCCGCTGGATATCCTTGAAGCCGTTCACCGGGGCGTGGACATGTTCGATTGCATCATTCCCACCCAGGTCGCGCAGCGCGGCGGGGCTTTCAGTTCGCGCGGATTTCTCCAACTACGGCGCGGCATTTACAAAACCTCAAACGAGCCGCTGGATCCGGACTGTGGCTGCCCGACCTGCTCCAAGTTTTCCCGCGCCTATTTGCACCACCTTACCAAATGCAAAGAGACGCTGGGCTGGCAACTGATCGGGCAGCATAACATTTTCTTTTACCACCAGCTCATGGCTGAGATGCGGCAGAGTATCCTTGAGGACAGATTTCTGCCCCTCTACGAGGAGAAGCGCGCCATTCTCGCCGAGGATGACTTGGACAACCCAGTCACGCCGATGCGGCGTAATCCGCCCCGCTCCATCACGCTGGGGGAATACAAAATCCACACGGCCATCGAAGGCTTCTCGAGCATTCTCCATGTGAGTTCGGGCGAGATCATGCACTCGCGCACGCCGCCGATGGATGAGGCCCGCAGCTTGTATATCGAACAATCGCCCCTCGCCTCCCGCCTGCGTGAGGAAACGGACGAGCCGCTCGTAATCTGGGATGTCGGCCTTGGAGCGGCAGCGAATGCCATGGCCGCGATCGAGTGCTACGAGGCGCTGGCCAATGGAGGCCCGGTGCGTCCGATGCACATCGTGAGTTTTGAGAACGATTTGGATTCGTTGCGCCTAGCCTTGAAAAACAATGATCGGTTCCCTTACCTGCGCCATGCCGGTCCGCCCACCATTTTGAAGGATGCCACTTGGGTTTCAAAGCAGCATGAGCATCTCTCCTGGCAACTTCACGAGGGTGACTTTCTGGACCTTTTAGCCGAAGCCGTGCCGCCAGACCTTGTATTCTACGACATGTTTTCCGGAAAAACCTGTGCTCCGGCCTGGACCGAGGATGCCTTCCGAGCCATGCTCGCCGTTTGCGGTTCGCGAGATGTCGAACTTTTCACCTACACCTGCTCCACGGCATCGCGCGTAGCTATGCTCGGCGCGGGATGGGGTGTTGCGCGCGGGCGGAATGCGGGCGACAAGGAGGAAACAACCATCGCTTTCACGCATCTGGACAAGGCTCGCGAGCGCGGGCGCGATGTCCTCGGCACGGAGTGGCTCAAAAAGTGGAATCGTTCCGCCGCGAAATTCCCGCCCGGTATGGACCTTGTCGACCAGGAAAAATTCGAGGCCAGAATCCGCAGCCTTCCCCAGTTTGCCGGAATCGATTCCGTGTAGCCCTCTTCTCCCGCGTTGCGAAATCTCCGCTGGTCGGACAATCTCAAACCCCATGCGAAATGTCGTCATTCTTGGAGTCACAGGCTCCATAGGCCAGAGCGCCCTCAAGGTGGCGCGTGACGTTCCCGACCGGATGCGAATCGTCGGGATGTCCGCCCATTCCAATGAGGAAGGGCTTGTCGCTGCTGCTTGCGAGTTTCCTGAGGCAAAGACGGCCCTCTCCACTGGGCCGGAGGGCATCGATCGCCTTGTGGAACTCGCAACGTTGCCGGGGGCCGATCTGGTGCTCGTGTCGATTGTCGGAACCGCGGGCCTGCGACCCGCGCTGGCCGCTATCGAAGCGGGGAAGGACATCGCCGTCGCCAGCAAGGAGATCCTGGTTATGGCCGGTGAGATCGTGATGGAAGCTGCGCGGAGAAAAGGTGTGCGTGTGCTGCCGGTGGATAGCGAGCACAGCGCGATTTTTCAATGCCTCGAGGGCCGCGATGCTGCCAGCGTCCGGCGACTTATCCTCACCTGCTCGGGCGGACCATTTCGCAAAACGCCAGCGGCAGAGTTGCAAAATGTAACTCCCGAAATGGCCTTGCGCCATCCCACATGGAACATGGGCCGCAAGATCACGCTGGACTCCGCCACTTTGTTCAACAAGGCGCTTGAAATGATCGAAGCACGTTGGCTTTTCGACATTGGCATGAATCGCGTCGAAGTGGTCATCCACCCGCAAAGCATCGTGCATTCGATGGTGGAATTCGTCGACCGCTCGATCCTCGCGCAGCTCAGCCACTCCGACATGTGCCTGCCGATCCAATACGCCGTGACCTGCCCCGAGAGGGTCGTAAACTCCCTTCGCCCGCTCGATTTCGCCTCCCTCGGAAGCCTGGATTTTGAAGCACCTCGCCGCTCGGATTTTCCAGCGCTCGATCTCGCCACCGAAGCCGGCACACTCGGCGGCACGCGCCCCGCCGTCCTGAATGCGGCGAACGAAGTCGCAGTGGAAGCTTTTCTGGGCGGGCGTATCGCCTTTCCGGGAATCTGGAAACTGGTGGCCGAGGTTTTAGAGAAGTGTCCTCACACGGAGCATCCGACCTTGGAGACTTTATTGGCAACCGATGCCGAAGCCCGGCAGATTGCCTCGGCCTCGATAGGCTAAATTCCGGCCGGTTCAACCCAGCGGCCGTGTTCGCGGATGAGGTCTACGAGGCGGTCGACGGCTTCGGCTTGGGGGATGTTGAATTTTACGGGTGTCTTGCCGACATAGAGGTTCACCTTGCCGGGGGCGCCGCCGACATAGCCGAAGTCGGCGTCTGCCATTTCGCCGGGGCCGTTCACGATGCAGCCCATGATAGCGATTTTTACGCCCTTGAGGTGGCTGGTGGCAGCTTTGATGCGGGCGGTGGTTTCTTGGAGATTGAACAGGGTGCGGCCGCAGCTTGGGCAGGCGACATAGTCGGTTTTAAAAATGCGGACACCTGCGGCTTGGAGGATATTGTAGGCGATGCGGAGGGATTGGCCGGGAGCTTCTTCGCCTTGGACGAGAACCGCGTCGCCGATGCCGTCGCAGAGCAGGGAGCCGATGTTGGTGGCGGCGTTCAGGAGGTTGTGGACGAAATCGGTGGAACCGGCGGGCGCAAAGGTATCCTTGAGCAGGATGGGGTGCCTGGCCTCGATGAGTGAGGCCAGAAGCCTGTAGGCGCCGATGACCGGCAAATCGCACGAGTCCGGGATCGTCACAAAAAGAGGCACGGGGGATGCATTGACTCGGGCGACAGCTGACGCATCGCGCGGGTCGATTTCGACGAGGCCGCAATGCTCGAGGATCAATTCGGGTTTGTAGTCACCGAGGTCTGCGATTTTGTGGGCGACCTTGTCGTAGGCGGCCTGTGTCACTGCGACGCGAACGAGTTCTGTGCAGCCGATTTGATAATCCCCGACTTGTAGAACTGCGCTAGCTCGGCGGGCGTAGGAGAAAGGGTCGAAAGGCCATGCCGAAAGCATCGGCGTGGGTTTGCGGGTGGTAGCGATTTTTTCCAATGTCTGAGCCACGGGGATTTCGTGCTCGGAATCCTCCGTGAGGGAAACTCGGATCGTGTCGCCGATGCCGTCGGCGAGCAGGCTGCCGATGCCGATGGCACTCTTGATGCGGCCGTCCTCGCCATCCCCTGCCTCGGTGACGCCGAGGTGGATCGGGTAGTTCCAGCCTCCGCCGTCCGTATGCTCGAGTTCGTCAAGACGGGAGACAAGAAGGCGGTAGGCCTGAATCATGACCTTGGGATTCGACGCCTTCATCGAAAAAACAAAATCGTGGTAATCGAGTTTGCGGGCGAGGCGTGCAAACTCGAGGGCGCTTTCGACCATCCCGAGCGGTGTGTCACCGAAGCGGTTCATGATGCGGTCGCTCAAGCTGCCGTGGTTCGTGCCGATCCGCATCGAGATGCCCCGATCCTTGCAGAGTGCCACCAGCGGGGCGAAGCGCTCGCGGATGCGCGAGATTTCAGCAGCGTATTCGGTGTCCGTGTATTCGCGGACATTGAATTTTTTTGAATCGGCGAAATTACCCGGATTGATGCGAACCTTATCCACCCACTTGGCGGCCTCCAAGGCGGCTTCGGGCTTGAAATGAATATCCGCGACGAGCGGCACATCGCAGCCCGCCGCGTGGAGCGCGTCGCGGATGGCTTCGAGGTTGCGGGCATCCTTCACGGTTGGGGCTGTGATGCGGACGATTTCGCAGCCGGCTTGCGCCAAGCTGAGCGTCTCCTTCACGCAAGCCGCGGTATCCATGGTGTCACTCGTCAGCATCGACTGGACGCGGACAGGATTTTCACCCCCGATAGCGGTGCGGCCGGTTTTAACCTCCCGGCTTGGACGCCGACCTGGATAGCTTCGGAAAACCAGCGGCATGTTTACTTAGTCTGCTCGGCGACCGGAGCCTTCGAAGCCACGATGTCGCCCACATCGTAGAAAGTGAGATACAGCATGAAGCCGATGAGAAGGACGGCACAGGCGGTTTGAACCACTTCAAGAACCCTGACGCTGATCGGCTTCCTTCGGATAGCTTCGATGATGGCAAGCGTGATGTGACCGCCGTCGAGAACTGGAAATGGCAGAAGGTTCATGAGGGCGAGGTTCACATTGATGAGAACGCTGAATGCCAGCGCAATTCGCCAGCCGTTCTCTGATTCGAAAATCTGGTAGTAGAGACGCATGATGCCCACAGGGCCGCTGAAGTGGGCGGCTTTGACATCCGACGCCGGCGAGAGTAGCGCTCCGACCATGCGGAAGATGCTTGTGGCGGCATCCTGCACCTGCACTATCGGGGAGGGGTGGACCAGAACAGAGCGTCCCCACTCGATGCCGAAATTCACCGGTGCGGCGTCCGGTGTGGCTTCGGGGAGTTTCATGGTCAGTTTCAAATCCTCGCCTCCGCGTTCCACGCCAAATACGACATCTTTGCCGCGATTCGCGTCAATGACGGGCCCCATTTCGCTCAAATTGAATACAGGATTGCCGTTGATATCGGTCACCAGATCTCCGGCCTGGAATCCAGATTTCTCGGCGAGGCTGCCTTTCACGACAAAGCCAACTCCGGGCATGATGCGCGGTCCGATTTGGACTTCGCGCAGCGCGGGTCGGCGCCAGCTTGAGGTTTCGGGCTTCGACCACTTCGAGTCGATGGTGATTTCCTGCCCGTCGCGAAGAACGGTGAAAGGAATCGTATCCCCTTCGCTGCGCACGATGCGCCATTTTACACTATCCGTGCCGCTCAGGAAATGCTTCACCGGTTTGCCATCCACCGCGGTGATCTCGTCCCCGGGGCGCAGTCCAGCCACGGCTGCGGGGCCGCCGTCCTTCACATAGCCCACCACGGTGGTGTCGAATTCGCTCTGGGGTTTTCCGACGACCCACACAATGCAGGCCATGGCAAAAGCCAGGCCGAAGCTGAAAAGCGGACCCGCTGCGGCGACGATGATTTTATCCAGCGGCTTGACCGGCGGCAGCTGATCGCGCGCGTTTTCGGATTCCCCCTCGAGAGCTTCCATCGGCGCGAGTTGGGGGATCGCAACGAAGCCGCCAGCGGGGATCGAGCCGAGCCGGTATTCCACGCCGCCGATGGTTTTGCTCCAGATCGGCTTCCCAAACCAAATGGCAAACTTTTCAACTACCAGACCACGCCAGCGCGCTGCCAAAAAGTGCCCCAATTCGTGGACGACAATCAGCAGGTTGAAGATCAATAGAACCTCGAGGCAGATGAATAAGAATTTCAGTCCGTCTAAAAACATAATAGGTCCCCACCATCTTCCGATCCTTGAAAAAATCAATCCGCCACTGCGGAGCGCCCTCGACAGCGGGAGTCGGGCGCGGATAAAAAAGCGTCATGACAAGCATGACAGGACACGGCCGTGGCGAGGCCCGGACCAAAACTTGGGCGGCCGTGGTCGAATGCCATTCCGTGAATCGCAAGACGGCCGAAGTCGTCCTGCACACGGATCGCAGCGCTCTAAGGCTTGAGCCCGCGGTGCGCGAGCGGGTTCTCGAACGCGTCTCGCGCGGGCGGGTGCAGGTGAATCTCTCGCTCGTTTGCTCCAAAGGTGGAGGTCAAAGTTTTTTCGATGAAGAGCGCGCCATGGACTTTGTGAAACAGGCGCGCCAATTGCAGAAAAAACTTGGGCTGGAGGGAAGCATCACTCTGTCGGATGTCATATCAGCTCCGGGCGTCCTTCAAGCCTTGGATTCGCAAATCGATGATGCCAGCGAAGTCGTCATGTCCGCGCTCGATCGCTCACTGGATGGACTCGTGGCAACGCGAGCGAGCGAAGGTGCCACCCTGAAAAAAGTCCTCGCTAAAAGCGCCGACCGGTTGGCCACCATCATCAAAAAAACCACACCACTTGCCGGCAAGGTGAGTGCCTCTTATCGCGAAACCCTCCACAAGCGTATCGGGCGTGCCGGACTGAGCCTCGCAGCGGATGATCCCCGCCTCGCGGCCGAGGTCGCCATTTTCGCCGAGCGTTGCGACATCACCGAAGAGCTGGAGCGCGCCGCAAGCCACATCGCCCAATTCCGCGAAAAACTCGATGCCAAAGGCCCTGTCGGCCGCACACTGGAATTTCTCACGCAGGAACTCGGCCGCGAATTCAACACGCTCGGTTCGAAGTCCGCAGACACCACCATCTCCCGCCTTGTCATCGAGGCGAAATCGGAGCTCGACCGCATTCGAGAACAACTCGCCAACATTGAATAGCCTCACCATACATCGCAAAGGCATCCTCTTCGTCATCTCCGCCCCTTCTGGAGCGGGCAAGACGACGCTCATCAGCTCGCTCCGACAGAAGCAGGATTTTGTTTACTCCGTGTCCTGCACCACCCGCTCACCTCGGCCAGGAGAGGTTCACGGCGAGGATTATTTTTTTCTGAGTCAGGAGGATTTCCAGAAACACATCGCCGCCGGAGATTTCCTTGAATACGCCGAGGTTCACGGGCGTTTTTACGGAACGCTGAAATCCACTGTTCTCACGCACCTCACCAACGGTGTGGATGTGCTGCTCGATGTGGATACTCTGGGCGCAGCAAGCATCCGCGCGTGTCCGGACCCTTTTATTCAAGACGCGCTCGCAGATGTCTTCATCATGCCTCCGGGCCTCGACGAGCTGGCACGGCGCCTGCGTCGGCGCGGAACCGAGAGTGAGGAACAGATCGCCACGCGCCTCCACAACGCATCCGGCGAAATGCAAAAATGGCGCGACTACCGATACACACTCATCAGCGGATCGATGGAGGAGGATATCGAAAAATTCCGCGCCATCATGCGCGCCGAGCGTTACATGAGCAGCAGGCTTCAACTCGATTTCGCATGAGCAAAAAAAATGTCATCCTCGGCGTCTGTGGTTCCATTGCCTGCTACAAGGCCGCCGAACTCACAAGCCGGCTCACGCAAGCCGGACGGAATGTGAATGTCGTGATGACAAAGCACGCAACCGAGTTCGTCTCTCCACTCACTTTTCAAACGCTCTCACGCAATCCGGTCACCACGGGAATTTTCGATGAGAAGGAATCCTGGCATCCCGGCCACATCGCGCTGGCCGATTCGGCTGATCTTTTACTGATCGCACCTGCCACCGCTAACACGATAGCCAAACTCGCATGCGGAATTGCGGACGACGCGCTGACATCCATCGCTCTGGCATCCCTCGCCCCGCTCCTCATCGCCCCTGCGATGAATGGCAAGATGTGGATGCATGCGGCGACTCAGGAAAATGTGGCTCGATTGACAGCACGCGGAGCCCGTTTTATCGGCCCCGAGGAGGGATTGTTAGCTTGCGGTTATGAGGGAATTGGCCGCCTTTGGGAGACTGCTGGCATTCTGGAAGAGGCTGAAAAAATGCTCTGCGGTCAGTAACGCGGAAATTCCTGTGGCAGAATTTTTCACAAAAAATACAATTTTTGAAAAAAGGTGTTGACGACCCTCCGCTCGAAACTTATTCACAACGCGAGTGAGTTATTCACATGATGTTCACAAACAATTTCCCGCATATGCGGAGAGAAAGGGGGGATATTAAATGCCAGTAGCAAAGAAACCTGCCGCTAAGAAACCCGCTGCTAAAAAGCCAGTTGCTAAAAAGCCAGTCGCTAAAAAAGCAGCCGCTGCCAAGCCGGCCGCCAAGAAAGCCGTTGCGAAAAAGCCAGCCGCCAAAAAAGCTCCAGCTAAGAAAGCACCAGCCGCCAAGGCCCCAGCTAAAAAGCCCGCTGCCAAAAAAGCAGTGGCCAAGAAAAAATAACATTCCTGTCCCAGGACAGGTCTTAACAACCAAGATGGGAGAAGTCGCAAGGCTTCTCCCATTTTGGTTTTGGCTTAGTCGTCCCGAAACTTTCTGCTTGTTCCAAGGTTTTGGCAGCGCGGTTTTAGATCGTTTTTTCGTTTGCCTCGCCCTTGCTTTCCGTAAACTAACCGATTCTCATCACGCATGATTTCATCCACTGAAAAAGCTCTTCGCGATCTCATCACCCAACGCATTCTAATTTTAGACGGCGCTATGGGCACCATGATCCAGCAATACAAATTGCAGGAGGCCGATTATCGCGGAGAGCGCTTTGGGGATTGGAAGGGGCAGGATTTGAAGGGCAACAACGACCTTCTCGTGCTTACGAAGCCGGACATCATTCGCGAGATTCATTGCAAATACATTGCTGCCGGCGCGGACATCATTGAGACGAACACATTCAACGCAACGACGATTTCGCAGGCCGACTACGGATTGGAGCATCTGGTTCCCGAGTTGAACTTGGCTGCGGCTAAGGTCGCGCGCGAGGCGGCGGATGCCGTCACTGATCGGCGAGTCTTCGTTGCGGGAGCGATCGGCCCGCTGAACCGCACTCTATCTATTTCGCGGGATGTCAACGACCCGGGAAAACGTGAGGTGACCTTTGAGGAGGTGGCAGCCGCCTACACCGAGCAAATTGAAAACCTCGTCGCCGGCGGAGTGGATATTCTGCTTGTGGAAACAATTTTCGACACGCTCAACGCCAAGGCCGCGCTTTTTGCAATCGCCCGTTTTTTTGAAAAGCACCCGCGTATGCCGGTCATGGCATCCGGCACGATCACCGATCTGAGCGGAAGAACGCTTACGGGTCAGACGGTGGAGGCATTTCTCAACTCTCTTGCCCACTTTCCGCTTTTGTCCATCGGCCTCAACTGCGCGCTCGGTCCGAAGGAAATGCGGCCCTACATTGAAGAATTGTCGAATATCTCGCCGTTCTTCGTCAGCACATATCCGAATGCCGGACTTCCCGATCCACTCTCGCCGACCGGATTTCCCGAGACACCGGAAAGCCTCGCACCACAGCTCCTGGACTGGGCGGAACAAGGTTGGCTGAATATCATCGGTGGTTGCTGTGGCACCACGCCGGGTCACATCAAAGCGATCGCCGATGTTGTGCGAGGATTGCCTCCGCGCCGCATCCCCGCGCGCACGACGACACTGCGATTGAGCGGACTGGAGCCCTTTACCGCGCGTCCGGAAATCCCTTTCATCAATATCGGCGAGCGCACCAATGTGACAGGTTCGCCGAAATTTGCGAAACTCATCCTCGCTGGAAACTACGACGAAGCGCTCGCCGTGGCGCGCCAGCAAGTCGAAGCCGGCGCGCAGATCATCGATGTGAACATGGACGAAGGCATGCTCGATGGGGCGGCCGCCATGACGAAGTTTCTCAACCTCGTCGCGAGCGAGCCCGATATTTCCCGCGTGCCGGTGATGATCGACTCCTCGAAATGGGAAGTGCTTGAATCTGGCCTGCGTTGCGTCCAGGGCAAGTGCGTCGTCAATTCGATCAGTCTCAAGGAAGGGCCTGAAAAATTCAAAGAACAAGCCCGTCTTATCCGCGCCTACGGAGCGGCGACGATCGTTATGGCCTTTGATGAGCAGGGACAGGCCGACAGCTTCGAGCGCAAAGTGCAAATCTGCGAACGCGGCTACCGCATGCTTGTCGATGAGGTGGGCTTCCCGCCGGAGGACATCATTTTTGACCCAAACATCCTCACCGTTGCCACCGGCATTGAGGAGCACAATGACTATGCCAACGCATTCATCAATGCCACGCGCTGGATCAAGGAAAACCTTCCTTACGCACGCGTAAGCGGCGGCATCAGCAACATCTCGTTTTCCTTCCGTGGCAACAATCCGGTCCGCGAGGCCATGCACGCGGCCTTCCTCTATCATGCCATCAAGGCCGGCCTGGACATGGGTATCGTGAATGCCGGTCAGCTTGGTATCTACGAGGACATTCCCAAAGATCTTCTCGAACTCATCGAGGATGTCCTGCTGAACCGCCGCGCCGACGCGACTGAGCGACTCGTCACATTCGCCGAGAATTTCAAGTCCTCGAAAGCCGCTGGCACGGGCTCCGCACCTCTTCAAGACACGGCTTGGCGCGAATTGCCTGTGGAGAAGCGCCTGCAGCATGCGCTCATCAAAGGAATCGTGGATCATATCGACGCCGACACCGAGGAGGCGCTGAACAAATACGGTAAGCCTCTGTCGGTCATCGAAGGTCCGCTCATGGACGGCATGAAGATCGTGGGCGACCTCTTCGGTGCAGGGAAAATGTTCCTGCCTCAAGTGGTGAAAAGTGCACGCGTGATGAAAAAATCCGTCGCTTGGCTCACCCCGCTCATGGAAGCCGAACGCGCCGCGAATCCCAATGCACGCACGCAAGGCCGTATCCTCATGGCCACGGTGAAAGGCGATGTCCACGACATCGGCAAAAACATCGTTGGCGTTGTCCTAGCCTGCAATAATTACGAAGTCATCGACATGGGCGTGATGGTGCCCTGCGAAAAAATCCTCGCCACCGCGCAGGAAAAAAATTGCGACATCATCGGTCTCTCTGGCCTCATCACGCCATCCCTCGACGAGATGATCTATGTCGCGAAGGAAATGCAGCGCCAAGGTTTCAGCATCCCGCTCATGATCGGTGGAGCCACGACCAGCAAGGCCCACACTGCCGTCAAGATTTCTCAATACTACCCGGGCGGAGTTGTTCATGTCCTCGACGCATCCCGCGCGGTCAATGTCGCCAGTTCCTTGCTGAGTCCGGAGCAAAAGCCCGCATTCCTCGCAAATCTCGAATCCGACTACGAAAAACTCCGCGTCGAACACGCTGGGCGCCAAGCCGGGAAGCCGATGCTCCCGCTCGCAGAGGCTATCGCCAACGCGCCCGAGCTTTCACATGACAATATTGCGGTCCCGGAGCAAACGGGCGTCGTAGTTTTTGAATCGAAAGCGGCTGGAAATATTTCGCTAAAAGATCTGATTCCCTTCATCGACTGGTCGCCGTTTTTCCACACATGGGAATTGCGCGGTCGCTATCCTGGGATTTTTGAGGACCCGAATTGCGGTGTCGAGGCGAAG
Organism: Terrimicrobiaceae bacterium; assembly: GCA_044353785.1. Lineage (GTDB taxonomy): Bacteria > Verrucomicrobiota > Verrucomicrobiia > Chthoniobacterales > Terrimicrobiaceae > UBA967. Next base: position 158,326 of record JBILBH010000001.1, read on the forward strand.
AAGCTTTTTGATGACGCCCAGAAACTACTGGCGGAGATCGTTGCCGATGAAAGTCTGCACCTGCGCGGCGTCTGCGGGCTATTCCCGGCGAACCGCGATGGCGAGGATGTCGTGGTCTATACCGACGAGTCGCGCGGCGAGGTTGCTGTGCGTTTCCATGGCCTCCGCCAGCAAATGAAAAAACCGGAAGGCCAGTTCAACTTCTCCATCGCCGACTTTGTCGCACCCGCGCCAGCGAAGGATTATGTAGGTGCCTTTGCCGTTACTTCCGGCCACGGAATGCTCGAGTTGGTCAAAAAATTCAAAGCCACCCACGACGACTACAATGTCATCATGACCGAGGCCATCGCCGACCGGTTTGCTGAGGCTTTTGCCGAATACATGCACAAGTTCGCCCGCGACACATGGGGCTTCGGCAAGACCGAAAATCTCACACCCGAGGAACTCATCCGCGAAAAATACCGTGGTATCCGTCCCGCGCCGGGTTACCCCGCGCAGCCCGATCACACCGAGAAATGGGCGATCTGGAAGTTGCTCGATGCGGAGCGCAATACCGGCATCACGCTTACCGAGAGCCTCGCCATGTTCCCAGCAAGCAGCGTGAGTGGACTCTATTTCGGCCACCCAGATTCAAAATACTTCGCTGTCGGTAAAATCGAGCGCGACCAGATTGAGAGCTACGCACAGCGCAAAGGTATGACTGTGGAAGAAGCCCAGAAGTGGCTTCAGCCCTATCTTAACTACGATCCCGACAGCCAGCTCACCCGCCCGTGTCAGCCGGGAGTCAGTAACTGATTTTAAATATGAAAACCCTCGTTATAGGCCATCGCAATCCGGATATGGACTCGATCTGCTCCGCCATTGGATACGCGGCGTTCAAGCGCGCCACCGGAATGGAGAGTGCCGTAGCCGCCCGGTGCGGAAACACCAACCAGCGTATCGATTTTGCCCTCCACAAGTTCGGACTCGAGGCACCTGTTTTCTTTGCAGATGTCTATCCCCGTATCGAGGATGTCATGCAACGGAACATCGTGAGCATTCACCGTGACGCGCCAGTTTATCAGGCCATGACGCGTTTCGGCGAAGACAAGTTCCGGGGTCTACCCGTCGTCGATGACGCGCGCAATTGCATCGGCCTCCTCTCTGCGTTCAAGCTGGGCAAATATCTTTTCCCGCCGATTGAAAATCTCTCCTCAACCCGCATCGTCGAGGCCTCGATCGCGCACATCCGGGAGGCCATACGCGGAATGCTCATCACGGGCAGGGAGGACACCGTTATCCGCCCGCGAACTCTGGTCGTGGCGGCGATGCTCACCGACTCCTTCAAAAAACGGCTCGAGCAGCTTGATGTTCCATCTACCGTTCTCATTGTCGGCGATCGCTGGAATATCCAGGAACTCTCGATCCTCGCCGGCGTTCCGGCCATTATCATCACGAACAACTTCTCTCCGCCGGACAAGATTCTCGCTCTTGCGCAGGAGCACGGCACGACCCTGCTTTCCTCGCCAAACGACACCGCCACGACCACGCTGCTCGCGCGCGCGGCTGTGACAGCGGGACAAATGCTTTCGCCCGATTTCACCTGTTTGACCCCCGATGCCACATTGCGCCAGACACGCAACGACCTCGCGATGACATCGCAGTTCGCGTTTCCCGTCCTCGGGCCGCAGGGGCGCATGCAGGGTATTATTTCGAAGAGTGACTTACTCCGGCCCGTGCCGAGGCAGTTGATCCTTGTGGATCACAATGAACTCACACAGGCCGTTGCAGGCGCGGAGGAGGTTCCGATTGTTGAAATCCTCGACCACCACCGCATCGGCGTTGCGCCAACACAGCAACCCATCCTTTTCATGAATCGTCCGGTCGGCTCCACAAGCACGATCGTGGCGGATTGCTTCCGTCAGGCCCGCCTTCCCATTCCCAAGCCGGTCGCGGGGTTGCTCATGTGCGGAATGATTTCCGATACGCTGAATCTGACTTCGCCCACGACCACCGATGTAGACCGTGAAATCATGCAGGAACTCTCCAAAATCTGCGGCTTGAAGCCAACAGACCTTGCAAGTGAAATCTTCAGCGTGGGCTCGCCGCTTCTCACGCTTTCCACCAAGGAAGTGATCACTGCCGACTGCAAGGAATATGACGAGCGAGGCGTGCTCTTCAGCGTCTCACAGATCGAGGAAATCAGCTTTGCACAATTTGAGAAGCAGCGCTCCACACTCCTTGATGAGCTTGAGAAATACCGCTTATCCCACGGCTATTTCTTCTCCACGCTCCTCATTACGGATGTAAATACTCAGAACTCGATCCTTCTCGTCAAAGGCTCCGAGAGCTTCACCCGGCTCATCGATTTTCCAGAGGATGGTCTCAACGCTTGGCGACTCGATGGCATCGTTTCACGCAAGAAGCAGTTGTTACCCTATCTTACGGAAACTCTGGCGCGCATGGCCTGATTCCCAGTCACAACGCCTCCATGAAATTCGGCGACAATCTCACCGGCTCGCTTCTCGTAGCCCACCCGTGTCTGCGCGATCCGAATTTCCGCCGAGCAATCGTTTTCATTTCTCAACACTGCCCGGAAGAAGGCGCAACGGGTTTTGTTTTGAACCACCCGCTCCAAGCCCTTCCGGATGCGGGGGTGCCCATCTTTTTCGGTGGTCCTGTGGGCTTGGAGGAGAGTCTTCTCACGAGCCTCCAGTGGCGCGAAAATCCGGCACTTGTTGCGTTCCGCGCCTTCACCGATGTGGCCGATGCCGAGTCGCGTCAAGGCTGGGAGAAGGGGCTTCGCATTTTTGAGGGCTACGCGGGTTGGTCTCCTGGCCAGCTTGAGCAAGAGATCGAGGGCAATACCTGGCTGGTCATTCCTCCCACGCGCGAGCTGATTGAAATGAACGATCCCGATACCGCATGGCAAAACATCATGAGAAACTCGGGCCCCCTCCTGCACTTGCTCTCCGAAGCGCCGGATGATCCGGGATTGAACTGAGCAGCTGGCCTGCCACGGCTTGCATTCTGCTCGCGCGGAGGCTTACTTGGACGTCAGTGAGTGCGCTCCTTCAAAAAAGCTGACACCACAGGAGTATCCCGCAATTGAACGGGCTGTGGATTCCAAGAGCGAGTTTTTCGATGGTGAGGTGTTCGCTATGGCGGGGACTTCAAAAGAGCATTCGATTATAACTGTTAATCTGACCGGGGAGTTTCACGCCGCATTAAGGAGAAAAGTTTGCCAACCTTTCTCCTCTGATCTTCGTGTAAAAGTGAGTGCCAACGGTTTTTATATCTATTCCGAACTGACGATCGTTTGCGGTCTTGTCGATGTGGAGGACGAGCACGTGCTGAATCCAACACTCATTATTGAGGTGCTGTCGCCCGGAACAGAGCGCTACGACCGTGGCAAAAAATTTGATCTCTACCGCGAGCTGGATTCCCTCAAGGAGTATGTCCTAGTCTCGCAGGATCAATATCGTGTCGAGCAGTTCCTCCGCGGAAATGGCTCGGAGTGGGGCTACCGCGTCGCTTTCAAGGAAGACGACATCGTGGAGTTTCCATCGGTCGGATGTTCGATTCCGATCAAGGATGTCTATGCGAGGGTTGTCTTCCCTCCAGAGGAAGCGACCGATCCGGAAGTAAAGTCTGCATAAAGAAAAAACCGGCCTGACAACCAGGCCGGTCTTTTGCGTGGGGGAAATTGTGTGTGGCGTCGATTTATTTGACGACGCCGAACTCGGCACGGCGGTTCAAGGCCCAGGCCTGCTCGTTGCTGGCAGGATCTGCGGGCATTTCACTGCCGAAGCTTACAGTTTGAATCCGATCTCCGCTGATGCCTGCATCGATCAAAGCCTGGCGAACCGCTTGGGCACGGCGCTCACCGAGGCCGCGGTTGTATTCCTGCGTGCCCCGCTCGTCGGTGAAGCCGGCGATGATGAGTCGCTTGGACGAATCTTTCATCGCGGTGGCGACTTGCTGCACTTTGGTGGTCTCAGCGGGTTCCACGGCGTAGCTGTCGTAGCCGAAGCGGACAGGCGAGAACTGGCCTTTGGTCACGCTGTCGCTGAAGAAATTCGCTCCGCCTTCGAAGCGCTCGGAGAGCGGCGTGCTGGTCACGAAGTCGCCGTCAACGCCGGCAAACTGATCGGATTTCTTTTTATTACAAGCAGAGAGAGAGACAACAGCGGCAAGGGCGAGAAGTGGCAGAAAATTTTTCATGGCGTGAGATTGGATGATTTCAACGAAAATTCAAGACGGAGGTTATGAATAATTCCAAAAAAGCCCGGTTGCACGCTGGGCGTGGCAACCGGGCTGTTTCGGCAGGGGAAATTACTTCATGAGGAGGGCGGCGCGGGCGCGCTTGACCTCACGGGTGATTTTGCGGTGAAGGCTGGCGGACATGCCGGTCACGCGGCGTGGCAGGATTTTGCCGCTCTCGGTGACGAAGCGCTTGAGAAGATCCGGGTTTTTGTAATCGATCGCCTCGATGTTGAGATCCACGCGACGGCGTGGCATAGGGCGGTTCGCGCGGCGGAAGTTGGAGCGGCGTTGTGGTGTTTTAGGCTGCATGGCGTTTTATTTGATTTCGCGGTGGAGTGTATGGCGGTTCAGATGGGGGTTGAACTTTTTCTTTTCAAGCCGGCTCGGTGTGCGTGGGCTTTTTTTGTTGCGTGTGGTGATGTAGCGTGAGGCAGGTTTGCCCTCGGCTTTGGCCTCGGTGCATTCGAGGGTGATGTTTTCCTGTGGCATAGATTTAGTCTTTCGTATCGGTGGTGGTATCTTCTTCCTCGCTCTCGCTCTCGCCTTCTTCACCCAGCCCGAAGAGGGAGGTTACGGGTTGACGAACGCGCGTGAGGCGGTTGGTTTTCTCCAGCTCGGCTTGGCACTCAACGGTGTAACGGGCGAATGGGAGTGCTTCGAGGCGATTGTGGGGAATCGGCTTGCCGGAAATCTCGCAGAATCCGTAGTTGCCGTCGTTGATTTTTTTTAATGCGGCATCAATCTCGTAAAGGGAATCGCGTTCCTGGGAGAGGAGGCTGAGAGCGAAATCGCGATCATAGGCATCGCTGCCGGCATCTGCTGTGTGCATTCCGAATGCGGAGGCTTCCCCGCCCTCGGCGCGGTTGCGGAGAGAGTCACGGCCAACGCCGCTCATGGAATCAAGAAGTGTGTCCTTGAGTTGGAGGAGGCGGTCGCGTTGCTTGGCAACCCAACCGGTGACTTTGACGGGCTCTTTGCCTTTCTTGATCACGACAACAGGCATTTTCTGTGCCTTCATCGGCGCGGCTTTTTTAACAGGGGCTGCTTTTTTGGCAGGTGCAGCTTTTTTCACAATAGCTACAGCTTTCTTAGGAGCTGGCTTTTTGGAAACGGGAGCGCTTTTTTTGGCAGGTGCGGCTTTTTTAAAAGTAGCAGAAGTTTTTTTTGAGGGAGCTGGCTTTTTGGAAGCAGGCTTGACCTTGGCTTGCGGCTTGGCCTTGGCAACAGGCTTCTTCGCAGGAGCCGTCTTTTTTACAACAGGCTTTGCCTTGGCAGGTTTTTTGGATTTTTGAGCCATGGACTATTAATTTAGTGAAAGGGGCGAGATAAGTAGCGCAGACGTTCACGCGGGGCAAGGGATTTATTAAAAGAAAAAATACCGCTCTTTCACGGGTCATCGTTTGAGGGCATCTCTTGGTAAAAAGCGGCCGCCGCATTCACGGGATTCAACAGCGAACAGTCCTTCGCACCGGCGTTGCTCAAACTTCTTTCAAATGCATTCGCGAGATTTGGATTGAAACCCAGCGTCTGCCATGGCTTGTTATCGCCGATCTTATTTATGAAAAAATCTTCCGTAATCGTGCTTGGCTCCGCCTTGGCCGTATTGGTTCTCGCCGCCTGTGAATCGCAACGACCAGTCCGCAAAACCGGAACAGGCCGGTTTGGCTACCAAGGCACAGACTCCGCCTCCACGCAATTCATCACGCCCACTCCCACGCCAGAAGGTTACACCGAGGTGCCGCCCGTAGTGGATCCCAGCGCCACTCCGACGCCCGCACCCACGCCAACTCCTCCCCCTGAGCCTGTAGCCTCGCGCGACCTCTCTTACGGAACGCCAGTTCCCGGGAAACCTGGATTCGTCACAAGTCCCCACTCCCCTTATGCAGGCTATGTGGACGTGCGCGGATTCCCTCCTGGCACTGAGGTGAAATGCCCCTATTCGGGCAAGATCTTTCTCGTGCCCTGAATCGGCGCGTCACCATCCTTGGTCCTGGCCTCATCGGCGGCTCGCTCGCGATGGCGTTGCGCAGGTCGGGTCATTTTCGGGATATTTCAATCTGGGCGCGCCGCGAGGCGGCTGCGCTCGAGGCGGCTTCCCTCCTTCCGGACTGCCACGTGTCGCATGACTTGGCGACTGCTGTTGCAGACTCCGACATGGCCGTTCTCTGTCTGTCTCCGCATGCGATCGAATCCATCGGCTCTGAACTCAAAAGTTATCTGCCCGGGCATGCCGTTGTGACTGATGCCGGCAGTGTGAAAGGTAAAATCGTCGCACGGCTTCAGGAGATTTTCGGTGGACGCTTCATCGGGGCGCATCCGATGGCAGGCTCCGAACAAAGCGGCATCTGCGCTGCCCGCGAGAATTTATATGATGGCGCGGTTTGCATTCTCACTCCCACGCCGATCACCGATCCATCGGCGAAACATCTGGCTGCAGAGCTCTGGGGCGCGGCGGGCTGCACGCTTCAAGAAATGTCTCCAGAGGCCCACGACCGCGCTATGGCACGCATCAGCCATCTTCCTCACGCTGCCGCCGCTGCTCTCGTTCACGCCGCGCTGGGAGTGGACCCCTCGCTTGTCCGCCTCGCTGGCGGGGGCTATCGCGACTCGACCCGCATCGCGGGTGGTCCTGAAGGACTCTGGGCGGAAATTTTCCTCGATAACAGGTCCGAGGTTTTAAACGGAATCCATGACTTGCAAACCGCGCTTGAGACGCTGAAACTCGGCCTCGAAAGCGGCAACCGGAGCGCCGTGGAGGCGTTTCTTGCAGATGCCCGGACTCTCCGGGCCAGCCAGCCACAAGCCACATGAAGGCAAACAAGGACACTTATTCTCTCACATCCCGCCGTGCGGCACTCATCGACACCGAAATCGCTGTTCCACCTGACAAAAGCATCTCCCACCGCGCGGTCATGCTCGCCGCCCTCTCGAACGGCACGTGCGTGATTCGTAATTTCCTCGAGGGCGAGGATTGCCGCAGCACAGCCGCTGCCATGCGTCAACTCGGAGTCTTCATCGAAGCCCCGGAGCCTGGAACACTCATTGTGGAAGGCGTGTCCGGTCGTTTCACCAAGCCATTTGGCGATATCGACTGCGGCAACTCCGGCACCACGATGCGGCTCATGTCTGGCATCCTCGCCGCGCAAAATTTCACCTCGCGCCTCACTGGTGATCCGTCCCTATCGAAGCGCCCGATGCAGCGCGTCATCGATCCGCTCCGCCTCATGGGGGCAAACCTCCATGCCGAGGGTGAAAAATCCTGCCCGCCGCTTGCGGTCGAGGGTCACGGCAATCTCGAAGGCATCACCTACCGCACGCCCGTCGCCAGCGCGCAGGTCAAAAGCGCGATCCTGCTCGCTGGCCTCTTCGCCAAAGGCTCCACCACAGTGATCGAGAATGTCCGCTCCCGCGACCATACTGAGAGGATGTTCGATTTTTTTCTCATCAAGTCGAAACGCGAGGAGGTTTGGGAAAACAAAAACTCTCCAAAGGACCGCCGTCTCGTCGAAATCCGCACGACCGTCGAAGGCGGCCAAGTGCCGGAATCGATGGATTTCACGGTTCCCGGCGACATCTCGAGCGCTGCCTTCTGGCTGGTCGCATCCGCCGCGCAATCTGGCTCTCGCCTTTTGGTGAAAGATGTCGGTCTGAATCCCACCCGCACGGGCATCATTGATGTCCTCGTCCGCATGGGGGCACGCATCCGCGAGGTCATTGAAACCTCTCTCAGCGGCGAACCGGTAGGCAATATCGACATCAAGGGCACGACCCTCCGCGCGACAACAATCGCGGGAGCGGAAATCCCGAATGTGATTGATGAAATCCCGATCCTCGCCGTGGCAGCCGCGCTGGCGCAGGGGACGACTGTGATTCGGGATGCTGCCGAATTGCGCGTGAAGGAGACCGACCGCATTGCCGCTGTCGCAGCCAACCTGCGTGCGATGGGTGTTCATGTGGAGGAATTTCCTGATGGCATGGCCATCACGGGAGGCAGCCCGCTGAAAGGCGCGCGCCTGCCTTGCCACCATGACCACCGCATTGCTATGGCCTTCGCAGTCGCAGGGCTTTTTGCGGATGGCGAAACGATTATCGAAGACACCGCGTGCGTGAACACTTCCTATCCCGGATTTGCGGAGGCGCTTTTGCATATTCAAAAAGGCGGCCGTATTAAAAACCGCACAGAGGTTCTATCCGGCTTGAAGGGCAGCGGCACACCGGTCGTGAGAAGTTCCGCTCCATGACCGTCATCGCCATCGATGGTCCCGCCGCCTCGGGCAAAAGCAGTGTCGCCACGCGGCTTGCACGCCGACTCGGCTTTGCGCATGTGAATTCCGGCGCCATGTATCGCGCCGTGACCTGGGAGATTCTCCGCCAGCAGATCGATCCCTCCCATCCCGAGAGCATTGAGGCGGCTGTGCATCGCATGTCGGTGGATTCCGGATTCACGGAAGCTGGCGAATCCTTCATACGCATCAATTCCGAAATGCCCGATTTGGAGCTCCAGACCCTCGAGGTGAACCAAAATGTTTCCCCCGTCGCCGCTGTTCCCGCCGTAAGAAGTCTCGTCAACAAACAACTCCGAACACTCGCGGAGAAACGCCCGATCGTGAGCGAAGGCCGCGATATCGGCTCGGTGGTCTTCCCCGACACGCCCCACAAATTCTACCTCGATGCCTCGCCCGAGGTCCGCCGCCTGCGCAGAGCCGCCCAGGGAATGCACGACAGCATCGAGAAACGCGACAAGCTGGACTCCAGCCGAGCCAATGCCCCGCTCAAAATCGCATCCGGCGCCCATGTCATCGACACCTCGCACCTCACCCTCGAAGGCGTGGTGGACAAAGTGGCGGAAATTCTCTCAAAATCCGGAATCTGTCCGGCATGACGATCGTCTATAACATCTTTTACAACTTGGCGAAGCTCCTCGCCCGCATGATTTTTTCCATGCGTGTCATCCACCCGGAGCGAATGGTGGAGTCTGGCCCGCTCCTTATCGCAGTGAACCACTCCAGCTTCTTCGATCCGCCGCTGGCGGGTATTTGCAGCAAGCGGGGTGTTTATTACCTCGCTCGCAAAACCCTTCTGAAATGGCCCTTCTTTGGTCCTCTTTTCCCGGCGATGAATGTCATCCCGGTGGAGCGCGATGGAAACGACATGTCCGCCCTGCGCGAGGTCATCAAGAAAGTGAAGGATGGCAATGCCGTGCTCCTCTTTCCCGAGGGCACACGCTCAGTCGATGGCCACCTCCAACCAGCCCGTGCGGGCATCGGATTGGTCATAGCAAAAACCGGTGCCCCGGTGCTTCCGATGCGCATCTTCGGCGCCTACGAGGCTTTCCCGAAAAATGCCCGCCGCTTCCAGCTTTCTCAGATCACCGTGGTCATCGGCGCGCCGATCTATTTCAGCGAAGAGGAAATTTCCCACACCTCCCGCGAGACTTATCAGGTGCTGAGCAATCGCGTCATGGAAGCCATAGGCGCTTTGAAATTTCCATGATCTCCAGCGATCGCACCTCCTTGCCGCTCCCATGGCTGGCAGCCGCTGTGGTGTTCCTTTACATCGCTCTGCTCGCCCTGCGATTCTCGCTGCCCCCGGCAATAGTCGATGTCGAGGTGCTCGTTCAACCGGCTGCTTCTGTTAATTGAAATTCGGGCTTGCATCCCGTTCAAAATATTCTACGGTAACCCTTCCTCGCTCGGGTGGTGAAATGGCAGACACGTGCGTTTGAGGGGCGCATGCCGCAAGGCATGGGGGTTCGAGTCCCCCCCCGAGCAGTTCCCTCTTCCCCTATATCTTTCGCGCAATTCGGAAACCTATCACTGTATAGCGACTGTCCGGGCTGCGACTGACCCGGTAGGCGACAGTTCCGTGACCATCGAGTTGCATCCAGCTTCCGCCACGGATGCGACAGGCGGAGCCGGTTTCATCTTTGTCCCAGCACCATTCCCAGACATTGCCGCTCATGTCGTGGATTCCGAGTTCGTTCGGTTGCTTTTGTCCAACGGGGTGTGCTCCTCCATTCGAATTTTTTTCGTGCCAAGCAACCTTGTCGGCATTGTCGCTTCCACTGAATTGGTATCCTTGGCTGAGTGGACCACCGCGTGCGGCCCATTCCCACTCCACCTCGGTTGGAAGGCGGTAGCCGTCCGCCGCCGCATTCATTTCAACCAGTGTTGAGCCATCGGGGCCGTATTCTCCATTTTGGTAGATTTTTCCGTTGATGCTATAAACCGGTTGGAGCCCTTCGATGTTGCTTTTGGCGTTGCACCATTTGATGGCGTCATACCAACTCACGTGGGTAATCGGGTGGCGGCTTCCATTGCCTTCTCCGGCCTCTAATTTGAAACCGTGTGCCATGGCCCAGATCCTGACCCGCTCCCACTCGAGTTGAGTGACCGGATATTTTCCAATCCGGAAGGGCTCGGCTTCCTGGCCCGAAAATTCCGAATCCTGTGGAAGCAAGCCGCCGCCGACCTGTGCCATGGCGGTGAGGTCGAACGGGCCGCCGGATCCCTCGCCAAATGCCAAAAGAACCCGACGGCGCTCGCCGAGTTTCTCGACGCCCAATGCCTTCAAATCCTCATCCGTGATCGTGTCGATGATCTCATCGGTGACGCCCTGCTTTTCAAAAAGTGGAATCAAGCTATCGAGATGCTCCCGCTCGAGGATCAAGTGAATGTTTGTTGTCATGCTGGAGCAAGGTTCCAGCAAGAAAACGAAACGGGAAGGGGGAGATGTCCCTATATCATGATGAGACCGCGAAACTGGGTTTCGCTTGGCAAAATCAATCCTCGCTTCGGTACCCTTCTACAAAGGCAACTTCAGAGCGGCGTGCTTTGCCAGAGTGCGCTCGCGTTCATCGAAAATCAGAAATTCCTTGGCTCCGAGATGGACTGCGGTCGCCACATGCAGGATGCCGAAACTCCGGTGCCCGCCTTGCGCTGTGCGTTTTTTTGAGTAAGCGCCAGCAAGCCGCAAGACAGCATCCGAATCATACGGCACGACCTTGTTGAGGCCTGATGCGATATCCGTCTCCCAGTCGTCGATCATTTGGTCCGCCTCCCGAAGCGAGTATCCCTTTTTGCGATCCGACGAGTGGAGCCAGACTTGCAGCTCGATGGCTTGGAGAAATTCAAATTCCAAAAGGCGCGTGAAATGCAGCGGCTCGGTCATGGCCTCCCTGTAAGCGTCGGCGCGTGCGGAGTGCTCTTGCTCACGATAAAGCGAACAAAGGAAACTCGTATCTGGATACGCAATCATGGCTCACCCGTTTCAAACGCCCGCATCTCGTCAACCTCGGCCTGAGTGAAAACCCGGTCGCCCCAGATGCGCTTGCGACGCGCCTCATAATCCGGATGCGGCGGCAGTTTTGCAGCGGGAGTCTCCGCGGCGCGCGAGATTTTTGCCACCGCCTTCGAGTGCTTCGTGATCAAAATTTCCTCCCCTCCAGCCAGCCAGGCTTCGAGTTTCGGAAAGTCATAGCGCAAGTCGCGCACGGTCGCAGTCTTCAGGTCATCACAATATTGTGATGTTTTGGCCGGTCAAGTGTCGGCACGCCTCATGACAAAAAGCCCCGAAGCTTGACCTGACTCCCCCAAATGCTCAGACCTGCCATCGTATGAGGAATTAATTCATGAAATATCTCGCCCTGCTCTGTTGCCTCGTTCTGCTCACTGCCATTAATGCTCCGGCTGAGGAGCCCGCTGCGGAGGACATTCTCGCCGCCGCCCGCATGAATCCTCTGGGCGAAGAGATCATTCTCGACGCCCAACTCCGAGCCGGTTCTGTGAAGGTTCCGTTTGTTATCCAAGTCGGCGCCGGTGCCGTGCGTTATGGATTTAGCGGCCCGCAGTTGGACATCCTTCTCCGCCTTGGTGAAAACGAGTCCACACTCGAAGAGCGCCGCGACGGGGCGAAGTCCACCGTCCCTGTTTCAAAATTCGACGACTCCGTCCGTGGCGGACTGATCACTTATGAGGATCTCGCTCTGCGTTTTCTCTACTGGAAAAATCCCCGGCTTCTGGAAGCCGAGACCGTTCGCACGCGCGATGCCTGGAAAATCGAAATCCCCGCCCCGCGCGGCGCTTCTCAATACGGCGTCGTCCGTGTCTGGATCGACAAACAATCCGCCGCCCTCCTCCGCATCGAAGGCTACGACACCACCGGCCGCCTCGTGAAACGGTTCGAAGTCGTCTCCGCCCAGAAAATCGACGACCAGTGGATGCTTAAACAAATGCGCGTCGAACGGATCGATCCCGAGACCCGAAAAACCACCGGGATCACCTACCTCGAAGTCCTCGGGAAGAAATAGTCGGTCCCTCCCAGAGTTAAGCTGAAGGCGAGCCCCTGCCATCGGGATTGATCTTCGCTGCCGCCTCTCTAAAGTCTCGGGCATGTTGAAAGTCATTCTCGGCTCGAAAATCCACCGCGCTATCGTGACGGATGCGGATGTGAATTACGAAGGCAGCATGGCCATTGATGAGGATTTCCTCGAGGAGGCGGGCATTACGCCGTACGAAAAAATCCTCGTGGGCAATCAGACCAATGGCAATCGCTTCGAGACCTATGCCATTCGGGCACCGCGTGGGAGCCGGAGCGTTGTGCTGAATGGCGCGGTGGCGCATTTGGGAAAGACGGGGGATCGCTTGACGATCATGACATTTGTCCAGCTCACGCCGGAAGAGATCAAGTCGCACACGCCGAAGGTCATCGTTCTCAATGATGACAATAAAATCATCAGCCGTCGCGGGATTTAAGGCTTCTGCGGGAGTTTAAGGCAGAGAAAGAAGGTTAGCAGGAGGAGCCCGGAAGCGGCCCAGAAAGGCGTTTGGGCATAGGCGGCGATGTTTTTGTCTAGGTCAAAAGTGAGGAGCCATCCGCCGAGGACGGGGCCGATCCAGCGAGCGAGGCTGCCGGCGGATTGCAGGATTCCGAGGGCGCGGCCTTGCCATTCGGCGTCCACATTGCGCGAGGCGATGCCGGAGAGCGTAGGGCTGAGCAGGCTGTTGCCGGTGGCGATTCCGGCGCAGGCGAGCAGAAGCATGGGAATGCTGGCGGTGAAGGGCATCGCAAACAGGCTGCCGGTAAGGATAGCCGCTCCGGCTGTGGCTAAGCGCGCTTCGCCGAATCTTTTCACCAAGCGGCCGATGAGTCCTCCTTGGATGACGACGCCGATGACTCCCAGCATGGCGAAAACATAACCGGTCTGTGCGGTATTGAATTCATAGCGGTGCGCCACGAACAGCGCGAAGACGGCGGTCATGATGGAAAATCCCGCGATCAAAATAAAATAGGTTGCCACAGTCGTGAAGTAGGGAGTTGGGCGGACATGCTGCAGAATGGTCGGGAAGAGGTGTTCTTTCTTGGGGCCGCGCTTTTCCTTTGGCAGCGACTCGGGAAGCACGAACGCGATGAGCGCGGCATTTGCGAGTGCGAGAGCCCCGGCCAGGTAGAGCGGAGCGGATTCGCCAAACCACGAGGCCGTCGCACCTCCGAGCGCGGGACCGAAAACAAAACCCAGGCCGAATGCCGCTCCAATGAGGCCCATTGCCTTCGAGCGGTTTTCGGGAGCTGTGATGTCGGCGACATACGCTTGCGCGGTGCCGATGCTGCCGCCGGAGATGCCGTCGATGATCCGCCCGACAAACAGCATCGTAAGCGAGTGGCCGATGCCCATGATTGTGAAACCCAGAGCGGTTCCGAGTGTGCTGATGATGAGCACGGGTCGGCGTCCGAAGCGGTCGGATATCTGGCCAAAGACCGGAGCGGCGAAGAATTGGATGAGCGAGAAGATGCCAAAGAGCCAACCGATCTCCCACGGGGTCGCACCGAACCGCTCGGCGTAGAAGGGCAAGACGGGAATGACGACCCCGAATCCCACCATGTTGATAAAAATTGTGAGAAAAATAATGCCGAGTGCGGCGCGGTTGGATTTTTGCATCAGGGTTTTTGGTTGTCTGTCGCGGCTGTGGATTCCATCGCCTCGCGCAGGCGTGCGACTTGTGCGGCGAGCTCCACCGGATTTTTTGATTTTTGTTGTTCGACCTTCTGGCCGATCGCGAGGACGGTTTTTTGCATTCGGGCCATGGCCGGGAGCTTGAGGATTTTTGCCATGCCGGAGCTTGGAGTCACGAGGTTCGTGTAGCGAATCACAGACGAGCCGTTTTCAAAAGGCTCGATGAGCATGTTGCCTTCGGCGGCTTTTGTTTGAAGGGCGCGGAGGAGTATCCAGGAGGCTTGGTAGCCATCCTGGACCGCTTTCATTTCATTCCGTGCCGTGTAGGCCTCGTCCGCGAGAATCGGCACATCGACCTCGTAATCCACCTCCATAACACCCGGAGAGATTTTTTTGGAGATTCTGGACTCCAGCACATCGGGGATGAATGTCTCGGCTTGATTGTAGTCGAAAAAAACCGCCGCCACCTGCTCGGGTGTGGCTTGGATTTTTTTGTAGATGCGAATCCTCGGCCAGGGTTTGCCGGAAATATCCTGCTCCAGGACGATGAGATCGCCCTTATCGAGTTCGGCTCTTTGTTCGCTGGTCAGATCATCGAGGAGACCGGCTGTTGCGGCAGGCAATGCCGCGAGGCACGCCGCCAAGCTGAGAAAAAACAATCGGACCCGAATCATGAGCTTCCATCAAAAGCGGGAGCGGGCGTGCAATCAAGGACGCGATGTCAAAAAATCGCTTTCGCATGCCGCCGTGCTGATGTTCAATTAAACAACACAAGGGCAATGGCAAAGCAGCAGACGATTCTTTTGGTGGACAGGGACACCGACTTTTTGGAGTGGGCAAAAAACCAACTCCAAAGCAAATCAGCACGCGTTCTCACGGAGGAATCCTCCGATGCAGGCTATAAGACTTTCTGCTTGGAAGAGCCGGAACTCGTGCTCGCCGAGATGAATTTGCATCCCTTCACCGGCATGGAGCTGCTCGCGAAAATCCGTAAGCACTCGTCGAATGCCATGGTCATTCTCACCAGCGCGTTCGGTACCACCCAATCGGTGATAGAGGCCATGAAAATGGGGGCGTTCGATTTTGTGCGCAAGGAGCAGTTGCCCTTCAATCTGAAGGTCGTGGCCGATGCCGCTCTCCTTGCGGCAGCCGAACTTCGCGCCGCCAATGCCTTCAAGCCGCAGCTCACCGTCGAGCAGCACCGGGATGAAATCGTCGGCCGCTCCGAGGCCATGCAGCAGGTCTTCAAAATGGTGGGCCGCGTGGCTGGCAGCGATGCCGCTGTGATGGTCACTGGCGAGAGCGGCGCGGGCAAGGAGCTCGTCGCCTGCGCGATTCACAACTACAGCGCCCGCAGCAATCGCAGCTTCCTCGCGATCAATTGCGCCGCCATTCCGGAAAATCTTCTCGAGAGTGAACTCTTCGGCCACGAGAAGGGTGCATTCACTGGTGCGGCGACACAGCGGGTCGGACGGTTTGAGCAATGCAACAAGGGCACGCTTTTCCTCGACGAGATTGGTGAAATGCCCCTCCAGGTGCAGAGCAAAATTCTCCGCGTCCTTCAAGAGGGCACCTTCTCCCGCGTCGGCGGCAACGAGACGCTGCACACGGATGTCCGAATCGTCTGTGCGACGAATCGCAACCTGGAGGAGGAAGTGGCCAAGCGCACCTTCCGTGAGGACCTTTTCTATCGCCTCAATGTGGTGCGAATCCACATTCCGCCACTCCGCCAGCGCGTGGATGACATCCGTTTGCTTGCCGAATATTTTCTCCAAAAAATCGCCAACCGCACGCACACCCCGCCGCTGAAACTTTCCGAGGAGGCCGTTCGTGTTTTGGAGTCCTATCCCTGGCCCGGCAATGTGCGTGAACTGGAAAACACACTCCAGCGCGCCACCGTGCTTTCCACCGCCGACATCCTGCTGCCAAAGGATATCCCGCTTGGGGTCGCCTCGCCTGAGAATCTGTCAGAAGGCGAAGCCGCATCCCTCGAACTCATGCCAAAGGAACGCGCCGTAGAGGTGCTCTTCCAAGCCGCCGCCGAAGACTCCTCGCTCCCGCTTCTGCCCTGGATCGAGCGCGAATTCACTCTCCGCGCCATGCAAAAAACCGGCGACAACCAAGTCCGCGCCGCCAAAATGCTCGGCATCACCCGCGCCACACTCCGAAAACGCCTCGACCGCAATGCTGCAGCCGGGCCGGAGGAGGAAGAAGAGTAAAAACACGGGGGTGCTTTAGTAGAGCGGGGGCAACTTTGACATCCCTCCCATATAGCTATATTGCTGGCTCAATGAAGACCACAATCGATCTTCCCGACGAACTGCTCCGTCGCGCAAAAATCACTACCGCCAAGCGAAATGCGATGGTAAAAGCTCTGGTCGTCAAGGGTCTTGAATACGCCACGCAGAATGACATTTCCGACGCCGCATCCGAGCGCAAGCAACGGGCGTCGAGGTTGATTGAGGCGCTGGCTGGCGTGTCGATCACTGAGCCATTTGGCAAATTCCATCACGATGAGATTTACGACCGGCGCAAAGGTCGGCCGGAATGAATGCACTTTTCGACACGAAAATGTTTGTTTATCCGGTCTCCAAGGCGTCGATCGATAAACGGAAGCGTGAACTTGCGATTTCGTTGATTTCGGAATCCGAAGTCCACCTCTTGTTGCAGGTTGTCCAAGAATTCATTCCCACTTGTCTCAGGAAAAAGCACATCGGGCGGGACTCAGGGGCACTCGCCCTCTTAGCGCTTAGAATGCTTGAATTTCCCTGTGTGCAGCCAACGCCCGACATCATTTTTGCGGCACTTGAGATCCATAATCGTCACGGCATTTCCTACTGGGACGCCGCAATCCTTGCCGCTGCGCAAGAACTCGACTGCGACACGCTCTGCACCGAGGATCTCAACCATGGTCAAATCTACGGAACCGTCCGCGTCGTGAATTCATTTCTCTAATCGACTGCAAATGTGGACTTGGAAACAAACCGGTAGCGTTTGGGAGGCGGTGGACTCGCTGCCGTTGGTGGATCGTGGTTTTCGCTATGGGATGAGCGTGTTTGAGACGGTCGCTGTTGTGGCGGGACGGCCTCTCTTGTTCGAGGCTCATTTGGAGAGGCTGCGGCGGGCGGCGGGGGATTGTGGGGCCGAGCTGCCGGTGTTGCCTGAGTTTGATTTTTCAAGGCTCGGCACTGGATTGCTGCGGTTTTATTTCACGGCAGGTTCCGGCGGGCCTTGCGATATCTTTGCGGGAAATGTCTATGCGCTTTTCGACCAGGCGGAGGTGGGATGGAATTTGCCGGCGCTGCGCGTGATGTCCTCTGCGGCGCCGTATTTGCCGAGGCCAGGCGGGTGGAAGTCCGGCAACTACTGGCAGAATATCGAGGCGATGGGGCACGCAAAACGCGCGGACTGCGACGAGGTTTTGTTATTCAATCCGGCCGGAATGCTTGTGGGCGCTGCGATGGCGAATGTTTTTTTGCAAATCGACGGAGCATGGATCACTCCCGCGCTGGAGACGGGGGCGAGGGATGGTGCGGCGCGGTTGTGGGTGCTTGAGAACTTCGGTGCGGACGAGGGGATTTTGGAGAGCCACGATGTGGCGCGTTGCAGCGCTGCTTTCCTTACTAACAGCCGGGTCGGGATTCGATCAGTGAGGGAACTCGACGGACGGCCTTTGGTTGATACCGCCTCGGATTTTCAGCAGAAATACTTCGATGACATTTTCTCCGCTTGAGACTTTTTTAAAACAGGCGGAATTGGATTCTGCAGTGGCGAAGATTCTGAAGGCGAAGTCCGGCGCGCTTGTTCCCGAGATCGCCGAGGCCGCGCAACCTTTCGTTGCAGCGCTGCTGATCGGGAAAATCACGGGTCGCGTGTGGGTTGTGTGCCGCGATGTGAAGAGCCAGGAGGAATTCGCTGCCGAGCTTGCGGCATGGTGCGGACGGGTGCGGCTTTTTCCCGACTTGGAAATCCCGAATGCCGAGGCGCTGGCGGATGCGGAGACCGAGTCCGAGCGGTTGGATTTGCTGCGGACACTGGCCCGAGGCGGCGGAGATGAGGTGGTGGTCGTTCATGCCGGACAGTGGGAGTCCGCAACGCCAGCGCTGGCTTCGGTGAAGCGTGAAATTTTCACCTTGGAAAAAGGGCAGAGCATTCCGCTGGAAAAGGTGATCGCCCGCCTCGAGGGCGCAGGCTATGACTCCGCCCCGCAGGTGGTGGCCCGCGGGCAGTATGCGCGACGGGGCGGGATTCTCGATGTGTTTTCCTGGCAGCAACCCCGCCCGGTGAGGCTCGAGTGGTTCGACTTGGAAATCGATTCACTGCGGGAATTCGACCTCGATACGCAGGGATCTGTTGGCGAGGTCGCGCAAACGGAAATCTACATCGGCCGCACCGACGCGGCCGGAGGGACGCTTCGGGATTATTTCGGGCTGAAGGATCGCGTCCTCACCATCGAACCGGATGGAGAGTTTGAAGGGATCGGCATAGGAAGCGGCGGCGAGGGCTCGAAGCATGCCGCCGTGTTTTATCCCCCGCCTTTCGGAGACCTCGGCGCGGGCGATTTGGTGCTCAACGAAACCAAGCGCGACCGGTTTTTTAATCAGCTCCACAGTTGGGCTGCGGATCGGTGGATGATTGCCTTCGCCTGCGTGAATGAAGGCGAGGGCGAGCGTTTTCGCGAGATGGCTTCGGATTTTGATTTCGACACCTCGAACTTGGTTTTTCTCACCTCGCGGGCCACGCGCGGGTTCGTGTGTCCACAGGCAAAGCTGGCGCTCCTTTCGGAGTCCGAAGTGCTTGGCCGCTCGGCCAGCCAGCGCGCGCATCGGGCGTCCCTCCGGCGCGAGCGGATTCGCTCGGGTCGTGCGGTGATGGATTTTTCGGAATTCGAAGCCGGCGACCTTGTCGTGCACCTCGACCATGGAATCGGACGCTACGAGGGGCTCGAAAAATCGCCAGATGGAACGGGGGATGTTCTGGTGCTGGAATTCGCGAACAGCGCGAGGCTCTATGTGCCGCTTGACCAGGCTTGGCAGGTGGCACGTTATGTGGGACTCGGCCGCAAATATCCCGAGCTTTCCGAGCTCGGCGGGGCCCGCTGGAAAAAAGCGAAGGAGAAAGCCACACAAGGCATTTATCAATACGCCGCACGCATGCTCAAGGTGCAGGCTGAACGCGAGACGGCCCAAGGCCATGCGTTCCCGCCGGACTCGCATTGGCAGCAGGAGTTCGAGCGCTCGTTTCATTTTACCGAGACAGCGGATCAGCTGAAGGCGATCCGCGACTCCAAGACGGACATGGAGTCAGCGCGCGCGATGGATCGCTTGATTTGCGGTGATGTCGGCTTCGGAAAAACCGAGGTGGCCATCCGCGCGGTTTTCAAGGCGGTGACGAGTGGCAAGCAGGCCGTGGTCATCGCACCCACGACGGTGCTGGCTCAGCAGCACTGGCAGAATTTCCGCGAGCGCATGAGCGAGTATCCGGTGACCATCGAACTCCTCAGTCGCTACCGCTCCGCAGCGGAGCAGAAGAAAGTTATCAAGGCCCTCGCTGACGGGAGCGTGGACATCGTGGTGGGAACGCATCGCGTCATTTCCTCCGATGTCGTTTTTAAGGATCTCGGCCTCGTCGTTGTGGATGAGGAGCAACGCTTCGGCGTGAAGCACAAGGATGCGTTGAAGGAAAAATTCCGTCTCGTTGATGTGCTCACGCTCTCTGCGACTCCGATTCCCCGCACTCTCTATCTCTCACTCATGGGCGCGAGGGATATGTCCGTCATCGAAACCCCGCCGCCAAATCGGCAACCTGTCGAAACCATCGTCTGCGGCTACGACGAACGCGTCATTCGCGATGCAATCAATCGCGAACTCGCTCGCGGCGGGCAGATTTATTTTCTGCACAACAGGGTTCAAACTATCGAGCGCGTTGCAGCAAGGATCCGCGAACTCTGCGATGGTGCACGCGTCATCGTCGGCCATGGGCAAATGGAGGAGAAGGAACTCGAAGGCGTCATGCAGAGCTTTGTCGCAGGCAAGGCGGATATCCTCGTGTCGACGACCATCATTGAGAGCGGCTTGGATATTCCCAATGCGAACACCATCATCATCGACCGCGCCGACCGCTTTGGCCTTGCGGACCTGTATCAGCTCCGAGGGCGCGTCGGGCGCTCCGGAACAAAAGCCTACGCCTACCTGCTTCTGCCACGCGAGTTGATGTCTGTCGGCGCGGCGCGCAAGCGTGTGTCGGCGATCAAGCAATACTCCGAACTCGGATCGGGTTTTAAAATCGCCATGCGCGACCTGGAGATTCGAGGCGCGGGCAATCTGCTCGGCACGGAGCAGAGCGGGCACATTATTTCCGTCGGTTTCGACCTCTATTGCAAAATGCTCCGCCGTGCGGTGGATGCCGTGAATGGCCAGAAATCTTTCGGCTCCACCACGGCTTTGCGCTTTGATTTTTTGGTCATCGAAGAGGGCGAGTTCCTCAAATCCGGCGGCATGCCTTCGTTTGTGCCGCATGCCTACATGGGCGAGCCAAAGTTGCGCATCGAAGCCTACCGGCGCCTTGCGGAGGTCGGCACGCGCCAGGAGGCCGATGCGCTTCGTATAGCGTGGCGCGATCGTTTCGGCCCCTTGCCGCCAGCATTGGAGAACGCCCTGCTCTGCGCGGCCATCCGCATCGAGGCGTCGCAGCGCCGTATCAGCCAGGTTGAGGTTCGTGAGGAAAAGCTCATGCTCACGCGCGGCGGAAGTTATGTGTTGATCGGCGGCAGGTTTCCCCGCTTGACGGTTCCCGACCCCGATTTTAGGCTTCACTGCGTGTTGAGCTTCCTCGAAACGATGCCAAGCCGATGAGACGATTTATCGCAATTTTTGCAACCTGCCTTGCTGCGGCCATATCCATTCCTGCCGCGCAGTGCCAGCAGGCCGAGGTCATTGACGGCGTGGCAGCCATCGTCAACAACGATGTGATCACCATTTCTCAAGTGCGCGAACTTATTGGTGCCCGCGAGCGCGCCATGCGCGAGGCTTATCGTGGTCCCGACTTGGCCGACAAGGTCAAGGAAATGCGACTCGCCGCCCTCAAGGATCTCGTCGACCGCCAACTCATCATTCAAGAATTCCGCAAGATGCAGGAAAAGGGAGCGAACATCCCGGACTATGTCGTGGATGATCGTGTGCAGACGATCATACGCGAAGAATTCGGCGGCGACCGCGCGGCCTTCGTCAGAACCCTCCAAGCTCAGGGCTACAGCCTCACGCGATTCAAGGAGATCGAAAAAGAAAAGATCATCGTGCAGGCGATGCGCCAATCCAAAGTCACGGACAATTTTGTCGTCTCCCCCAAGCAGGTTCAGGACTTCTACGATAAAAACCGTGCTGCCTATTCCCTGCCTGAGCAGGTCAAGCTTCGCATGATCGTTCTCCGGGATGGCAACAAAGATGACATCGGCTCCGGCGGCGACAAGAAGCAGACCGCCGAGGAAATTCGTCAAAAACTCGTGGGCGGTGCGGAATTTGAGCGTATGGCACAGATGTATTCCGAGGACGAAAGCACCAGCGACACCGGTGGCGACTGGGGTTGGATCGAGCGGAATACCCTCAACGAGCAACTCACGAAAACAGCCTTCTCCCTCAAGGCCGGCGGCATCAGCCCGGTCATTCGCATCGAGGACTCCTACTATATTCTCTATGTTGAGGCTCGTAAAAATTCTTCTGTCAAGCCATTAGGAGAAGTTCGCGAGGAAATCGAGCGCAACCTCATGCAGCAGGAACGCATGAAAGTGCAGCAGCGCTGGCTCGATACCTTGCGCCAAAAAGCTTACGTCAAAATCTTGACTTAGCTCAAATGTGAGCATTACTAGTGTCGTACCAGAGTATGCCGCCCCTCCTCGCAAAATCCTCATCCGATATACTTATAAAAGTGGGAGTCAAAAAATTCTCTTCTGCTGCTGCTCTTGAAGAGTTGGATTTCCCCCGCAACTCGCCTCCCACAATTTTATCGAGCAAAATCGGGGAATATATGGTGCGAATCGGCGAGTCGAACGAGTTTTGTTTCAATATTATCATTCAATTGCTTACGCAGGGAAAAGTGAGGGTGGACTTTCGTGACAGCACGGAGCGCCTCCAGTTGTTGAACAAGCAAGACCTGATGTCCCGCGTCGAGGCGGTTCAGGTTTTTGACCGCTGGGTTAAAGAAAACCGCTCTCAAGCCACCCAAGTCAATAAAACACAAAGAATCGTTCTCCAACCTCCTCGGGGCAAGCCTCCGCGCACGAAATGATACTCGTTCGCGACTGATGCCGCAATCCCCGGCGCACTCTCGAAACCATGACAATCCCCCCCCCCAAGCCAGCCTCCAAAATATTGATTCATGTGGGAGTTCGAAAGTTTTCTGGCGCTCAACTTGTGGAGGAATGGGATTCCTCGCATGGCCCACCAATCAAATTGGGGGAAAAAATCGGGGAATACCTCATCAGGCTTGGCGACTCGAATAGCCTTTGTCTTAATATTGTCATTCAATTGCTTACCCGGGGAAAAGTTCGGGTCGATTTCCGTGACTCATCGGAGCGTCTTCAACTCGTCAGCGATCAAGACCGCATGTCTCGACCGGAAGCTGTCACAGTTTTTGATCATTGGATTGAAGAAAACCTCTTCCAATCAGAACCGCCTGATACCACTCAAAAAATCGTGATAGAACTCCCGCGCGTGCGGCTTCCGCACAGGCCTTGAATTGTCCATTGGAATTTCTTGAGGGAACAGAGTGTTTATACAAACTTTCCAGGGTTTAGGAGGCCTGCCGGATCGAGGGCTTTTTTCAGGGTTTGATGGAGAGCGCGTGTTTCGGCGGAGAGCGCTTGAGTCCACCAAGGCTTCTTCGCAAGACCGATGCCGTGCTCGCCGGTGATCGCTCCTTGCCAGGCGAGGACTTGGGTGAAAAGCGCGTCGAGCGCAGCCTGAGATCTTCTTTGAACTGCCGGATTCTCGGGATTCTCGACCATGATATTCACATGAATGTTGCCATCCCCCGCATGGCCGAAGCAGGCGAGGGGGAAACCGTATTTCTTCTGGAGGCGTGCGGCGAATTTCATGAGGTCCACTAAACGCCCGCGCGGAACGACGATGTCTTCGTTGAGTTTTTTGAGGCCGGTGGCTTTGAGGGATTGCGAGTAAACCCGCCGCAGGCCCCAGAGTGCTTCGCAGGCTTCGGGCGTGGTGGCTTTTTGAATGCCGGAGGCACCGGACTTTTTGAGGAGTTTTTCAAGATCGGCCGCCTCGGAACGCACGCTGGCGGGCTGGCCGTCCACTTCGATGATCACCTGCGCCTTGCCGGGCGGGAATTTTGCCGAGGGACTATAGGCCCGGGCGGCATTCAGGGTGAACTCGTCGGCGACTTCCAAGGCCGCAGGGAGGAAGCCTGCTGAAAACACATTTTGGATCGCTTGGGAGGCAGCTTCGATGGATGCAAACCCGGCTGAAAGCACGGCGCGCGCGGGCGGGAGTGGCAGTAGGCGGAGTGTGGCTTGAGTGACGACCCCCAGAAGACCCTCCGATCCCGTGAAAAGTCCCACCAAGTCGAAGCCGGTTTTATTTTTGTGGGTGCGCCCGCCGCAGGTCACTACTTTGCCGTCAGGCAACACCACCGTGAGGCCGAGGATGTAGCTGCGCGTGACGCCGTATTTCAGGCATCGCGGTCCACCGGCATTGGTGGCAATGTTTCCGCCGATGCTGCAATCTTTCAAACTGGCGGGGTCTGGTGGGTAAAAGAGATTTTTTTTGCGGGCGGCTTCCTGAAGTTTTCCCGTGATGACGCCCGGCTCGACCACTGCCACAAAGTCGCGGGTGTTCAGCTCCACAATACGGTCCATGCGGTCCATACAAAGCACAATGCCGCCTTCCACGGGCGTGCAGCCGCCAACATAGCCATATCCGGCGCCGCGCGGCGTGACGGGAATACCCGCGCGATAAGCCTCCTGCAGGACGAAGGCCGTCTCTTCGGTATTTGCCGGAAAAACGACAGCTCCTGGTGTTCCCTTCGCGAACCATTTGTCAGAGGCATAGACCGCCGGGGCGTCATCCAGAACGCGGGCGGTGCCGAGTTTTTTGCGGAATTTTCGAACAAGTGCGGCGTTCATGGTTGGCTGTTGGCTTGGAAAAAATGCCACGACTCGGCCACTCCCTCGGCGGCCGGTTTCGAGGCCAGATGTCCCCCCGCGCCTTCGACAGTGGCCCGCACCTCGGGAATGGCATTTGAGGGGCAGCAAGGATGTGCGGCATAGCGGCCATCGAGCATGGGGATGTCATTGAAGTGATCGCCCGCTGCAAGCACCTCGCCCGTAGAAATCTGGAGAATCCGGCAAAGCTCACCAAGCGCCGATCCCTTGTGATAGTCGCTATGGGCAAAACGCAGGTAGATCGTATTCCGCTGGTAGGAAAACTCCGGCAGCCTGCCGCGCTCGGTTTCCAGAAACGAGACAAAATCATGCATCACTTGCTCATCTGAGGTGATCACCCCAGCCAGTTGGCCATTCTCCTCCGAGAGGTTGATACCCGGATGCCCATCTGCCAGCAGGCGAATGCGGTCAATAATATGCGTCGACCGCGCGTAGAGGTCGTCGTGCCTTTTGTAACAGGTCTCGTTCCAGCCATGCTCGGGCACCCAGCGGCCATCCGGTGTCCGGTGAAAAATTTCCCTCTCGTTCGTGAGCAGGAAATCCGGCTGCACCGGCGGTTGGAATTTTTCCACGCCCTCGATGGCATGCCAGAGACTGCGCCCGGTATTCACCGCCCAGAGTCCACCGGATTTTTTATGCTCCACGAGGACGGCGGCGAAGTCCGGCGCGCACCGCCCGTCGGAGAAGTGGCTGATCAGCGTTCCATCAAAATCCGTGCTCAAAAGCCTAAGGTGCGACATGAGCTCCCACTAAACACTCCCCCGCCGCCACCCGCAATTTTTCTGTGTGCGAAATCACAAAATTGTTACACTGCCGCCATGAAATCCGCATACGAACTCGCCATGAGCCGACTCGAAAAATCCTCCCCCGCCGTCCAACTCACGCTCGACCAAAAGCAGCAAATTGCTGAGGTCGACAGCTCGATCAACGCCAAGATCGCTGAGAAAAAAATCTTCCTCGAAGATCAAATGGCCAAAGCTCCCTATCAGGAGCGCGAGGCGCTCGAGCGCCAGCTCGTTTCCGAACTCGCCCGCCTCGAGGAGAAGCGCGAACGCGAGAAGGAAAAAATCCGGAACCCGGTGGCGGCTTGAGCGGACTAAAAATAAATATTGACGAATCTGGCGTTTTTTTTACAACTACTCCCAGCGATGCTCGTGAAAACCTGCTCCGCTGATCAAATAAACACACTATGAAAAAACTCACACTCGCACTCCTTACAGTTGCTGTCTCAGTCACTGGCGCCTTCGCTGGCACCTCGGCCAAGACCTTCAAACAAACCGTAGCTCCAGCTTCGGAATGCAAATTCCGCGATCAGGAACTCCAAGTCGACGCATTCGCCGCCGGCGCTTTCTACAACCAAGGCCGTCCAGGCTGGGGTGGTGGACTCGGAGTCAACTACTTCTTCACCAAATTCATCGGTCTCGGTGTCGAACAAGACGTCCTCGGTCGTGAAGGGTCTACCTCTGAATGGGTTACCGCAGGCAACCTCTTTCTCCGCTATCCGATCTGCTCGATCAACCTTGCTCCTTACGCCCTCATCGGTGGTGGAGCGGCTTACGGCGAAGGTCGCCGTGGTCATGGTTTCGGCACCCTTGGTGGCGGCCTTGAATACCGCGTTACCGATAACGTTGGTCTTTTCTCCGACGCTCGTTGGGTTTACTCCTCCGAAGAGCCTAAGAGCGGCATCCTTGGTCGCGCTGGTCTTCGCTTCGCGTTCTAATCGAACTCGTAGTTTAACTTAAACCAAGAAGCCGACTCGCAAGAGTCGGCTTCTTTTTTTGTTCGAAAATGGGCAACCGCCGCATGGGGTGAACACCCCGCTTGACCCATTAATCATCAAACATCGTCCATCCCATTCCGCCACCTTGAAAGCCTCTCCTCGCTCCTCTTGGACAAAAAATTTGGACGATCGTCCAAATTTTTGGTTCGCGCGAAAGAGAATGGATAGTATTTGCAGTTGAAGGGCGCTGAACCCAATGAGCGCTTCAGCAGCTTTGGGTGGGATTGGTTTTTTGCACCGAATCAAGCCCGCAGTCGAACAATCAAATCGCCCGTATCCACTGCCTCGCCGGCTTGCGCGAGGATTTC
Organism: Terrimicrobiaceae bacterium; assembly: GCA_044353785.1. Lineage (GTDB taxonomy): Bacteria > Verrucomicrobiota > Verrucomicrobiia > Chthoniobacterales > Terrimicrobiaceae > UBA967. Next base: position 184,785 of record JBILBH010000001.1, read on the forward strand.
ATCGATCACGCCATCCCTCGGGGCGTAGAGAGTCGTCTGCATTTTCATGGCCTCGAGGGTCAGAATCTTATCGCCTTTTGCGACTTTTGCTCCGACGCCGACGGACAATGAGCTCACCATGCCGGGGATTGGCGCGCCGACCTCGTTGGGCTTCGCGGAATCGGCCTTTGCTCTGGAAACGGATTTCGTCTGGAGCGAGCGATCGAGCGTGGTCGCCTCGCGGGGCATACCGTTGAACTCGAAGGAAACAACGCGCCGCCCGTCTTTTGCCGGCGTGCCGACATTGATCAACTTGACGAACAAAGTCTTACCCTGCTCGATATCGATCGCAATTTCCTCGCCCGGTTTCAAACCATAGAAAAACGCGGGTGTCGGCAGTTTGCTGACATCGCCATATTCGCGCTCGAATTTCGAAAAGTCCGCAAAGACATCTGGATACATGAGATGGCTGTAAAGGTCGTCGTCGCTGGTTTCGCGTTTGAGTTTGGCAGTCAATTCGGCGCGGACATCTGCCAGATCGACCTTCGGCGCACGGGCCTTGGCGAGTTTCGTTTTTCCAAGAACGACTTCTACGAGTTTTTTCGGCCATCCACCCATCGGCTCGCCAAGTCCTCCGGCGAGCATGTCTTTCACGGACTCTGGAAACGCCGTTCCGGGTTCGAGATTCAGGACATCCGCCGGACGGATGCCACGGGTGAAGAGGAAAAGCGCCATGTCGCCGACGACTTTGCTCGAGGGCGTCACCTTCACGATGTCACCGAAGAGTTCATTCACCTCGGCATAGCAGCGGGCGATCTCCGGCCAGCGGCTGGAGAGGCCCATGCTGGCGGCCTGCTCTTTGAGATTGGTGAATTGTCCGCCGGGCATTTCGTGGAGGTAAACCTCTGCACTTCCAGTCCTTGGCGAGGTATCGAAGGGCGCATAAAAGGTGCGAACTTGTTCCCAGTAGTCGGCAAATTCGTTGAGGGCATCCAAATCCAGACCCGGATCGCGCGGCGTATGGCGCAGGGCGGCAACGAGGCTGTTGAGGTTCGGCTGTGAGGTCGAGCCAGACATCGAGGAGATCGCCGCATCCACCACATCGACCCCTGCCTCGGCGGCCATGAGGATCGAAGCCGCGTTCACGCCGCTGGTGTCATGGGTGTGGAAATGCACCGGCATTCCGACCTCTTCGCGGAGCGCCTTGATGAGTGCCCTCGCCGCAAAGGGGCGGCAGAGTCCGGCCATGTCCTTCACCGCGAGCATGTGCGCTCCCATTTTTTCCAGTTCCTTGGCGAGGCCGATGTAGTATTTGAGCGAATACTTCGTGCGGGCGGGATCGAGAATGTCGCCCGTGTAGCAGAGCGTGCCCTCGCAAACGCCGTTGTATTTCCGCACGGCCTCCATCGCCGCCTTCATGTTCGGCAGGTCGTTCAATGAGTCGAAAATGCGGAAAATGTCCATGCCGCAGGCCACGGCGTGTTGGATGAAGCCGGCCACGACATTCGGCGGGTAGTTGGAATACCCGACCGCATTCGAGCCGCGCAGAAGCATCTGGAAGCAGATATTCGGAATCCGTTCGCGCAGCTCGCGCAAGCGGTCCCAGGGATCCTCATGCAGGAAGCGCATCGAGGCGTCGAAGGTCGCCCCGCCCCACATTTCCAAGCTGAAAAGCTCTGAAGCCCGGCGCGCGACGGAATCCGCCACAGCCGCCATGTCGTAGGTGCGAACGCGCGTGGCGAGGAGCGATTGGTGGGCGTCGCGGAATGTCGTATCCGTGAAAAGCAATCGCTTCTGGCTCCGCGTCCATTCGGCAAATTTCTCAGGCCCGAGTTTCAGTAAAAGCTGGCGTGTGCCCTCGGGTGGCACCTGTTTGCCGTCGTAGGATGGCCTGCGCGCCGGCTCCAAGGGCGCGGAAATCTGATGTCCCTTGGCTTGGGGATTTCCATTCACGATCACATCCGCGAGGAAGGAAAGCAGGCGCGAGGCGCGGTCGCGGCGGGGTTTGAAATCAAAGAGCGACGGCGTGGTGTCGATGAGCGTGGTTGTGGCCGCGCCGGATTGGAACGCCTCGTTTTGAATGACATTTTCCAGAAACGGAATGTTTGTCTTCACGCCGCGAATGCGGAATTCGCGTAGCGCGCGGAGCATGCGCTGGAGAGCCATCGGGAAGGTCTGCCCGGAGGTCGTGATTTTTGTGAGCAGGGAATCGTAAAAAGGCGTGATAACGCTGCCGGTCGTGCCCATGCCCGAGTCGAGCCGAACCCCGAATCCCGCCGCGCTGCGGTAGGTGATGATCTTGCCGTAATTCGGCATGAATTTGTTCGCCGGGTCCTCGGTGGTGACGCGGCATTGAACGGCATAGCCATTGCAGGGAATGTCCGGCTGCGGCGGCAACGCCAACTCGGGGCCGTGCAGGGAAGCTCCGGCCGAGACGAGAATCTGGGAGCGCACCAGATCGATGCCCGTGACCTGCTCCGTCACCGTGTGCTCGACCTGAATGCGCGGGTTCATCTCGATGAAGAACCACTCTTTTTTATCCACATCGTAGAGGAACTCGATCGTGCCGGCATTGTTGTAGCCGACGCCCTGAGCCAAGCGCACAGCCGCGTCGCACAGGTCGCGTCGCACGCCCTCATCGAGCGCCACGGAGGGCGCGATCTCGATCACTTTCTGGTGGCGACGCTGCACCGAGCAGTCGCGCTCGTGCAGATGCAGCACATTTCCGTGGCGGTCGCCCAGAATCTGCACCTCGATATGCTTGGCCCGGGGAATGTATTTTTCGAGAAACACGGCCGGATTTCCAAATGCCCGCCCAGCCTCGCCCTGGGCCTCATCCAGCAGGTCGGCCAAATCCTCGCCGCGCGTCACCACCCGCATCCCGCGCCCGCCACCGCCGAAGGCCGCTTTGATGATCAGCGGAAAGCCGATCCCCTTCGCGATACGAAGTGCCTCGCCGCGTTCGCTCACCGGATCCTCCGTTCCAGGCAGCGTCGGCACATTCAGCTTCTGAGCCAGTGCCCGTGCGGCGGTCTTGTCGCCCATCGTGTCGAGCAATTCCGAGTCCGGCCCCACAAAAGTAATCCCCGCCTCCACACAAGCCCGCGCGAACGCTGCATTCTCGGATAAAAATCCATACCCCGGATGAATCATGTCCACCCCGTGCTCCCGCGCCAGGCTGATGATGCCATCGATATCCAGATACGCCCCCACCGGTCCCTTGCCCTCGCCAACCACATAGGCCTCGTCGGCTTTGAAGCGGTGCATCGTGTGACGATCCTCTTGCGCGTAGATGGCCACGGTGCGCATGCCCAGCTCGGTCGCGGCGCGGAAAACCCGGATCGCGATTTCACTGCGGTTCGCCGCAAGAAGTTTTTTGCCGGCCACCGACACGGCTTGGGTGGAAGGAGAGGAGGACTGCGAGGAGGAGGATTTCATGAAGTGAAGATCGGGGCCGGACTTATAAAACCAGCGCGAGCCATTGGCAATCTTTCGAAAATCCATTTTGCAGTCTGCAAAAACGAACGACGCCGCCGATTGACGACCGCCATGTGGTAACTAATGTTATTCCATGATCGCGCAATCCAAAGTTCGCAAAATCGGCAACTCCCTCGGCATCGTCCTCCCTAAAGAAGCCCTCCAGCAACTCAAAGCCCAGGAAGGGACGATTCTCTATTTCACGGAATCCCCCGAATGTTCGCTTCGCGTCACACCCGAGAGCCCGGGCTTTAAGGACAAAATGGTAATCGTGGAAAGCCTCATGCAGCGCTATCGCAACGCTCTTCGGGAACTCGCCAAATGAACGAACCCATCCGGATCACGCGCGAGGATTGCCTCGCGTATCATGAGAGCCTGCTGGAAAGATTCGGCGGTTTATCGGGTATCAGGAATGAATCCTTGCTCGATTCGGCTCTCAGTAGGCCCAAGCACCTCTTTGCCTGTGGAAAGCCAAGTATTTTTCAGATGGCCGCCTCCTACGCTCACGGCATCGTCAAAAACCATCCTTTCCTCGATGGAAACAAACGCGCCGGTTTCATTGCCGCCGCGCTTTTCATCGAAATAAACGGATACCGATTCCAAGCCCCCGAAGAGGAAGCCGTGCTCGAAACCCTCGCCCTCGCAGCCGGGGAAACCTCCGAAGAAGCTTACGCAGTCTGGCTGGAGCGCACCTCCTTTCCGACCCATTGACGCAGCTTCCATGTCTGAAAAAGCATTGTGCACAAGGTGCCATTTCTGAGGCGCCCATTTCATATAGGCTGGGACCGGGAGATTCTTCTGATAAAGTATCGCCTCACACCAATATCTATAAGGTTTTGACCTTTAGCGCGCCGTTTTAACTTGTCGCGGCGTCTCTCTGAGCGCCGGAGTCGTTGACCATCGGTGGTCATAGACCGCTGCTACAGTAGAGTCCACAAGCATTCAGCTTTTGGTATAACAAGTTTTATAATGTTACTCCCAAGCATTTTATACCATCTCTTCAAGATAACCCGACGGCTAAATTTTCGCAGTAGCGTTTGCTTGAGACTGCAGCCATGGGCGACCAATAAGCGAGAGGACTGCTTGAGCGTCATCCCAAAATCGTTGCAGGCCA